>CAMDDZ010000011.1 GCA_945893145.1 Rhodoplanes serenus | reverse complement strand
TCGCAGAACGCAAACGCATCAAACATGCAACTATCGCAAACCGCCGCTTGCAGCACCGACTGCAGGCCGCCTAAACTCTAACCCTGATGAGCCAGAGCCTCTCTTCTCGAAACGCCTGATCAGTCTCAAATTGCCTGACGACGGACAATTTCGATGGTACGCGGCCGCGCGAACGGCACGACGCGGTCGTCGATGATCCGCCCCGGCCGCGCCTGCATCACGCAGATGCGGTTGGCGAGATAGGCCGCTTCCTTGAGGTCGTGCGTCACGAGCAAAACCGTGGGGCGATGCGCGATCCACAAGTCCTGCATGATCGCCCAAAGCTCCTCGCGCGTGAATTGATCGAGCGCACCGAACGGCTCGTCCAGCATAAGAAGCTGCGGCTCGTGGATCAGCGCGCGGCACAACGAGGCCCGCTGCATCATCCCACCTGAAAGCTGCCAAGGATACTTGTCGCTGAAGCCCGCAAGCCCGACCTGCGCAAGCAGGGCTTCGATCCTGTCGCGGAATTCGCCCTTGCGCTTGGCGTAATATTCCTGCCGGAATGGCGGCACGATCTTGAGCGGCAACATGACGTTTTCGCGCAGCGTCAGCCACGGTAGCAGCGTCGGATTCTGAAACGCCATGCCGACACGCACCGGTTCAGCGCCAACTTGCCGGCCAGCGATAAACACATAGCCGGACGACGCATTGATGAGGCCGGTGACGAGCTTCAGGATCGTGGATTTGCCACAGCCTGAAGGCCCCACAAGCGCAACGAAGTCGCCCTTTTCGATCAGCAGGCTGGTTTCGTCGAGCGCGCGGACTTGCCGTTCGCCACGGCCGTAAGCGTGGGTCACCTTCTCCAATTCGACAAAGGCGGTGCGACGCGCGGGAACGTCCGACATGATCGGCGTTGCGGGAACGGCTGCTAGCGTCATCGGCCGCGCTCCCCGGCCCCGGCCGGTGCGGCACGGAGGATGGCCTGCATGGTCTGATCGGTGTTTTGCGGACGTGGCGGTGGCAAGCGTTGGATCGTATGAACGGAGCGGCCCCAACCCCGAGTGTCGCGAGCCAGCACACGGTCTCTCATGACGAAACGTCCTCGCACCAGCGTGTGGATCGGCAATCCCTTCATCCGGCGGCCATGAAAGGGCGTGATCTTGGATCGCGATTGCAGCTTGGCGTCATCGATGGTCCACTCTCGGTTGATGTCGACGATCGCGATGTCGGCTTCCGCGCCGGGCTGAATGACGCCCTTGCGGGGATAGAGGCCCCAGATCTTGGCCGGACTTGCCGCGCTCCACCGCACGTAGTCGCACACGCTGAAGCGTCCGGCCGCGGCTTCGGTCAGCATGATCGGCATCTGCGTCTCGACGCCGGGGAAGCCGCAATCGACCGTCCAGATGTCATTGCGGGTCTTTTCCTCGGGCGAATGGGGCGCGTGATCGGTGGCGATCACATCGACACAGCCGTCGGCGAGCGCTGCCCACAGCGGCTCCTGATTGCGCTTCTCCCGAACCGGCGGATTGACGCGGATGACGCCGGCGAAGCGCGCGTAGTCCTCGCTGGAAAGAACGAGATAGTGCGGACAAGTCTCGCCAGTGATGTCAACGCCGCGCGCCTTGGCCTCGCGCAGCGGACGCAGCTCCTCGGCCGACGAAATATGCAGGATATGGATGCGCGCACCGGTCCATTCGGCAAGGATCGCAGCTCTACTCACCGCCTCGATTGCCACCACGGCCGGCCGCGAGGCGAGATGCGCCAGCGGATCGACCCGACCAGCGTTTCGCATCCGCGTCTCGCGGTTGACCATGGTGGAGTTTTCTTCGGCGTGCAGCGAGACGCGCTTGCCGGTCAGCGCGACGGTCTCGAAAGCCTCAAGCGTCACCCCGGTCGAGGGCGTCGGGATCGCCCCGAAGGTGTTGCCCATGTAGAGCTTGAAGCCGATCACGGTCTTCGCAAGCTCGGGCACGTGCTCGATGGTGTCCTCGCCGAGCAGCCCGTAGAGACCGAAATCGACGTGCGCCTTCTCGGCCGCCATCTTGTGCTTGGCCGCAAGAATTTCAGGTGTGCCGGTCGGCGGGATCGTGTTCGGCATGTCGAACACGGTGGTGACGCCGCCGAAGGCTGCGGCCGCGGTGCCGCTTTCGAAATCCTCCTTGTGCGGATAGCCGGGATCACGGAAATGCACGTGCACGTCGATCGCTCCCGGCAGCACATGCAATCCGCTCGCATCGAGTGTTTCGCGCGCCGAAGGCATCGCAGCCTCCGCACCCACCGCAACCACGATACCATCCTTGATGGCGACGCAGGCCTCGATGACCGAATCCGGCGACACCACCTTGCCCGAACGAATGACGAGATCGACCGCGTTCATCGGCGCTCCCTCACAGCATCGCCCAGCCACCGTCGATCGGCAGATCGACGCCGGTGATCTGGCGTGACGCATCGCTGGCGAGAAACAAGCAGGCGTTGGCGACATCGACATCGGTGGTCACGCGCTTGAGCGCGTAATCGGCGGCATGGCGTTCGGCCGCCTGCTCGACCGTGATGCCGAGGCGCTTGGCCATGTCGGAGCAGACCTTGTCGCGGAAGCGTGGGCCGTCGACCATTCCCGGCGCCACGCAATTGACGTTGATGTTGTAAGCGCCGACCTCGATCGCAAAGCTCTTGGTGATCCCGCGCAGACCCCATTTCGACGCCGAGTAGGCCATGCGGCCGGCGCGGCCGCGCATGCCAAACGTGCCGCCGACATTGACGATCTTGCCGTAGCGTTGCGCCATCATGGCTGGCAGCACACTGCGCATGGTGTGAAAGCAGCCGTTCATGTTGAGAGTGACGATGTCGTCGAATTCCTCCGGCGTGGTTTCGACACCGCTCTTGCCAATCGGACCGGAGCCACCTGCCACGTTGACCAGAATGTCGATGCGGCCGCCGTATGCCTCCTTGGTCGCGGCAGCCGCCTTCTCGCATTGACCGGCATCGACCAGATCGCACGGCACGACGATGGCCTCGCTGCCAGCTCGCCGCACCTCGTCAGCCACCGGTTCGATCGCCGCCACGTCGCGGCCGAGCAGCGCAAGCCGTGCGCCCTCCGCCGCAAACGCATGGGTAATCGCCGCACCCATGCCCTTGGCTGGGCCGGTGATGACCGCAACCCGTCCCTTGAGTTGGAGATCCATGTCGTTTCCGCACTCGTTTTAATGCCGCTCCACGCTACGGCCGCAGCGTGGAGCGCGCAATGCGGGCTCAGAACAGCTTCTTCGGAAGATCGGCGACCGGCGGCAGGAATGCCGGCGTGAAGATTTCCGAAACCGCCGGCGTGCGCGGCAGGGCCAAGGCTTCCACCAGGATATCGATCGATTTCTTGAGCCGAACCTCGTCGACGCTACCGAGCCCGATCTTGGCGATCTCGGGATGGTTCATCTCGTCCCTAAGAGTCTGCACGAACCGGTCATGCTCAACCGGAACCTTGAGCAGCGGCTCACGCTTGGCGACCGCGGCAACCGACGCATCGAGATCCTTCAATGAATCGACCAGCCCCTTGTTGATCGCGCGCACGAGACCTGCGACCGCTTTCGGATTGTCCTTCGCCAGCTTCTTGGAAACGATAATGGCATTGGAGTAGAGGTCCATGCCGTAGTCGCCGTAGTTGATGTAGCGAAGCTGCTTGTCCTCGACGCCCATCAGCCGCGCGGAGAAGCGGATGGTGTTGACGTAACCGAATACGCCATCGACCTGGCCCTGCATCAGCATCTGTTCACGCAGGTTCGGCTGCATGTTGGTGATGGTGATCTTGCTGCAGTCGATCTTGGCGGCCTTGCAGAACGCCGGAAACAGCTTCAGAGCAGCATCGTTGGCGGCGCCGCCAATCGTCTTGCCTTCGAGATCCTTCGGCGTTTTGATCGGGCTGTCCGCCTTCACCGCAATCGTAAACGGCGGCTGATTGAACATGACATAGACGGCGATGGGCGCGTCCTCGGGCTTGCGGGCGGCAAATTCGATAAGCGCGTTGATGTCGCCAAAGCCGACATCGTAGGTGCCGTTCGCGACCAGCGGCACGGCGGCGGCCGATCCGTTGCCCTGATCGAGCGTCACCTCAAGGCCCTCGGCCTTGAAGTAACCCTTGTCATCGGCAACGAAGAACATTCCCTGCGGTCCCTGGTATTTCCAGTTGAGTACGAGCTTGAGTTTGGTGGTCTGCGCGTCTGCCGGCGCGGCGAAGCCAAACGGCAGCGCAAGTCCGACCGCGGCAGTCAGGGCCAACAACGAGGATCGCAACGTCAAAGTCATGGCGCACTCCTTTCAAGAGCGTTCGTCTGCGGGAGAGGCGCCGGATCCGGCTTTCCGATCGCCGAGATGATGGCGTTGCCGGTTGCGACAACACCGTGAAACAAGCGAACGAGGCCAAGTGGCCCGTCGCGTAATGCTTGGAGCGGGAAATCGAGGCCTACCGCCGGGGCCGCTGCCGAACACCAAACGATCCGCTGCTGTTTTCGTGGGCAGGCGAAGCTCGAATTCTGCCCATGTGCGGCAAGCGTCATCGGTATCCCACGAGACGGCCCTTTGGTTGGCAGCTATCCCTCGTCACGCAGCGATCAACTGCAATCGCCGTGCCCGCTGGATACGGCCGTTTCTCAAGGCGAAACGCTAGCGCGGCCCAGTGATCGCATCTGCCGCTGATTTCTTGCTACTGTGGTGCCAAAATTGCTTCACTCGGTTTGGAGTGTGCGATGAAGCACTTACGGATACTGCGCTATGTCGACGAGGTCGCGCGGGCGGGCTCGATCCGCAAGGCCGCCGACCAGCTCAACGTCACGGCGTCGGCGGTGAACCGCCGGATCATGGACCTCGAGGAGGAGCTCGGCACCCAATTGTTCGAACGCCGGCCTCGCGGGGTGCGCCTGACCGCCGCGGGTGAGGTTTTTGTCCACTACCTGCGCCAGCAAAACGGCGACGTGGAACGTATGAAGTCGCAGATCGAGGATCTCAAAGGCCTACGGCGAGGCACCGTGCGCATCGCCTGCAGCCAGGCGCTCGCACTCGATTTTTTGCCGCGCGCGATCGCGGAGTTTCGAGCGCGCCATCCCATGGTGGCGTTCGAGGTCAAGATTGCCGACCACGAACAGGCCATGACGGCGCTGGCCGCCTATACGGTCGATCTGGTGCTGGTGTTTCGTCCGCCGTTTCTGGCGAATTTTCAGCCGCTGATGTCGCTGGAGCAGCGCATCGTGGCGGTGATGGCGGCCGATCATCCGCTCGCCGGCAAGCGCGCCGTCCGGCTGCGCGATTGCGCCGCCTATCCGGTTGCTCTGCCGGAACGCAGCATCGGCGGGCGCCAACTGCTGGAAGAGGTCATGGCGCGCAGCGGACTGAGCTTCAACATCGCGGCCGAGTCCAATTCATTCGAGTTTTTGCGCGGATTGGTGACGCATGCCAAGCTGATCTCGTTTCAGATCAAGATCGGCACCATGCCGGAAGGCAATCCACTCAAACTGGTCGCGCGCCAGATCGACGATCGCGACGTTCCGCGCGCAAATCTCGTGCTCGGCCACCTTCGGGCACGCAATCTGCCGATCCCCACCGCGATTTTCGCCGAATGGCTGATGCGCGCGCTGGACGCCATGCGTCAGACCCCCGAAATTGCGGGTGCGGTCGCGGGCCGTTGATTGCGCTGTGATCAATTCGCAGGCAACGGACTGCCGCGTAAGGCAGCACGACGCCTCCCCGCAAGCACTGGGACAAGCGTGCTGCTCGTTCTGTCACCAATCAGCACGTCAGATCGAAAGGTGCTCCAGGCGCGCAATCGATGGCCAAACGCAGTCGAATTTTCATTTATGGCTCCAGGCACGGCGGAGTGCGCTGAACCCCACCTGCGATGAGCGAACCAGGATATGTCCTGGCGCGGCGCTTGCTTTGAGACTGTTGAACGGCCTCAAACGCAGGACGCATCCGATGACCCGCAATCGCTTTATCACCGCCCTCCTTGTTGGCTGTTGTGTCACCGCCTTCGGCATTTTCCCGGCGGCGAGCCAAAGCCTGACGCCCATCAAATTCACCTTGGATTTCAAATTCCAGGGCATCCATTCCTGGTACTACGTCGCCAAGGAAAAGGGATACTTCAAGGACGAAGGCATCGACATCACCATCGACCAGGGCGAAGGCTCGGCCGCCACGATCACTCGCATCATGTCAGGCGCCTACGACGCCGGCTTCGGCGATATCAACGCGGTCATCCAGCAAGCCGCCAACAAGCCCGGCGAACAGCCGGTGATGGTCTATCAAATCTATAATCGTCCGCCGTTCGTGATCCTCACCAAGGCGGGCGGCCCGATCAAAACCATCAAGGACCTCGAAGGTAAGAAACTCGGCGGCCCGGCCGGCAGCGCGACGCTTCATCTGTTCCCGAGCTTCACCAAGATCAACAACATCGACACGTCCGGCATTTCCATGCTGAACATGGCGCCCAATCTGCAAGAGCAGATGCTGATTACAGATCAGATTCAGGGCTCGCTCGTGTTCAACGTCACGAGCTACATCAATCTGCTGCAGCAGAAGCAGGATCCCGAGAAGGACTTCCGCTGGTTCAACTACGGCGATTACGGAATGAACCTCTACTCCAATGGCGTGATGGTTTCGCAGAAGCTTCTCAAGGACAATCCGAAGGCGGTCGCCGGTCTCGTACGCGCCATCAATCGCGCCATGAAAGAGGTGATTGCCAATCCCAGCATGGGCGTTGCGACGATGGTCAAGGTCGAGCCCTTGCTCAGCAGCGATATCGAGACAAAACGCATCGCTTTTGCGCTCAACAATCTCATGAACGCGCCAGAGGCCAACGATCTCGGCGTCGGCGATCTCAGCGACGATCGGCTGTCGCGCGCGATCGACGTGATCGTGGAAGCCTACAAGCTCAGCAGCAAGCCCAAGGTCAGCGAAGTGTTCAACCGGTCATTCCTGCCGCCACTCGCTGAGCGCAAGATCTCGATCAAGACCAACTAAGCGAACCGCATCGCGCCATGCCGAAGCAAGGGCAAGGCGCCGAAGATCAGCTCACGCTGATCCGCGGCGCTCGCGTCTACGATCGCGCGCTCGACGTTCACCGCCCGCCAGTTCGCGATGTGATCGTCGCGGGCAGCCGAATCGAGTCGGTCAGCGCGCCCGACGAGCTTTCGGACCGCAAAGCCGATATCGCCGCGGGCGTCGCCCAAAAGCGGCCCGCTGTCCGCGTTATCGATGGCACGGACAAGCTGCTGATCCCCGGCCTCGTCAACGCCCATTACCATTCCTACGACGTGCTCGCAAAGGGCCGATTCGAGGACATGCCATTCGACGTCTGGGCCCTGCATTCGCAGCCCGCGTATTGGGGCAAGCGAAGCAAGGAAGAGCTGCGGGCGCGCACGCTGCTCGGAGCTATGGAATGCGTGCGGCACGGCATCACCACCATCCAGGACATGAATTCACTGGTGCCGCAGGATGAGGAAACGCTCGATATCATTCTGGCAGCGTACGCGGAGGTCGGCGTCCGAGTGGTGTTCTCCATCGCGGTCCGCGACATCGCTGCGCTCGACATCGAGCCGTTTTTGCCGCCCACCATCCCGGCAGAGATATCGGCCATCGTGAACGGCAAGCCAGGCGACGCCAAGGCAGACCTTGCCTTCGTCGAGGCGCAGATCAAACGCCTCGATCCGCTGCCGCCGCGCTTGCACTGGGCGCTCAGCCCGTCCGGTCCACAGCGCTGCTCGACGCCGCTGCTCGAAGGCATCGCGTCGCTGTCCGAACGCTATCGGCTTCCGGTCTTCACTCACGTTTATGAAACGCGCGCGCAGCTCGCCAAGGCGCGCTCGCACTATGGCGCGCATGGCGGATCGCTGGTCCGCTACATGGCCGATCTCGGCTTGCTGACGCCTCGCACGACGCTTGCGCACAGCATCTATATCACGGACGACGAGATCGACGCCGTGGCGCGCGCCGGTTCTGGCGTCGTGCACAATCCGCTGGCCAACCTCAAACTGAAGAACGGCGTTGCGCCGCTGCTTTCGCTCAAGAGGGCGGGCATCAACCTTGCGCTCGGCTGCGATAACTGCAGTTGCAGCGACTGCCAAAATCTCTTCCAGTCCATGAAATTCTTTACGCTGCTTTCGGGCGGCATGGACGCCGAGCCAACCGGCGTGCTCGCACAGCACGCGTTCGAAGCCGCAACGGTCGGCGGCGCACACGCCGTGGGGCTCGACGGCGCGATTGGCGAAGTGAAGCCCGGAATGCAGGCCGATCTCGTGTTGATCGACCTCTCAGACTTTGCCTATCAGCCGCTCAACAGCGCCGCGCGCCAGATGGTGTTTTCGGAGACCGGACGCGGCGTGCATACCGTCATGGTCGATGGCACGATCGTGCTGCAGGACGGACGTCTCACCACGATAGACGAACGCAAGTTCCGCCAGGAGCTCGACGAAGTCATGCGGACCGTCGACCGAGATTACGAACAGCTGGCCTCGAGACAGAAACCAGCCGTTCCCTATCTGCTGGAAGCGAACCAGAACTTAAAAAAAACCAAGCTCACGCCAAACAGATTGGTAGGCGGCGGCGTGGAGTGAAGCCGCTGACGGCGTCCTAACCCGCCAGCGCCTTGTCGCCGTGCTTCGGGTCGGCCGAAATGGATTACTTCGAGGATGAAGGCATCGGCAACCGCTCGATATCGAGTTCGGCGCTCATAATCTGCGTATGCGCGCGATCGAGCCAAGGCTGAAGTTTAGCGACACGCGCCGAGATCGTCGAAAAATCTTTCCGAAACTCCGGCATCACAGCCTTCACCGCCGCATAGATCGTCGTCTCATCGACGGTCGTGAGTTTTCGATCGCGGACGACAACCGCGCCGTCGACCAGAACGGTTCGCACGCCGCGTCCCGCCTCGACATGCACAAGCTGGCGCGCGGCGCTGTTCATCGGCGACCAGCTCGGATCCTTCATGTCGATCAACGTCAGGTCGGCTTTGAAGCCTGTGGCAATCCGGCCGATCATATGGCCAAGCCGCGCACCATCCGCGCCGGCCTCTGTCGCGGAGCGGATCGCCGCGATGGCCTGGGGCGGGCCCGGAGTCGGATCGCTGACCGCAGCCAGCAGCCCGAACAGTTTCATGGCGACAAACATGTTTTGTGCATCGGAACAACTGCAGTTGTCGCAGCCAAGACCAATGCGAACGCCTGCGTCCTGCAGCATCCGGATCGGCGGAATGCCGCACTTCATTTTCAAGTTGCCCTGCGGATTGAGGACGACACCAGCGCCGTGCTCGGCCAGCAACTCGATCTCTTCGCGCGAAAGCCAGACGCTGTGCGCGAAGTTCAGCCGCGGATCGAGCACACCCTCTTCCGCAAGACGCCGGATCAGCAGCCCGCTGTACTCCGGCAACGTCAGCCGCGCCTGCAACGCCATGCCGCGCGATTCGTAGATATGCGTGTAGACCGGAATGTCATAGCGCCGGGCCAGCTCCATGGTCCGCTGCATCAGCGCCGGTGAGCAGCGTTCCGGCGCCGATGGACCGAGCGCCCAGGACACCCGCGGCCGGGGCGCAGCTTTCAGCCGTGTGGATTCGAAGTGCCCAATGAGGTCGAGCTTGCGCTCGGGCTCCGCGGCGGTCGACAGCAGCGGATGCAGTTCAGCCGGGAACGTATCCTTCCAGAATGGAATGGTCTCGATGCCCTTGCGGTCTGCGTATTGCAGCGCGAAGACGACCCGAATGCCGACCTTCTCGTAAGCGGCCATCACCGCGTCCATGTGACGGTCCTCATATGGATAGAGCGTCAGCATGTCCTGGATCGTCGTCATCCCCGACCGCAGGCATTCCAGCGCGCCGAGCAATGTCCGCGCATAAATCTCCTCGACCGACCGCGGCGGATATTGGGGCGGCAAAGCGTAAAGCCGCCACGTCTCCAGCGGCACCTCCTCAAGCGTGCCTTTGGCGAGAACGTCGTGGGAATGGTAGTGCGCGTTGACGAATCCCGGCAGCACCAGGTGATCGCGCGCGTCGATCACCTCGATACCGGAACGGCCTTCTGGCGAATAGGCATCCGCGACACCGGTAATGGTGTCGCCCGCGACCGCGATGTCGACGCGTGGCGGCTGATGCCAGTCCGACCCGGGGGTGAGCGCCAGGCCGCCCTTGATCAGCAATGTGGTTCCGGCCGGAAGGCTCTGATCGGACATGGTTCGGTCTCGCGGTGCTTGACGGCCCGGCGCTGCCCGCCGGCGTCACGTAGTATCCATACCTTCGCCAGCGATGCACCGACAAGCTGGCACGACGGTTGCCTAGCAGTGACGGTGCGTAAGCAGGAGCAGAACCGTGACGTCGCCGAAGATCGTGATCAAGGACGCGCTGGTGGTGTCGGCCCAATCCGCCGAGCCGCGGCGCTCTGACGTCGTCGTCGAGAATGGCCGAATTTCCGCCGTTGTCGCAACCGGGACCGCCGACACAAAGATGGCCAAAACCATCGACGGGCGCGACCGGCTGCTGATGCCAGGTTTCGTTAATGCCCACACCCATTCGCCGACCAACGTGTTGAAGGGAACCGGCGATCTGCTGAGCCATCCGGCGTTCATGTGGCGCAACCAGGCGGATACCGCTGGCCGCACACCCGATGAAATCCGGCTGTCGGCGCTGCTCGGTTGCATCGAGCATCTGCTCGGCGGCACCACCGCGATCATCGATCATTTTCCCGAGCAAGGTTTTACTGAAGGCGATGTCGCAGCTGTCGTCGATGCCTATCGGATGACAGGCCTGCGCGCGATGGTCGCGCTGCGCATCTTCGATGAGGCCTACACCGACATCGAGCCACCTGGCGGCTATCCGCCTGACTTTGCCGCAGGCAATCCGCTGTCGCCGGCGCCGCTGGCGGATACGATCGCTCTGGTGGAGACTTGCATCGTCCGCCACGATCACAGCGCAGACGGCCGCATCCGGATCTGTCCCGCGCCGTCGAACCCAATGCGGTGCAGCGACGATCTGCTGTCCGAGGTCGTGCGGATCGCCGGCATTCACGACACGCCCGTGCACATGCATCTACTGGAAACTGCGATTCAAGGCACAATCGCGCGGAAACGCTACGGCCGGAGCATGGTGCAGCATCTCGACAAACTGGGGCTGCTCACCGACCGGCTATCGACGGCTCACACCATCTGGCTCGACGATGACGACATTGCCCTGTTCGCCGAACGCGGCTCGATTCCGGTGCACAATCCCGAGAGCAATCTGAAACTCGGCACTGGAATATCGCCGATCGCCAAAATGCTGCGTGCCGGCGTCACGGTGGCGCTGGGCACCGACGGCGCCAGCACCAACGACAATCTCGACATGCACGAGGTGATGCGGCTCGCGCTCATGCTGCAACGCCCGAGCGAGCCCAATCGCAACCACTGGCCAAAGGCGATCGATGCCATCCGCATGGCGACCATAGCCGGCGGCAAAGCCATGCGGTGCGCGGGGCTCGGCACGCTCGAGCCCGGCGCGCCGGCCGATCTCGTTCTGCATGATCTGCGCGCGCCGTCCTGGATTCCGCTCAACGATCCCCTCACGCAGCTTGTGTTCAGCGCATCCGGCGCAACGGTCGACACCGTGATCGTCGACGGCAAGGTGATCGTCGAAGGCAAGCGGATGGTGGCTTTCGATATGGAGCCAATTCTGAGCGAGGTGCGCGGCCTCGTCAGGCACCAGCGGGACCGCAATCGCGACTTACACGCATGGGCCGCTCGCATGGAAAAACTCGTGCCATGACGCCCCGTAGAAATTTCGACATTTTGACAGATTATATAAATTTAGGCAGCCTGCACAAATTACTGCCTGGAATTTCGGCAGTGACCGCGCCTCGGCACCGAACTGGATGGAGTGCCTGACCGATGGATGAATCCCGCACATTCGCCCAAGCGGTCCAGGCGCGCCTGGCCACTGACATCCTCAGCGGGCAATTGGCTCCGGGAATCCGCCTGCGGTTGCAGGGCCTGTGCGACCGCTATCAAGTCAGCATGAGCCCGCTGCGGGAAGCGCTGGCCGGACTGGCCGGCCGCGGGCTTGTGATCCAGGAGGGCCAGCGCGGCTTTCGCGTCGCCCCCGCGTCGGCTGACGATCTGCGCGACGTGACTGAGACGCGGGTCCGCATCGAAACGACGGCGCTGCGGCTTTCCATCGAGCGCGGCACTGACGCCTGGGAGGCGCAGGTTCTGGCGGCCCAGCATCGGCTGAGCCGAAGCCCGCGCAGCGATAAGCTTCTGATCGACGAAGCCTGGGAGGAACTGCATCGCGGCTACCACATGGCGCTGATCGCAGCCTGCGGCCTGCCGCGCCTGCTGGGCTTTTGCACCATGCTGCACGATCACTTCGACCGTTACCGTCGCCTGGCCGTGCTCCGCAGCAGCCGCCATCCCGTTATCAGGTCGAGCCATGCCGCCATCGTGAAGGCAGCCTTGGCGAAGGATCTCGCGCTCGCCGAAAAACTGCTTGCTGCGCATATCCGCGAAACCACGGCCCAATTTGCCTTGTTGCTCGGAACAGAAGGCCTGGCCCAACTGTCGGCATCGCCCGATTGAGCTGGCACAACGCTTGCTAACTATTGGGACAAGACATTCGGCATAGCATTCCAGACATGGCATTCCAGAACGGAGAACAGTGATGACTTTCAAGCACAATCCCACCCGACGCCGCTTGCTGAAAACCGGCGCTTCGGCTGCCGCAGGCTTCGTAGCAGCCCCCTGGATCGGGCTTGGCAACGCGCTCGCTCAGGATAAGCCGCTGTCGTTCCAGCTCTCTTGGGTCAAGAGCATCCAATACGGCGGCTTCTTCGGCGGTATCGAGAAAGGCACCTTCAAGAAATTCGGCATCGATCCGACATTCGTGTCAGGCGGCCCCAACATCGATCCGGTCGCGAACGTGGCGGCCGGACAATCGCAACTCGGCGACCGGCCCATCGGCCCGCTGATCGTCGCGCGTGAAAAGGGCATCCCGATCAAGGTGATCGGTACGATATTTCAGAAAAGCCCGTACAGCATCATGAGTCTCGCCAAGACTCCGATCAAGTCGGTCCAAGAGATGAAAGGCAAGACCATTGCGGTCTCCACCTCCGGCAAGCCTCTGATGCTCAATCTGATCATGGACGCGGGGTTGAAACCCGACGACGTGAAGATCGTGCCGTCGGCGCCCGATCCCGCCGCCCTCGTCAGCGGGCAGCTCGACGGCTATTGCGGCTATGTCACCAACCAGGGCGTGATGCTGAAAACGCGCGGGGTGGAAATCTACGCGCTCAATGCCCAAGATCTCGGGCTCCCCGAAACCACCTGCACGATCTACGGCCGCGAAGATTTCCTCGCAGCCAACCGCGACCTGGTGGTGCGTTTCCTCAAGGCCGCGATCGAGGGACACAAGTGGGCGCTGTCCAATCCGGAAACGATCGCCAGGCTGATGGTCGACAAATACGGCGCGCCCGGTCTCAACTATCAGGCGCAGCTCACCGAGATCATCGAGAGCAAGCCCTACATCGAGTACGGCCCCGCAACGACAAAGGGCCTGCTCGCGCTGGACTTGGCGCTGTTTGGAAAAATCATCGAGATCTATCGTAAGGTCGGAATGGTCAAGACCGACATGAAGGTCGCGGATCTCTGCGACGCGAGCTTCATCGATGCGGCCCTGACCTCCTGATGCAGGCGCCGCCTGTCGCGGCTGTGCCGCGCGACATCAAGATTGAACAGCTCTCCATGGTCTTCTACGGCCGTGGCGAGCCGGTGATCGCGCTCGACAAGATCGACATGAATGTCGCGGCGGGACAGTTCGCCGCCATCATCGGACCGAGCGGTTGCGGCAAGTCGACGTTGCTCCGCTTGGTCGCCGACATCATGCAGCCGTTCGCCGGCAGCATCAGCCTGGGGGGCGAGTCTCCACGACTCGCGAGGCATGCGCATTCGCTGGGCTTCGTGTTCCAGAGTCCCACGCTGCTGCCGTGGCGATCGGTCAAACAAAACATCGAGCTGCCGCTCGACGTGGTGGGGCGCGGCAGTTCCAAGCGCTCGACGCGCACCACGAAAGACCTGATCGATCTGGTCGGCCTCAATGGCTTCGAGGATGCGCTGCCGCACCAGCTTTCCGGTGGAATGCAGCAGCGCGTGGCGATCGCACGCGCCCTGGTTCTGACCCCCGACATCTTGCTGCTCGACGAGCCGTTCGGCGCGCTCGACGAGATCACGCGTCAACGCATGAACCTCGAGCTTCTGCGCATCTGGGCGGAATCCGGAACCACGGCGCTCCTCGTCACCCATTCGATCGCGGAAGCGGTGTTCATGTCGGATCGCGTCTACGTCATGAGCGCGCGCCCCGGCCGCGTCACGACCATCATCGACGTGCCGCTGCCCCGGCCGCGCGGGCTTGCCATGATGCGCACGCCTGAATTCTTCGATTGCGTCAACCGCGTGCGCGATGGGCTGTTCGGCAATGAGCAAGGCGGCGCCCCCGCGCGCGGCGAGCCCATCGAGGCCTATTGATGACTGCCGCCCTGGCTGCCTCGCATAAAATTGCGCGCGCGAGCTGGCGGCCGCTCCTGACCGGCGCGGTGCTGATCGGGTTGGCCGAGGCGGCAAAGCACGCGAATCTCCTGCCGGTCTTCGTCCCCTCGCCCTCTGAAGTCGTCATGGAGATCTGGAACTCCCCGCGCCTAGTCACCGAGAATCTCGCGCCGACCGCGTGGAAGTCCGCGATGGGGTATTTTATTGCGGCCGCCATCGCCATGACAGCTGGCTCCATCGCTGTTTCGGTGCGCGCGGTGTACGGGCCGATCTACAATTTCGGCGTGATCATCCACAGCATTCCGATCATCGCGACCGCGCCGCTGCTGGCGCTGTGGCTTGGCACCGGACCGCAGGTGCAGATCGCCATCGCGGCGCTGGCCAGCCAATTCCCGATGCTGGTCGGCACCATGCAGGGGCTGCAGGCGGCGGACGCGCGCCAGCGCGAATTGATGCACGTCCTCTCGGCGTCGCGTGTGCAGACGCTGTGGATGCTTCTGATCCCGAGCGCGCTGCCGTATCTTTTCGCGGGCCTCAAGATCGCCGCGCCCTCCGCCGTGCTCGGCGCGATTACGGCCGAGTGGGCAGGCGCCGATCGAGGCGTCGGCGCCATGATGCTCTATGCGCTGTTTTCCTACGATACGCCCAAGGTCTGGCTGTCAGTCTTCCTCACCTGCTTCCTGGCCGCAGCGGGCTTTGGCATCTGGGCGCTAATCGAACGCCTCGTCGTCACCTGGCAACGCGACGTTGAGATCGCGGATTGATGCGATGACCACGCAAACGCAACGCCTCATGTTGAAGCGGTTGATCCAGATCATTCTTGGCGCCGCGGTGTTCTTTGTGGCGTGGCACCTGATCGTGAGTGGCTTGCGGATCCCCAAGTACCTCGTCCCGCTACCGCTCGACGTATTCCAAGCCATGCAAAAGAACCGGCAGGTGATCGCGTCGCAGGCCGGCTTCACGCTATCGGCCGCCGCATTCGGGCTGATGCTCAGCACGCTGCTCGCGACCGCAATTGCCATTTCTTTCACGATGAGCCGGAACCTGGCGCAGGCTTCGCTGCCGGTCGTGCTGGTGTTCCGCTCGACACCGGTCGCGGCGGTGGCGCCGATCATGATGCTGATTTTCGGCCGCGGCATCAGCACCAGCATGGCCGTCGTAACCATCGTGTCGTTTTTTCCGATGCTCATCAACACGATGCGCGGTCTCCAGAGCGCCGACCGCAACGCCGCAGAACTCCTCCATGTCTATGGTGCGTCGCGCTGGCAGCAGCTCCGCTTTGTGCGCATTCCCTTCGCGTTGCCCTATCTGTTCACAGGGCTGCGGGTCGCCGGATCGAGCGCCATCCTCGGCGCGATGCTGTCGGAATGGATCACGGGATCGAAGGGGCTGGGCAATCTCATTCTCGAATCCGGTGAGATGCGGGAAACCGAACTGTTATGGGCGGCGGTTCTGACGTCCGTTACCGTGGCTCTCGCCGTGTTTTGGTCCACCTCGGCCAGCGAGAAGCGGCTGCTTCGCTGGACCCACACATGAGCAAGGACAGCGGCCTTTTCTAAACATCGAGACCGGGACTTCATGCGTATCCTATCCGAGCAAGCGGTTGAGCGATTGATCGAGCCCATGGCCGCGATCGAGGCTATGGCCGATGCGTATCGGCGCCACACCGCCGGCCACATACCGGCGCCCGGCCGGCTGGACATGGGACGCGACAATCCCAAGGGCAACGTATTGGTGCTGGCCGGCCATTCCGATAACAGCTCGTTTGCGATCAAGGCCAACATGCACGTCTATCCCGATCCGAGCACACGCCAGCGCAAGGCCTCGAGCATGATGATGCTGTGGAACGCCGTGCAATGTGCGCCCATCGCACTGATCGCCACAACGCTGTTCAACAATCACCGGACGGCCGCCGGCCTCGCCGCGGCGGCGCAACGCTTGGCGCCGAAGAATGCCGAAACGTTGGCCGTGTTCGGCGCCGGCAAGATCGCGCCCGCCGCGATCCGGTATCTCGCACTCGTGCGCCCGTTCAAAAGCATTTCTATTGTCGGGCGGGGCGCGCAGCACTCAGGCGATCTTGCAGCCCAGCTTCGGAATGCACCGGAGCTTGGCGGCTGCGACGTGCGCGCGGTCACTGATCCGGCTGTCGCCGTGCGGGACGCCGACGTCATCGTGACCATCACGACGGCCGATACGCCGGTCTTTCCGGGCCGGGAGGTCAAGCCCGGCGCGCTGGTGATCCTCGCCGGCGCCAATCGCCCGCAAGCACGCGAGGCCGACAACGATCTCATCGCGCGCGCGCGCGTCTATGCCGATCACCGCAGCGGCTGCATGGAGCGCGCGGGTGACATTTGTATCCCGTTGCGAACGGGCCACCTCAATGAATCGCAGATCGCAGGGGAGATCGGCGAACTGATGCTGGGCGGCACGCCAGCGCCAGCCGGTTCCTGCGATGTGACGGTGTTCAAGTCGATCGGCATTGTCGCGCAGGACATCGCTCTCGCCGAGGCGATCGTCGGCCGCGCCGCGCGAAGCGGCATTGGCCTGGAGTTCAATCCGTTCACTGGCGCCTGCCGCCAAGCGAGCGCGACGCCCGAGGAGATCGCGTCATGACAACGACATTGCTGCACGATGCCACGATCCTCACGCTCGACACGCGCGACACGATCATCGATGGCGGATACGTCCTGGTGCGCGACGATCGAATCGCCGAGGTCGGGCGCGGGCCCTACACCGGCCCGGCCGTGCCCGACCGGCGTGTCGATTGCCGGGATCGGCTGATCGCACCTGGGCTGGTCAACGCGCACACCCATTCGCAGTCCAGCACCATGGCGGGTTTCGGCGACCGCATGAGCCATCCGGCGTTCATGTGGCTAACCCAAGCACATACCTCGCGGCGCACACCGGACGAGATCAGACTGAGCGTGCTGTTGACGGCCTACGGCCTCCTGACCAGCGGCTCCACGGCGGCGATCGACCATTTCCCGGGCCAGCGCTTTTCGCTCGCCGACACCGACGCCGTGTTGTCGGCCTGGAGCGAAACCGGCGTGCGGGTCGCGCTCGGCATGCGCTTCTTTGACGGTCCGTTCAGCGACATCTTTCCCACCGCGCCCATTCCAGACGATCTCAAGTCCCGCATCAGCGAGGTCGAGCTGCTCAAGCCGCAGCCCTATGGCGAGCTATCGGATTTGATGAGCGCCACCATCCGGAAATGGCATGGCCAGCCGCGGCTGTCGGTGTTTCCGGCGCCGTCGAATCCCGACCGCTGTAGCGACGCTGCGCTGACCCTTTGCGCCGAATTGGCCGAACGCCACGACACCGGCATCCACACCCATCTGCTCGAAACCAAAAAGCAGCAGGAGCTGGCGCAGGGCCGCTACGGCACCACAATGGTCCGGCATCTGGCCGACCTCGGTGTGCTCTCGGACCGCTGGTCCTGCGCGCACAGCATCTGGCTCACCGACGACGACATCGAGCTGATGGCCGACCGCAAGGCAACCGCAGTCCTCAATCCGGAAAGCAACAGCCGCATCGGCACCGGCCTTGCGCGTGCGCCGCTGATGCATCGCCGCGGCGTGCGGCTCGCCGTGGGCACCGACGGCTCAAGCTGCAACGACAATCTAGTCATGCACGAAGCAATGCGCGCGCTTGCGACCGCGCACCGCTCGGCCGAGCCGGATCGCACACGCTGGATCACGGCGGGCGAGGTTCTGCGCATGGCGACGGCCGGTGGCGCCGGCGCGCTCCGCCACGACAAGCTCGGCGCGATCGCGCCGGGTTTCATCGCCGATCTTGTCGTCTACCGACTCGATTCGCCGTGGTGGATTCCGGTCAACGACATCGTGAGCCAATTGGTGTTTGCGGAAACCGGCGCCAGCGTCGAAACCGTCATGGTCGACGGGCGCATCGTCATGGAGAACCGCAAAATTCAGACATTCGACGCGGAAGCGCTGATGCAGGAGGTGCGGTCGATGACGCAAAGCCTGCGGCGGCGCAACGCGGATTTGTTCGGTGTCGCCCACGACATCGCCGATTTCGTCCCATGAGATCGCCATTGAGGCTACCATGAAACCAGTCGACCTCGTCATTTCCGGCGGACGGCTTGTGAGCCCCGACGCGATCGCGTCGCAGTCAATCGCAGTCGATGCCGGAAAGATCGTCGGCATCGGCACGACCGAGCAGATGCCGCCGGCCCGCGAACAAATCGACGCCAACGGACTCTATGTGTTGCCGGGTGCAATCGACGTGCACGTGCATTTCCGGGAGCCCGGCTTTGCCCACAAGGAAACCTGGACCACCGCCACACAGGCCGCCGCCGTCGGCGGCATCACCACGGTGTTCGATATGCCGAACACCAATCCTCCGACGTCCAGCGTCGAAGCGCTGGTTCAGAAGATCGCGATCGCGGAGCGCCAGGCCATCGTGAACTTCGGCATCTATGGCAACATCGGCGAGCACAATCGCGATCAGCTCAAGCCGATGGTCGAGGCCGGAGCCGTTTCATTCAAACTCTACATGGGCAGCGAAAATCCGCTGGTGCCCTGTCCGCCGGACGGTGCGATTCTGGACGCCTTCGACGTGCTGGCTGGGCTTGGCATACGCTGCACGGTGCATGCCGAGAACACGCCGATTCTGATGTGGCGCGGCGAGCGGCTGATACGATCGGGACGGCGCGACGCCGCCGCTCATCTGGAACAACACAGCGACATCGCCACGATCGAGGCCGTGAGCCGCACCGCGATCTTTTCGGAATGGACGGGCTGCAAAGTCCACATCGCTCACGAGAGCACCCGCCATTCGCTACCGCACATCAGATTCGCGAAGCAACGCGGCGTCGACATCACGGTTGAGACCTGCCCGCAGTATCTCTTCCTCAGCACCGACGACGGCGCCAGACTCGGCCCCAACTTTCTCCGGGTCAAACCTCCGGTGCGCGAGCCGGGGCACAAGGAACCGCTCTGGCAAGCTCTGGTCGAAGGCACCATCGATATCCTGTCGACGGACCACGCCCCTCATCTTCGCGAAGAGAAGCTGCGCGATCCGATCTGGGATTGCGCACCGGGATTTCCCGGCGTCGAGACGTCGATGCGGCTGATGCTCACGGAGGTTTCGCGGGGCCGCCTGACGTTGCCGCAATATGTTCGCATGGCCTGCTCCGCGCCGGCCAAGGCCTTCGGGCTTTACCCGCGAAAGGGCACGCTGGCTGAAGGAGCCGACGCCGATATCGTGCTGGTCGATATGAACAAGCGCGAGATCATCAAGGCCGACCGCCTGCATTCGATTGGCAACGCGACCCCTTATGAAGGCTTCGAAGTGACCGGTGCGCCAGTGCGGACGATTGTTCGGGGCAAGACTGTCGCCATGAACGGTCAACCGATCGGGGAGCCTGGCTGGGGGCGCAATGTTGCGCGGGTGTCTTAGCAAGAGCTTTATCGGCCTCACCAGCGGGCACTCAGATACTCCTCGACGCACGACGCCGACGCCTTCGCGTAAGTGCCGCGGCGACTGACAACGGATCCAACCAAGCGCTGCAGCGCGACCGCCATCTCGGCGGCCTTTGCCACAACCGCAATGCCATTGAGCACCAATGCGCCGTCGATGACGAACGGACATTCACGTGCAAACAACAGCATCGGCAAGCCTCCCGCCGGAATAATGACCTCTGCTCCCTCGGCGACCAGCGGGCGCACCTGCTCGACGAAATCATCGCGGGCCTTGGTGTAACTTGCAGCATCGGTGAAAGCGCGCATGAAACTCGGCAAATCCGCGCGTATGGCGCGTACGCCGACGACGCGCTGATCGAGGCCATGAGCCATCACCTGCCGTTCATGCCAGTTGATGAAGATCGGATCGATCGTCACCAAGCCAAGCCGGCCCCCCATGCTCAGCCCGGCGAGCAGATTGGCCTCGCCCAGGCCGATCACAGGGATGTCCACCGTGCCGCGGATCTCCAGAAGCCCGGGCTCCTGGAAATGGCCGATAATGAAGCCATCATAGCCGGCCCGCTCCGCCTCGATCGCGTTGCGGATCACCTGCGCGGCGCAACGAAATTCCGTCAATGGATGAAAGTGTCGATCCGGGGGATCGAGGCCATGGACCTCGAATTTGATGCCGGCACCCGCGGCCCCGTCCAGAAATGCCTGCAGCCGCTCAATGTAGGGCGCTTGCTCGGTCGGATGGACGAAGCTTTGATACCAGATACGAGCAGGACGAGATAATTCGGACATGCACTACCCCCACGCACAACTACTGCGCCGGAATGATACCACGATGCTTTGTCAGACGGTCATGGCGTGGCACCAAGAATCCGCCACGCGCAATCCCAAGCGTTCCGGCGTGACGCGCCCGGTTTCGGCATGAATGAGACACCGGATATCTTCTTCGAGGACGTGGTCCCCGGAAACGCCATCCAGGCGGGACCCTATGTCATCCCAGAAAACGAACTCATGGCGTTTGCCTCGGTTTGGGACCCGATGCCCATGCACGTCGACAAGGACTTCGCGTCAAAGCACGGCGGGTTGACGGCTGCAGGAATTTACCTGTTTGCCATCAAGATGCACCTCGTCCACATGCTTCCGCTGCGCCGCACTGTCATTGCGACCGTGGGCTACGATGAGGTCCGCTTCCTACGACCCGCCCATCCCGGAGATGCACTGACGCTCGAGTTGAAGTGGACGGACAAGCGGCGGTCGCGCTCGAAACCCGATCGCGGGATCGTCACCGGGCGCTATTCGCTCATCAATGCGACCGGCGAAGTGGTCATGAGCCACCTGGATACCGTGCTCATGCTGCTTCGCAGTCCCGATCGTTAATCGGGCACCCGCGGATGCACCACGCGGGTTGCCATGGCGTAGTGCGTGTTCGGACCCGTGAACAGCGGGAAGGTCTTGTAGTCGGCCCGCATCTCGTGGCGCACCGGCGAGTGAAGCGCCTGCGTCAGAGCCTCCGGACTATCGAACGCCACTTTGTTTCGCTGCATGAAATTCAACCGGGTCCAGGGTACCGAACTGACCCAGTCGAGCCGGGTATAAACTTCGAGTTCCCGGATGCCAGGGAAACGGGCCATGTGCTTGATGTGCCGATCGAGATAGTGGCTATGCCAAGCGTTCAAGTCCTCGGCCTCGCCCTCATAGGACACCAGATAGGTGCAATAAGGTGCACCGCGCGCGGTCTGCAACGCGGGGGCCGGCACCGCGAAGGGACGCACGATCATGGCCTGCTGGACAACGTCGGCCGCGGCCATCACCGGAAATTCGGTGCGTGATGTGAGCATGCCGATGTGGCCGTTGCGGGACAAAACAGCCTCAAGGTCCAAAACGTCACCGAAGTAGAGCTGCAGCACAAGCTGCGGCGGCGATGCGTCCTTCAGATAAGGATCGCTCGCATCGGTCGAGGTGTGGATCAGGACTTTCTGAACCTTCGGCGTGGTGCGCAAAACCTTCTCAAGCTTCACTATCTCGTCTGCGGCCGCCGGCGCAGCCGGAAAGCGAAAGGTCAGGAACAGGCATACGCTCATGGGTTCGAATCCCCTGCCCGCTGCGAGCGCGACGGCCGCGCATCCGCGGCGGCGCGGTCCCAGGTCTTCTCAGTGACACCACGTTCGCGCAGCTTGTACTTCTGCACCTTGCCACTCTCGGTCGCCGGCAGCTCCGTCACGTATTCGAGATAGCGGGGCACTGCGAAGTAAGGCAGACGCGGCTCACAAAACGCCACCAGCTCGGCCTCGGCAAGCGCGCGGTCGGGGTGCAGGATGACAGCCGCCATCACCTCGTCCTCCGCCAGCGCTGATCGCACCGGAAACGCCGCCGCGTTCGCCACCGCCGGATGGCTCAACAGCACCTGCTCGACCTCGAACGATGAGATGTTCTCGCCACGCCGACGGATCGCGTCCTTCAGCCGGTCGACAAAACGAAAGGCGCCGTCGGGCCGCCGGACCACCCGGTCGCCTGTGTGAAACCAGCCATCGCGCCAAGCCTCGGCGGTTTTCTCGGGCGCGCGAAAGTATTCGTTGGCGAAGGCCAGCGGCTCGTCGCTGCGCACGATCAGTTCGCCCGCCGTTCCGTCGGCAATGTCCCGGTCCTGGTCGCCGACCACGCGCGCACCGAAGCCCTCGAACACCGGCCCCATCAAGCCGGGCTCCTGACGCTCGATCGTGGTGCCGAGAACGAAATTGGTCTCGGTCGAGCCCCAGCCGTCGAGCAGGCGAATGCCGGTGCGCCGCGTAAACGGCTCATGGAACTGAGCCGGAACGCCGGGCGCGAGCGCGATCCGCACCTTGTGCGCTCTGTCCTCCGGCGCCACCGGCCGCGACAGCAGGATCGGCACCATGGCGCCAAGCAGGTAGGTCACCGTCGCCCGTGAATTCATCATCGATGGGAAGAACCCGGACGCTGAGAACCTCTTTTCGTAACGCACACAGGTGCCGGTCAGAAGCGCCTGATAGAAGGTGTTAAGCGCATTGGTGTGAAACAGCGGCAGGCTGGTGCAGAGCACGTCGTCGGCGCGCAGTTGCAGCAACGATGCAGTGTTGACCGCCCACCAGAAATATTGCGCGTGTGGGCAGCAGACGCCCTTCGACGGACCGGTGGTACCGGAGGTGTAGAGGATCAAGGAGAGATCGCCGGGCGCCACAGCTGCGGCCGCGATCGGCTCGTCACCGCGCGGCATTGCCGTCACGGCAGCGGAGCCCAGGCCAACATCCGCCGGGCCATCAATGAGCCAGATGGTCTCGACGGCAAGCTCCTTGGCATCCAGCATCGCAAGGTTGCCGGCATGGGCCGCTTCCATCACCAGCAGCCGGGCGCCACAATTCGACAGGATGTGCTGGAGCTGTGGCCCGCGCGACGCGACATTGATCGGCACCGCAACGGCGCCCAGCCAGGCACAGCCAAGCAGGATTTCGAGAAACTCGATCCGATTGCCGCAGATGATTGCGACACGGTCGCCCGGATTGATGCCCGAGGCACGCAGCGTACCGGCAAAGCACGCAACCGCGTCGCGGGCGCCGGCATAGCTCCAACTCGTCTCGCCGGCGCTGACCAGCGGCGCCGAAGCATGCCTTTCGGCCTGGCGCCTGAGCATCGCCGGCAGCGTGCGGTCCACCGGAGTGAATGAGCTCGACCACTGGGCTCGCAACACCGATGCCGATTTCGATTCCATAGCCGTCAGTTCGCCTTGCGAGCGTTGCCTAGCAGAGGCTTTATACTAAACTAGCAAATGGGCGTGGTGACAGCATGGCATCGGGCATGACCCGGAAACCCTATGACGGTGTCGTTGCCTGCGCGCCGGTCACGATTCCCTACCGGCGCTATTCGACCAACAGCGCACAATGGTGGATCGGCCGCGCGCTTCATGCGCTGATCAAGGCCGCGGGCTTGCGCCCGAGCGACATCGACGGGTTCGCCGCGTCGAGCTTCACTATCGCGCCGGACACCGCCGTCGGCCTAACTCAGCATTTTGGGCTCACCCCGCGCTGGCTCGATCACATTCCATTCGGCGGCGCGAGCGGCATCGTGGCATTGCGGCGCGCCGCGCGGGCGGTGCAGGCCGGCGACGCCGAGATTGTCGCCTGCGTCGGCGGCGACACCAACCATGTCGATTCGTTTCGCAAAACGCTTTCGACGTTCTCCCGCTTCGCCCAGGATGCGGTCTATCCCTACGGGTCCGGTGGGGCGAATGCTTCGTTCGCGCTGATCACCAAGAACTACATGAACCGCTATGGCGCGAGACGCGAGGACTTCGCCAAGCTCTGCATCGCGCAACGAGACAACGCACTGTCGATTCCCCACGCGATGATGAAGCGGAAGCTCACCCTCGACGAATACATGTCGGCGCGACCGATCGCCGATCCGATCCATCTGTTCGACTGCGTAATGCCCTGCGCCGGCGCCGAGGCATTTCTGGTGTGCCGCGAGGACATCGCCAAATCGCTTGACCTGCCGGCCATCCGGATTCTGTCAACCGTCGAGCGCCACAACGCCTATCCGACCGATCCGATCCAGGTCCGTGGCGGCTGGGCGCTCGATGCCGACGAGCTGTGGTCGATGGCCGGGTTGAAGCCGAAGGATGTGGATTTCGTCGAGACCTATGACGACTATCCGGTCATCATGATGATGCAGATCGAGGACACCGGCTTCTGCAAGAAAGGCGAAGGGCCGGACTTCGTGCGCACGCACAGCTTCACCAACGAGGGTACATTCCCGCACAACACGTCGGGCGGGCAGCTTTCGGTTGGGCAAGCAGGCGCTGGCGGCGGCTTCCTCGGCCTCACCGAAGCGATGCACCAGCTGATCGGCAAGCCGATTGGCACGCAGGTGCCCGACGCCAGGATCGGCTTGGTTTCCGGCTTCGGCATGATCAATTACGATCGCGGACTGTCGTCCTGCGCCGCCGTTCTCGCGAGGGCCGCGTGACCGAACCGCTCGTCCGCCCCAAGCGCAAGAATCCGCTCAAGCGCACGCGGCTGCCGTTATCGCCGCAGGGCACGCGCAGCCGCACCGCACACGGCCTGACCGCCGCTGCGGCGGAAGGCCGCTTCGCCTTGCAGACCTGTCTCGACTGCGGCGCCGTAGTCTATCCGCCACGCGACGCCTGCCCGTCATGCCTCTCGGCGCGGCTGCCGTTCCGCGACGTCGCCAACGGCGGCACGCTGCTTGCTGAAACGACAGTCCAGACCTCGACCGACCCCTACTTTCGCGAACGAATGCCGTGGCGGGTCGGCGCCGTCAAGCTTGACGCCGGCCCGATCGTTGTGGCGCACCTGCATGGCGATGTGGTCGAGAGCGGCCGGGTTCGGCTCGAATTCAAGCTCGACAGGAGCGGCTCGGCGGTCGCCATCGCGCTGCCGGAGAAGGACACCCAGAATATGGCCGACGATCCTCATCTGCGCGAAATGACCTGCGACCCGAAATTTCGCCGCGTGCTGATCACCGACGGCCGCAGCGTGGTGGGCCAGGCCATGGCAAAGACGTTCTCCGATGCCGGCGCCGGAATCGTATTCGTCGGTCTGGCCAACGTCTGGAAGCCGTTTCCCGGCCTCGATACGCTGCGCAAGATCGAGCGCGTCGAGATCATACCGCTCGACATCACCGACACCGAATCCGTCACCGAGCAGGCCGAACAGAACGGCGCGCGCATCGACATCGTGGTCAACACCGCGGAGCATGTCCGCGCCGGCGGCATTGTCGGCCGCCATGGCATGACCATCGCTCGCGAAGAGATGGACATCCGCTATTTCGGGTTGCTGCGCCTCGCACAGGCATTCGGTCCAGTGCTGCGCTCGCGCGGCGCCGACGGCGTCAACTCGGCCACGGCCTTCGTCAATCTCCTGTCGGTCCATGCGCTGATGAACTGGCCTGAGTTCGGCAGCTATTCGGCGGCCGAGGCAGCCTGTCTCTCAGCGGCGCAATGCATGCGCGCGGAGCTGCGCCCTGGCGGCGTGAAGGTCGTGAACGTGATGTTTGGCCCGCTCGATACCGAATGGTTTCAGACCGTGCCGCCGCCCAAGGTGACGCCGGCGGCGCTCGCCAACGCGGTCATTCGCGCGCTCAAGCAGGGCGTCGAGGATGTGTTCGTCGGCGATGTTGCCGAGGACGTTCGGGCACGGCTTGCGGTCAATCCCAAAGCGCTTGAGCGCGAGATGGCGGGCTGAAACCATGGCCGATCATGTGGCGCCGATCGATCTCCTCGCCTTCGCCCGCGCCGTGTCGAGCGGCGACGTCCGCGTCATCGATCTGACGCAGACCCTGGCGCAGGAGTTTCCGACTATCGTGCTGCCGCCCGAACTTGGGCAGTGCGCCCCGTTCCGCATCGAGGAGGTGTCGCGCTACGACGAGCGGGGCCCGGCCTGGTACTGGAACAACATCAGCCTGGGCGAACACACCGGCACGCATTTCGACGCACCGATCCACTGGATTTCCGGCAAGGACCTGCCGGAAAACGCCGTCGACACCATCGATGTCCGCAAATTTATTGCGCCGGCCTGCGTGATCGACTGCTCGAAAGAATGTGCCGCCAATCCGGATTTCGCGCTGACGATCCCGTTCGTCAAGCAATGGGAGGCGCACCACGGCCAAATTGAGCCGGGAAGCTGGGTACTGTTGCGCACCGACTGGTCGAAGCGGAGCTACCCCGACTACGCCGGGCTCCGCGACGACGGCGCACACACGCCGGGCCCGGAGCCCGCGGTCGTGAAGTGGTTCGTCGAAGCGCGCGACGTGCATGGCTTCGGCACCGAGACGATCGGCACCGATTTCGGCCAAGGCCATCACTTCAATCCGCCCTATCCGGCGCACTTTTACATGCACGGCAAGGGCCGGTTCGGCCTGCAATGCTTGACCAATCTCGATCTGCTGCCGCCCAAGGGCGCCATCATCATCGCGGCTCCACTGAAGATCAAACAGGGCTCGGGCAGCCCATTGCGCGTGCTGGCACTGGTCGCGGCGGCTGCGAAGTGACGGCGCACCATGTTGCCAAGGCCGGCATCGACGCGGCCGGATGCTAGTTTTGTCGCCGGTCGGGCACTAAACTGTCCCCCATCGGGCCGGTCATTCAGCGGAGCGCACCATGGCTAAGATCAGGCACATTGCCATCCAGGTCCCCGACCTTGAGAAGGCCGCGGCGTTCTACGAGAACGTCTTTGAGCTCAAGCGCGTCAACAAGGTGGATAGCCCGATCGGCAACGCCATCTCGTTGTCGGATGGCATCATGAACCTCACCCTGTTGCATTTTCCGGAAGGCACCAAGGGCGGCAAAGGCGGCCCGGAATGGGCGGGACTGCATCACTTCGGCTTTGTGGTCGACGACGAAACCGCGACCGAGAAGAAAATCAAGACTCATGGCGGCGAATTCTTCATGCAACTACCGAGTTATCCTGGCGTCGACGCAGAAAAAAAATTCAAAGACATCAACGGTATTGTGTTCGACGTGTCGGCGCACGATTGGCGGCAAGCCAAAGAGAGCTGATGCGCATCGTCGCCATCAGAGAACGGACCGTCGAACTGTCGTCGGCCACGCGGAACGCGAGCATCAGCTTCGACGCTATGACCGCAAGCGTCATCGCGGTGCACACCGATGCAAAGAAGGACGGCAAGCCGCTGATCGGATTGGCGTTCGACTCGATCGGCCGCTACGGACATGGCGGCCTGCTGCGCGAGCGTTTTATTCCTCGCCTCCTGGCCGCCGATCCGAACGATTACGCGAACGACAATGGCGGCATCGACCCGCATCGCGCCTGGGCTATCCTGATGAAGGACGAGAAGCCGGGTGGCCATGGCGAGCGTTCGGGCGCGGTCGGCCTGATTGACGCGGCGCTGTGGGACCTTGCCGCCAAGGCCACAGACGAGCCGCTGTGGAGCCTGCTGGCGACACAGCACGGCCATGCCAATGCCAGTGCTACGATCGCGATCTATGCCAGTGGTGGCCACTACCGTCCCGCGAACGATATCGACGCGCTGCGCGACGACGTCCGCCGCGCCATCGGTCAGGGCCATCGCCGCTTCAAAATCAAGATCGGCGGCGCGAGTCTGGCTTCCGACATCAAACGCGTTGAAGCCGTGATCGGCCTGCTTGAGCGCAGTATGAGTCTCGCCGTCGACGGCAGCGGCACGTTCGACCGCGACAAGACGATCCAATACCTCGACGCACTCAAGCCCTACCCACTGTCCTGGATCGAGGAGCCGGTTCATCCGCTCGACTTCGAGCTGCATCGCGACATCGCGGCGCAAAGTCCATTTGCTCTTGCGACCGGTGAGAATCTGTTCTCGCGCGACGATGCGCGAAATCTCCTGCGCCACGCCGGGCTACGGCCGGATCGCGACATCTTGCAGTTCGACATCTCGCTCAGCTACGGCATCGTGGAATATTTGCGCATCCTCGACGATCTCGGCCAGCATGGCTGGCGCCGCGAGCGCTGCGCGCCGCATGCTGGGCATCTGCTGGCGATGCACGTTGTCGCGGGCCTTGGCCTGGGACTGGCGGAGGTGGCGATGGACACCTCGACGCTGTTTGGAAAGCTCACCGCCGGCGTCCCGGTCAACGATGGTCTAGCCACGCTCCCGGACACTCCCGGTGCCGGGTTCGAGCGGACCTCCGTTTTTTCCGAAGTCTTCGGCGGTCTTCTGAACTGAAACGCTTCGCATGGGACATGAAATGGACAAGTCCGCCTCACCAATCACATCCGATGACATCCGAAGCCTGGTGCGGCCGGACCACGTGCATCGCCGCGCTTACGCGGACGCGGCTGTGTTCCAACTTGAGCAGGAGCGCATCTTTAGCCGGCTGTGGATCTACGTCGCGCACGAGAGCCAACTGCGAAAGCCGGGCGACTTCGTCCGCACGCGGCTCGCCGCCTACGAAATCCTGGTCACCCGCCACACCGACGGCAATATCTATGTGCTGCAGAACCGCTGCCCGCATCGCGGTGCGCGCATCTGCATGGTCGATCACGGCAACGCCAAGGTGTTTAGCTGCCCCTATCATGCATGGTCGTTTCGGCCGGATGGTTCATTGGACTCGGTGCCGCATCGCAAAAGCTATCCCGAGGCGTTCAGCCTCGACGATCCGCAGAACCACATGCAGCGCGTCGGCCGCGTCGCTGTTTATCGCGGCTTCGTGTTTGCCACTCTGAATGAAAATCCCGCGCCGTTGGTCCTGCACCTCGGCCCGATGGTCAAGGTCATCGACAATCTGGTGGATCGCGCCCCCGATGGCGAGATCGAGATCGCGGATTCAAGCTTCACGCTGGAGTATCAGGGAAACTGGAAGCTGCATCTGGAGAACGCCGCCGACATCTTCCACCCGAGCTTTGTGCACAACTCATCGGTTGCACCGGCCCGCCGCGCGCCTGCCAATGCTTCACTCCTCGACCAGGACCAGACTCGCGAAATGCTGTTGGCGAACGGCTTCGGCACCGCCGAATGGGAGGGCATCCAGCTCAATGGGTTTTCGGGCGGCCACGCATATATGAACAACATCTACAGCAAGGGCGTGCTGGCGAGCCAAGACGCCGATCCCGTGGTAGCTCGCTATCGTGCCGCATTGACCGCCAGGCTGGGACCCGAGCGCACCGCGCAGGTGCTCGCCATGAACCGGTTCAACAACATCATCTACCCAAACCTGGTGTTGAACGCGCAATACCAGCAGATGCGTGTCACCGTTCCGCTGTCGGTCGACAGGACTTTGGTGCACATCCATTGCTTCCGCCTGAAGGGAGCGCCAGACGAGATGTTCCACCGCGCGGTGCGCTTCCTCAGCACGCTCGGTTCGCCGATGTCGATGATCTTCTCCGACGACGTGGAGATGCTGGAGCGCTGCCAGCAAGGACTGACCCGTGACGTCGGACCGTGGATCGATTTCTCGCGCGGCATCGGCACAGACCGGCGCAGCCAGGACGGCAGCATTTCGGGCGCGGCGAGCGAAATGCCGATGCGGATACAGTTCGAGGCTTGGGTCAGCTACCTCACCGCAGAGGCCGTGTGATGCTGGACTGGCAGACCCAGCGTCGGATCGAGCTGTTCTTGTTCGAGGAGGCACGGTTGCTCGACGCCGGGCAGTTCCAAGAATGGCTCAAGCTCTACGAACCGCAAGGCATCTATTGGATTCCCAGCCAGCCCGGCCAGACCGATCCGCTCAACGTCGCATCGATCGTCTACGAGGATCACGCCATTCTGGCGATCCGCGTGCAGCGGCTGCTCGAAGCGCGTGCGCTCGTGCTCACGCCGATGCCGCACACCACCCATCTGATCGGTAACGTCGAGGCAGAGGAAGCCGGTGATGGCGGCTTTACCGTGAGCGCGGCCTTCGTCTGCGTCGAGCATCAAGGCGATCGGCAGCGCATCTACTCGGGCCGCCATTCCTACAAGCTTGCCCGCCATGGGGATTCATTCCGGATCAAGATGAAACGGGTGGCTCTGCTGAACAGCGATGGCGTCCATACGGCGATGGCCGTCCCGCTGTAGAGGCGCTGGCCTCCGCCGACTCCCGGGAAAGAGCCAGTCCTGCTGTTGAAACAGATCGAGGGCGGCCAATGCGGCACATTGGCATCAAACTTGCCACGCTGTTCGCCTGAACCCTAAACTGACCCGCAATCGACACGAGGCACAACGACGATGGCAACCACCCGACGAACGTTCCTGCAAGCCGCCGCCGGCCTGAGCCTCGCACCATGGCCGGCGCGCGCCCAGACGCTGACGAAGGTCCGCTACGTTAGTTCGTCGCCGGTGATACGGCCCTATCACGCTTATATCTATGCCGGCATGCGCGCGGGCCTGCATACCAAGATCGGCGTCGAGCCGGAAATCCTGACCATCGCCGGTTCGGCCGCAGTGCTGCAACTGCTGATCTCCGGCGACGGCGATATCGGCAACATCGGCATCCTCGAATTCATTGCGGCGAAAAAGAAGCAGCCGACGCTGCCGCTTTCTGTCGTTTATTGTCACGACTATAGCTCGTCCTACGTGACGGTCGTTCCCGAGGACAGCCCGATCATGAAAGCGGCCGACCTGAAAGGAAAATCGGTCGGCGTGACGAGCCTCGCTTCCGGCGCCGTACCGACGTTGAAGGCGATGGCGCGCCTGGCCGGCATCGATCCCGCGTCGATTCAATTTCTCGCGGTCGGCGCAGAGGCGCCGGCAATGGTGGCGCTGAAATCCGGCCGCATCGACGCGTATTCTCATTTCATCGGCGTGATCGCGGGCCTGGAAAACTTAGGCATGAAGTTCCGAAGCTTCTCGCCAGACGTTCCATCTGGCGTGTTCGTCACCAGCAATGCTCTGCTCGCCAAGAACCGCGACCTCGTGGTCCGCGGCCTGCAAGGCATCGCGCTCAGCACGCGCTTTGCCCAGGTCAATCCTGTGGCGACCGCTCGCAATTACTACGCCCAGTTCCAGCCGCCGGCGGGTGGCGACGCTGCACAAACTCTCCGCAACGACGTGCATGCAATTACGAAGACGCTGACAATCTTCAAGCAACCGAACGACGGCCATAAATGGGGTGAAATGACCGAGGCCGGCTGGAACAAGCTGATCGAACTCGCCGGCCCGGAGTTCGGATTGAATCCCGCGGACACAAAGTTCGCCGACTTCTTCAACAGCTCACTGATCGACGACGTCAACAAGATCGACATCGCCGCGCTTGCCGAAGCGGCCGCGAAATCCGCCCCGGCCCAATGACCCCGGCTTCGCCCGCCCGCCTCAAGAGCAGTCATGCGCTGGAGGTGTCGGCGGTCGGACTGACCTATCGCACCAGTTCGGGTTCGGTCGAAGCCTTGCGCGACATCACACTCGACGTCGCGGAGGGCGAATTCGTCACGGTGGTTGGGCCGAGCGGCTGCGGCAAGAGTAGCCTACTCAAGCTGATCCTCGGCCTGGAACGCGCGACACGCGGCAGACTCGCGGTCGGTGGCCGCGAGATCGCTGGCCCATCGCGTGGTGTCGGCGCGGTGTTTCAGGCGCCGGTGCTGCTGCCCTGGCGGACCATCGAAGAAAATGTGTTGCTGCCCGCCGACGTCATGAAACTCGACCGGCCAAGCGCCACCGAGCGGGCCCGCGCGCTTCTCCAGATGGCAGGTCTCGGTGGCTTCGAACAGAAATATCCATACGAGCTTTCCGGAGGCATGCAGCATCGCGCTGCCATTGTCCGCGCGCTGGTGCACGATCCGAAGTTGCTGATCATGGACGAGCCTTTCGCAGCGCTCGATGCCATCACGCGGGAGCAGATGGCGGGCGAATTACAGCGCGTCTGGATGGACAGCCGAAAGACCGTGATGTTCATCACACATTCGATCAGCGAAGCGGTGTTCCTCTCGGACCGCATCGCCGTGATGTCGCCGCGGCCGGGCCGCATCGTCGCCGTGTTCGACAATCCTGCGCCGCGGCCGCGGACCTTCGCCGACCTGCTGTCGCCGGAGTTAGCCCGGCTGTCTGCCGAAATCCGGCAAAGCCTCGACCTTGCCTGCGCCGCATAGACGATCGAGCGAGCCGGATGGCAGACATCGCAACCACCAAACCGCAAGCCTCAGAGGCCGCCCCGCCTGGGCGCGTGAGCGGCGCAGCGTGGCGCATCTTGGAGCGCCTGCTTTCGCTCGCGATCCTGTTGCTGGTCATCGAAGGTGGCATCCGCGGCTTCGACGTGCCAGCTTACGTGTTTCCCACCCCTTCTTCGATCGCAGTCGCGTTATATGAGGGCGTGGTCAACGGCAATTATCTATCCGCGCTTGCGGTGACGCTGACTGAGATTCTTGTCGGCTTCACGATCGGTTCGACCTGCGGCATCCTGCTTGGCATCGCCATGGTTCAGGTGCCGGTGCTGGATCGGATCGTTTATCCCTATGTGGTCGGCCTGCAGACCGTGCCCAAGGTCGCGATCGCGCCGCTAATGATCGTTTGGTTCGGGTTCGGCATCTCGTCGAAAATCTTTATCGTCGCGCTGACCTGCTTGTTTCCGAGCCTGATCAACACCATCGCGGGGCTGCGCGCAGTGGACTCCGACCGGATCGCGCTGATCACGGCGATGTGCGGCACGCGCACACAACTCCTGCGCTACGTGCAACTGCCAAATGCCCTGCCTTACATCATGGCCGGCCTCAACACCGGGATCGTGCTCGCGGTGATCGGCGCCATCGTGGGCGAGTTCGTCGGCGCCAAGACCGGCATCGGCGTGCTGATCCTGCAAGCCAACTTCGGCCTCGACCTTGCCTCGATGTTCGCCGCGCTGGTGCTGATTGCCGTCACCGGCGTGGTGCTGAACCTCGTCCTGCGGCTGATCGAGACAAAGCTCTGCTTCTGGAGCGGCAAGGCAACCAAATAGGCGCTTTAAGCGACGGCGCGCGCGAGCAGCACATTGTTGTCGCGCATGATCTCGAAGACCTTGAGCTTGTAGCCCGGGCAATTGATGCCCTTGCCGTCACGGAGCCGGAACACATAATTGTGCCAACGGCAACGCAACATGGTTTCGCCAGCCTGAAGAAACGCATCGTGCAGCGACCGCTGCTGATGCGGGCAGCTTCGTTCGACGCCACGGAAGCCTTGGCCGACGCGAAGCACCAGAATGCGCTGATCCCCGATGCGAGCCTGCGCCGGAAACTCGGCTTTGTCCGGGTCGAGACCCTCAAGAACGCACCAATCCGTGCTGACGCCGGGCTCTGAGCCAGCCGTATTTGCGCCGGCGGCTGCCGATTGATCGGATATCGACACTCTTAGGCAACCTTCCGCTGTGCCGTCGCGACCTTGCGCATCCGCTCGAGTGCAAATCCGCGATCTAGCCGCAGCAGGAACAGGCCGATCTGCATGGTGAAGGGATTGTCGAGGAACAGGTCGAACACCGCGATCAGCGCATCGCGCAGTGGAATGTTCTGCTCCAGGCGTGCTTGATGGAAGGCCGCCTGCAACGCCAACGACTTGTCGTAGTCTAGCGTCTGCACCGAGAATTCGTCCCACTGAATTGGCGCAAGTTTGCCCGCCAGAACGCCGAGGAAGGCCGTTTGCGCCGCCGTCAGGCGCTTCATTCCTTCTGGCTCGTGATCCTCGGCGATCTGGATGAGCCAATTGCGCTCGTTCTGGCAGCGCTCCATGTCACAGTCGATCCGCTCGCCGTTCTTGAACGTGATCGTCGGAACGATGCGCTGGTCGTACGGCCGCGTGTGATTTGTGGTGTCGGTCAAGGTGATCGCGCCTCGGTCGATGCGAAACACCGTGACGTCCGCCGGCAGACCGGGCCTCAATGTGCCAGCAATATCCGTCATGCGCAGAGCCTTTGCGGGCGCAATCGTCACCTTCTCGATTGCCTCCCGCAGCGACATGCCGAGCTTCATAAAGCACGTCATGACATTCGCCAGCGAGTAGGCCGGTCCAGCGACGTTGAATTGCTGGAGATCGGAGCTGATGATGTCCGGGAAAAAGCCTTGTGCCCAGGCGCGCTCGGCCACGCGCCAGGAAAAATTGAAGCCGCCGAAGCCCACGTCGAACAGCACACCGCGATTTTTCGCATCCTGCACCACCGGAAAAATCTTGCCGTCCTTGTCGAGAATGCCGCACTCGTTGCCATGATAAATGTGAGTGACGATGTCGCCGGCTTCCGACACCCGGTAGATCTCATAGGCGGACTCATTGCCGGGCTGCAGTTGATGCTCGCCGATGTGCGCGTAAAGCGGCAGGTCGAGGATTTCCGCAAGACCCTTGCCGATCTTGTTCGGCCCATAGCCGTAGCCGCTGAACGCGCCGACCTTGATGTAGCGCAACAGGCCGGGATGCGCCTTTTTGAAGTCGATCCAATCGGCAATCGGGATGTTGGTCAGCGTGCGGACGTTGGATTCGATGAAGTTCAGACCGAGGATTCCGAGCGGCCGGATATAAGGTCCCGCATAAAGCGTGGTCTTGGTCTGGCCTTCGAGCAGCGCCAGGAACTCGTCGAGCGTGCCGATACCTGGCCCGCCGGCCTCGACATACGACGTCACGCCCTGGCAGACGCCGATGCTATCGGGATCGGCAAAACCCAATGTTCCATACACATGTACGTGGATGTCGATCCAGCCCGGCGTCAGATACGAACCCGTGAGATCGATGGTCTCGACGTCGGGCGGAAGTCCGGCAACGGATTGGATCTTGCCATTTTCCAGAGCGACGTCTTGGACACCGTCGATGCCCTGACCGGGGTCGATGACATGAGCGCCCTTGAGCAAGACGGCACGGGTTGAGGACTTCATCGATGCAATTCCTAGGCGATGGTGCAGCATTCCCACTCGACGCCGGAACATCCTGCTTGTTCAAAATCTATCAGATTTGGATGAAAAATGCGATCCACGACCGACATTCCAGACGTGCGCCGAGCGACGCTCTGCGCTGTCGTCACTGCCGGATCGGACGTATAGGATATGCGGATCGGTGACGCCGCAATTGCACCGCTTCATGCCAACCAATAGCAGCGCCGCCATCAGCCGATGACAGACAAAGTCTTCACTCCGATCGAATTCGGCGATTGGCCGGGACGTATCGTGTTCGGCCGCGGCGCCGTCGCGACGCTCGGCGCGGTGGTCGCGCGGGTCGGCGGAAACCGCGCGCTGGTGCTGTGCGGCTCGACCGTGGCGCGCACCGACATGCTCGGCAAGGTGAAGGCCGGGCTTGGCGACCGGCTCGCCGCCGTATTCGCCGAGGTCAAGGCGCACACACCGGTCGAGATGGTCGAGCGCGGCCTCGTCATGTTTCGCGAGAGCGGCGCCGACGCATTGGTCACGGTCGGCGGTGGCTCGGCGATCGACGCCGGCAAGGCGATCCAGATCCGGCTTGCGACCGGCGGCGATCTGAAACCCTACGCGATCCGCTATGCGCCGGGAGGCGCGATGGAGAAGCCGCCGCTGCCCAAACGCACCATCCCGCACGTCGCGGTGCCCACCACCGCGGGCTCTGCGTCTGATGTGATGCCGACCGCGGCGGCGCGCGACCCGCATTCGCGCTCGAAGCTTTTGTTCTGGGACGACGATCTCACTCCATCCGCAACGGTGCTCGACCCCGAGATGGCGGTGTACGCGCCGGCCGCGCTGACGGCCGCGACCGGCATGACCGCGATGGCTCGTGCGGTCGAGACGCTCTACTCGGCCTACCGGCATCCGATCTCCACAGGCTTGGGCCTTCACGCCATCCGTTTGCTGCGGGAGGCGCTACCACGCGCCGTCACGACGCCAAACGATCTCGACGCGCGCGCGGCGTGCCAGATGGCCTGCACCATGTCCGGAATGGCCGCGATCAACGCCATGGTGTCGGTCGTCCATGCCATCGGCCATATCGTTGGCGGCCGCTACGGCTTGCAGCACGGCATCTCGCATTCGATCCTGTTGCCGCCCACCATGCGCCGCTTGCTGCCGGCGATCGGCGGCGACCAGTCATTGCTTCTCGATGCGCTTGGCGGGTCGCGAACCAATTCGCCTGAACGGGATGGAGCCGAATGCGCCGACCGCATCGCGGCGTTTGTCGGCGGTTTGCCGCTACCGCAACGCTTGCGCGACGTCGGCGTCACCGAGGGTGAGCTGGGTGAGATCGCGCATCTCACGATGTCCGACTACATGATGGCGAACTTGCCGCGACCGATGGCCGAAACCGAAGTGTTGGCTCTGTTGCGGAGCGTGTGGTGACGCCGCTTGAGCGCGTTGCCGAATGGATCGGCGCGCTGACTCCGGAGCGCGTTCCTGCGGAACAGCATCGCCTCGCCCGCCTCCGCCTTGTCGACACCCTGGGCCTGATTGCGGTCGCGGCTGGGCACGACGCGGGGAAAAGCCTGCGTGCCTTCGCCAACGCCAACCCAGGTGCCGGCGCAACAGTGCTCGTGACCAGCCAGGAGTCGCCACCAGCGATCGCGGCGCTGGTCCACGGCAGCCTGGCGCACGCCCGCGACTTCGACGACACCTATATCGATAGCGTTGTCCATCCGGGCAGCATCGTGATCGCGGCCGCGCTTGCGGCGGCGGAAAACGCTGACGCGCCGTTCAACGCGCTCACGACCTCAATCGTCGCCGGCTACGAGATCGCGGCGCGGCTCGGCATGGTGGCCGGGCGGAGCTTCCATGCACGCGGCTTTCACGCCACCGGCATCGTGGGGCCGATCGCCGCAGCCGCTACGGCTGGCCATCTGATGAGGCTCGACGCCTCGCCCCTTGCCGACGCGATGGGGCTTGGTACCAGCATGAGCAGCGGCCTGCTGGCCTTTCTGGGCGACGGCGGCTGGTCGAAATGGATGCACACCGGCTGGTCAGCGCATGGTGGTCTGATCGCGGCGCAGCTCGCTGCCACGGGCTTTCGCGGCCCGCGCCAGGGGCTCGATCATCGCTTCGGGCTTTACGGCGCTTTCCTTGGCAACGCCGGTGTTGATCTTGCCGCGCTCGACGATGGCCTGGGGTCGACCTGGCACGGCGCCACCGCGCAAGCCAAGATCTATCCCTGCGCGCACGTGATCCAGCCCTATATCGACGCCGGATTGGCGCTCCGCGAGGAGAAACTTGCAATTGAAAGTATCGCCTCGATCCGCTGCATCATGGCGCCGTGGGCGACGCAGATCGTCGGCGAGCCGCGCGACAGCAAGATCGCGCCACGCAACGACCTCGAAGCCATCGCCAGCCTGCCGTTCATGCTGGCGGCAGCTCTGATCGAAGGCCGGGTTGACCTCGCAACCCTTACTCCCGCTACCATCCAGAGTCCCGAAATCCACGCGTTCGCTGCTCGCATCCACTGCGAAGCCGATGCTTCGCTCGGCTCGGGCTTCGACGGCCGCATGGAGATCGCCCGCCGCGACGGCCGGGCCATCTCCCGCGCGGTCGGACTTACCTCGCCGACCGAGGCGCAAATCATCGCCAAGTTCCGAGCCAACACCGCGAACCGTCCGCAACCTGCAACCAACGCGCTCCTGCGGACGCTGCTCGAAGGAACGCCGCGATGCCGCGAGTTGATGCATCTCGCAGCCGCGGCCATCGCTTCGCCGGCATAACGCTGGGTGCTCGCACTTGACGGCTCCGCCCGCGATCCTAAGCTGACGCCCGCAAGTTCAATGAATATCGGCTGTTTCGGGAGGTGGCGATGCGCTTTGTGCGTCGATGGTTTTGGCTTGGCCCGCTTGCGATCGCGGCCACCCTCGCGGCATCGAGCGCGAGTGCGCAGACCACGCTCAGGGCGGTCGGATTCATCCCGAAGAACGACCCCGTGCTCGTCATGGCCAACACCTGGGTGAGCGAGGTCAACCGCAAGCTCAGCGGCAAGCTACGCATCAACTATGTCGGCGGACCGGAAGTCATCACGCGCTTTCAACAGACCGAAGCCATGCGCACCGGCGTGCTCGATATCATCTTCCTGCCCAGCGGCGACTATCAGGACCAGGTGCCCACTTCGCCGGCCTTCGTGCTGTCGAAGCTCAGCCCCAGCGAGGAACGCAAGAGCGGCTTCTACGACTTCATGGTCGAGGAGCATGCCAAGAGGCTCAATGCCCATTACATCGGCCGAGTGCAGATTTCGCCGTTCTATCTGTGGACCAAGAAGGAGCCGAAGACGCTCGCCGATCTCAAGGGACTGAAGATGCGTTCGGGCGTGCTCTACGACCGCCTGATGCGCGAGTTCGGCATGGTGGCGGTTACGATCAATGCACCCGAGGTCTACACAGCGCTCGGCTCCGGCATCGTCGACGGCTTCGGCTGGCCGGTCACGGGTCCGCTCAAGCGCGGCTGGCTCGACACCGTCAAATACGTCATCGACCTGCCGTTCTATCCGGCGAGCAATGTCGTCGCGCTCATGAACCTCGACAAGTGGAAGGCGCTGCCGAAGGAAACCCAGGACGCGCTGACCAGTCTGACTGTCGAATTCGAGCCGACCATGGTCAAGCACTTCAACGACGAGCAGGACAACGAGTGGAAGGCGATCGGCAGCAAAGTGACCAAGGTCAAATTCTCTGACGCCGAGAACGCGCTCTACCTCAACGCCGCCTATAACGTCGAGTGGAAAGCGCTTCAGGATCGCGCACCGGATGCGGTCGCGAGGCTTCGCACCATGACCGGCAACTGAGAGGCGCGACCGATCCCCACCCCATGCTGAGCTGGCTGCAACCCATCGAACGCTGGATCGTCCGGATCGAGAACGCGTTCGGAGGCATCTCCGTCGCGATCCTGGCCGGCTGTGGCGCGTTGATCTGCGTCGACGTGGCGCTGCGCTACGTGTTCAACCGGCCGATCGTAGGCGGCATCGAAATCATCGAATACGCGCTGGTCTTCATCACCTTCCTGGGTGCGTCGTGGGCCGTGCCGCGCGGCGCACACATCGACATCGACGTTTGTGTACAGGCGATGCCGAAGTTCTGGCAGCGCGCCTGCGCGTTCCTCAGCAATTTCATTTCGCTCGGGGTCGCCATCGTGCTGATGGTGTTTGGCGCCTCCGTGACCTGGACCTCCTTTATGCGCGGCGCGTACAAGCCGACCGTGCTCGAGGTTCCGACCTGGATCGTGCTGCTGATCATCCCGATCGGCAGCGCTTTGCTGGCTGCTCGTTTCTTACGTGAGACCATCGTCTGCGCCGAGGCCATCGCCACCGGACGCGACGTCGCGCGCGGCGAGCATCCGCCACCCTCGGTCGAATAGCAGCGGCGGGGCAACAACATGGAATGGTGGGTGGCATTCTTGATCATTGTCGGCGCGCTCTGCGCGCTGATGGTGATCGGTATGCCGATCGCGTTTGCTTTCCTCGCGGTCAACATCGTCGGCGCCTGGTTCTTCTGGGGAGGCGTCGCCGGCCTCAACCAGATGGTGTTGGCGGTGATGGACTCGGTGACGAACTTTTCCATCATGCCGGTGCCGCTGTTTCTGTTGATGGGTGAAGTCTTGTTCCGTGCTGGCCTCGCGGCGCGGCTGATGGACGTGCTCGACGCCTGGCTCGGCCGGGTGCCGGGCCGGCTCAGCCTGATGGCGGTGGCAGGTGGTACGTTGTTCGCCACGCTCGCCGGCTCCGGCGCCGCCACCACCGCCCTGCTCGGCCGCATTCTCGTGCCGGATATGGTGAAGCGCGGCTACAAGCAGCCCATGACGCTCGGCCCGATCATGGGCTCCGGGGGACTCGCGGTGATGCTGCCACCGTCGGCGCTCGGTGTCATCCTTGCCGCCACCGCCAACCTGTCGGTCGGCGAGTTCTTGCTGTCCATCATCGTGCCGGGCCTGATGATGGCGCTGTCCTATGCGATCTATGTCGTGGTGCGCTGCTGGCTGCAGCCGGACATCGCGCCGCTGTACAGCGGTGGAGCCAAGCAACCGCTGAAGCAGAAGCTGCGCGACACCGTGGTCTACGTGTTTCCGCTCGCCACCATCATCTTCGTCGTCACCGGCCTGATCTTCCTCGGCATCGCGACGCCGACCGAATCCGCGGGGCTTGGGGCGCTCGCAGCGCTGATCATGGCGCGGCTTTACGGCAAGCTCGACTGGCCGATGCTGCAAACCTGCCTGATGTCGACGCTACGCACCTCGATCATGATCCTGATGATCCTGTCCGGGTCGAGCGCCTTTGCGCAGCTCCTCGCCTTTACTGGCGCCTCGGCCGGCTTGGTCGATCTCGCGACGTCGACCAGCATGAGCCCGGTGATGATCGTCATCACCATGCAGCTCATACTGCTGGTGCTCGGCACGTTCATGGAATCGCTGGCCATGATCCTGCTGTGCGTGCCGATCTATTTCCCGATCATCGAGGCGCTACACCTGTCGCCGATCTGGTTCGGCGCCGTCATGCTGCTCAACATGGAAATGGCCGCGATCTCACCACCGTTCGGCTTCGGTCTGTTTGTCATGAAAGCGGTGGCGCCGCCCGGGACCAGCATGATGGACGTTTATCGCGCCACTATTCCATTCCTGCTGCTGAACTTCGTCGTGATGCTAATTATGATCTTCTTTCCCCAGACCGTGCTCTGGCTGCCGTCGCTGGCGGTGAAATAGCAATGGCCTTGCGCTCCGCACGCAATCCCTACAAACGCAGGAGAACTCCATGAAAGAGATCGTCCATGTTCCCGGCATTTCGGATGCCCTGGTGAAGCACAACGTGCCCATCTCGGCCGCCGTCAAGGCGAACGGTTTCGTCTTCATCTCCGGCGCACCGCCGATCGATCCAGACACCGGCAAGCTCGTCGATGGCAACATCGAGCAGCAGACCGAGGCGGTGATGCGCTATCTGGGGAAGGTCCTGGCGGCGTCAGGGTCGTCGTTCGACAAGGTGGTCAAAGTGACGGTGTTTGCCGCCAACTCTGCATACTTCGCGCGCATCAACGAAATCTATCGCCGCTACTTTCCGCATCAGCCCCCGGCCCGGACATTTGTCACGGTCGGCTCATGGCCGATGGAATTCGACATCGAGATCGAATGCATAGCGCTTGCGGACTGAACCGCGGCGCGCCGGCCGTTCATTCCGACGATGTTTTCAGGAATCGCTCACCGACCAGCGCAAAGTCGCTGATCCCAAGCGAGTCGTGGAAATAACGGAGATAGGCCGGCTGCGGTTCGCTGGGGCGTAACTTGCGTTGCTCGCGCAGCGCGGCACGCGCCTTGTCGGTCTTGATGTGATCGATCCCGTCCGATTGCGGATTCAGCACCACGCCGTAGACCTCGCGAATATAGTCTGCGCTGTAGCGCTCTTCCCGCACATCCTCCAGGCAAAGCAGCGGGTCTCGCTCCAGCGGATCGCCGTGCCCTCCTCCGCCCGCCCCGATGTGGCAAAGCACCTCGTCACGCCGCATCACCAGAGGCTCCATCGGCATGACCGGTACGGCATGCTGCGCGGGGCCTGGGTTGAGCAGGTTCCATGACGGCGTTCCGGGTGCTCCCCCGGCGAGGCCGTAGGGCAAGTGATTTCGGCGATCGGATCGCATGACCACGACGGTCTCCTCGCCGAGCATCCGATAAGTGCGAACATAAGCGGGCGCCCCACGATGGCGTCCCGGCCCGCCGGAGTTCGTGACCATGCCGTAGCGCTCGATGCGGATCGGAAACTGGGCTTCGATCATCTCCACGGGCTGGTTCGTGACGTTACCGCCGGCATTCGGGATGCCGAACACGCCGTCGCGGTCGGCCATGCCGCCCCACGAGCCGGCGAGCGTCTCCGAACACACAAAACGCCGTCCTTGCTGGAAGCCGCTGATCGCCGGGAATGCAACGCCACCTTCGCCCGCGGCTGGAACGCGCGATGGCACAACCTGCGCGAAGGCGCCGAGCAGCGTGTCGATCGCGCGCCAGCCGACGATCGCACGTGCCGCGCAGGCGGCGGGCGATATGGGATTCACGATCGTGCCCTCCGGCAGAATGATGCGGAACGGGCGGGTGTAGCCTTCAAAATTCGGGATGTCCTCGCGCGCCAGGCATTTCATGATCAGGTGCACGGCCGATTTCACGAACGGACTCGGGCAGTTGATCGCGGCGGGCAGTTGTGGCGCCGATCCGGTCCAGTCGACCGTCAACTCGTCGCCAGCGATGGTCACGGTGACCTTCAGTGGAATCGGTTCCGGCCGTGGGCCTGTGCCGTCGAGATAATCCGTGAACGACCAAGTGCCGTCCGGCAGCGCGGCGATCTCGGTCCGCATCATCCGTTCGGCATAGTCGTGCAGGCTCGCCAGGATCTGACGAAACGTGACGCTGCCGTGGCGCTCGACCAGCTTCTGAAAGGATTTCTCCGCCGACCGGCAGGCGGCGATCTGCGCCTGCATATCGCCAGCGAGCTTATCCGGCATGCGCGTGTTGAGCGCCATAATGTCGAAGAAGGTCCGGTTCGGCGTGCCTTCCGCGTAGAGCTTGAGGATCGGAATGCGAAGGCCTTCCTGGAAAATCTCGCTCGCGTAGACCGCGGTGGAGCCGGGCGCAATGCCGCCGACGTCGATCTGATGCACCACCGTCGCCGCAAATCCCTCCAGTTCGCCGTTCCAAAAAATCGGGTTGACGATGTAGACATCCGGCAGATGCATACCGGCCGCCACATAGGGATCGTTGAACACGAACATGTCGCCGGGGCGCATGTCGTTGCCGTGCGAGCGCACAAGCGCCTGCATGGCATCCGGAAAGGAGCCGAGATGCAGCGCCATGGTCAGTCCGTGCGCGACGACTTGCCCGTGGCGGTCGCACAGCCCGGTGGAATAGTCCATCGAGTCCCGCACGATTGTGGAGTAGGCAGTCCGCATCACGACCAGCGCCATCTCGTCGGCGATCGAGCTCAGCGCATTGCGCACGACTTCCATGGTGATTGGGTCAGCAGCAGCCATCACGATCCTCCCGCATCGAGATGAATGTTGCCGCGCGAATCCAGGCGCGCAGTCCAGCCGGGCGGAATCACGACGGTCGTATCGTATTCCTCGATAATGAGCGGCCCCTTGCGACCGGCCGTTGCAAGATCGGCCCGGCCGATCACCGGCGTTTCGACAAGGCCGTGAGACCCGCCAAAATAGGCGCTGCGAGTCTTGGCCTCGCCGCTCGTGCTCCGATTTGATTGAGATGGCTGGAATCGATCGAGCAGCGAAGCATCGCCCACAGCAAGACGGCCGATGACGCGCAGCGTGACGCATTCGACGGCTTCGGCGTCGGAACGGTGTCCATAGTTGCGTTCATGCTCATCGCCGAATGCTCTTGCGAGCGCTGCAACATCGATGCGCCCCGCGGGCACCGGCACGGCAAGCTCGTGGGCCTGCCCGGCATAACGCAAGTCCGCCATCCGCGTGATTTGCGCAGCTGAGGTGCCGACCCTGTCTTGCTGCAGCAACGCCGCAACGGATCCCTCGAGTGCCTCAAATCGCGCGGCGAGATCGCCGACAGCGGCCTCGTTCAATGGCCGCAGGTACCCTTGCACCAACTCATGCTCAAGATCGGACATCAGCAGGCCGAACGCACTAAACACACCCGCACCGGGCGGAATGACGACGTGGCGCATCTCCATCATGTCGGCGAGGTGCGCCGCGACCATCGGCCCGTTACCGCCGAACGCAAAAAGCGAGAAGTTGCGCGGGTCACGGCCCCGATAGGTGGATACGGCTTTGACCGCGCGAATCATCGTGCCGCACGCCACCTCGTACACGCCGAAAGCCGTCTCCAGCAGCGTTTTCCCCAACGGCCCGGCGATCTTCTCCGCGAGCGCGCGGCGCGCCGAATCGGCATTAAGCCGAAGGCCACCGCCGACCAGGTACTCCGGGTTCAGATAGCCGAGCACCAGAACGGCATCCGTAAAGGTCGGCTCTTCGCCACCGAGACCGTAAGCGACGGGCCCCGGCAAACTCCCCGCACTCTTGGGACCCACCCGCAACAGGCCGCCGGAATCGATGCTGACGAGGCTTCCTCCGCCCGCGCCGATTTCCGATACATCGATCACTGGCAGCTTGAGCGCATAGCCGCCGCCCATCACCAGCTTGCTGGAAAGATTGATGCCGGCGCCGACCTCATAGTCGCCGGTGCGCGAAACCTGGCCGATCTCGACGATCGACGCCTTCGCGGTGGTGCCGCCCATGTCGAGCGTGATGCATTCCCGCGACGACAGCACATTTGAAACTCCGGCGGCTCCGATCACGCCGGCGGCCGGGCCGGATTCGACGATATAGGCCGGCTTCTCGGTCGCGGCCGCCACCGTCATGATGCCGCCGTCGGATTTCATGACGTGCAACGGAGCCGTGACGCCGATGGTCGCTAAATGCCGTTGCAGCGACGTGAAGTATTTTTTCAGGATCGGGCCGAGATAAGCGTTGATTACCGTCGTGCTGGTTCGTTCGTATTCCCGGATCACCGGCAGAATGTCGCTCGAACAGGTAATGAACACTGCGTCGCCGAGCACGTCGCGCAGGATCTCCCGCACCCGCAGTTCGTGCGACGGATTGGCGTAAGAATGCAGCAGGCTGACCGCGATCGCTTCGACTTGCGCGCCCTTCAGCCGCTCAGCAGCTGTGCGCACACTTGCATCGTTCAACGGCTCCCAGACCTGACCGCGCGCGCCAATCCGTTCGGCAACCTCCAACCGCAAGCGCCGTGGGACCAACGGGGCCGGCTTCTGCCAATTGAGCGCATACATTTCCGGAATGCGCAGACGCCGCATTTCCAGCACGTCGCGAAAGCCACTCGTGGTGATCAAGGCGGTACAGGCGCCCTTGTGTTCGAGAATGGCGTTGGTCGCCACCGTGGTCGCATGCACCACACGGTCCACTTGGCCGGGCGACGCGGACACCGCCGCAAGCGCGGCTGTCAGCCCCTCAACGATGCCACGGCCATAGTCGTCCGGCGTCGACAACAGCTTCTGGCTATGCACGCGGCCATCGTTCCCGACCATCACCAGATCGGTGAAAGTCCCGCCGATGTCGATGCCCACCTGGAAGCGCAAAGACCCGGACATGCGCGTCATGCCGCCGCGCCGGTGGGTGGGATCTGCAGAATGATGCGGCCACGCGTGACCAAACCCTGCTCGAGCCGGCGCTGTGCTTCGGCCGCTTGAGCCAATTCCATCCGGGCACAAATCTGCGGTTTGAGTGCGCCACGCGCGGCCAAGCCGGCAACGAAATCCAGCGCCTGGCGATGGTCGTTGATGCGCGGCGTGGTCACGCGGACACCAAATTCCGCCGCACGATTCTCGAACGGTGCCGCGATCAGGCACACCATATGGCCGTTTCGCTTCAGGACCGGATAGGAACGGCGGTGGACGTCGCCGCCGATCAAGTCGAGCACGACGTCGAAGTCTTTCAACTCCTCCGCGAAGTCACCGCGATCATACGCAACCACTTGGTCAGCGCCGAGCCCTCTCACATAGGCTGCGTTTTCCGCCCGGCACGTTGCCGCCACATGCGCGCCGAGATGCCGAGCAAGCTGAACGGCCAGGCCACCGATCGCGCCTGCCCCTCCCTGCACCAGGACACGCATGCCGGACCGCAGCTCCGCGGTCTCCACCAGGCAGATCCAGGCGCAAACGCCGGCGTGAATGAGCGCTGCCCCCTCGTCGAAGCCAAGATTGCGCGGCAGCGGCGTGATGCTCTCGCGATCGCGCACGATGGCTTGCGCATAGGTTCCGGGTTCGACGTGCTGGGCGACAACGCAAACCGAAGTACCGACTGTGATGTAGTCCACGTCCGGGCCGAGCTTGGTCACCACGCCAGCGCCGTCGCGGCCGGGAATTTTTGGAAACGAAATCGGAAAATATTCTTTCAAATGGCCGGCACGCACCTTCCAGTCGCCCGGAATGACGCTCGCGGCGCGCAGATCAACGCGCACCTGCCCCGGACCGGGCTCCGGGTCCGGCACTTCGACGAGCCGCAACACGTCCGGACCACCATATTGCTCGTAACGAACGGCCAGCATGATGGAGTTACAGCATCGGATCGTGATGCTTGGCCCGGATCGCCAGGTAGGGATCCCAAGCACAAGCCGAAGCCGTCAGCACCGCATAAGCGCCCGCATTGGCGAACGCACTGATCCGCTCGGCCGAGCACACGCCACCAACCGCCAGAACATCCAAGTTCAGACTGTCGCGCCGGACGATCTCGACGGCGGTTCGCACGCATTTCAACGCGATGTCAAACACGGCTCCGCCCATCATGCCGGCCCGCTCGCGGTTCCGGCCGAACGCCGGGGTGCCAGAAGTGTCGACGATCAAACGGCTCGGCGCGTTGATCATCACCACGCCATCGACCAGTCCGGCGAGCCGCTGCAGCAACTCGGCCATTCGGTCACGCTCTTCAATCGGGCCGATTTTGACAAGGAGCGGAAGCGGTCCGGCAGCCGCACGTGCTGCCGCGCCAATGCGGACCGCGAGTTCGGTGTCGCGGTACACCTCGCTCTCACGCTGGCCGACATTCGGGCATGAAAGATTCAATTCCACGGCGTGCGCTCCAGCATCGCGCGCCTCTCCGGCGAGCGCGCTGAAATCGGCGATGATGTCTTGCTCCGTCGTGTCAGGATCAGCCGTGCCGACGACCGAAACGATCATGATCTGCCCGGGCCGCAGGTGCGTACGGCAACGCCGGATATCGCGTCGCCAGACCTCGGGCGCGCTGGACGGCATACCGATCGATCCGGCCGCGGTGGCGGCAAACGCAGCCGAAGGGATTTGGTCAATCGCCTGAAGCAACGCCGCCGGGCCGCCAGCCGCAACCGTGCTCTCGTTCAGATAGAGCCAGTTTGGTAGTGGATGTGCCAGCCGCGCGCGGCTACGGATGGTCTTGTAGGTGAGCAGATCGAAACCGAGCCGGCTATAGAGCTCAAACCATCGTTCGTTCACCAAGAGGCTCGCCGCGACGCCGATGCGAGACGCAACACGGTGGCCGAGAAAGTCTTTCATCGGCGTCACCGGCACGTCAGGATAGGGACCGGTAAAAGCCGGCCCGTCGGACGCGTTTTGCTCGAACGTGCGATCGAGCCGATAAACCGGCGCCACCAGCGGCGGCGGGACCAGAGGCGTGGCGGCCTGGATTTGGTGCGCGATATTCAAGCTGGCGTCTCCTTCAAGAAGTGACGCGATGCGCCGCCCGCCGTACTGCGGCGGTGCCATGCTCGATTGCGGAGCCGATGCAGTATCTGCATGCTGGTCGAATTATGACTCCAAACCCTACGCGGTCCAATGGCCGCGCGCGCGTGCTGGTCGTCGGTGCCGGCATTGTCGGCACCTGCTGCGCGCTCTGGCTGCAACGGCACGGGTTCGCGGTCACACTCCTTGACCGCAACGAACCCGGCAGCGGCTGCTCGGCCGGCAATGCTGGCATCCTGCACTCGGGATCGGTCCTGCCGCTTGCCACGGCAGGGATTCTGCGCCGTGTCCCCCAAATGCTGCTCGATCCTGACGGCCCGCTGGTCATTCGCTGGCGGTATGGCCTGGCGCTGCTTCCGTGGCTCACCCGCCTGGTCCGCCACGCCACCCCGGCGGAAGTGACCCGGATATCGCATGCGCTTTCCGGTCTCCTGAGCGGCGCGTTGGACGCCACACGTGCGCTGATTGCGGATGCCGGCGCAATGCATCTCGTCCGGGATCAGGGCGAGCTGTACGTGTTTCAAGGCGCCTCCGCCCAGGCTCAGATTGCAGACAAGATCGCGGTCTACCGTGAGCACGGAATCAAGGTGACGGAGCTCAATGCGGCTGAGCTTAGAGAACGAGTCCCTGCTCTCTCGAGCCTTTACCAACATGGCTGCTACCTGCCGGACAGCGCTTTCACTACCGACCCTCGCGCGCTGACCGCCGCGCTTGTGGGGAGCTTCGTCGCGCACGGAGGCACATTCGAGCGGCGCGAGGTCATCGTCATCAACCGCGATGAACACGGCGGCGTTCTGGCCGTGACGTCGAGCGGGCCGTTATCCGGCGACCACCTCGTGATCGCCGCTGGGGCGTTCTCCAAACGGCTCGCCAAACAGGCCGGCATCGACGTGCCGCTCGAGGCATTGCGCGGCTATCATCTCGAGTTGCCGGCGCCGAATGTTCAACTCTGTGGTCCGCTGATCGACGGCGGCATGAATTTCGGCGCCGTCCCGATGGCGGGCAGCATACGGCTTGCCGGAACGGTCGAACTCGCCGGCATCGATGCCCCGCCGAACTGGCACCGCGCCGACATGCTTCTGCCGATGGCGCAAAAGATGCTGCCTGGTCTCGACGGCTCAAACGGGGTGCGCTGGATGGGTCACCGGCCCGGATTACCCGACAGCCTGCCGATGATCGGTTCGGTGCCGCATTGGCCGAACGTCTGGTTCTGTTTCGGCCACGGTCCGCTTGGCCTCACCACCGCCGCCGCGTCCGGTAAGGCGATAGCCGAGGCGATGGCAGGCCTCGCTCCGGGCCTGGACTTGGCTCCTTTCCGAGTCGACCGGTTTTCGTCAGTTTAAAAATGGTGCAGGATGGCCGTGCAATAAGCGAGAAACTGGCATTCAGCTTGCTCTGAGGAGCGTCTCATCAGGGCACCCGCGGCGCCGCATCCACCCAGGGTCCGGAGCCAGAGACGACGACTTAGAGGAGAATCGCGATGAACCATCGCAACGTTCTGACCGCCGCACTTGCACTTTCGATCGTGGTTGCGCTGTCGCCCTCGCCCAGCGCGCAGACCAAGGACCCGATCAAGCTGGCCATTGGCGTCGATGCCGCCTATGTGCCGATCTATCTCTCCAAGCAGGCCAAGCTGTTCGAGAAACACGGCGTCAATGTTGAGCTCGTGCAATTCACCCAGGGCGGCGACGCGCTCGATGCGGTCGCGGCCAACATCGCCCCAATGGGCGGCGCGGCCGAGCCGACAACGCTGATCCGGGCAGCGCGTGCGGACATCAAGGTGCTTGGCATTTACGGGCAGTCGGCGACCTATATCAAAATGGTCGTGAAGGCTGGCATCACGGATGCGAAGCAGCTCAAGAAGCTCGGTGTCGTTCCTGGATCGGTCAGTGAATTCTCGACCGAACAGATGCTGATCAAGTTTGGCATCGATCCCAAGTCAGTGGAGATCGTGAAGGCCGGTCCGCCTGAGTTTCCGGCGCTGCTGGCGCGCGGCGATGTCGACGGCTACTTCCTGTGGGAGCCGTGGCCGACGAATGGCATCAAGCAGGGCGGCAGGATTCTGCTGACCAGCGGCGACGTCGGTTACGCCTACAACATGTGGCTGTCGGCAAACGGCACATGGCTCGCAACTCACCAGGCCGAGGCAAAGTCAATCCTGGCCGCGCTCGCCGAAGCGTGCGAGATCGTCCGCGCCGATCCGGCCAAAGGCGCGGCCGCGGTGCAGGCAGAAGCAAAGATCCCGCTTGCAACGGCTCTCGATACGCTCAAAGAGGTGCAATGCACGGTGCGCGACTTCACCGCGGCCGACATGGCAACCTATGACAAGATCGCGGACTTCCTGGCAGCGCGGAAAATCACGCCGGGCAAAGTCGACCTCGGCAAGATTATTCAGCGGGGGTTCTACGTAGCGAAGTAATCAGAGCGTTCTATGAGCGCGTCTCCGTCGCCCGCAGATCGGTCCGAGTCCGCATGCACGGGGGCGGATATCCGACTCGAGCATGTTTCGGTCGCCTTCGGCGAACACCGGATCGTGTCCGACATCAATCTCCACGTCGCGGCCGGTGAATTCGTCTGCCTGCTGGGGCCGAGCGGTTGCGGAAAATCGACATTGCTCAATCTCGTGGCAGGCTTTCTGCCGGCCACGTCCGGAAAGGTCTCCGTCGGCGGGCGACCCGTTCACGGGCCTGGCCGGGATCGCGGCGTCGTGTTTCAGAGCACCGAAGCGTTGTTTCCGTGGCTCACCGTCCAGGAAAATGTGGAATATGGGCCGCGCATGTGCGGCGTGCCGCGCTCAACCCGCGCCGATGCGGCGCGGCGCTATCTGGAACTGGTCGGCCTCGGCCACGCCGGAAGCCGTATGCCCGGCGAGCTCTCCGGCGGCATGCGGCAGCGGGCCCAGATCGCGCGGGTCCTGGTCAACGAGCCTTCCGTGGTGCTGATGGACGAACCGTTCGGCGCGCTCGATGCACAAACGCGCGAAGTGATGCAGGTCGAGGTCGATCGAATCTGGCGGGCCACCCGCCCGACCATCCTGTTCATCACCCACGACATCTGGGAAGCCATTCTGCTCGGCGACCGCATCATCACCATGACGGCGGGTCCCGATGCGACGTTCAAGACCGTTGCGCCGGTCTCGATCCCCCGTCCGCGCGAGCTCACCGCTCCCGCCGCCTTGGAACTCTATCGCGATCTGCGGGAGGACATCGCCTCGGAGGTACGGCGCACGCTGCAGGCGCAAGGCTTGGTGAGAGAGGGCTTAGTGCGAGAAGGCTCGGCGCGGGACGCCGCCGCATGACGACGCTCGAAACCGAGTCTCCGCGCTACCCTGCGGCCGCTCCCGAGGCCCGGCCTGCGACAGCCTTTTTCGATACCAGGCTGGCGAGGTTTCTCACCGGCGCCTTCTCAGTGTCGCTCGGCCTTCTCATCTGGGAGGTGTTGAGCTGGCACTTTCAGCCGCTGTTCCTGCCGTCGCCGCAGTTGACCTTCTACGCGGTCGGCGAGCTTTGGGAAGACGGAACGCTGCTGCAGTCGATCGGCGCCTCGCTCGCCCGCATCATGGCAGGCTGGTCGCTCGGGCTCGTCATCGGCATCCCGATCGGCATGCTGATGGGATATTTTTCGTTCGTGCGCCGGCTGCTCGATCCCTATGTTGAGTTCTTCCGCTTCATTCCGCCGATCGCGTTTGTCACGCTTGCCGTGATTTGGCTCGGTCCCGGCGAAGCCTCCAAGGTGGCCCTGATCCTCTACACCACGATTTTTATCGTCACCATCAACACCATTGCGGGTGTGCTCTCGGTCAGCGAATTGAGGTTGAGGGCTGCGGCAGCGCTCGGCGCCGGACGGCTGCAAACTCTTCTCACCGTGATCTTTCCATCAACCATACCCTACATGGTCACGGGAGCCCGGCTGGCGATGGGCAACTCCTTCCTGACCATCGTGTCCGCAGAAATCGTAGCGGCTCAGGTCGGCGTCGGCTCGATGATCTGGACAGCGCGGAACTACGGCAAAACCGAGTGGGTTTTCGTCGGCATCATCACGTTGGGACTGCTGGGATACGCTTGCGACCGCATCGTACGCTTCATCGTTCAACGGTTACTGAAGCGATACGCCGTCGCAGTGTGATGGCGGCGGTAGCACGCCGAGCGCCTTCGCGTTCCTGAGATCGGTCCCACCTCGACCTTCCTGTTGCACATTTTTTCGCCTGTTGAGCCATCTGCACCCGCCTTGACTACAAAAAGCGAGATAGTAAAGTTACTTAAGGAAATGCCTGTTGTGCGAAGGACGTGCCTTGGCCGTGCCGTCGACCGCTCGCCGATCCAATCAAGGTCTCGACGCGTCGCTGCGCGAGTACCTTGAAACTAATGCCGACATCGTCACGCGCATCACCAAGCCGGTGCGGATGGACGACATCGGCGCGCTTTCGGCGCAGAGCGACCAGCCAATCTTGTTCGAGAACATCCCCGAGAAGCCCGGATTTCGGCTCTGCGACATCCTGGTGAAGAACCGGCGCTCTCAGGCGCGCACCATCGGTGTCGATTCCGCCAACTACCTCAAGACGCTCGCCTATCGCCTGCGGCAGCCCGCACGCGGTTTCAAAAACGTCAAGACCGGGCCCGTGAAGGACGTGATCCAGATCGGCGCCGACGCCGATTGGACCAAGCTCCCGATCCCCTTCCACAAGGACAAAGACGCCGCGCCCTATGTGACGGCGATGAACATCATCAAGGATCCGGAGACGGGCTTCTACAATTCATGCCATGCGGGAACGCATGCGGTCGGTCCCCGTCGTGGGCTCGTTAGTTTCGTCACGCCGCACTCGCACATCATCATGCGCAAGTACCGCGAGATGGGTGCTGAATACATGCCGATCGCGTATGTCTTCGGTGTCCCGCCCGCGTACGAGATCATGGCCAACTTTTCCGGACTCCACATGGATTCATGGGGCGAGATGGAAATGGTCGGCACCATCATGGACCGCGACGTCGAGATGGTGCCTTGCGAGACGATCGATCTCACCGTCCCGGCGGTGGCCGAGATTGTCGTCGAAGGGCGAATTAAACTGAACGGCAAATTCCGCGTCGGCGATGTGACGTCACCATCGATGTACCATCTGCCGCACTACGAAGAAATTCCCGAGGTCGAAATCACCGCCGTCACCATGCGGGCGGACCGGCCGATCTATCGCAACCACCAGACCACACCCGCCACCGATCACCAGACCTTACCCCGGCTCTGCCACGAAGCCGTACTGTACAACCGCCTGACGGAGATCGGCCTCGACGTGAAAGACGTGCGCTTCCCAACCTGGGGTGCCGCGGTCTCCTGCATCCTGCAATTCAATTATCCGCGCGAGGGATTCGTCAACGACGCGCTGATGACCGCGATGGGCGCGCCATGGCTCAACACCAAACTGGTGGTGGCCGTCAGTCCCGATACCGATCTCGACGACCCGGCCGACGTCTATCATGCCATCGCGACGCGGTGCGATCCGGCGCGCGACATTATCGTCGTCGGCAATACCCGTGGTTCGCCCTACGACCCTTCGGCCAAGCCGATCGAGGGCCAGCATCCCTGGCGTACGGTCGGCAAAATGGGAATCGATGCCACCGTCAAATCGCGACACGATCCCGCGGACTTCGAACGCGCCTGGCCCCGCAACTGGGGCAAGGTGAAACTTGAGGACTATCTCTGAGAGGAGCCCATCATGGACGCCATCACGCCTCCGAAACCGAAAGTGCTGGTCGAAGCGCAACCCTTCATTCCGTATGTGAAGGAGGAAGATTTCGATCCCCGCCTCAGGCCCGTGCTCGATCCGTACAAGAAACGCATGGGCTTCCTGCCCAACGCGCTCAAGCTCTACGCTCACCGCCCCGAGATCGCGGAGACGCTGTGGAGCCTCAACAGCAAGATCATGCGCGATCCGACCTCGACACTCGACCAATTGCTCAAACGCAAGCTTGCGGCGGTCGCCTGCGCCACCAACGGCTGCGCCTATTGCACGGCGCACAGCTGCTCGATGCTCAAGAAGCCGACCCAAGCTGGGTTCGAAGGCTGGAACATGAGCGAGCAGGAGCTGCAGGACATCATCACGGGCGACAACGACCCGGCGAACGAGATGGAGCAGGCCTGCTTCGACTACGTGCGCTCGGCGTCCGAGGATCCGACCTCGGTGCCGGACGAAATTCTACAACGCCTGAAGAAACATCTGACACCGCCGCAGATCGTCGAGCTCGCGTGTGTGGTCGGCTTCTGGAAGTTCTACAACACCGTGCACGACAGCCTTCATATCCCGGTGGAATCGCAGCTCCTGGGCGATACCGGATATGTCAATCTCTAGGCTGCGGCGCGGCCGCGCCGGCAAGGCCAACAAGGACCTCGACGCGGCTCTCTATGTCTTGCCGGCGACCGTCTCGCGCGCGGCGCTGCTCGACAATGGGTCGGACGGGCGCTTCCGCACGCTTGTCGGGGACCTGCTGACGATCTCGACCCGCATGGAAATCGTGCGCGAACATCTGGGACGGCGGATAGGGATCAGCCCGCCGCAGTACAGCCTGATGATCGCCGTCGCGCATCTTCAAGGGCACAATGGTATCAGCGTCAGTGCGCTCGCGCAGGCGCTGCATGTCTCAAGCGCCTTCGTCGCGTCGGAAACCGGCAAGCTCGCCCGGCGCAGCCTTCTGTTCAAACGCACAAACCCGCTCGACCGCCGCGGCATGCTGCTCAGCGTAGCCCCTGCCGGGCGGCTCGCGATCGATCGCATCAGCGCGGAAATCCGCGCGGTCAACGATCTGTTCTTCGGGGCGTTGGATAGCGCCTCATTCGCTGCCTTGAGCGCTGCGGCAAACGCGTTGATCGAGAGTTCCAGCAAGGCGGTGCGCTACATCAATTCGGTGAAGGGAACACCGCAACCCTTGCGCAGGACGGGCTAAAGGCTACTGGCCACCTACGACCGACCAGACGCAGATCGAGAGGCAGGCCATTCTTTCGCAGCAGATCGTCAATGGACTGATGCTTGGGTCGATCTACGCCATCGTTGGCGTGGCCCTGACGCTGTCTATTGGGGTGCTGAAATTCCTCAACTTCAGCATCCCGGGCCTGTTCATGATTGGCGGCATGACGACCTGGGTGCTGATCCGCCATGGCGCACCCTGGCCGATTGCGGCGCTCAGCGCGCTCGCGGTCGGAGCCGCTGCGTCGCTCGTGGTCGAGCGCTTTACCTGGCGCTGGATGCGCACCGCGCAAGAGTTTGTGCCGCTGGTCAGCTCGATGGCATTTCTGATTCTGTTCGAAAATCTGGCCGTTGCTTTCTGGGGATCTGAGTTACAGAGCGTGCCTCAACTGTTCGGCACGTCCGACTGGCGCATCGCCAACCTGGTGATCAGCATTCCGCAGCTGGTTGGGCTCCTGTGCTCCGTTGCGATGATTTGGGGGTTATCGGCTTTCCTGACCAGGACCCGGCTCGGGCGCGGGCTGCGTACCATCGCGGAAGATTCCAACACCGCGCTCTTGCTCGGCGTCGACGTCAACCGGATTGTGCCACTAGTCTTTGTCATCAGCGGGTTGTTCGCGGCGCTCGCCGGTGTGCTGTTTGCTCTGAACTACCGGCAAGTCCATCCGTTCATGGGTGAGGCGCTTGGCCTGAAGGGAATCTCGGCCATGGTGGTCGGCGGCATGGGCAATATCTGGGGTGCGATCGTGGGCGGTCTCATCATCGGCCTCGCAGAGGCATTCTCGATCCGTTACTTCGGCGCCGATTTTGTGGACATTTCGGTTTATGGCCTGCTTTTGCTGATCCTGATCGTGCGGCCGACGGGCCTGTTCGGCGATGCGCGCACCGGAGCGCGCGCATGAGCGGCTATCTCGAGGGCGTGCTGGTCCTGCTCGCCATCAACATCGTCTATGCCTACGCTGCGTTCCTTCCGATCGCCGCTGGCCAACTCAATCTCGGCATTGCCGGGTTCGCCGTGATCGGGGGCTACTTCTCTGCCTTTGTCAGCAATCAGCTCGCGGTCTCGCCGCTGCTTGCAATTCCGCTCGGGGGTGCGGTGGCGGGTTTGGTCGGACTCGCGGTTGCGGTCCCGGTGTTGCGCACGCGCGGTATTTACTTGGCGCTCGCAACGTTCGCGCTGGGCGAGATGGTGCGGGCGGGCATCCTCAACCTCGAAGTGGTCGGCGGCGCTGCCGGATATCCGGTCACGGCATTCATCCGGCTGCCGACCATCGCGCTGTTCACGCTCGGCGTCGTAGGTCTGGTCTGGCTGTTGTTTTCGACGCGCTTTGGCATCGCGATCACGGCGGTTCACGATGATGAGCGCGTGGCCGATCTGATGGGGCTTAACGTACGCGCGTTTCAAGTGGCGGCGTTCACGATGGGATCTGCAATCGCCGGCATCGGCGGCGGGCTATACGCGCATCACTTCAGTTACATCGAGGCGCAATATTTCTCGATTTCTCTCTCCATTTCGATCGTTCTTTATGTGCTGTTCGGAGGCACCCAAAGCGTGCTCGGACCGCTGCTCGGCGCCACTGTGTTCACGCTGCTGCCGGAACTTTTGCGCGGGAGCGCGCAATGGCGTTACGTCATATTCGCCGCGATCCTGATTGTCGTCATGGTGGTGCGGCCGCAGGGCCTAGTGACCGGCACTCAGATTCGGCGGCTTCTGGGACTGCGTAGCGAGTTTGATCGCAAGGAGCAGGCCACGTGACCGGCCCCGACCCGATCCTCATATTCGATGCCGTCAGCAAGCATTTCGGCGGCTTGGCGGTGATCGAAGATTTGAGCTTTTCGGTCCGACGCGGCTCGTGCACGGGCCTGATCGGCCCGAATGGCGCCGGCAAAACGACGGTGTTCAACCTGATCACCGGCGTCTATCCGATCGATACCGGACGCATCCTGCTCGATGGCGTCGACATCGCGCGAATTCCCTCACGCCGGCGCATCCATCATGGCGTCGCGCGAAACTTCCAAAATATCCGTCTAATGCCTCATCTCAGCGCATTGGAGAACATCCTGATCGGCCAACATTGCCGTAACAGCGGCTTCCTCGGTGTGCTGCAACCGGTCAATCTCATTCCCGGCAACCGCTGGCGCGAAGAGGCGCGCGCCGCGCTTGCGGAGGCGGGTCTCGCTCAGATCGAAAACGCCACGGTCGGCAGCCTGCCGTATGGCCTGCAGAAGCGGATCGAGCTGCTGCGCGCATTGATGGCACAGCCGCGTCTTCTGCTGCTCGACGAACCGGCGGCGGGCCTCAATCCTGCCGAAACCGATGCGCTGCGTGAGGACATCACGGCAATCTGCCGCGACCGCGGCATCACGCTTCTGGTGGTCGAACACGACATGCATTTCGTTGATGCCTTGTGCTCCGAAGTTGTCGTGCTCAACTTCGGCCGCAAGATTGCCGAGGGCTCGCCCGATCGGGTGCGCGAGGACGCACTGGTTCGGGAAGCCTATCTCGGCACCGCCGCGGCGGAGCAGACCCATGCTTGAGGTGAACGACCTCCACGTGCGCTACGGCCGGGTTCATGCGGTACGAGGCGTTTCGCTCAAGGTTGCGGCCGGAGAGATCGTTGCGGTGCTCGGCGCCAACGGCGCGGGCAAATCGTCGCTGCTCAAGGCACTGATGGGACTCGAGCCAGCGGATAGCGGCAGTATCAAGCTTGATGGTGGCGACATCACGCGCTGGCCGACCAGCCGCAGGGTGCGCGAGCGGCTTGTGCTCGTTCCGGAGGGGCGCCGCATCGTTACCAGTCTGACGGTGCATGAGAATCTGCTGATGGGGGCATTCGCTCGCAAAGACACGCGCACGGTCGATGCCGAGATCGATGCAATCTACGCGCGCTTCCCGAACCTCGCGGCGCGGCGGCAGCTGCCCGCATCGGTGCTGTCCGGTGGTGAGCAGCAGATGCTGGCGATCGGCCGCGGCCTCTTGGCCGATCCGAAGCTTATGATGCTGGACGAGCCATCGCTCGGCTTGAGCCCACTTTTGACCAGGACCGTATTTGCGCTCATTGCCGAATTGAACCGCCAGCGCGGGCTTGCGATCCTTCTGGTCGAGCAGAATACTCACATGGCGCTGGAGCTCGCCAATCGGGCCTATGTGCTGGAGCTCGGAAGCAAAGTCATGGAAGGCGCGCCATCCGACCTGCGCGACGATCCATCCTTGCGCGACGCTTATCTGGGCCGCGCCGAAAAACGCAAGACAGTTGCCGGATGATTGGGAATTCCACGAACCATTCAACAGGAGCAAGGCGATGAAATCGAAGTTTCTAGGATTGCTGGTAGCGGCAGCGCTGTCCGCGATGACCATGCAGGCGTCTCAGGCCCAGGAAATTCTGCTTGGTAATTTGCTCGCGGGCGCGGGCCCGTTTGCCACGCTCGCCCGCACCAACGAAATCGCGGCACAGATGGCGATTGAGGAAATCAACGCTGCCGGCGGAATCAATGGCAAGAAGCTCCGTCTCATCAGCTTCGACACTGCGGGAAAGCCGGAGCAGGCTGTGGTCGGAGTCCGCAAGCTCGCTGAGGACGACAGGGTGATGGCGATCGTCGGTCCGTTCAGCTCGGGCGAATGCCGCGTGGCGTTCGCGGCTGGGGAGCGCACCGGCATCGTAATGATGTCGATGGCGTCGTCCGCACCGAAGCTCGCCGAGCCATTCACCTACGGCCTGCGTAACACCTCGGACGAAGGCTACATGTTCCGGCATGTGATGAAGACGCTTCAAGACAAGAAATACCCCGCCGCCACCGGCGCGGTCGCTTACGCCACCGACGATGTCATTTCCAAGACCATGGGCGAGATCGTGCTCCCGAACATCATGAAGGCGGCGGGCACGGAGATGAAAGCGGCGGTCACGTTCCAGAGCCAAGCCTTCGATCTGTCCGCCCAGGTTTCTCAGTTGAAAGCGACGCCGACGGACCTGATCGGCATCGGCGCGGGACCTGAGTCTGCGATCCGGCTCGCCCAAGAGCTGCGCCGTCAGGGCCACACCGGACGCTTGGTTGCGGGATCTACCATCGCCGACTCCGAGCTCGCGTCCCGCATGGGAGTGAGCGGCAATGGCACCGTGATCCCGACCACGTTCTTTGGCGGAGTGAGCGACAAGGCGAAGAAGTTCGAGGAAGAGTTCGTCAAACGCGCCAAGGCGGCCGGCATCGACCGTACCGCAGCCTCGCAATTCGACGCCGCAGCGTACGACATCGTGATGTTCTACGCCCACGCGATGCGAGAGGCTAAAGTGACTGGCGAGCCGGCGAAGCTCGCCGCAGAGCGGACCGCAATCCGCGATGTGCTTCGCGCGATGCCGCCCTACCCAGCGCTGGAAGGTCCGATCTCGTTCGGTCGCAACGGCGATGCGCTGAAGCCGGTCTACATCATCGAGATGAAGGACGGAAAGTGGAGCCTGATCGCAACGTATCCGGCCGGATCGTAACCGTCTTCGCGGGAACGCTTTGACTGAAGCATCGCCCTCCCCGGTTGACGGGGAGGGCTGGCGTAGTTGTGATTGCTCATGCTCCTGACCGGCAAGGAATACCTGGAAAGCATTCGCGACGGCCGCGCAATCTACTTGGGCAAAGAGCGGGTCACGGACCAGACCACGCACCCTGCCTTCGCGGGCGGCGCCAGGACCTATGCGGCGCTCTTCGACATGAAGGCGGATCCCGCGCTGCGCGACGTCATGACGTTCGAGGAAAACGGCGAGCGCTACAGCATGTACTACCTGCGGCCGCGTTCGCAGGAGGATTTGCGCCGCCGAAACAGAGCCCACCGCAAGATCGCCGACTTTTGCTTTGGACTGATGGGGCGGACGCCCGACGCCTTCGCCGGCAATCTCACCGGGCTGTCGATGAAGCCTGAAGTGTTCGACAGCGAGCCCGGCGGCAATAGCAACAATCTGCTGTCGATCTACCAACATGTTCGGCGCAACGATCTGTTCGCAACCTACGCGATCGTTCCGCCCCAGGGCGCGCGCAACAAGGACTATTACCTCGCCAAAGGCCTGCCGCAGCCGGCGCTGCGGGTGACCGCCGAGGACGACAAAGGCGTCACGCTCAACGGCATGAAGATGCTGGCGAGCGGCGCCGCCTATGCCCACGAGGTGCTGGTCGGCAATGTGATGCCGCTGGCGCCGGACCAACTCAAAGAATCGATCACCTGCGTCATTCCGCTCAATCTGCCCGGATTGATGTTATGGTCACGCGAGCCGTTCAACCGGACAGGGCTGCGGCCCTTCGATCGTCCGCTGAGCGCGCGCTTCGATGAATCGGATTGCATGCTGGTGTTCCGGGACGTGCACGTGCCGTGGGAAAAGGTGATCGTGCACGACAATCCGGCCCTATCCCGCAACATCTATATTCAGACCGCGGCGCACGTCATTTCCAACCATCAATCAAACGTCCGGTTCGGATCGAAGCTTCGCTTTATGTTGGGTGTCGCGAGCCTGGTGACGCGTTACACCGGCGCGCGGGATATCCCGGCCGTGCGTGAGACGTTGGCCCGCCTCGCCGCCATGGAGGCGGGCTTTAACGCGATGGTCGATGGACAGATCGAAGCCTGCCAGCCGTTCGACAATGGCTACGTTGTGTTCAATCGCCGTTACCTCTACGCGGCCATTCATTGGGCGATGGAGAACCACTCGCAACTGATCGACATCATGCGGGAACTCATGGGCGGCGGCCAGTTCCAGTTCCCGGCGAGCATCGACGTGCTCGAAGATCCGGAGCTCCGCAGCTTGTTCGAGACATTCTGGACTGCGGGCGAATTCGCGGCGGTGGATCGCATGAAGCTATTCAAGCTGGCCTGGGACTTGGTTGGCTCGGATCATGCGAGCCGTGCGACGTCTTACGAAAAGTTCTTCGTCGGCCCGGCCTTCGCTGTTCGCAACTACAATTTCATCAACGCGCCATGGGACGAGTTGCATGCCGTAGTGGAAAATTTCATGGACAGCTACGACACCGGCAGCGCGCAAACGCAATCCGCACCTCCGCGGCATCCTGGCTGATGGGCGAAACACTCGCAATCGATGGCGGACGGCTCGCCTACGAAGAGGCCGGCGCCGGTCCGCCCATCGTGTTCATCGTAGGACTGGGCGGCCACGGCGCCTATTGGAAGACGCAAGTCGCTGCGTTCCGTTCCGAGTTTCGAACCGTGACGTTCGATCACCGAGGTGTCGGGGCAAGCGAGGGACAACCACCGTACAGTGTCGAGCAATGGGCTGACGACACGCTGCGGCTGATCGATGCACTCGCCTTCAACCGTATCCATCTGGTCGGCAATTCGACCGGAGGCGCCATCGCCCAGGTACTTGCAGCCGGATACCCCGACCGCATCGCGTCGCTCGTCCTCGGCGGCACCTGGGCGCGGCCGGACGTGCGCTTCGTTCGCATCTTTGAATTTCGCAGGCGTGTTTTGTTCGAAATGGGCAGCGAGGCTTATGAGAATCTTGGCACCGCCCTCACCTTGCCCGCGGGCTTGCCGCACTCCGACGGAGCGGTCCGCACCGCCCACAACACGCCGCCCGAGATCGTCGCGGCGCGGATCGACGCGTTGCTGGCGTTCGATACCGGCACGCGAGCGCGACAGATCCGCAGTCCCACATTGGTGATCGCGGCCGAGGACGACGTGTTGGTGCCGCGCCAGTTGAGCGAGGTGCTGGCCGGCGAGATCGCCGGCGCGCGATTTGTAAAGTTTGAGCGTGGTGGGCACCACTTCCCACAGACCCAGGCCGATGCTTACAACGCGCTGTTGCTCGACCACTTTCGTCTCAACGGAGGTTCTCATGAGTGATCATGCCAAAGGCGTCGTGATTGCACTCGGCCCAGAGGATGGCGAATCGTTCTGGCAACCGTTGCCATCGACGGGCTACGTGATCAACAAGATTAATCCCTACAATTCGCCTTACGACACATTCTCTACCGGGATTCAGGTGCTCGAGGCGGGCGCGCATATCCGTCGCCACGCGCATGAGCGCAGCCACGAATTGCTGTTTTGCTACCGCGGTATGGGGCAAGCCGATATCGAGGGGCAGCTCCACGATATCCGCGCCGAAACGATGATTTTGATTGGCCGCGGTTTACAGCACAAGATCACGAATACCGGCCCAGAACAAATGCGGCTGCTCTGGCTTATCGCGCCGCCGGGCCTGGAGGATTGGTTCCGCGCCATTGGCCGTCCTCGGCATCCCGGCGAACCGACGCCGCCGTCATTCGATCGTCCGGCGAACGTCGAAGTGATCCAAGCGCAACAGCGCTTCGTGCAATCGGATGGCTCGGCTTCATGACTGGGAGCGATCGTGGTTTCGAGCCTCTGGCCTGGCACGGCATCAGTTCGCCGTAATATTGGCCGCCTTGATCAACTCCATCATGAGCTTGGCGTCGGCCTGAAGATAGGCCGCGTATTCGTCGGGACCTTTCAGGAAAATCTGAACGCCCTGCGCTTCGATCTTTTCCCTTGTCTTAGGCATGCTGAGTGTCTGCGCGATGGCCGCGTGTAACTTGTCGACGATCTCACGCGGCGTCCCGGCCGGCGCCGAGATTCCATACCAAGTGCCCATCGTGACGTCAGGGTATCCGGCCTCGGACATTGACGGCGTGTCGGGCAGCGACTTCATGCGAGCCGCGGACGCAACGGCGAGCGCGCGCAGCTGCCCGGCCTGAACCTGCGACAGGACGGCCGGGGCATTGAGAAACGCCATATCCACCCGACCCCCCAGCAGATCGATGGCCGCCGGCTGCCCGCCCCTGTAGGGCACCTCGACAAGCTTCACACCGGTGCGAAGCTGCAACAGGATGCCGAGAAACTGTGGAATGCTGCCGACGCCAATCGAAGCAAATGTCATCTTACCGTCCGCGCTCTTGGCGGCCGCGACCAGCGCCTTCACGGTCCTGTAGGGACGGTCCGGCGGAACGACCAGCACATTCGGAACATCCGCGACCATGGCGATCGACGTAAAGCCTTTGATGCCGTCGTAGTTGGCGTCCTTCATCAACGCCGGCGTAATCACGTGCGAAGGTGAGCCGCCGATAAACAGCACGTAGCCGTCCGGCTTGGCTTGCGCCACGGCTCTCGCGCCGATCGCTGTGCCAGCCCCCGGGCGATTCTCAATGACGATCGGGCGGCCCAGGACCTCGCTCATGCCATCCGCGATTGTGCGCGCCAGCAGATCGGCCGGACCGCCCGCAGCATATGGATTGATCAGGGTGATCGGCCGCTCAGGAAAGGATTGGGCACCGGCGTGCCCCGCGAGCACGCATAGCGCGGCAAGAACCACGACACCCAAGCGCTTCGAGCGCATCATTCATTCCTCCCGGAGCGGTCGCCTTCTCGCGGACGACTTTGTCACTTACGATAGTCCAGTCCACACTCGCACAGCAAGAAACCGCATCGGCCGCATGCCCGGAACCCGCATCAACACTTTACTCCCGACAACACTGGTGGGCAGCTATCCGCAGCCCGATTGGCTGATCGACCGCAAGCGCCTTACCGAGATCGTGCCGCCGCGCGCGCATGCGCGCGAGCTGTGGCGCGTCGATCCGCCCTGGCTCGAACAAGCCCAGGACGACGCCACGTTGCTGGCGATCCGCGACCAGGAACGCGCCGGCATCGATGTCGTCACCGATGGAGAAATGCGGCGCGAAAGCTACTCCAACCGCTTTGCCACGGCGCTCGAAGGCATGGACAGCGACAACCCGGCACAAATTCCCTCGCGCACGCCGGGCAAGATCCAGATCGTGCCGCGGGTTGTCGGTAAAATCCGGCGCCGGCACCCGGTGCAGGTTCGGGACGTAGCGTTCCTGCGCGCCAACACCGGTCGGCCAATCAGGATTACCATCCCGGGCCCGTTCACCATGACGCAGCAGTTATCCGACGAGCACTACGGGGACGAGGCCGCCGTCGCGATCGACTGCGCCATCGCGTTGAACGAAGAAATCAAGGACCTGTTCGCCGCAGGCGCCGATGTAGTCCAGCTCGACGAGCCGTTCCTACAGGCCTATCCGGACAAGGCGCGGCGCTTCGGCGTATCGGCGATCAACCGGGCGATCGAAGGCGTCAACGGCGTCACCGCCGTGCACCTCTGCTTCGGCTACGGCGCGATGGTGAAGAGCAAGCCGTCCGGCTATTCGTTCCTGCCCGAGCTTGAGGCGACGGCGGTCGATCAGGTCTCGATCGAGACTGCCCAGTCGAAGCTCGATTGCTCGATGCTGGCGCAGTTGCCGAGCAAGCGCATCGTGCTGGGCGTGCTCGATCTGCAAGACCAGGCAATCGAGACTCCTGCGATCATCGCCGACCGCATCCGCCGCGCGCTGCCTTACGTGGCGGCCGAACGGCTGATCGTGGCTCCAGATTGCGGGCTCAAGTACCTGCCGCGGCAGGTGGCGTTTGCGAAGATGGAGGCGATGGTCGAGGGCGCAGCCATCGTCCGCCGCGAGCTTGGCCGATAGACGCAAACGAACGACCCCCAGCTAGGCGTCGTCGACCACTTCGGTCGCACCGACCGAGGTGCGGGCCAGAAATGTCGCGTGCCAGGCAGCAAGCCGCGGACAATTGTTGCGCCAGTTGCGGTCGGCAAAGCGAAAATCGAGATAGGCCAGCGCACAACCGATGGAAACGTGCCCGATCGAAAACGCGCTCGATTCAAGGTCCTGTGCTTCCCGTTCGAGCGCCGCCAGCGTGGCTTCGGTGCGCGCGGCAAAACTTGCGAGATAGGGATCGGACTGTTGTGCGGCCGGCCGCATCATCTCACCGCGCCACAGGATCAGAGCATCGAGCAGCCCATCGCCCAGCGCCTGGCGTCGCAGTGCCGTCATGCGCTCGCGCGGCAGCGAAGGAAACAGCTTCGGACCCGCATGAAGCCCGTCGAAGTACTCGCAGATGACCGCTGAATCGTAGAGCACCGTGCCGTCATCCAGCACCAAGGTTGGAATCTTCGAGAGCGGATTGTCGACCATCAGCTCCGCGTGCGGCTTCATCATCGCGGCAACCGTACGGACGCATTGCAGCTGGTCCGCGACGCCGACCTCGTGGGCGGCGATCACGACCTTGCGCACGAACGGCGAGCGTGGCGACCAATGCAGCTTCATGCGTGGCTCCGCCAGAACTATCATCAAGCCTTGGCCAGCACCGGATCTTCCGCCGAGGCTTCCGGACCGGCTGCGGCGGGGCGCTGAATGGCGAACAGCTCGTTGACCGTGCAGTAGTCCATATATCCCAAGCGCGCCAGCGGCTGCATGCGTGTCACTTCGATGTGGCCGTTCACGATCACGGAATCGTCGATGTGAATTCCGACCACTTCACCGATCACGACCGACGATTGATTTCGCGTGCCGTCCTGGCTGACCAGCTCAACAGTCTTAAAATACTTGCATTCCAGCGCGACCGGCGACCGCGCCACCCGTGGCGGCTTGACCTCGCGGCATCGCGCCATCTCGAGCCCGATGCGCTCGGGCTCGCTGATCGCGGGACCCCAGTCCGCCGACGACGCGTTCACCGCGTCGCGCAACTCATAGGTCGCCATGTTGTAGACGAACTCGCCGGTTTCCTCGGCGTTGCGTTGGGAGTCCTTGCGCGGCTTGCTCGCAAACATGACAAACGGCGGACTACCGGAAACGACATTGAAGAAGCTGTAGGGCGCGAGGTTGACCACGCCGGCGCGGCTCACCGTCGATATCCAGCCGATTGGGCGCGGTACGACGAGCGCCGTCATCGGATTGTGTTTCAGGCCGTGAGGATCGCGGCGGGGATCGTAGTACATCAGACGCTTTCCAAGGGTTCAGATGGCGGCATCCTATTCGGCGGCCTGACGCCGCCCGGCCTGATGGCTGCCGGGCACGGTGCGAAACGCGATATTGAGCCGGTTGGCGCCGTTAATGGCGACGAGTGCAAGCGTCAGGTTGACCAGCTCCGCCTCGCTGAACTGCTTGCGCGCCTCATCATAGACGTCATCGGGCACCAGGCTTTCGGCAACCAGCGTCACCGCCTCGGCCCAGGCCAGCGCCGCGCGCTCGCGGTCGCTGTAGAACGGCGACTCGCGCCAAGCGCTGAGCAGATACAGGCGCTGCTCGCTCTCGGCATCGGCGCGCAGCTCCTTGGTGTGCATGTCGATGCAGTGGGCACAGCCGTTGATCTGCGAGGCGCGCAATTTGACGAGCTCAAGCAGCGAATGGTCGAGACCGCAATCGCGCACGAACATGTGCAGGGCCTTCATGGCATTCTCGCCCTGGGGTGACGCTTTGCGGAAATCCAGACGCGCTTTCATGCCGGCCTCCATTTCAGGTTTTCAATCTCGGGGCTCGAACAGCTTCTGCGCCTCGGGGCGATTCATCGAATGTTCCAACACATCGAAGCGGCCGCTGGTGTGAAGCCCCTCCCCGATCTGTTTGATCAGCGACATCACCGCAAGAGTGGCGCCCGCCGCGATGCTGACGCGGGCGACGCCGATGCGCTCAAGCTCGGCGACCGGCGGTGTGCCGGCCCGCGCCACGATATTGACCGGAGCACGATCGAGCGCCGTCACCAGCCGCGCGATGATATCCATGTCGCCCAGCGCGAACGGATAGATGCAATCCGCACCCGCTGCGAGATAAGCCTTGGCCCGCCGCACCGTTTCGTCGAAGCGGCTCACCGGATCACCCACGTTCTTCAGATAGAGATCGACGCGGGCGTTGATGACAGCCGGCACGCCGACCACAACGCATGCCTCACGCGCCGCGCGTATCCGCGCCACTGCATCCTCGATCGGCCGCACCGGCATATCGGCACGCGGCGTGCCGTCCTCGAGGTTGAAGCCGGCGACGCCGGTTTGCAGGATTTCGGCGATACGCGCTCCCACAGCGCCGGGCGTCTCGCCGTAGCCGGCCTCAATGTCGGCGGTGACCGGCACCCGAACCGAGCGCACGATGCGCGCGGTCGCAGCCACCACCTCCGGCCAGGGCGCTTTCTCGCCGTCGGCGAAGCCCAAGGCCCAGGCCACCCCGCCGCTCGTGGTTGCAATGGCGCCAAAGCCCGCGGCCTCAAATTGGCGCGCACTCATGGGGTCCCAGGCATTCGGCAGAAGGAGCAACGGCGGCGTGCGGTGGGCACGCCGCAGGGCTTCCGCAAATTGCTGCTGCCGGTCCCGCATCACGCTGAAAGCGTAGGCCTAGAGGCTCCGCCCTGACAAGGCATTGCGTATTCATCGAAACTGGGAATTCGCCGCACCCGCTACCCAAGCTACTCGACTCGGATGTTCGCGGCTTCGATCACTCCCTTCCAACGCTGGATCTCAACCGCCACATAGTTGCGGAATTCCTCGGGCGAAACATCCCAATGCTCGGCGCCTTCGTTGTTCAGCCGCCGCGCAATCTCCGGCGAGGCCATCGCCTTGCGTACTTCGGGATAGAGCCGCTTCACGATTGCGTCGGGGGTGCCTGCGGGCGCAACAATGCCGTACCACGACGATGCCTCGAAGCCCGGCACTGTTTCGGCGATTGCCGGGATGTCCGGCGCCGCGGCAATGCGCTTCGGGGTGCCAAAGCCAAGCGCGCGCAAGGCGCCGCTGCGCACATGCGGCAAGAGCGACACGCCGCTGGTGAACGTTGCCTGCACCTGGCCGGAAATCACGTCGGTGATCGAAGGTGGCGTCCCGCGGTAGGGCACGTGGACCATTCTGGTACCGGTCGCGACATTGAACGCGGCCATTGCGATATGCGCTGCGCCGCCTATCCCGGCCGAGGAGAAGTTCAGCTGGCCCGGATTGGCCTTCGCGTACGCTACCAGCTCGGCGATGTTGTGCGCCGGAACCCCGGGGTTGACTACCAGGACGTTCGGCACGAGCGCGAGCGGAGCGACGAACGTGAAACTGGTCAGCGGCTGATACTGAAGATTCGCGTACAGGCTTGGATTGACCGCGAGAATCCCGATGTGCGCGATCAGCAGCGTGTGCCCGTCAGGCGCCGCGCGTGCGACCGATGTCGCGCCGAGTGTGCCGCCTGCACCGGCGCGATTCTCGACGATGAAATTACGGCCGAATACCGCCGAGAGCTTTTCGCCGAGCGCGCGGCCGAGCACGTCGCTCATGCCGCCCGGCGTGAATGGCGAGACCAGCGTGACATTACCGATCGGCCAGTTCGCCACATCGCCCTGCGCGACGGCTTTGGCCGGCCGCAGGGTGGCGATAGCCGCCAACCCGCCAAGTGTCAGCACGTCACGGCGTCGCACAACGCAAACTCCCTGTTCGTCCTATCCCGGTCCACCGCCGATAGCTTACGCTGCAGCCTCCAGGCAATCTTGAGAAATTGCTATGGTCCTATTCTGAAAAGTCTCCCCGGACGCAGATCGAGAGTTTGAATGCAGCGCAGCATCAGCCGTATCCTGACTACCCACACCGGCAGCCTGCCGCGGCCGGGCGATCTTGTCGCCATGCTCAACGCCAAGGAGCTAGACGAGCCGTACGACAAGGCCGCATTTGCGGCGCGCGTAAAACGCGCCATCGCGGAGGTCGTCCGCCAACAGGTGGATACGGGCATCGACGTCGTCGGTGATGGCGAGCACAGCAAGTTCAACTGGATGGCCTACGCGCGGGCGCGGCTCAGCGGACTCAAGGAGATCGACAGCCCGGTCCGCTTCCGTACAGCGACGCGAGACTCGATCGAGTTCGCCGGCGCCTACGAGGACCTGAAGGTGATGCACGCGGCTCGCTCGGGAGGCTTGGTCGCGAAACGCACCGCGCGGCCCAAAGCGCTGGTCTGCGCGGAGCCGATCAAATACGTCGGCCAAGACGAGCTACGGGTCGATCTCGACAATCTTAAATCGGCGCTCAAGGACCGGCGCCACGAAGACGTCTTCGTCACCGCGATTTCGCCCTCGAACCTCGAGCTCTATTACGAGAACCAGTACTACAAGACCAACGAGGAGTACCTCGCGGCGCTGTCGGATGCGATGCGTGTCGAATATCTCGCAATCGTCGATGCCGGCTTCGTGCTGCAGATCGACGATCCCCGCATGGCGACGCATTACAACCGGGCCGTGGAGGCGACGGTGGAAGACTGCCGCAAGTTCATCGCAGTCCGGGTCGAGGCGCTGAACTATGCCTTGCGGGGCATCCCCGAGGACAAGATCAGGTTCCACACCTGCTACAGCACCAACATCGCGCCGCGCGTGCACGACTTCGAGCTGAAGCACTTCGTCGATCTCATGCTCCAGGTCCGCGCCGCGGCTTTCGTGATCGAGGCGGCCAATCCGCGCCACGAGCATGAATGGCAGGTCTGGGAAGAGGTGAAACTGCCGAACGACAGGTTTCTCATCCCGGGCGTAGTGTCGCACTGCGTGCATCTGGTCGAGCACCCTGAACTGGTAGCGCAACGGATCATCCGTTTTGCCGACGTGGTCGGGCGCGAGCGGGTGATGGCCGGAACCGACTGCGGTTTCGGCACCTCAGGAGCGGGCGACGAAGTCCATCCCGACGTCGCTTGGGCGAAGCTCAAGGCTCTGGTGGAAGGCGCGCAGATCGCCAGTCGCAAATTGTGGGCCAGCTAGTTCACGAGGTCCCTCTGGCCTATTGAAGAGTCAGTTCATAGGATCGGCGACCGCTGAGGCAGGAGGGAACTAACATGATGGGCAAGTCGTACCGAAGCTTCGCAAGCTGGGCGCTGATCGGCCTGTGCTTCGGACTTGCCGACCGTACGGCCTGGGCGATCGATCCGGCGCTGGTCGCGGCCGCCGAGCAGGAGGGCCAGCTGGTTCTCTACAATTGCGACATCGGCGAGTCACCGGTCCAGGTCAAGCGCTTCAGCGAGCTCTATCCAAAAATCAAGGTCACCACCTACGTCGCCTCCTGCTGGCAGACGTATAATCGTCATGTCGCCGAGCGCGGTGCAGCCCGGCCGATCGCCGACGTTTTCGTGTCGACCGACGACGTTTTCATGAAGATGAACGACGAAGGCCTGCTCGAAGGCTATGCCTCGCCTGAGCTTGCGCATTTTCCAGCCAACACGCGGCCAGCCAACAGCGACTATATCCGCTACAAGGCGCTGCTCGCCGCGTTCACGGTGAATACCGATCTGATGAAGGGCCAGCCGATCCCGCAGGACTGGACCGACTTCGCCAATCCGCCCGCACAATGGCAGGGCAAGATTTCGTTCTACGATCCGCGCACCTCATCGCTCGCCTTCACGGTGCTTGCCACGCTGCACCAGCAGTTTGGCGCCGAAGGCGCGCGGAAAATCTATGCCGGCCTGAAGGCTATGGACGCCGAGCTGTCGTCGAGTACGCCCGCCGGCGTGACCAAGCTCTTGTCGGGCGAAAAGCCCATCATGTTCTACATCCTGACCAACCAATACGGCGCGACCGTCGCCAAGGGCGCGCCGATCGTTTTCAACGTACCCAAGTCGGGCGCCATCGGGACGAACTTCGGGGTCGCCGTACTCAAAGGTGCGCCGCATCCGAACACCGCCAGGCTGTGGGCCGACTTCATCCTCTCCGAAGGCCAGAAGGTCGTGACCAGCCGCGCCGAATACGCCTTGCGCAAGGATGCGCCAGCGCCACAAGGAATGCCGCCGCTGAGCACGATCAAGATCCTGCCCACCGACTTCCGCAAGGCGCTGGAAGACCAGAAGCCGCTGATCGCCTTCTGGCAGGAGGCCACCGGCATCAGGTAGCCTGCGTGGCACGATGACGGTCGCCCTCCAACAAGTCACCAAGCGCTTCGGCAATACGACCGTTATCGACGCCCTGTCGGCGACGTTTCGCTCCGGCGCGATCTCGGTGCTGCTCGGGGCGAGCGGTTGCGGCAAGACAACGACGTTACGCTGCATCGCCGGCCTCGAAACGCCGGACATCGGCCGTATCACCATCGCGGGTCTTGACGTATTTCGGAGCGAGGGAGGCCTGTCGCTGCCGCCGGAGCGGCGCGAGATCGCGATGGTGTTCCAATCCTACGCCATCTGGCCGCACATGACGGTGCGAGAGAACGTGGGCCTGCCGTTGCGCGCCCGCGGCGCGGACGCACGCGAACAGGCTGCGGCAGTCGATCGCGCGCTCGCCCTCGTCGGGCTAGCCGATTTCGGCAGCCGAATGGCCACCCAATTGTCGGGAGGCCAGCAGCAGCGCGTCGCGCTCGCGCGCAGCATCGTGCGGCCGACGCGTGTCATCCTGCTGGACGAGCCGCTGAGCAATCTCGATGCCAAGCTGCGCATTGCTATGCGTAAGGAGTTGAAAGCGCTGCAGCGCGAACTCGGCACCACGATGATTTTCGTCACTCATGATCAGGACGAGGCGATGTCGCTCGGCGACGAAGTCTTCCTGTTTCACGAGGGCCGCATCCTCCAGCAAGGCGAACCGCAGGAGGTCTATCACCGGCCGGCAAGCCGCTACGTCGCGGAATTCTTCGGCAAGACCAACTTTGTCGATGCGGTCGCCGCACCAGAGGGCGACGGCCGCCTCGCGCTGCGGACCAACCAGGGCGAACTCGCCGTCATCGACGCGCCCAACGGCGCCACGCCGGGACCGGTGGTCTGCGCCATCCGGCCGGAGGCATGGCGGATCGTCGAGCCCGCGGGCGGCCAGGGCATTCGCGGCCGCGTGCGGGAGCGGACGTTCATCGGCGACCGCCAAGAGCTCGTTGTCGAGACCGCGCTCGGCCCCCAGGCGGTGATCACGCTCGGCTACCACGCCGCCAAGGCCGGCGACGAAGTCGCGCTCGTGGCCGATCCGCAGCGCATTCATCTGCTGCCCGGCCAGGCTGATGCGTAACTCATCCAGCGCCCTCGCCCGGCATCTGCCGCATCTGCCCGCGGTCCTGATCGTCACCGTGACGATGCTGCTGCCGCTCGCGGTGCTCATCATTTACGGCTTCACCAGCTTCGAGGATGGGCAGCGGACGGTGTCGCTCAAGCCCCTCGCCCGCGTGCTGACCGACAGCATCTACTGGCAGGCGCTCGGCAACACGGTCGGCATCTCGCTGCTCGCGACGCTGGTCGCGACAGTGCTCGGTACGGCGCTGGGCTGGCTGTTCGGCCGCACCGACCTGCCGAAGGCAACGCTGCTCGAACAGCTTGCGACTTTACCGATCTTCATCCCGCCGTTCGTCGGGGCCGTGGCATGGACACTGCTCGCCGCGCCTCGCATAGGCGCGTTTAATGTGGGGCTGCGCAACCTCGGCCTTCCGGAGGTGCTCGATATCTATACGCCGGGCGGCATGGCCTGGGTGATCGGCATTTATCTTGCACCCTACGTCATGATGATGGTCGCCGGCGCGCTGCGCAGCATGGACCCAAGCTTGGAAGAAGCCGCTCGCGTCAGCGGCCTTGATGGGGTGCGGACCGCGACACGCATCACACTGCCGCTGATCGCGCCCGCGATCCTGTCCGGTGCGGTTCTGGCGTTCACGATTGCAATCGGCCTGTTCGGCACTCCGGTCGTGCTCGGCTGGGCCAAGCAGATCCTGCTCCTCACCTCACGCATCTGGATCGCGGCGCAGGCGGTGCCGCCTGACTACGCCGCAATGGCAATCCTCGCCATTTATCTGATCGCGCTGTCGCTGATCGCCAATGGGCTGCAGCGCTGGCTGCTCGGCGGGCGTTCATTTGTCACTGTGACCGGTAAAGGCTTCCGGCCGCACGCCATCGCGCTTGGCCGGACGCGCGGCCCCTGCCTTGCGCTGGTCGGCTTCTATCTGCTGCTCACCGTCGCAGCGCCGCTTGCGATCCTGATTGCGGCTTGTCTCTCGACCTACACATGGTCGGGCCGCTTCACGCTCGGTAACGTCGCCGAGATTGCAGGCTCGGCGGATGTCTGGGACACGCTGAAGAACAGTATCTGGATTTCTGTCGTATCGGCCTCGATCACGCTGGTGTTGGGCCTCGAGATCGCCTGGCTCGCGAACCGCACCAAACTGCGCGGCCGGCGGCTCCTGGAGACGTTGGCGCTCGTGCCTGTATCCGTACCGGGCATCGCGTTCGGGGTCGGCGTGATGTTCCTCTGGCTCCATGCACCGATCGACGTTTACGGCACCGCATGGGTCATCATCCTGGCCTTCGTCGGCCGCTTCACCGCCTATGCCATCCGGCCGATTGGCGCGAGCCTGATGCAAGTTCATCCGGAGCTCGAGGAAAGCGCGCGCGTCGCCGGCTACGGCTGGCTGCGGACACTCATCCACATCACCCTGCCGCTGATCCGGCCCAGCATCGTGGCAAGCTGGATCCTGCTGTTCAGCATCTTCATGACCGAGCTCTCGATGGTGGTGCTGCTCTATTCAGCGAACACCCGGACCTTCTCGGTGCTGTCATTCGAGACCTGGAGCACCGGCATCTTCTCGGTACTGGCCGGATTGTCGATCTTGCAGCTCTTGGTCGGCGCGTCGATCATGCTGTTCGTGCGCCGCCTGTTCGGTTCACGTGCCTTGTCGAACTCCTAGAATGACCACCCTGGACGATCTCGACATCATCGACGCCCACCATCATCTGTGGGATTTGCAGCGCAACTATTATCCGTGGCTGACCGACAAGCCGAAACGCAGCGAAATTCTCGGCGAGTATCTCGGCATCCGGCGCACCTACCTGCCCGAAGACTACCGGCGCGACGCGCAAGGCTTCCGCGTGGTGAAAACCGTCCATGTCGAGGCGGAGCATGATCGCAACGAGCAGGTCAAGGAGACCGCCTGGCTGCACGACATGAACGCGCGTTACGGAATTCCCAACGCGGTCGTCGGCCATGTCTGGTTCACCGATCCGGATTGCGACGAGAAGCTCGCCCGGCACAGCGCCTTCCCGTTGTTCCGGGGCATCCGCTCGAAACCCGTCACCTCCGAGCGCCCGGGCGAAGACCTTCGTGGCAAGCCCGGCTCGATGGACGACCCAAAATGGCGCGCCGGTTATGCGCTGCTGCGAAAGCATAGCCTCTCTTACGATCTCCGCGTGCCGTACTGGCATCTCGACGAGGCGGCCGACCTAGCCCGCTCCTTTCCCGGTACACCGATCGCGCTCAACCACACCGGCTATCCGTGGGACCGCAGCGCCGAGGGCCTTGCCGCGTGGCGCAAAAGCATGACGGCGCTGGCGCGCTCGCCCAACGTTCACGTCAAGGTGTCTGAGCTCGGACTGCCAGACCAACCCTGGACCGTGGAAGGCAATCGGGGCGTGGTGCTCGACGCCATCTCGATTTTCGGGATTGAGCGCTGCATGTTCGGCAGCAACTACCCGGTCGCTGGCTTATTTGCGCCCTATGCCACGATCCTGCGCGGCGTGTTCGATATCCTCAAAGACCGCCCACGCGCGGAGCTCGAAGCGTTCTTCTTCGGCAATGCAAAGCGATTCTATCACATCGATTGAACGGCAACTGTTTAGCCCCCGATGCCCGGCTTAAAATAGCGGGCGTCGGCGTCGTGAGGCATCCCGACGGATCGGCCAGCGCGCATGAGTCGAACATGTGATAGTCTTGACAGGGCCCATCCAAGTTCCTGTGAATCGCAATGACCACACTCGCGGCCGGCAACAACGACGGGCGGATCGCCAACGATCGGAATTCAGCACAACTACTCGGATCAAAGGGCTCACGAGCCAAACGATTTAGGGGCGTTCCAGCCAAATTCCTTATACATCCGAACAGGGAAATTCTGCGAAAGATCAAGGAATTTTTCGGACGTGATTAGGGAATTCCTGACGGCCCGCAGAACTGGCGGGTATAAAAACTAGCAATGCCAATTGGTTCGGCGCCAAGCCAATGTCATTGCGGTTCTATCTTCGCGAGCCTTGAGAGTTCTTCCCACTTTTTGATTTCTTGAGGAATGAAGGCCGCAAGCTCCTTGGCCCCGCCCGGAAACGGCGCGCCATGGCTGTTGGCAAGAAATCGCCGCGTGTCATCCATCTTCATGATCTCGGCGAACCACGATTCCAACTGCGCCACGATCGGCGCGGGCGCACCAGCCGGCAGCAGAACGCCCCAGACGGGCGCTATGTCGAATTCAGGGATGTTGGCGGCTTCGGCCATGGTCGGGATATTGATACCAGGCACGCGCTGCGTGGTGGTGACCGCGAGGGCACGCAGCTTGCCGCCTTCAAGCAGGGGCGTGCCTTGCGTAGCATCGATGAATTGGAAATCAATCTCGCCGCTGAACATTTGCGGTAGTGAGGCCATCGAGGTTCGATAAGCAATACCCGTCGCCTGAAGGCCGGTGCGTGCTTTGTAGAGTTCCGCCGCCGCAAGCGCCGGCGGGCTACCATAAGCATAGCTCGCCTTGTCGCCCTTCTTCTTCATCGCCTCAGTCAGCTCCACAACGTTCTTCCAAGGTGCGTCGGCGCGCACCATGAGGATGAAATAGGTCTTTTGCAGCGTTGCGACCGGCGTGAAGTCCCTGATTGGATCGTAAGGCAATTTTTTAAAATTGAACAAATTCGCCGCGTGCGAGGATGTCACCGATGTGATGAGAATGGTGTAACCATCGGGCGGCGCCTTGGCGACCGCGTCCGCGCAAATCGACAGAATCATACCCGGCTTATTTTCGACGACCACCGCCCGGCCCGAGATCTTGGCAAGCTTGTCAGCGTAGTAGCGCACAACGATGTCGCCGCCGCTGCCCGCAGGCAAGCCGATGACCACCTTGATGTCCCGGCTAGGATAGGTTTGTGCGGTCGCGAACGGAGAAGCAGCGAGCAGAGCCGCGGCTACTATTCCAACGATACGAAGTATCATCGCGATCCTCCGTTCACTCGGCGACGATCAGCGCATCAAGCGCGGTCGCGCCCTGCCCCTTCTGGTGCACCATCAATGGATTGACGTCGACCTCGACGATGCTTGGTTGGGTCCGCATTAGTCGGCCGATCGCCATCACGGCCTTGGCCACCGCCTCGACATCGACCGGCGGGGCGCCGCGGAACCCGGACAGCAATTTCGCCGAGCGCAGCGCGTGCAGCGCATCCGTGATCTGCCGCTCGTCGGCATCGACCGGCAGAACTTTGACGTCGCCCAGCGCCTCGACCCAGATGCCACCGAGCCCAAGCAACAACACCGGTCCCCAGGCCGGATCGCGCTTGGCCCCGATCATCAGCTCAAGCCCCTTGCGTGACATGGTCTCGACCAGGCAGCCATCCAGCGTAACGCCTGGTGCGGCACGTTTGATGTTCTGCTGCATGGTGTCCCAAGCCGCACGCAGCGTGGTCTCGTCGGCGAGGTTGAGCATCACGCCGCCAGCTTCGGTCTTGTGCGACAGCGCAGCGGCCTGTGCCTTCAATGCCACCGGATAGCCGACACGTTGGGCGACGGCCGCGGCCTCGTTCGGCGTGCGAGCAAGCTCGCCTGCCGGACTCGCGATGCCGGCGGCAGCGAGAACTTTTTTGCCGAGCCATTCCGGCTGAACGCCCTTGGCGAGCTTCGGCATGTTTGGGAACGGTGCCGGATTGGCGGCGACACGCTGGCGCGCGAGCGAGCGGCCGTAGCGGGTGTAGAACGTGATCGCGCGCAACATGCGATCCGATGACCGCGAGAATACCGCCGGGCTTTCGCCGACGGCCTGCATGATCTCGGGGCTAAGCTGCCAGGTGTCGCCGAGCGCCACCATCACTTTGGGCTTGGGCGAAGCCGCCATGCCCTTGTTGAAGGACTTCACCACCGCGGGGTAGCTGATCGGAAACGAAATGAACAGCATCCCGACGTTGGGATCGTCGATCAGCGCCTTGACGACATCGGGAAGCAAGTCCGCCGCAAAGCCGGCGGTGACATCCAGCGGATTGCCGTAGTTGCCATACGACGGCAACCCCTCGCTGACCTTCTTCAACGTAGCCGGCTCAAGCTCAGGAAGTTCTAAGCCGGCCTCCTCGGCGAAATCGTTGGTCAGCCCCACGTAGGCACCTGATGCGGTGAGGATACCCGGGCCCTTGGTGGGTGGGTTCGGAAAACGCTGCAGGATTTCGACGAGGTCCATCATCTCGTCCATGCTGGAAACGACGATTGCACCGGCATCCTCGACCAGCGTCTGCATCGTGGCGAAGTCGCCGATCAGCGCTCCGGTGTGCGACAGCGCAGATTTGCGCGCCTTGGCGCTGCGGCCTGCCAGCATCGCCACGACCGGCTTGCCGGCGGTGCGCGCGCGACGGACCGCTGCCAGAAACGCCTGCGGCCGGCGGATTTCCTCGCAATAGACCGAGATCACCCGCGTCGAAGGATCGTCGACGAGGAACTCCAGGAAGTCTGTGGTTTCGAGCCCGGCCTCATTGCCGGTCGAGACCACATAGGTGAGGGGGATGTTGCGGCCGTCGGTGGCGCGCTGGAAGTGCCCGAGCAAGCCGCCGCTCTGGCCGACAAAGGCCACGCCGTTCTGGACGCCACGCAGCGCCTCGCGGGCGAACAGCATGTGCAGATTCATACCGTCGACGTTGTTGGTGATGCCGAGGCAGTTTGGGCCGACCAGGGCCAATCCTGCCTCGCGTGCTGTCTTTGTCACCGCCTCCTGGGTCGCGCCTTCGCCGACTTCGGCAAAGCCCGCCGCGAACACCAATGCTGAGCCGACCTTGCGACGTGCGCAGGCCTCGACCGCCTCGCGTACGCCGGCGGCCGGCAGCGTAAACACTGCCAGATCGACACCCTCGGGCAGCTCATCCGGGCTCTTAAGCACCGGCCGTCCGTCGATCGGCACGTCACTGCGTCCGACCAGATGGATGTCACCCTTGAAGCCATTGACCTTCAGGCATTGCAGCACGATTTGGCCCGCGCTCCCGGCGCGGGCCGACATGCCGATGATCGCGGCCGACTTCGGGCGTAGGAATCGTGCGACCGCTTTCGGTCCTCGCGCAGCTTCCGCTCCGCTCATCATCAATCCTTGTCCGGCTGGAACATACACAGGTGCGTGCCGTCATCGAGCGGATGCCAGTACGGCTTCACCTTCATGCCGACCTTCAACTCCTCCACCGTGCAGTTCACGATGTTGGCGACAAAGTTGACGCCAACGTCGAGCGTCACGCAGACGACGGCATAGGGCTCCTGGCCGCGAAACCCCGGCGTACCGCGCTCGGTGATGGTGTAGGAGTACACCGTGCCCTTGCCAGACACCTCCTTCCACTCGATGTCGCGCCTCCGCCCGGTGAAGATGCTGACCGGACGCGGGAAGTGCTGGAACTTCCCTGTCGCCTTGCAGCGCTGGAGCACCAGCTTCTTCTGCTTCGTGCCCTCCCAGTAGGGTTCGGAGAAGTCGAAATGCCTGATGTTGCGCTTGACGGACAGCGTGTCTTTCAATGGCTTGCTCATGACGGCCTCGCTTATTCCGGAACCAGCACCAGGGCCGCGCTCGAGCCCCAGTTGCGCGCGTAGTTGATCCAGCCGATGCCAGTCACCAGCGCATTGGCGGTGTCCTTGATCTGGCGCTCGCCGCCCTCGCGGCGCAGTTGCCGGATCGCCTCGACAATATTTTCCGACGAACCCGCTGCCTGCCCGGCCGATATCTGCCCGCCGCCGGTGTTGAGAGGAAGGTCGCCGTTGTAGGCGAAATTCATTTCGCGAACGTACTGGATGCCCTGGCCGGGCTTGCAGAAGCCGAACGCCTCCATCTGCAGCATGATGGCAATAATGAAATCGTCATAAGGATGGAAAGACTTGATGTCCTTCAGGGCCAGACCGGCCTGTTTGAGCGCCTTCTCGCCGCAGATCGAGTGACCGCTCTTGGTCACGTCGACGAGGTTCTCGCCGCCGAGATAGTTGGTCACCTCAGCGTAGCCGACCGGGATGATGTTTTTGGTGAGGCCTTTCTCCTTGGCCTTCTTGCGGCTCATCATCAGAAGGCCCGCGCCGCCATCGGTCCGCATCACGCAGTCCAGCAGGCGGATCGGATCTGAGATCATGCGTGAGTTCAGGTAGTCGTCGATGGTGATCGGCACACGCAGCTTTTCGCAGGCGTGCTCGTTCATGATGGCATGGTTGCGCTGCGTGACGGCGAGCTTGCCAAGCATCCGGTAGTCGAGGCCGTATTTCGCCTCATAGGCGCGGCTGAGCAGGCCGAACGCCCCAGGCGGACCCATCAGGCCATACGGATCGGTCCATTCGCGGCGATAGGTGTGGGTGTGGTCGGTTTTGTCCTCCAGCACGTGGGTGTCGGAAAACGACAAGAACGCGATGTCGCACAGCCCATATTCAATCGCGGCGGCCGCGCGCACCACGCAGCCCGCGGCCGAGCAGCCGCCGATGTTCACCTGCTCGCAGAATCCGACTTGCATACCGAGGACGTCAGCGATGGTCTGCGGCCAGAAGATGTTGCCGGCGCCGGTGCCGGTCATTCCGGCCACCACAAGCCCATCGACCTCACTCTTTTCGATGCCGGTGCTGTCGAGAAGCGACTCGAGCATTTCGCCGATCAGGACGAACACGTCGCGGTCGCTCTTTTCCATCACCTTGGTTTCGGCGTAGGCGACGATCGCGTTGTCACGCAAAGCCATTGCTCACTCCCTGCAGCGCTCAAGCTGCGCCAATTGTCTGTTGCCGCTATTCCGCCGGACGGACGCGCGGCGCAGATTTGTCGAGGAACTGATTCAACCTTGCAATCGACTCCGGGCTGCGGGTGTATTCCGCCACCATGCGCTCGAAGTAGAGGCCGTCATCGTAGGACATATCCTGGAGACGCGGCAGACTGTTGGTGATGGCGAAGTTCGACAGCGGTGCGTTCTCGCAGATTTTCAACGCCAGCTCCTTGGCTTTGGCCATCTGCTGGCCCTTCGGCACCACGTATTGCACGATGCCGTAGCGCTCAGCCTCCTCGGCCTTGAGCACGCGGCCGGTCAGCATCATGTCCTGCATGCGGGCAAAACCAATCAGCCGCGCCACGCGGACCGAACCACCGCCGCCAATGAAGATGCCGCGCGTTCCCTCCGGTAGGCCAAAGAATGTTGTTTCGTCTGCGACACGGATGTGCGCCGCGGAGGCGGTTTCGAGCCCGCCACCGAGCGTCGCACCGTGCAGCGCAGCAATGAAGGGAATGTTGCCCCGCGCCATCGCTTCAAAATAACTGTTGCGGTTGAACTGGAATGGCAGCCGCTCCGAGCGCCCGGTCTTCCAGCTTTCCGCCGCCCAGCGGAGGTCGAGTCCGGCGCAGAAGTTGTCGCCATGGCCGAAGATAATGCCGCATTTGGCCTCCTCGCCGGCTCGCTCGATGGCCGCGCGTAGCGCCTTCATCACATCCGGATTGAAGCAGTTGCGCTTGTCCGGCCGATTGAGGCCGACAAGGGCGATCTCGCCTTCGAGTTCGTAGGTGACCACGTTCTCTTCACTCATGGACCGCTCCTGTTTCCGGGGGGACAAATCCAGCCCCTGCGTCCGTGTTATTGGGAATTTGAGCCATTCATCGGCACGCTACCCGGTCAGCCCAGCGATCGCGATATAGCGCCGCCGTTGCGCCGCCGCATTGCCGAACAGCGACGACAGCAGTATCGCCCGCTTCAGGTAAAGGCCGATGTCATGCTCGTCGGTAAACCCGATCGCGCCATGCAACTGGATACAGGCTTCGGTCACCGCCAAAGCGTCTTCCGACGCCTTGGCCTTTACGGCTGCGGCCAGCGCAGGATCGATGCAATAGGGGTCGTTGTTGGCGGCGGTCTGAAACACCAGCGACCGCACCGCCTCGGTGCGAATGTAGATATTTGTCGCCTGGTGCTGCAGCGCCTGGAAACTGCCGATTAGCTTGCCGAATTGCTTGCGAATGCGCAGGTAGTCCAACGTGACCTCCAGCGCCCTTTCCATCGCGCCGAGCAATTCGGCGGACAGCGCCAACAGCGCAAGATTGTGGAGCGCATCCACGGCGTTACGCGATGACGGATGCGGCGGGACGAGATCGGCCGGGGCGTCCGCAAGGTCAAGCGTCGCAAGCTTGCGACCCTCCACGGTTTGCGTCGTCGATAGTGTGCAGCCGGATGCTTGGCGCGCCACATAGCAGAGCACAGGTCCATCGCGCCCGCTGGCACTGACCAGAAAACCATCGGCACCGTCGGCACAAACAAATGCCTTCTGTCCGGTCAGACACAGCGTTCCGCCCTTTTCCACCACTTGCGTGTGTGGCGCCAATGGATCGTCGCCATACGCGCGCTCCTGAAGCGCAGGAACGACCAACACCGCGCCGGCCATCACTCGATCCAGCATGGGATGCGGCTTGCGTCCCTGCGCAAGCGCGGCAGCCGAGATCGCCGCAAGCCCAATCGGCTCGCAGAGCAGGCCCCGCCCCGCTTGCTCAAGCACCAAGGCAAGCTCGGTTAGGCCAAGACCGAGGCCGTTCGCCGCACCAGGAACGAGGATGCCGAGCCACCCGAGATCACCGGCTTCGCGCAATCTGACCGGCGCGAAGCTCAGCTCTTGCTCGCGAAAGCCACGCGTCACCTTCGGCCCTGCCGCGCCGATGAATTTTGCGGCGCTGTCGCGCAGCAGCGTCTGCTCGGATGTGAGATGCAGGTCCATGGCGGTGTTAGTTGGGAAGGTTCAACACGCGGCGGGCCAAAACATTGCGCTGGATTTCCGATGAGCCACCATAGATCGTGACGCGTCGCGACTGTAGAAACGATGCGGCGACATCCACCTCGCCGAAATTCGTCGTGACCGGATTTTTCGCGGATGCATGGCCGCCGGCCGCCTCGATCAGAAGCTCGTTGAGCGTCTGAAGCAATTCGGTGCTGAAAATTTTGATCACCGACGCTTCCGGCCCAAGGCTATGCTCGTTATTGGTGAGTTGGACGGCATGACTGAACATTGCCGACAGCGCCGTGACGTTGATACTGGCTGCCGCGAGACGATCCTGGAAGGCTGGATCGGTGATAATTCCGGATGCGCGCGCCATGGTCTTGATGCGCTCCAGCGCCATCATGGCAGTTTGCGGATTGGAGGTGGCGAGGCGTTCGTGTCCGAGCAGCGCATTGGCAATGCGCCAGCCGTCGTGCAGTTTTCCGACCAGGTTCTCGGCCGGCACGATGACATCATCGAAGAACACCTCGGCGAACTCATCGTCGCCAGCGATGGTCTTGATCGGCCTGATCCGGATGCCCGGACTGTGCAGATCAATCAGCAGAAAACTGATGCCGGCGTGCCGCGGCTGGGCCTGAGGATCGGTGCGCACCAGGGCGAACATCCAGTCCGAATGATGGGCCCAGGTAGTCCAGATTTTTTGTCCTTTGACGACGAAGTGATCGCCCTCAAGCGTTGCGCGGGTCGAAAGACTGGCCAGGTCGGAGCCAGCGCCGGGCTCGGAATAGCCCTGCGCCCAGATCACGGTGCCCGCGAGGATCGGCGGGAGATGCAGCGCCTTCTGGGCCGCGGTCGCAAACTCCATGAGGATCGGCCCAATATGATTGAGGCCCTGGACCGGCAGATGCGGCGCGCCGACGCGCGCCAATTCCTCTGTCATGATGATCTGTTCGTTGAGGGTCGCGCTCATCCCGCCGTATTGCTTCGGCCAATGCGGCGCGATCCAGCCCTTGCGCGAGAGCGTGTGATACCAGGGCATCAGTTCCGCGGGCAGCGGACGCACCGTTCGTCCCCGAAGCCCGAACGGTAGATTGGCCTCCAGCCAAGTCCGCACTTTCGTGCGAAATTCGCCTTCGGCGGTCGTGTCGGAACGGAACATGACAACTCAACTTCGCGTCATTGCGCCTTGATATTGGCGGCCTTGACGATGGCGGTCCACTGCGCCAGTTCGTCGGCCAGCATCTTTTCAAATTCGGCCGGTGTGCCGATTTTGATGTCGGCGCCGAGCACATCCAGCCGCGCCCGCGTCTCCGGCGGGTTCAGGCTTTCGCGGAACGCGGCGTTGAGCTTGTTGATGATCTCGGGCGGTGTGCCGGCTGGCGCAACGACGCCGAGCCAGAACGGCGACTGCAGCTTGGGATAGCCGGCCTCGATCACGGTCGGGATACCGGGCAGCTTCGCCGTCCGCGTGGCGCCAGCGATCGCGATCGCGCGCAAGCGGCCAGATTGGATGTGCGGCAGCACCGTGGTCATCGGATCGGCGACGATTTGCACCTCACCGGCCACGATGGCGGCCAGCATGGGTGCCGTACCGCGATAAGGCACGTGCACGATGTTGACGCCGGCTTCAAGCTTGAACAACTCGAGGAGCAAGTGTGGCGCCACGCCAAAACCCTGCGAGCCCCAACTGACTTTGCCTGGATTGGCCTTAGCGTAGGCCACGACTTCGGCCAGCGTTTTCACCGGCAGATCCGAGTGAACCGCTATGATGAGCGGCGTCTCGATGAGTTGAGCGACCGGCACAAATGCTTTGACCGGGTCGTAACCAATATTGGCATGCACAGCCGGACCGGTGGTCAGCGATCCGCCAGGCGTGATGAGGATCGTGTAGCCATCGGGATCGGAGGTCGCGACGAACTTGGCGCCGATGCTACCGCCGGCGCCGCCGCCTTTGTTTTCGATCACAATGCTCTGGCCCAACACCGCACCGAGCCGATCGGCGATAATGCGCGCCATGCCGTCGGTCGGTCCGCCGGCCGGGAACGGCACAATCATCCGGATCGGCCGGTTGGGATAGGTCTGCGATTGGGCGTGCGCAAGACCAAGGCCGTTCAGCACGCAGCCCGCACACAACCATGCTGCTATCAGGGCTCTCATCATCGTCGTCCCTCCCGCTACCATTTGGCGTTCGATGCCGCCGCGATCCTGAGCTGCTTCTCAATCTCCATCTCGACGACTGTGGCGAACCCACCGGACATCATCGAGCTGGAGCCTAGCGCGCGGACGACCCAGACGATATCCCTTCTTGAGATGTCGTTCGAGTCATTGCGGAAATCTCAACCAGCTCCGCGTCTGGAAGCAGACCTACTTATGCAGTGATCAACTAGTCATCTGGAACGCAAGTTCGTTGCATTATAAAAGCGCTCTGACCCTTGATGGAGAGCGCTTATGGCGAAAGCAGGTGTGCGAGGCCGGCCGATCGCACCGTTGGTGCTGAGCGCACCGGAGCGATCGTTTTTGGAGAGGCAGGTTCGTCGTTACCGGGTTGCGCGCTCGCTGTCTGAGCGGTGTCGCGTCATTCTACGATGTGCAGACGGCCTGTCGAGCAAGTCGGTGGCTGCCGAACTCGGCGTGCACGAACACACAGTTGGCAAGTGGCGTCGTCGCTTTTTGAAGGATCGCTGCGATGGTCTGCTTGACGAGGCTCGTCCCGGCCGACCTCGAACGATCGACGACGACCAGGTTTCTGCGGTGATCGAGCGGACGTTACGTACGACGCCAGGCGACGCAACGCACTGGTCGATCCGCTCAATGGCAGGGGAAACCGGCTTCTCCCACACCACGATCCGCCGGATGTGGGCGGCGTTCGGCTTGCAGCCGCACCGCAGCCAGACGTTCAAGTTGTCGAACGATCCGCTGTTCGTCGACAAGGTACGCGATATCGTTGGCCTTTACCTTTCCCCGCCAAACCGAGCCCTGGTCCTCAGCATCGATGAGAAGAGCCAGATCCAGGCACTCGATCGTGAGCAGCCGGTGCTGCCGATGATGCCTGGCGTACCCGAACGTCGCACGCACAGCTATGTGCGGCATGGTACGACTTCGCTGTTTGCCGCACTCGATGTCGCCTCCGGGTTCGTCATCGGCAAATGCTACAAGCGTCACCGGGCGGTCGAGTTCTTGAACTTCCTCAAAGAGATCGATGTTCAGGTCCCTGAGGGGCTCGATATCCATATTGTCATGGATAACTATGCCACCCACAAAACTCCTAAGATCAAGGCGTGGCTCGCTCGCCGACCGCACTACCATGTGCACTTCACACCGACTTCAGCATCATGGATCAATCAGGTCGAGCGTTGGTTCGCTGAGCTCACCAGAAAGCAGCTCCAGCGCGGTGTCCATACCTCCGTCAGACAACTCGAAGCCGATATCTGCGCCTTCATCGATCGACACAACCAAAATCCCCGGCCGTTCAAATGGACAAAATCTGCCGACCAAATCTTGGCGTCAGCGAAACGCTTCTGCCACAAAGCGCAGCAAACATTATGCAGCGAACTTTAGATTCACGTGAATAGTGTGCGAAGTTCAGAGTCGAGACGCAGCCTCCTGAGCGCAAGCTGCTCTCCCCCTCAACACCGAGCGCTTTCGCGGCCGTCCTTTTTGTCAATGGCGATGTTCCAACCGGCTTGTCACCTCGGCTCTCCAGGCATCCAGCGGCAGGAAGCCCGGCGTTCCACGGCAATGGCGCTCGGCCTCGGCCAGAATCTGATCGCTGGGGAGTGTCAGGTCGATCGGCACACCGTGCGGCTGTGGCACGTACCAGGGGGTGTCGATGTACACCTCAACGCCATTTCCCTCCGGGTCGGTCATATAGAACGAAAGCGCATTGCCGTGATTGATCTGTCGAATTTCGCGCACCCCTGCTTCACGTGCGCGGCGATACATCGCCTTGAGCTCTTCGAGGCCAGAAACTTTGAATGAGAGCTGGTTCACCGTGGTGACGCCTTGTTGCGCCCGCCCAGAGATGAACACGACCTGATGGTGATGTTCCGCGGCAGCCGTCAGGAATGCGAATTCGTTACCTATACGATCACTGACACCCCGGTCGCTGACGACGAGGCCCAACACGCGTTCGTAGAATTCGACCTGTTTTCCGACATCTTGGACATAAATACCGCAATGCGAAAGCCGCGGATGGATCGAGGGCGACTTGCCGATCTCGGAAGGCATGATTCAAATTCCAGTGATGCGACACTATTTGTAATTGACCATCCACGGCGCTCTAAGTCTTTGATCCAGGTCAACGTTTCATAGCGATACCCCGACCGCCAACGTCGGCTTCTCATCAATACTAGGCGCACCTCGCTAGACAGCCAACTTGTCAATCAACGTGGCATGATCATCCGCGCGCGAGCTATTGGTGGGGCAATTTCCAAGTCGGTCTGAATGGATATCGGCTAAAACGGTCTGCGGCGGGAGCGCCACGACACGCTGTATTCGTTAGATCCGGAATTGTAGATGAGACATTGGCCCCCGATGAGCCGAATTTCCAACTGGGGGCGCTCCTCATCATCGAGAGTCTGAATGGGCGGGCCGGCAACAAGAACGTGCCCCTTTAGAACTGCCTTCCAGATGCTCGGAAAGTTGGCTCCCGTGCGAGCAACCGCTGTGCACTTGAGCACGAGATCATTCGCCGTTTCGGCCATCTGCTCATTTTTCCTGAATTGTCCTGAGGTATTCGACCACTGCGGAGATCTGCTCACGAGCCCGGCGATCGATCGCAGAGGGTGGTTCTCTGGCGTCGGTCTGCACGCGATAGCGATCACCCCAGATGGGCATTTCTCGCTGGCCGTGAGCGCCTACGATTGCACGACCATCAATGATCTCAGCCAATTTCCTCGCTGGAAATTGGCCGTTATTGGCTTTTGCGATCTTTGTGAGATCGCTTGGAGCAGTCTTTAGCGATTTTGCGCTCGGACCATCACCACGTCCGTTGATGCCGTGGCATGGCATGCAAGAGATTTCATATTCGATGATACCATGGTGAAGGCTTTGCGCTTTCGCGTCATGACCAACGACCAGCGGCCACGTCAAGGCCACAACGAATGCGACCGTACTTCGCAAAACGATCCGTTGGGTGACCGAGAGCCTATCATCAGGCGACAAGAACATCCCGCCTCGCGAGTCCCGGTGCGATGTTGTCGTGCGGCGAAAGCATTTCAACAGCTGCTTCGGACGACGATCAGGCCCAAAGGCCGAATCTTACGATGTTGGCGCGCGCCTTCATACGAAGCTCGTATCCGATCGGGTCGCGCTCAAGCTGGGCAAGCTTGACGACGCACTCCTCGCTTGGTGGCTGTCCGCATCGTGCGTTGAGTTCACAATCACCACACGTAAAGGCAGGCCGCGAGAATCGCGCTGTAAGTACCTAGCCGATGGCGCTGACGATGGCACGAATGTGATCGAATGTGCGCATGTGTTCTTTTGATCGCCATTCAACCTATCCGCATTGATTTAGATCAAAGACCCGGAGTAGACGGCATCGTGTGTGAGCGATATCCGCCCCACGCTAAAGTGCCACCAATGCGAGCAGCATCAGCTGCCACACGGCAAGGCTGCGGTGCTTTATTCCTACAACGCGTTGACGTTGATCTGGATCAAAACGCGTGCGCAATTTTCCGGTTAACTAAGATGCTTGATTGGTCCAAACGAGCACTATGGAACATAGTGATGCCTCAATAGGCCAGTGTCTGCTGGAGATGAAAGACATGAATATTCTTTGCCGCTTTGCTTTTTGTGCGGTCACGCTGATAGTTGGGCCGGTTGCGATGACGTCAAGCACGTATGCGCAAAGTCGTTGCCAAGTCCTGTGGGAGGAGCGCAACCAGTACTACAAGAACGCCGGTTATTGCTTCAAGACCGCACGGGCGATCAACTTTTTTGGAAATGCAAACTGCATCTATAACAACGAAGGTAGCATCCCGTTTACACAGAGCGTCCGCAATCGCATTCAACAGATCAGGAATCTTGAACAATCCATCGGATGCACGCCTTAACCCGTGGATCCAGGCGCAATGTCGGCTGCTCTCAGCGAGCACAATCTCATTGCCGAATTGCTGAAGCAAATTGCAGGTCTTGGCTTTAGCATACGCGTAGATGGGCAGCATGAATTGAGCGGCGAAGCAGAAAAGATTCGAGCGAAGTGGTGGCTGGGCGGCCGGAAAGTTGCTTACCAAATGTCATGCCGGCTAAACGAATCCGATCATATAGTGCACTTTCGCGAAGCCGTCGTCGAACGCAGTTGGGGCATTCCGCCACCCACATTGAGCGTGGAGATGACCACCGTGAGCGGCTGGAAGCGCTCTGGCGAGCGCCACGACGTTTCGGTCGGCGGCGGAGGCGGTTCACTCGACTACGCGAAAGTCCGCGGCACAATGGAAACGGCAATCGCTGCGGCCGGCTGGAAATTCCATTTTGAAGGTGCCCGCTTGCCTTGACGGCCAAACATTGGTGTCAGGAGCCAGTCTGCACCTCACCCGAAGAGGTGATTTTCGCCGCGTCAATCCCCGCACGGGCCCAAATCCTCAGGCCGCGCGTTGAGAATAAGCACGTCACCAGGAAGCAGGTTTCCCTTGATGCGCAGGCGCCGGCCCTCGTAACGCGACAGGTCGACCGCGGTCCCGCCCGATCGATGCGGCTGGATATGGTAGCCGTCGCTGCTGATGAATGCACCGTCAGTCACGCAACCGACCATTACCCGCGGCACCGGCTGCGACGCCAAGGCCGGCAAGACTACCAGCGCAGCAAACGCCAGTGCGAGGAATAGATATAGTTTGGTTACGCGATTCAACGTGGTCAGCATCGATCGTTACCCTCGTTCATGAGCGGCAAAACCAATTCAACCTAGCCGTCCTGGTGCTCGAGGGTTTTGCGCTGTGTCAATGGAAAGAGATTTCGAACAATAACCGGCGTGGGTTAGCTCATGTGCCCAAAACCAAGAGCGGAAGTCACGCTGCATTGAAGACAATGACATGACCCCAGACGGAGGGGGCCGCTGGGGTCAGTCTTGGCTGGACACAGGGGTGGGAGGGGGACAGCGTCCAGCAACACTATTGAAGTAGGAGTCATCTTCCGCTTCACAAGCGCCTCGCTCGATTTGCTTATCAGCCATGCAGTAATCGAGACAGCAGCGCTAAGCGCCGCAGCCTGACTCACGTGTCAGAAATGGACGGTTACCGCCGAAGTTGGCCGCGTGAACGGTCACCGCTTGAAGATCCCGCTGCGACGTCCCGCCCGCCATCAAATGCCGCAATCGGCACGCAATGAGCCTATGCCCATGTGGCGAAGCTCATTCCGGTTCCGGTCCCGGCGGGTGTGCGATAGCCTGGGACATAATTGAACCAGTTCATATTGAGGTGCTCGACTGCACCGGCGACTGCAACCCAATTGAGAATTTCCGAGCTGCCGCCCATGAGCTTATTGCGCGGAATGCGTTGTAGGAACTCGGCGTCCTTATCGGCGGGCGCCTTGAGAATCAGACGGTCGAAATCCTCGTCGACCAGGAAGTGGCTCAGGCCGCCCGACGCCATGACACCGACGCGCGCATTCCCCATGTAGTTTTCGACCGCGAGGCGGATCACCTGCCCCAGCCGATAGCAGCGGCGTGGCCGAGGCTGGCTCGGCGGGTAGTAGGTGTTGATGAACACCGGCACGACCGGGACCGGCTTCTCGGCGTTCATCACGTGGCGGTGCACGTATGCGACCGCGTGACCTTCGCCTTCGCCTACACGCAAGCATTTCGAGGCGGCGAGATCGAACTCCGCGTCCATCAGGAATTCGATCATGTACGCCGCAAGCCCGGCATGCACTGGATAGTCGCGCGGCACCCCCTGCTCGAAGAATGCGGCGCGATTGTTGATGTACCACTCCGGCAAATGCGAATAGGTACGATGCTGCTTGTTGTCGTTACGAATGGTATCGCCGAAATAGATCGCGAAGGCCGGCCGGCAGTCTTCTAGATAGCTCTCGTTTTGATCGTCGCCGAATACGATCAGCGCGTCGAGTTCGGCCGCATTCAGTACCTGGCGCAAGTGCTGGCTCGCGGCACGCGCTCGGTTCTGCCGTTCCACGAGCTGGGCCGGTGCGACCATGCCGGCCATCTGCGGATCCGCTTTTTCAAGCAGTTCCCCGTAGGTGGCCGGCCGACCTTCCTGGTCGTGGTGCTTGATAATCTGGTCGGTTGTTCGCCGTCAGCACCCCTGAGACCATTTGAGGGACTTCACGAAGGGAGGATTTCTGGTTCATCGTAGCCGCAAGGAGCGAAGATGAAACAGAAACCCGGACCGGGCAAAGCGCCCGCAGAACAAGTGCTGAAGGACATTCGGCG
>CAMDDZ010000010.1 GCA_945893145.1 Rhodoplanes serenus | reverse complement strand
ATCGCCACGAACCCGAGCCTCCAAGTCAACATAGCTGAACAGCGATCCAGAGCGTTCGTCCGACCCGCGCATCGTAGTCTCCCGATTCAATCATCGAGAGAATCATGCTCAATTCCATCCTGCTAGAGACTTCTTCAACAGCCTGTTAGGCGCTTAGCGTCATTATTTCAAATAATTCGTCTTGTAGTGATCGACGATCGCGCTGCCAGTCGTGATCCAGACCTCCTGGCGCGAACGGATGTGCGCTAGCGCCTGATCGAAGTACTTCGACCGGTGCGGCACGCCGGTCAGGAACGGATGCAGGCAGATCGACATCACGCGGCCACTCTTGCGGCCGTCCTCGTAAAGCACGTCGAACTGGTCGCAGATCATCTGCGCGAATTCCTCGCCGCTGCGATGGTGTCCCAGCATGGCCGGAATATCATTGAGCTCTGACGAGTAGGGCATCGCGATCATCGAGCCCTTCTTCACGTTCATCGGATAGGGCTGTTCGTCGTTCACCCAGTTGCCGACGTATTCGATGCCGTTTTCGGCCAGAATATCGAGTGTATTGACCGTCTCGCTGAGCGCCGGGCTGAGCCAGCCGCGTGGCGCCTTGCCGGCGTGCTTGGTGATCGTGCCGACCACTTCGCGGATCAGCGTGCGCTCTTCGTCCTCGGATTGCTTGCTGATTAGTTCGGAATTGGTGCGGCCGTGGCCCATCCATTCCCAGCCGAGCTTGTTACCCTCCTGGATGATGCGGGGATAATGAGTGCAGACGTCGGAGTTCAGCGCGACCGTGCCCTTGAAGCCGTGCTTCTCCATCACCTCCATCATGCGCCAGATGCCGACGCGTACACCGTAGTCGCGCCACGAGTAGTTCAGCACATCGGGATTGAGCCCGAGCGTGCCGTCGGTGTTGCGCGTGGCGGGCCGGTCGAACAGGAAGTGCTCGATGTTGGGGATCACCCAGACCGCGACCCGCGCATCGTTCGGCCAACGCAGCGGCGGACGGTCCACGATCGGCGAGTAGGGGTAGCGGCCGTGCTCCTTGGGCACGGAGGAGGGTGCAGCGGGGGCGTTCGCCATAGCGGTTCTCTCAGCGGGCTGGCTGGTTGTGGCCGACGGTCCGCATGTATTGCAGCGTCTCGTCGAGCGAGCACACGTCGGCGTATTTGGCGTTGAGGTCGAACAGGCTCTGCTCGTGCGCAGGCTGCGAGCGGTCGCCGACCGCCTCGCGCACTACGATCGGTCGGAAGCCGTTCTGCACCGCATCGACCGCGGTCGCTCGCACGCAGCCCGAAGTGGTGCAGCCGGTGATGATCAGCGTATCGACGCGCTGGTTCATCAGCCGCGGTACCAGATCTGTGCCAAAAAAGCAGGAAGCGTATTTTTTCACCAGCAGGCTATCGCTCGGCCGCATATCGAGCCGCGGGTCGACCTCAATGGCCTCGGTGCCGGCCTTGAGCGTCATCGTGCCCTTCATCTTGATGGCCCAGAGGCCGGCGTCCTTCAGATCGGCGTCGTTGTAGATGACGGTCGAGAAGATCACCGGGATGTTGCGCTCGTGCGCGACGTCAATGAGCGGCTTCTGCGCCGCGAGTTGGGATTCCAGCGGCGCCCCGAGCGGCATGTTGGGATTGGTGAAGCCCTTGATCATGTCGATCACGATCAGCGCGGGCCGTTCGCCGAAGCCGATCTTGATACCGAAGCCGCGAGCCTTGAAGAATTCCTCGTCGTCCTTGCCGCTGGTCATGTCACGCTCCCGATCACCACCGCCACACGCCATAGGCGTGGCCGTTCTGCATCTGCGGCGCCACATAGTTCGGCTTGCGGTTGCCGATCGCACCCAGCATGGCGATCCAGTTCAGGATTTCGCCGCCCACGTTGCCGGCTTTCAGCATCTGGTGCTGCGTTGATTCTTTGATGAGTTGATCGATCTTCTGGTCTTCCAGATATGTGATGACGCGCGCGCACCAATCGGGATCTGGCACGCCATCGGAGCGGCCGGGCGCCATGCGCGGGCCACCAACCTCCAGCGAGAAGCTGCCGCTGCCCATGACGACGACCCGCTTGTTCTCCGGCCAGGACTCGATGGCGCGGCCGACTGCCTGCCCGAGCGCATAACAGCGCCGCGCAGGCGGCAGCGGCGGCAGGTGGCCGCTGATGAAAAACGGCACCACCGGAATGTTCATCTCCGGGGTGAGGAAGTGCAGCGGCACCGTGACCGAGTGATCGACCGAATAGGCTTGCGTCATGCCGACGTCGAAGCCCGCCTCGACGCCGGCCGTGCGGATATGGGCGGCGAGATCGGCGTTTGAGGGCACCACATAGTTCGGCACGTCGCGCGGCTCGTCATTCGGTGCCTTGAAGCTCTTGTCCACGCCAATCGCGAAGATCGGCAGGTTGTCGAGGAAAAACGTGTTGAGATGATCGGTGTCGAACATCACGATCAGGTCGGGCCGGGTTGCGGCGAGTTGCTCCTTTTGCGCGCCGAACAGCTTGGCGATCTCGCAATCGGGGCCATCGCGTTTGACGAAATGCGGGAATACGGGCGTGTGCGGAACGCCGAAACCGGCAACAATCTGAGCCATCGTCGAAACCTCCGATTAGCCGACTGGCTGGCCGATTTCATCGACCTTCACGGCGCGCATGCGCTCGTTGTAGCTCTGCTGGTTGAGCCCGCAGACCTCAAAGCGCGGCAGATAGTTCATCAGAAACGCGTTGGCGCCGAGACGATAGAGCGCGCCCACGTCGCCCGCGAGCAGCAGGCGCCGTTCGTCGGCCGTGAGATCGAGAGGAGCCAGCGCCTTGGCGGGATCGGCCTTCATGGCGGCACGAAACGCACGGTCGCGGAGCAGCTCGCGGCAGAGATGATTGACGGCAAAAATCGACATGAGCACCTCCGGCGCCGGATCGCATTATAGATTGCATGGGACTTCGCCAATTGCCAGGGCATCGGTGCGTTCGTAGGCTGAGGCACCACCGTCCCGGCTGACAAGAGTGCGCATGACAAGGCCAGAGGGCGGAACATCCGGGGAGCGTGCTCGGCGCGCTCGCCCCGGAGGGGAGGGCGTCGATGATCGACCGTCGCAGGTTCGCAGCGCTCGGCGGAGCTGCCGTGGTGTCAGCCTTGCCGGCCGCCTCGTTACGTGGACAAGCCGCCAAGAGCGTAACCAGGAGCGCAACCATGAGCGCAACCATGTTTTATTCGGCCGTGGGGCCCGATCTCACGCTCTATGAAATGAACGTCAACGAATTGACGCTCACCCGGCGCAACACCGTATCGGTACCGGCCAACATTCAATACGCGTGGCCGGCGCCGTCCGGGAAATACCTCTATGTGGTGTCGAGCAACCGCAGGCCGGGCTTCGACGGCGACAAGAATTTCGCCAACGCGTTCCGCATCGATCCCGCGACGGGCGCACTGGCGCCGCATGGCGAGCCGCAATCGCTGCCGTCACGCGCGGTTCATGCCAGCGTCGATATGGCGGGCGAGTATCTGTTGACCGCCTATAACGAGCCGTCGCTGCTCACCGTCCATCGCATCAACCGTGACGGCACGCTCGGCGGGCCGGTCGAACAGCCCGGTTCTGTCGATACCGGAAAATACGCCCACCAGATCAGGGCCACACCCGACGGCCGCCAGGTCATCATGGTGACGCGCGGCAACAATGCGCCCGAGGACAAGGTGATGAACCCGGGATCGCTCAAAGTCTATGACTTCAAGGCCGGCGTGCTTTCCAACGTGGCGGCGATCCAGCCGGGCGACGGCATGCGGTTCGGGCCGCGCCATCTCGATTTCCACCCGACGCAGCCGTGGGTCTATGTCTCGATCGAGAGCCAGAACAAGCTCTTTGTCTATCGCCGCGACGCCGCGACCGGGCTCGCCCGCGAGCCGGCCTTCACCAAGGATACGCTGTTCGACCCTGGCGCGCGCGGTCCGCGGCAGCATGCGGGCGCGATCCACGTGCATCCCAACGGACGCTTCGTCTATCTAACCAACCGCGATTCCGGGACGGTCGATTTCGAAGGCCGCAAGATCAGCGGCGGCGGTCAGAACAACGTCGCGGTGTTCTCGATCGATCTGGCGACCGGCGAACCGACTTTGATCCAGAACGCCGATGCGCATGCCATTGAACTCCGCACGTTCTCGGTCGATCCGAGTGGCCGGATGCTGGTTGCGGCCAGCATCCGAGCGGTGCCGGTGCGTGACGGCAGCACGATCAAGACGGTGCCGGCGGGCCTTTCGGTGTTCCGGATTGGCGACGACGGCAAGCTCACCTTCGTCCGCAAAATAGACGTCGATGTCGGTGCGTCAACGCAATGGTGGAGTGGAATGGTGGCGGTGGCTTAAGCTCCGCTCGCCACGCAAGGGAGCGTCGATCATGGGCACGGGAAAAATCATTGGTGCGTTGTTGGCGGCGCTCGCCTTCGCGGGTCTGCCCGGCGAGGTTGCCGCGCAGAGCTATCCGTCGCGCACCGTGACCATCGTGGTTCCGGCGGCCGCGGGCGGCGGCATCGACATCACGGCGCGATGGCTCGCGGCGGAGCTGCAGAACGCGCTCGGCAAGTCCTTCGTGGTCGAGAACAAGGGCGGCGCCAGCGGCATCATCGGCAGTCAGCAGGTGGCGCGCTCCGACCCGGATGGCCACACGCTGCTGTTCACGATTTCCGGCTTTCTGGTCACCAGCCCGGCGCTGTTCAATTCCTTGCCATGGGACCCGGTGAAGGATTTCGCGCCGGTCGCCATGGTGCTGCGCTCACCGCATGTCCTCGTGGTCAACAAGGACTCACCGAACAACTCGCTGTCCGAGCTGATCGCCTATGGACGCGCCAATCCCGGCAAGCTCACCTATGGCAGTCCGGGCATCACGTCGGAGACCCATCTCGGCTCCGAGCTGATCGGGCAACTCGCCAATATGAAAGTGACGGCCGTGCCCTATCGCGGCACCGGCCCTGCCTTCAACGATCTGCTCTCCGGCACGCTGGGCTTCTTCCTCAACACCATGCAGCAGCTGATCGGGCCGCTGCAGGGCAATGCCATCAAGGGCCTTGCCATCGCCAACGCGACGCGGCTGCCGCTTCTGCCAAACCTTCCGACCGCCGCGGAGGCCGGGCTGGCAGGCCTCGAGGTCAGCACCTGGTACGCGCTCTATGCACCTGCCGGCACGCCCCGCGAGGTGGTCGAATTCCTGGGCCGCGAGGTCAAAAAAATCACCGAGCGCCCTGACTTCAAGGCGCGCGTCGAAGCAACCGGTGCGTCGATGTCCTATATGGGCCCGGAGGAACTCGGCAAATACACCGCCGCAGAGGTAACGCGCTGGACCGGGATCATCGGCAAGCTGAACATTCCGAAGCAGTGAAAGCCATGTCTGATTGCAAACTGTTTTCGCCGATCACGCTGCGGGGCCTGACTCTCGACAACCGCATCGTACTGTCGCCAATGTGCCAGTACGCCTCGCAGGATGGCTTCGCCAGCGATTGGCACATCGCGCATCTCGGAACCTATGCGCTCGCCAATCTGGGGCTCGCGATCACGGAGGCGACCGCGGTAGAACCGAAAGGCCGCATCTCGCCGTGGTGCCTTGGGCTTTATTCCGACGCGCACCAGGAGGGGCTTGCCCGCATCCTGAAATTCTACCGTGACTACGGCACCACCAAGTTCGGCATTCAGTTGGCGCACGCGGGCCGCAAGTCGTCGGTGCTGCCGTCCTTCATGATCCGCAAGACGGTGCCGGTGGCCGAGGGCGGCTGGGTGCCGATGTCGCCGTCCTATTACGAGGATGACGTTCACACCCATCCGGCGGTGATGACGTTGGAAGACATCGAGCACGCCAAGGTCGCCTGGCGCGACGCCACGCGGCGGGCCGCGGAAATCGGCGTCGATATGATCGAGCTGCATTTCGCGCACGGCTATCTGGTCAACGAGTTCCTGTCGCCGCTCATCAATACGCGCAACGATGAATACGGCGGCAGCCGCGAGAACCGGATGCGGCTCGCTCTGGAGATTTACGATCTCTGCCGTGGCGCCTTCCCGCAGGAGCGGCCGATCGGTGTTCGTATTTCGGTCACCGACTGGGTCGAGGGCGGTTGGGGCGTCGAGGACTCGGTCGCGCTGGCGAAAGAGCTGAACGCGCGCGGCTGCGATTACGTCTGCACGTCGAGCGGCGGCGTTTCGCTGAAGCAGAAAATTCCAACCGGGCCGCTCTATCAAATGCCACTGGCCGACGCGGTACGCGGCGGCTCTGGGATTACGACCATGGCGGTTGGCCAGATTACCGAGTCGCAACAGGCCGAAGCGGTGCTCGCCGAGGGCAAAGCCGACATGATCGCGATTGCCCGGCGGTTGCTGTTCGATCCGCATTGGGCCTGGAAGGCCGCGCAAGAGCTTGGCGTCTTCCTCAAATATCCGGCGCGCTATCGCAACGCCAACCCGCGCATCGGCCAAGCCATGGACTTCCCCGAGTCAGCCGAGAAGCGCGCCCGCATGATGGCCGTGATGCGCGAGGAGGCGCGGGTGGCGCAGGGCGCGGCCGGCTGATCTAGTGCCCCGTTTCCGAAGTTCGTGATGCGTGGCAGCATGCTCTGACACGAACTTCGGAAACAAAGGGGCACTAGCAAGTATACGATGCTAGTGCCGCTTATCGATTTGAAGTTCCTGAACGAGCCTGCTGCAGATGGTGCAGGAACTTCAAATCGGCGGCACTAGCGCGACAAGCTGCCGCTTATCCGGCCGGGCACATTGCGGCGATGGCAACAGTCATGCTGCAATGAGCTTGCCGGTCCATAACGGCGAACAAACAGGGAGAAGCGCGCATGACAAGGCAGACGGTGCTGGCTGTTCTCACGGCCGTGGTGGCGCTTTCGTTCGCGAGCCCAGCGGCGGCGCAATCGGCTGACGATTTTCCCAATCGTCCGATCCGGATCATCGTGCCGCAAGCGGCCGGCTCCGGCATCGATCTGCAGGCGCGCACGCTCGCCCAGAAAATGGGCGAACTGTGGGGCCATCCCGGCGTGGTCGAGAACAGGCCAGGCGCCAATGCCATCATCGGCACCGACGCGGTCGCCAAGGCCGCTCCCGACGGCTACACGCTGGTCTATGCCCCAGTCAGCTCGGTGACCACCAACTCGCTGATCTACAAGAAGTTGCCTTACGACCCGGTGCGCGACTTCGCGCCGATCACCCAGACCGTCGCCAATCCGCTCGGCCTGATTGCCAATCCCAACGCTGGCATCACCTCGATCAAGGACGTGGTCGCGCGCGCCAAGGCCAATCCGGGCGCGATGAACTACGGCTCGTTCGGCATTGGCAACCTGACACACCTGCAAGGCGTGTTGCTGTCGATCGCTGCCGACATCAAGATGACGCACGTGCCCTATCGCGGGCAGACGCCGATGATCACTGACATCCTGTCCGGCCAGATACCGATCGGCTTCACCACCACGGCGGGCGCGGCCGAACTTGCTGAAAGCGGAAAGCTCAAGCTGCTCGCGACCTTCGGTGCCGAACGCTCGGCGCTGTTTCCGAACATCCCGACGCCGACCGAGGTCGGTTATCCGAGCGCGGTGGTGGTCGGTTGGGCCGGCATCCTGGCACCGGCCGGCACGCCGAAGCCGATCGTCGACAAGCTCTACGCCGGCATGGCGAAGGCGCTGGCGATGCCCGACGTTAGGGCGGCGATCATCAGGCAGGGTTCGGACCCGGTGGCGAGCAAATCGGCCGATGACTTCGCGCGCTTCATCAAGGCCGAGATCGAGAAATTCCGTCCCGTCATCAAGGCCGCGGGCCTCGAAGGATCGGAGTAGGTGCAGAACTACGTCCGCAAGACTCACCGCTTTGGCCTGTTGACGCCGTCCTCCAACACGACGCAGGAGCCGGAGTTCACGGCGGCGCTGCCGCCGACCGTGTCGCTGCACACCGGGCGCGTGGCGTATCGCGACATCACGCCGGAGGAGCAGGATCGTTGCGTGCTCGAGCTTGAGTCGGAAAGCCGCAAGCTCGCCGATGCCGAGGTCGACGTCATCGTGTTCGCGGCAACTGCGCCGACGCTGGCCAAGGGCAAGGGCTACGACCGCGAGCTGATCAAGCGCATGGAGGATGCCTCGGGGCGGCCCGCCACCACGGCCGCGACTGCATTCGTCGATGCGCTCCGTGAGTTGAACGTGCGCAAGATTGCGTTGGGCCAGCCCTGGAGCAAGACCATGGAGAAACCCATGATCGCATTCATGCAGGCGCACGGCTTCGAGGTGGTGCACAGCGAGACGGTCGGCATCGTGTCGGGCGTCGAACTCGGCCGCATCGGCCCGGATAAGGCCTACGAGCTGGGCCGCAAGTCCGACCGGCCGAACGCGGAGGCCCTGGTAATGCCCGGCGGCAATTGGATCGCGATGCCGATGATCGAGAGATTGGAGCGCGATCTCGGCAAACCCGTGATTTGCAACAACGCGGTGAGCCTGTGGGCGGGCCTGCGGATGCTCAAAGGCTACGGCAGCGTGCCGGGCTACGGAACGCTGTTGCGCGATCATCTGGCGGCGTAGCGCGGGTTAACTGAACTTCTGTCCCATGTGGTCGCGGAAGAACTTCGGCAGTTCGCCGATGTCCTTGTCGCCCCAGCCTTGCGCGACCGCGGCCGAGAATGCCGCCAGCATCCCGGCCGACAGCGGCATGGCAATGCCGTCGGCAGCGCCGGTCGCGACCATCGACATGATGTCTTTGCGCATGGTCTTGACGTCGAGCGTCAGCTCGGACGGCTCGCCCATCAGCAGGCCCTTCTTCATACCAAGCCAGGCGTTGGCGGTCGGCGCCTCGGACAGCACGGCGAGCATCTGTTCTAGCGTCAGCCCCTCGCGCTGTCCGAGCGCGAGCGATTCCGCGATGCCCTGGATATAGGCGGCGAGGCCGAGATTGGCGGCGAGCTTCATGGCGTAGCCCGCGCCGTTCGGCCCCATGTGGTCGAGCCGCCGCGTCAGCTTGTCGAGTACGATGCGGGCGCCGTCGACGTCGTCCGTGCTACCGCCCACCATGGCGTGCAGCTTGCCGGCGCGCGCCGTCGGGATCGATCCCAGCACCGGCGAATCGATCAGCCGCCCGCCGGCCGCATCCACCACCGGAGCCAACTCGCGCGCCGTCATCGGCTGCAAGGTGCTCATCTCGATGAACAGCTTGCTGCGCACGTCACCCGACAGGAAGCCATCCTTGCCGCGAAACACATTCCGGACGCCGTTGTCCTCGGTGATGATCGAGATGACGATGCCATCGGAACCATCGGCGACCGCGCGCGGATGGGCTGCGACCGTCATGCCGTTGTCGGCCGCGGCCTGCATCGCAACGGCGTCGCGGTCCCAGCCGACGACCTCAACGCCACTGTCGGCGAGCCGCGCCTGGATGGCGCGACCCATGCGGCCAAGGCCTACGAGACCGACTTTCATCTGAGCTTTAAGTCCGTCCTGTTGCTTTTTGTGCGGCCGTGAAGTGGCCGTAGCTCTGCACCGGCGCCATCATCAGGAAGCGGTAGCCCTCCTTGACGATGCGCTCGGCGTTGCCGGTTTCCACATGCGGATGGCCGACCACGACGTTGTGCTTCTTGCAGGTGTCGACGATCCGCTTCATCCACTCCAGCACGACCTTGTGCTCGTACTGGCGCGGATAGCCGAGCTCCTGGGACAGATCGCCTTCGCCGATCAGGATCGCGCCGATGCCGGGCACGTCCTTCAGCATGGCGTCGAGGTTCTCGACACCGCGGGTGTCCTCGATCTGCAGGATGCAGAAAATCTCGCCTTCCTTGTTGAGCGGCCAGACGTCGGCCTTCTTATAGTAATCCTGTTGGCTGAGGCCCCAGTAACGCGCGGCTGCGGTCGGGCCATCGCCGCGGATACCGACCGGCTCGTACAGCGGCGCGTCTTTCATACGCGGATAGCGGCAGGCGCCGACCGCATTGGCGGCTTCCTCCACGGTCGAGATGTGCGGGAACACGATGCCGTAGCAGCCCATGTCGAGCGCCTGCTTGGCCTGCCACTGCGCCATCTCGACGCCATTGACTGGGATGCGAACCATCGGCGCGACCGGCGGCACCAGGCCCGCCTTGGCGACCTGCGCGCGATTGAGCATGTATTGCAGGCAATCGCGCAGCAGCCGGCCGTCCCACGGGTTGTGCTCCATCTCGAACACGCAGCCGTCGTATTTCGAGGCGCTCATGGCAACCGCCGAACTGATCTCGGCGGGCGCGAAGCAGGTGAGCGCATGCTGGCCCGCCTCAAGGGCGCGGATGACATTGTTCAGACGCGGCAAATCGGCCATTCCTCATCTCCCCAAATGTGGCCGGCATCCTAGACGCCGAAACCTCCGCCGTCATCACCGCCCAGGCGCAGGGGAGCGGTTTGACAAAGGCGTGGCGGGACTTAGCATCCGGCCGACCCTAAACCCTCACCAGCGGCGCCATTCCATGATCATCGACTGTCACGGCCATTACACGACCGAGCCCAAGGACCTGCACCGCTTCCGGAAGGAACAGACGGAGGCCGCCAATGCCAAGAACAAGGCCAAGATGCCGCCGCGCTCCGGCCTGAAGATGTCGGACGACGAGATCAGGGAATCGATCGAGCAGAACCAGCTCAAGTTGCAGCGCGATCGGGGCACCGATCTCACGATCTTCTCGCCGCGCGCCTCCGGCATGGGCCACCACGTCGGCGACGAGAGCGTGTCCACCGAATGGTCGCAGATTTGCAACGACCTGATCGCACGTGTGGTGGGGCTTTATCCCAAGAACTTCATCGGCGTTTGCCAATTGCCGCAATCACCCGGCGTCGATCCGAAGAATTCGGCCGCCGAGCTTGAGCGCTGCGTCAAAATGGGGTTCGTCGGCTGTAACCTGAACCCCGATCCGTCGGGCGGCTATTTCAATTCGCCGCCGATGACCGACAAGTCCTGGTTCCCGATTTACGAAAAGATGATCGAGCTCGACGTGCCGTGCATGATCCATGTCTCCGGTTGCTGCAATCCGGCGATGCACACCACCGGCTCGTATTACCTCAACGCCGACACCATGGTGTTCATGCAGGTCATGCTATCCGACCTGTTCAAGCAGTTCCCGAAGCTGAAATTCATCATTCCGCATGGCGGCGGCGCGATCCCGTTCCACTGGGGCCGCTTCCGCGGCATCGCGCTCAACAACGGCAAGCCGGAACTGGCCGAGATCATGGGCCAGAACATCTTCTTCGACACCTGCGTCTATCACCAGCCGGGCATCGACCTGCTCACCAAGGTGGTGCCGGCCGATAACATCCTGTTCGCCTCCGAAATGGTGGGTGCGGTGAAGGGCAACGATCCAAGGACCGGCTTCGGCTTCGACGACACCAAGCGTTACGTCGAGAGCGCGCCGGTGTCGGATGCCGACAAGAAGAAGATCTTCGAAGGCAACGCCCTGAAGGTCTATTCGCGGCTGAAGGCTCAGATCGCCAAGCAGGCTGCTTAACAAGCAAGTAACAAGCAGGTCGTGTAGCAAAGTCGAACACAACATTCGCGACAGCAGGGGGCTCGAATGCGTCGAATGAAGACGGCGGTGGTTGCGGCAACAATGGCGTTTGGCGTTGTTGCGGCCTTCGCCGGTGCGGCGCAGGCGCAAGTCACGGCTTTCGAAGGCGCACGGCTGGTTGTCGGCGACGGCCGCGTGATCGAGAACGCGACCCTGGTGATGGATGGCAACAAGATCGTCCAGGCCGGCGCAGCCGCGAGCGTTCAAGTACCCGCTGGCGCCACGCGCGTGAATGTCACGGGCAAGACCATCATGCCGGCGATCATCGACACGCACGTGCATCTCAGCCCGATCCGCGACCGGCTGATCCGCGATCTGAAGCTGCGCGGCTACTACGGCATCAGCGCGGCGCTGAGCCTTGGCCTCGACAACTACGAGCTGCTCGACATCCGCAACCAGGTTATTCCGGGTGCCGCGCGCTTCTTCAGCGCCGGCCGCGGCATCACCATGCCCGAACCCGGCCGCATCACCGCGCCGCACTGGATCACGACGGAAGCCGACGGCCGCAAGGCCGTGCAGGAGCTGATCGAGAAGAAGGTCGATATCATCAAGATCTGGGTCGACACGCGCGATGGCAAGTACGCCAAGCTGACGCCCGATCTCTATGGCCCGATCATCGAGGAGGCGCACAAGCACGGGATGCGGGTCACCGCGCACCTGTTCGATCTGTCGGATGCGAAGGGGCTGATCCGTGCCAATGTCGATGCCTTCGCGCACGGGGTCCGCGACCGCGACATCGACGACGAGTTTGTGGCGATGTTCAAGGCAAAGCCGAACCTGATCCTCGGCCCGAATCTGCCGGAGCGCGGCGTCAAGGTCGACATCAGCTGGCTCAAGGAAGGACTGCCCGCTGCCGACTACGAAAAAATGGAAAAGGACAACGTCGACAAGCCGCGCGAGCAGGCGTTCCACGCCATCCAGGCGCGCAATCTGAAGCGGCTGAATGCGGAAGGCGTGCGCATCGTGCTCGGCACCGACGGCAACCGCGCCTGGGGTCCGCACGACGAGATGGAGGACATGGTGCTGGCCGGCATGACGCCCATGCAGGTGATCGTGGCGGCGACCCGCAACGGCGCTGAGTTCCTCCGTATGGCCGACGCCGGCACGCTGGAGGCGGGCAAGAGCGCCGACTTCATCGTGCTCGACGCCAATCCACTCGATGACATCAAGAACTCGCGGCGGATTTCGATGGTCTACCTGCGTGGCGCGAAAGTGGATCGCTCACAGCCCGTTCGCTGAAGCTTGGTGATTGCCACTTGCGCGCTGACACGCACGATCCGATTCACTACACTGCCGGGATGAACCCATTCGGAATCCCGGCATGAAATTCGGTCTTTTCGGCAGCGCCCAGGCCAAGCGCGGCGGCCCCGACATGGACTCGGGGCAGGGCTTCCGCGAGTACATCGAATATTGCATCGAGGCCGAGGCGCTGGGCTACACCAGCACGTTTGCGGTTGAGCACCATTTCACCGGCTTCGGCCAGGTCTCGGCGACCATCAACCTGCTGACCTGGCTGGCGGCGAAGACCAAAACGCTTCGCCTCGGCACCGCCGTGATGGTGCTGCCCTGGCACAATCCGGTCCTGCTCGCCGAACAGGCCGCGACCCTCGATCTGCTCTCCGGCGGCCGGTTCGATTTCGGCATCGGCAAGGGCTACCGCCACAATGAGTTCGCGGGCTTCTGCATCCCGATGGAAGAGGCCGACGAGCGGTTCGAGGAAGCGCTTGCGGTCATCCTCAAGGCCTGGACCTCGGAAGAGCGCTTCTCTCATCACGGCAAGCATTGGCATTTCGAGAACGTCGTGGTCGAGCCGCCGACCGCGCAGAAGCCGCATCCGCCGATCTGGATGGCGGCCGGCAGTCCCGGCTCGATCGCCAAGGTGGCGCAGCGCGGCTACAAGCTGCTCCTCGACCAATATGCCTCGACCGCGGCGGTGATCGACCGGCTCAATCTCTACAAGTCCGAGACCGAGAAGCACGGCCGCACGTTTGATCCGATGGACGTCGCGCTCTGCCGCGGCTTCTACGTCGCCAAGGATGCGGCCGACAAGGCGCGCGCGATCGAGAACCGGCTCTCCAATCAGCGGCGCACGCAAGGTTTGGCGCAGGCACCCGACAATTCCAACAAGTCGGTGCTGCTAAGCTACGCCGACACTGCGGAGGCGAGCGACGACAGCGCGATGTACGGCTCACCGGACGAGATCATCAGCAAGCTCGAAGTGTTCCGCAAAGCTGGTTTCCAGCAGGTGCTGCTCAACGGCCCGGCTGGCTCGCGGGAAAACTTGCGCGCCTTTGCGCGTGACGTGATGCCGGCGTTCGCTGGAGCGGCGGAAGGCCGTCCCGTGCGGCGCCCGGCGCTCGTGAATCCATAAGTGCACAAGCCGGTCCCCCGCGCGGTTGGCTGCATTCCGCCGCTGATCAAGCGCAACATCACACTGTTCGCGCTGTCGCAATCGTTCGTTGGCGCGGGCTCGCAGCTTGCCTATGGCATTGGCCCGCTGATGGTGATCGCGGTGACCGGCTCGGCGAGCCTTGCTGGCCTCACGGTCGGCTTGTTCGGCATCAGCCGTTTTTTCGTCGCCTATCCGACCGGCAAGATCACCGACACCTATGGCCGCAAGCCTGGCATTCTGTTCGGGCAGGGGCTGGCGCTCATTGGCACCACACTGACCGGGCTCGGCATGCTGGCCGGCAGCGCGATTGGTCTCACGCTCGGCATGCTGATCTTCACCATGGGGATTTCGGCCGCGCAGCAGTTACGCGTCGCCGCGACCGATATGTTCCCGCCGCGCATGCGCGGCTTGGCGCTGGGCTTCGTCGCGACCGGCTCGCTCGCCGGCATCGTGCTCAGCCCCGGCGTGATGGCGCTGGCCGACGTGGTCGCCAGGCGCACCGGTACCGAGGCGATCGCGCTGCCCTGGCTGCTGCTGCCGTTTTTGATTGCCGGCGGCATGGTGCTGGTGGCGTTCGTGAAGCCGGACCCGAAAGAGATCGGCATGAATCTGGGGCGCTATTACCCGGATTACGTGCCGCCGCCTGGACGGCAAGGCGGACAACTCGCACCATTCAACTCGTGGGATCTGTGGCGCTCGACGCCGACACGGCTTGCGATCATCGCCAACTGCTCCGGCCAGGGCAACATGGCGATCGTCATGGTGCTGACCTCGCTGGTGCTGTCGCACCACGGCCATGGGTTGACCGCGATTGCATTCTCCCATGCGTTCCATGCCGCCGGCATGTTCGCTTTTACGATCCCGCTCGGCTGGGCGTCGGACCGCTTCGGCCGCGAGCGGGTGATGTATCCGGGCGTCGGCGTGGCGCTAATCGGCGCGTTGTTCGTCGCCTTCTCGGAAGGCTTCTTGTCGGTGACGGTCGGCACTTTTCTGGTAGGGCTTGGCTGGAGCGCCGCCAACGTTGCTTCCACCGCGTTGCTGGCCGATCACGTCGAAACCGAGCATCGCGGACGCGCCATTGGCGTCAGTGAAAGCGGCGCCGGCGCCATGACGGTGCTGGCCGCCGTCGTCACCGGCCCGCTAGTGGAATGCACCAGCCTGCCGGCGGCCGGGATTGCTGCGGTGCTGGTGGCCGTGGTGCCGCTCGCGATGTTGGCCTGGACCAAAGCCGCGCAATTTCGTGTACGGGCTTAGCGCACAGTCATTCCGGGGCGCGCCTCATAAGCGCGTTCACGCGCGTCTTCGACGCGCTATGGGCGCGAGCCCGGAATCCAGCCTCAAGCACAAACTTTGTATCTGGATTCCGGATCGCTGCTGCGCAGCGTCCGGAATGACGCTTCGCGTTATTTCTTGATCTTGTAGCCGGTCTTGAAGAACCACCAGACGATCGCGAGACAGGCCACGAGGAACACCGCAATCATCGCGACGCTCACGGTGAGGCTGACGTCCGCGACCTCGTAAAAGCTCCAGCGGAAGCCCGAGACCAGATAGACGATCGGATTGGCGAGGCTCACGGCCTGCCAGAACGGTGGCAGCACGTTGATCGAATAGAAGCTGCCGCCCAGGAACGTGAGCGGTGTGATGATCAGCAGCGGAATGATCTGGAGCTTCTCGAAGCCCTCGGCCCACAGCCCGATGATGAAGCCGAGCAGGCTGAAGGTCACCGAGGTGAACACGAGAAACGCTAGCATCCACAGCGGATGCGCAATCTTCAGCGGCACGAAAAATCCCGCGGTGGCGAGAATGATCAACCCGAGGATGATCGACTTGGTGGCAGCCGCACCGACATAGCCCAGCGTAATCTCGAGCGCCGACACCGGCGCCGATAGGATCTCGAAAATCGTTCCGACAAAGCGCGGGAAGTAGATGCCGAACGAGGCATTCATCACGCTCTGCGTCAAGAGCGTCATCATGATGAGGCCGGGCACGATGAACGAGCCATAGCCGACGCCCTCGATTTCCGGAATGCGCGAGCCGATCGCAGCGCCAAACACCACGAAATAGAGCGAGGTCGAAAGCACCGGCGACACGATGCTTTGGAACAGCGTGCGTCCGGTGCGCGCCATTTCGAAGCTGTAGATCGCCCAGACCGCGCGATGGTTCATCCGTCTTTCCTCACCAGATCGACGAAAATATCCTCGAGCGAGCTCTGCGTGGTGGCGATATCCTTCAACCGGATGTTCTGACGCAGCAACTCCTCGACCAGCCGCGTCACGCCGCGGTGCTCACCCTGCGCCTCGTAGGTGTAGGTCAGCGCGCGGCCGTCAGCGGCAAGCGCCAGCTTGTATGGTGCGAGCGCTTCGGGAACCGCATCGAGCTTCTGCTGCAGCTCGAACGTCATTTGCTTCTTGCCGAGCTTTCGCATCAGCTCGGCCTTGTCCTCGACCAGGATGAGCTCGCCCTTGTTGATGACGCCGACGCGGTCGGCCATCAGCTCGGCCTCTTCGATGTAGTGCGTCGTCAGGATGATGGTGACGCCTTTGGCGCGCAGCGCCCGCACCACCTCCCACATGTCCTTGCGCAGCTCGACATCGACGCCGGCCGTGGGCTCGTCGAGGAACAGGATATCCGGCTCGTGCGCCAGTGCCTTGGCGATCAGCACGCGCCGCTTCATGCCGCCCGAGAGCGTCATGATCTTGGAATCTTTCTTGTCCCACAGCGACACGTCCTTCAGCACCTTTTCGACAAAAGCCGGATTGGCTGGCTTGCCGAACAGGCCGCGGCTGAAGGTGCAGGTCGCCCACACGGTCTCGAAGGAATCGGTGTGAAGCTCCTGCGGGACGAGGCCGATCATCTCCCGCGCGCCGCGATAGTCGCGGACATTGTCATGGCCATCGACCGTCACGGTTCCGGAACTTGCCTTGACGATGCCGCAGACGATGCCGATGAGCGTGGTCTTGCCGGCGCCATTCGGCCCGAGCAGCGCAAAAATCTCCCCGCGCCGGATCTCCAGATCGATGCTTTTCAGCGCCTGGAAGCCGGAAGCATAGGTCTTGGAGACATTCTTGATCGAGAGAATGGATTGCACGACGGAATCGATCCGGTGAGCGATGCGGCCCCGGATATGTGACTGGCGCGGTGATGCGTCAAGTCAACGGAACAGTCAGCGGATTGTAGGAATAGAGCCAGGCGTTGCGATCGGCGCCTTCATTGCGTTTCGCAAATGCGGCGCGGATTTTGTCCTTGGTGCGCAGGTGGAACAGCTCGCGGTTGGCGCTCGATTGCAGCACGATTTTGGCAGTGCGTTCGATGCGATTGCGCTGATAGAGGTGGAGCGCCTCGGCCACCGATTGAGTCATGTCCAGCGCGCGCGTCAACACCGCGCCATCCTCGATCGCCATGGCGGCGCCTTGCGCCAGATAGGGCAAGGTGGCATGCGCCGCATCGCCGAGCAATGTGACTCGGCCGTCGCTCCAATTGTGGATCGGCAGCCGATTGTGCAGCGACCAGCGATAGCACTGATCCTGATCTGCGGCGTCGATGATCGTCTGGATCGCCGGGTGCCAGCCGGTGAAATTGTCCTTCAGCTCCTGCCAAGACACTTTCACGGTCCAGGATTCTTCCGAAACGTGATCGGTTTCGATCAGGCCGACGAAATTGAGCAGCGCACCGGCGCGCAGGTAGTAGCAGACCACGTGGCCGCCCGGCCCCATGAACACCGACATGACCCGCTCCAGCAGATCCTTGGGCAGGCGTTCGGTCGGCACCACAATACGCCACGCGGCATCGCCCGTGTAGGTCGCCGGCACTGAGCCGACGATCTCCTCTCGAATCACGGACTTCAGACCGTCAGCGCCGATCAGCATGTCGCCGCGAATGGTGCGGCCGTCGACAAGACGAAGCGTGACGCCAGCGTCGTCCTGGCTAAAACCCGCAATCTTGCTGTTGAGATTGACGACACTGGGGCTAAACTCGCGCGCCTTGGCGGCGAGCAGGTCGTGCAGGTCGGCACGGTGGAGCTGGGTGTAGGGCGCGCCGTTCAGTCGCTCGTGTTCCTCGGCTAGCGAAAACCGCTGGATCACTTCGCCGGTGTCGTGCAGCCGGAACACATAGGCGCCAGGCTTCACTCCGAGCCGATCGATGTCGGGACCCATGCCGAGGTCGCGGAGCACGTGCTGGGCATTGGCGCTGATTTGAATGCCGGCGCCCACTTCGGCCAACACTGGAGCCTGCTCGTAGATTTCGACCTGCTGGCCGGCCTTCATCAGGCACGCTGCAGCGTTGAGCCCCCCGATTCCGGCCCCCGCGATCAAAATCTTGTACTTCGCCATTACCCAAAGCTCCGACTTCCGGGCGGCTTTTTAGCCGCGATTCCGCGATACGGAAGCCCGGACGGCTGCGTTTCAGCCATGCCCGGCACGGTGTTTATCCACCCCGCCGCCGCGTGCTAAACAGTCCCAAACTCGATGCCATCTTCCGATGCAATCTTGGGACCAGCCATGACCGTACAAGCTTTGGGATACATCGGTGTCCGCGCCAAGAGCCTGGAGGATTGGGCAGGCTACGGCTCGAATTTCCTGGGCTTGCAGCGGATCGACAAGACCCGTTCCTCGATGGCGTTCCGCATGGACGACCGCAAGCAGCGGCTCGTGGTCGATGCGGACGGCGGGCAGGGCATCGGCTTCTTCGGCTGGGAAATGGCGGATGCCGCGGCCCTTGAGGCGCTGGCTGCACGGCTGGAAAGCAAGGGCTTCGCGGTCGCCCGTGGCTCGCGCGCGCTCGCCGACGAACGGCTGGTCAAGGATCTGGTGGTCGTCAACGATCCCGAGGGCAACCGCCTGGAGTTTTTCCACGGCGCGGCGGTCACCACCGATCCATTCCGGCCCGGCCGCAACATTTCCGGTTTCCGTACCGGCTCGCTCGGCATGGGCCACGTGGTCATGCATGTGGAGAAGCTGAATGAGGTAATGCCGTTCTACCAAGAAGTCCTTGGCTTCAAGCTTTCGGACTACTGGCTGCGTCCGTTCCCGGGCTACTTCTTCCACGTCAACGGCCGCCATCACTCCATCGCGCTGGTCGAGACCGGCAAGAAGATGGTGCATCACATGATGCTGGAGCTGTTCAGCTTCGACGACGTCGGCCAGGGCTACGATCTCGCCAACGGGGACCCGGAGAAGATTGCGGTGTCGCTCGGCCGTCACTCAGGCGATTATGTGACGTCGTTCTACACCTGGAATCCGTCAGGCTTCATGGTCGAATACGGCTGGGGCGGTCAGGTGATCGACGACGCCACCTGGAAGCCGTTTGAGCGCAAGCACGGGCCGAGCCTCTGGGGCCACGACCGCCGCTGGATGACCGCTGAGAAGCGCGAAGAGGCGCGCCAGCTTTGCATCGAGTCCGCCGAGGTCGGCCTGCGCCAGCCGGTGCAGGTGATCGAAGGCAATTACAACCGCATGGCCGGCGTCTGCCCCTGGTGGGATCAGATGAAGGCGCAGAAGGCGGGCTGACGGCGAAGCCGTCGCGCTCCTAGGAGATTCCCATGAAAGCCGGTGTTGCGTCGCCGAACGGCGTCGTCATTCAGGACGTGCCGCAGCCAAAGCCCAAGCCGACCGACATTTTGGTGAAGGTGAAGGCGATTGCGCTGAACCGCGCCGATCTCGGCTCGGCGCGCGGCGACACCAGCCACGGCGCCGCCGCCGGCAAGCCGATCGGCAGTGAGTTCTCCGGTGAGGTGATCGTGGTTGGCGGCGAGGTGCGCGACTTCAAGGTCGGCGACCGTGTGATGTGTCATTCACCCGGCAGCCACGCCGAATTCGCGGTGAGCGATTACGGCCGCGCCATGAAAATTCCCGACGGCATGGGTTTCGAGCAGGCCGCGACCTTGCCGATCGGTCTCAACACGCTGCACAACGCGCTGATCACCGCTGGCCGCATGAAGGCCGGTGAGAACGTCATGGTGCAGGGCGCGAGCTCCGGCGTCGGCATCATCGGTTTGCAGATTGCCAAATTGATGGGTGCGAAATTCGTGGTCGGCACTTCGACCAACGCGGCGCGCAAGGCGCGGCTCAAGGAATTCGGCGCCGATCTGGTGGTCGATACCAAGGACGCAGACTGGCCCGAGCAGGTGCTCAACGCGACCGGCGGCAAGGGCCTCAATCTCACTGTCGATATGCTGTCCGGCCCGCTCGTCAGCCAGACCATGAAGTGCACGGCCTTGCTTGGCCGCATCGTCAACATCGGCAGGCTTGCCGGCATGAAGGCCGAGTTCGATTTCGACTTGCACGCCCGCAACCGCATCGACTACATCGGCGTCACCTTCCGCACCCGCACCATCGAGGAGGTGCGTGACATCCTGGTAAAGATGCGCGCCGACCTGTGGGACATTGTGAAGGCCGGCAAGATCAAAGTGCCGATCGACAAGTCCTATCCGCTCGCCGAGGCCAAAGCCGGCCACGACCACATGCGCGGCAACAATCATTTCGGCAAGATTTTGCTGATCCCCTAAGCGAAGTCGTTGAGCCGCCACAGCGGAAAATCCGCTCGACAAGGCGCAGCGTCCGCGCGACCGTGATTGCCGCCAAAATGGCGGCAACAGGAGCGGGCGGCATGATTGCAAAACAGCGGATTGCCATTGTCGGATCGGGCCTGATTGGGCGCGCCTGGGCGGTCGTGTTCGCGGCGGGCGGCTACGAGGTGGCGCTCTACGATGCTGGCAAAGGCGTGGCCGGCAAGGCGGTGAAGCTCGTGGCCGATGGCCTCGCTGAGCTTGCGGCGCGCGGGCTCATCAAGAACGCCAAAGCCGCGGCTGGCCGGGTGCGCGCCGCCAAAGGCCTTGCCGATGCGCTCGACGGCGCGACCTTCGTGCAGGAGAGCACGCCGGAAACCATCGAGTCGAAGCTGGCGATCTTCGCTGAACTGGACCGGCTTGCCTCGCCCGATGCGATTTTGGCGTCCTCCACTTCGACCATCGTTGCAAGCCGCTTCACCGAGAAACTCAAAGGCCGCGCGCGCTGCCTGGTGGCGCATCCGGTCAACCCACCGCATCTGGTGCCACTGGTCGAGCTGGTCGGCGCGCCATGGACGTCGCCCAAAGTGATTGCGAAAGCCAAGGCACTGTATCAGGCGGTCGGTCAGGTACCGATCGTGGTCAAGAAGGAAATCGACGGTTTCATTCTCAATCGCTTGCAAGCTGTGCTGTTGGCCGAGGCGTTCCGACTGGTGGAGGGCGGCTATGTCACGCCGCAGGATCTCGACAAGACGCTCAAGGATGGCCTCGGATTGCGCTGGTCGTTCATGGGGCCGTTCGAAACGATCGAGCTGAACGCGCCGGGCGGCATCCCGGACTATTGCGGTCGCTACGGCGGGCCGATGTCGGCACTGGCGCTGGCTGACCCCCAGATTTTCAAGGCGCCCGCGACCGATCTGATCCTCGAACAATGGCGAGCGCTGGCGCCCGCCGCGGTGGCGAAGAAAATGGTCTGGCGCGACAAGCGGCTTGCGGCACTGAAGGCGCACAAACGGCAGCAACCGGCGAAGTGATGGCCTCCACCTGAAGCCCAAAACGTTCATGCCCGGCGCTGGGCCGGGCATGACGTGGACAGGTTGGTCTTCGACTCTAGCTCGCCGGCTTGAAGTTCAGCGCAACGCCGTTGATGCAGTAGCGCTGGTGCGTCGGCGGCGGGCCGTCCGGGAAGACGTGGCCGAGATGGCTGCCGCAGCGGCTGCAATGCACCTCGGTGCGCACCATGCCATAGGCGCGGTCGGTGGTGGTCTCGACCGAGCCGGGCTCCGGATCGTTGAAGCTCGGCCAGCCGGTGCCGCTCTCGAATTTCTTCTTCGAGACGAACAACGGTTGATCGCAGCCGGCGCAATAGAATATGCCGGACCGCTTCTCGAAGTTCAGCGCACAGCTTCCTGGCGCCTCGGTGCCGTGCTTGCGCATGATGTCGAATTGCTCGGGCGTGAGCAGCTTTCGCCACTCCGCATCGGTATGCGTCACCGGATACTGCTTGTCCGCCATTTTTACACCGAGCGGTCGAGCAGCTCGATCGACACGCCTTCGGGCGCCTTGATGAAGCAGACCCGCGTGCCCGGCCGTACCGTGGTCGGCTCGCGGGTGAACTCGACGCCCTTGGCCTTCAGGTCGGCCGCGATGGCGTCGATGCCGGTGACCGACAGGCCGAAATGATCGAGCCCGCGATAGGGGATCGCTGGCGGCACGTTGGTGCCGTCGCCGTCCTTGACCGGCGCAATGAAGATATTGGCCCCGCCGAGCTTGAGGTCGATGCGCTGCGCGCCCTGCTGCATGGTGCGGACGACCTCGGCGCCCAGCATCTTCTCGAACCATTGCGCCATGGCCTCGGGGTCTTTGGTGCGAAGGTGGATGTGGTCCCAGGTGTATTTGGCCATGACGCGTGCTCCGTTTCGTTGTTGCAGGGCAAAAACTTAAGGTATGGCTGCCCGGCCCGGCAACAGCATTGTTTTGCGGGGTCAGGTGTCGGATGGTTTGACCCCGCCAGAACAGGGCCGCCGCGCCCCGAGCTTTGAGCGACATGGCACGCCTGTTCCTGCTCGCGCCCTTCCGGATCCGCAGCTTCCGCTTCCAGTGGCCGGCGGATTTGCTGACCTCATGGGCGTTCGAGATGGAGACGCTGATCCTCGGCTGGTACGTGCTGGTCGAGACCAACTCGGTCGTGCTGCTGACCGTGTTCGGCGCCATGCTCTACATCGGCACGCTGATCGCGCCTTTGCTCGGTGTGATGAGCGACCGGATCGGGCACCGCAACCTGCTGGCCGGGATGCGGGTGATGTACGCGGCGGTTGCGGCCACCATGATGGCTCTCGCTTTCGCGGGCCTGCTGAGCCCTGTGCTGGTCTGCGTGCTCGCCGCCTTCACGGGCTTGGTGCGGCCGTCGGACATGGGCATGCGCGGCGCGGTGATCGCCGACCTGATGCCGCCACAACTCCTCACCGCGGCCATGAGTGTGTCGCGCACCACGGGCGACATTGCGCGCATCGCCGGCGCGCTCACCGGAGCGGGCCTGTTTGCCCAGTTTGGCGTCGGCAAAGCCTACGTCGCCATCGTGGTGTTCTACATGCTGAGCGCGGTGCTCACCTGGTTTGCCGGCCCGACCTCGAGCGACGTCGCCCCGCGTTCCAGCCAGGAGGGGATTTCATCACCGTGGCGCGACCTGCGCGAGGGGATCATCTACGTCTGGAACACGCCGCGGCTGCTGGCGATCGTGTGGTACGCATTTCTGTTCAATCTCACGGCATTTCCGGTCACCAACGGTCTGCTGCCGTATGTGGCCAAGGACGTCTATGGCGTCGATCAAACCGGCCTTGGCTATCTGGTCGCAAGCCTGGCGTTTGGCGCTTTGATCGGCGCCATCATCCTCAGCCGCGTCGGCGCGCGCCTGCATCTGCCGCGCGTGATGATTGTCTCCGCCATGATCTGGTTTTGCATTCTGCTGGTCTTCGCGCAAATGAGCACGCTGCTGGGTGGCATCGTGACGCTGATGCTGGCCGGCATCACCCAGAGTCTCACCATGGTGTGCCACACCGTGCTGCTGTTGCAGGCTTCGGGCCAGCGCTATCGCGGGCGCGCCATGGGCGTGCGGATGCTCGCGATCTACAGCCTGCCGATCGGGCTTTTGAGCGCCGGTGGACTGATCGGCACCATCGGCCTGCCGCCGACCGTGATGCTCTACGCCGTGATCGGTCTTGCGTTCACGATCGTGATCGCGTGGCGCTGGCGCGCTTCGCTCTGGGAGATGGACGATGCCCGGGCTGAATGAATGCCGCGCCGATCAGCGCCTCGCTGTGGCCTGGCGCGGATCGGTGATGCGTCCCGCAAACAGAATGGCGCCCGTTGTGTCCTCGACGATGTAAAACTGGAATGGGCGATCGACGTTGAACAATTCTGGATTGGGCCGCTGCGCCGGGGCCGCCGCCGTCACCGCGAACTCGATGGCGGTGGCGGCCGCCGCTTCGGTGCCATCCTCGGTCACCTCGATCAGCGCACGGTGTGCAATCTGGCTGATGTAGAGCAGCACCGGCGGCACTGGCTTGCCGGTGATGCCGCTGAAATCGGCACGCTCTTGGTCGAACGCAAGCTTCAACCCGGCCTGCTGGAACGCGGGGATGAGGCTCGCCTGATATTCGGTCTTGAAGCGCGGCAGCGACAGCGTAACGAGCTTCGTGGGGCCACGCAGCGCGGTGAAGACTTCGGATAGCTCTTTGGCGTCAATGCGTGCGCTCACGCTGGCCAACCCGTCAACCTCGTTCGGCAGCACGATCACCATGGCGAGGTTGGCGACTTCGTAGGGCATCCGCAGCGCGCGATAGCCTTGACGCGCGGTCACCGCGAACGAACCCGTTTGCTGCATCGTCGGCAGCCGCACGCGCTGTGTCTGCGACAGGCTGAAGCTCTCGTCGCGGGTTACCCGCGCCAGAAAGGGGGCGGCCCACCGCGACTTGAAATAGACCGCGTTCAACAGCACGCCGGCGGAGCGCGGATCGAGCTGCTCGAGGATCTTGTCGATCTTGCCTTCGGTCTTGCGGCTGACCCAGCCGTTGATGGTGGCAAGAGTTGCGTTGTCGAACACCTCGGCGTTGTACCGATTCTTGAGGAGCGCCGCGTATTCCTTCGAGACTTGGTCGCCGTATTTGGTGAGCATGAGCGCGTTGGCGGTCAGGAGCTTCGCCGATGGCGGCCTCGTGGCCGCACTTGCGAAGCACCGCCCGGTCGAGCCAGGCGGGCATTCACAGCGGTTGCCCTTCAGTGTCGTGCCGGGAGGACATTCAGGCACGATCGCGCTCTTGTCGTAGCCGTTGAGGATCGCAGCAATTCCGCCGTTTGCGGCATCGATCTGCTCGCGGCCAAGGCTGTGCCGAAGCGCGCCAAGCATTTCCTTCTCGGTGTCACCGCGCGCGCCCGACAGCGCCATCGCCATGGCGGTGCTGATCGAGTAGGGCGAGAATATGATGTTGCCTGGCTTCGCTGCGAACTGCCTGAACAGGTCTTGGCCGGAGGCGTTGGAAGCCGCAGCAACAGCGCGTTCGTCTTGTTGCGCCCGCGCCTGCGGCGCCAGCAAAGCCGAAGCAGCACATGCAACCGCGAGACAGGCTGCGACTTTAGTCCGCGAGCGCCAAGCCATTATTTCCCTCAATCGATTCAAAACAGCGAAATAACAATTGGTGTGACAGCAGATGTTCGCTTTGCGGCAAAAAGCAGACGGCCTGCGGCGTCGTCCGCAGCCGATTCAGCGAAGGTCAGCTCGTTGAAGTCGTTAAGTCCCGACCTTGCGCTGGCCGTAGCCAAGCTCAGCCAAGATTTCCTCGTTGTGCTGCCCGGGCATGGGCGGCGGGGCATCGATCCGCGGGCCACCATGGGCGAACGTGAAGGCTGCGAGAGGCACGCTGAAGCCGCCCTCGACGCCATGGCCCTTTTCGTGGCGGTGGATGATGCCGCGGCTTTGGATCTGCGGATCGGCCAGCGCCTCGCCCATCGTCCGCACCCGGCAGGCCGGGACGTGGTTCTGTTGCAGGAATTTCTCCCACTCGTCGCCGGTGCGCGTCCTCATGATTTCTTCGAGCACCGCGATTTCGCGAGCGTGATCGGCGTCGCGCTCGTCATTGGTCTTCTTCACCATCTCGGGGCGGCCGAGCAGCTTCCAGAGCCGCGCCTGCTGGCGGAGGTTGCTGGCGCCGAGCATCACGACGCCGTCCTTGGTCTGGAACGCGCCGTTGGTGGCGTGCGGATGGCGGTTGCCGTGGGGCTTGGGATGTACGCCGTTGCGCAGGTAGCCGGTGATGTGCGAGCTCATCAGGATCATCGCGACGTCGAGCATCGCCATGTCGATACGCTGGCCCTTGCCGGTCTTCTCGCGCTGATAGAGCGCGGAGGCAAGCGCAAACGCGCCGGTCATGCCGGTGGCGTAGTCGACCGCGGGCGCGCCGACCTTCACCGGATGCACGTCCTTGGTGCCGGTCATCGCCATGATGCCGGAGGTGGCCTGGATGACGTGGTCGTAGGCGGTCTGGGTGCCGCGCGGCCCCTTGCTGCCGAACGCCGAGAACGAGGCGTAGATCAGTTTTGGATTGATCTTCGACAGGTCGTCGTAGCCAAGACCGAGCGCATCGAAGGCGCCGGGGCGGTAGTTCTCGACGAACACGTCAGCGGTGGCGACGAGCTTTTTCAGGATTTCGCGGTCTTTCTCCTGCTTGAGGTCGAGCGCGATCGAGCGCTTGTTGGAGGCTTGCGTCAGGAATCCGGTGCCCATCTGCTTCTTGTTGAGTGCCTTGTCGGTGCCGGCCACACGGCTCTGGTCCGGATCGTTCGGGTCCTCGACCTTGATGACGTCGGCGCCGAGCACGCCCAACTGATAGGCCGCGAATGGGCCCGCCAGAACGTGGGTGACGTCGATGACCCTGATGCCTTCGAACGGACGCATCGTCAGCTCCTTGGTGAATTCTTGGCCGGCGCGACCGGCTGCGGGCGCATTGTGACCGGCGGCCACCGGGCGCACAATCGGCCCCACAGTGACAATTGAGGGAGGCTTCGGTGCTGGTCGGTTTTGTTGGGCTTGGAATGATGGGCTCCCGCATGGCGGCAAATTTGCAAAAGGGCGGCTTCGATATCGTGGTCAACGATCTGCGCCGCGAGGCCGCGGCGCCGCATCTGGCCGCCGGCGCCGTCTGGGCCGACTCGCCGAAGGCGCTGGCGCAGCAGGCCGGCGTGATCTTCACGTCGCTGCCGGAGCCGACCGATGTCGAGAAGGTGGCGCTCGCGCCCGATGGCCTGCTCGCGGGAATGAAAACGGGCGCGGCGTGGTTCGACCTTTCCACCAACGCGCCCAGCATGGTGAAGAAGCTCTCCGCGGCCTTCGCCGCCCAGAAGGGCGCGCATATGCTTGACGCGCCGGTGTCGGGCGGCCCGCAGGGCGCGGCGAGCCGCAAGCTCGCGATCTGGGTTGGCGGTGAGAGGGCCGTGTTCGAGCAGCACAAGGCGGCGCTCGACGCCATCGGCGACCAGGCGCGCTATATCGGGCCGATTGGATCTGCGACGGTCGCGAAGCTCGTGCACAACATGTCGGGCTACGCCATCGTCTGCGCGCTGGCGGAAACCTTCGCGATGGGCGTGAAGGCCGGCGTCGAGCCGCTGGCGCTGTGGGAAGCAGTGCGCCAGGGCGCAGCCGGGCGGCGCTACACGTTCGATGCGCTGATCAATCAGTGGCTGCCCGGCAAGTACGATCCGGCCGACTTCGCGCTGAAGCTCGCCCACAAGGACGTCGGCCTCGCCACCGCGCTCGGTCGCGAGCTTGGGCTGCCGATGCGCATCTGCGAACTGGCCTATGCGGAGATGACCGAGGCGCTCAATCGCGGCTGGGGCAGCCGCGACTCGCGCGTCGTGATGCTGCTCGAGCAGGAGCGCGCGGGCATTACCGTGAAGGTCGATCCGGAGCGCCTGAAGGAAGCGCTGGCGATGCCGTTCCCGGCGACGCAGCAGAAGGCCAAGTAACCGAGGTCACACCATCAACGTGTTGACGGTGCGCGCCTCGATCTCCTCGCGCAGATGCGCGTAGAGACGCGGATTGCGCGCCGACAGAATCTGCAGCGCCGCCAGCACCGCGTTCGACGGCTCCAGTACCGTCATGACCGGCACCTTGCTGGGTGCGCGCAGCGACGACCAGACGTCCTCGGGAAAATCCTTGGCGCTGGCCGGCACCGTGATGACCGGGACGGTGGACATCGCCGACAGCACCGGCCCGGCGCCGTTCGAGCGCCCGATATAGGCGATCACGAGAGTGTCGGGCACCTCCTGCGCGAGCTTGTGCAGGGTCGCCGCGCCGGCGATCGGCTCCTTGTGGATCGAGCAGGTCACGACCGTCATCAGGTCGGCCATGCTGCCAAGCGCCTTGCTGAACGGCTCGGTGTTGTCGGTCTCCGAACCGCGCCACAGGATGATGCGCTGCCGCGGCAGCCGGAAGCGGCTTGTGATCTCGGCGACGTGCCGGTACTTCTCGCTCACGGTGTCGAGCGTGCCGCCGTCGCGATAGACCTGCTTGTCGATGTAGGAGCCGTTTTCCAGTACCCGCCAGGAATCGTTGTCGATCACGTCGGCGAGCAGAAGACGGTTTTTGCTGTCGAAGCCGAATTCGACCTTGTAGTCGACCAACGTGCGGCCTTCGAGTTGCCAAGCCTTCTCCAGTACCAGGAACGCGTACTTCGCGACGCGCCGCATCTCGGGGAAGAACTTGTATTCATCCGGGTGCGAAAACACCTCGCCGGTTGGCAGCACCAGAAACGGCTCCGAGCCGAGAATTGGCTTGGCCGGATTGAACAGTTTGATCTCTTTGCCGCCGTCCTCGTAGGCCATCAGCGGGTCGTCGGCGACCAGTGGCTTGCCGTTCCAGTTCTTGTCCTTGGTCTTGAGATAGAACTCGACCAGGAGCTTTGGGAACAATTGCCCCTTGCTGAAATGCGGGCTGCGCTTGAGCGCCGAGCCGTGCGCCTCGCGCCGTACCACCACCTCGTAGGGCAGCATCGTGCATTGCGGGGCGATGAATGATGTCGGGCTGTCCTGCTCCTCGAACGCGACCGGCAACCCGCAGGCCTTCAACAGGCGGAAAACGTTGCAGGTGGTCGCCGTCGCGAGCCGGCCCTTGTCCGGGATGATGTCGTGCTTGGCGCCATCGCCTGCCGTGATGTCGTCCTTGGCGAGCACCGCCACCATGCCGGGCTGGCCGGAAAGCTGATGGATTTTCTTGGTCTTGCCCTCGTTGACGAGGGCGCCCAGGGCGCGTTTCGCAGGCTTTGAGGTTCGGTCGTCCACGTTGGTTCCTATCCCGGACACATCGTCGTCAGACCTTCTATTACCTAGGCCAATTGGTTGCCAATTTGAAGACTGAAGCGCGTCCGGACTGTTGATAGCGAGCCAAAAGTCGGGGTGTTTTTCGAGTTCCAGGCCGCCCTAAGGGTGTCAGCCCGCAATATCGACCCGGCGGCGGCGGACCGCCGGAGCGATCATCACCACGAGAATCAGCGCGGTCACGATCATGAAGCCGAGGCTGATCGGCCGCGTTACGAACACCGACGGGTCGCCCTTCGACATCAGCATGGCGCGGCGCAGGTGCTCCTCCATCATGGGACCGAGCACGAAGCCGAGCAGCATCGGCGCCGGGCTGCAGCCGAGCTTGATCCAGATGAAGCCGATCACGCCAAAGAGAGCGGTCAGATAAATCTCGAACGAGGACGTGTTCACGCTGTAAATGCCGACCGCCGAGAACGCCATGATGGCGGGGAACAACAGGCGATAGGGCACCTTCAGCAGCTTCACCCAAATGCCGATCATTGGCAGGTTGAGGACGACCAGCAGCGCGTTGCCGATCCACATGCTGGCGATCAGGCCCCAGAATAATTCGGGGCGCGTGGTCATCACGTCCGGGCCAGGCTGGATACCCTGGATGGTGAGCGCGCCGAGCATCAGCGCCATGACGCCTGACGCCGGCAGGCCAAGCGTCAGCATCGGGATGAACTTGCATTGCGCGTCGGCGTTGTTGGCCGATTCCGGGCCGGCCACGCCCTCGATCGCGCCTTTGCCGAACCGCGACGGGTCTTTGGCGACCTTCTTCTCGACCATGTAGGAGGCGAACGACGCAATGGCCGGGCCGGTGCCGGGCAGCACGCCGAAGAACGAGCCGATCGCGGTGCCGCGAATGATCGGCATGATCGATTGCTTGAGATCGTTCCAACTCGGCATCAGATTGTTCACCTTCTCGGTGAACACGCGGCGCTCCTCTGGATCGCCCAGATTGGCGACGATCTCGCCGACCGCGAACACCCCGACTGCCACCACGATGAAGCCGATACCGTCCGAGAGTTCCGTGATACCGAAGGAGAACCGCTGCACGCCGGTGTTGACATCGGTGCCGACAATGCCGAGCAGCAATCCCATCGCCACCATGGCGAGCGACTTGATCATGTCGCCTTGCGCCAGTACGGCGGCGGCGACGAGGCCCATCAGCATCAACGAAAAATATTCCGGCGCGCCGAATTTCAACGCCAGTTCGGCGAGCGGCGGACCCGCAACCGCGATCAGCAGGGTGCCGACGGTGCCGGCAAAGAATGAGCCGATGGCCGCGATGGCGAGTGCGGGCCCGGCGCGGCCTTGGCGCGCCATCTGGTAACCGTCGATGCAAGTCACCACCGCCGAGGTTTCGCCCGGCAGGTTCACCAGGATCGCGGTGGTCGACCCGCCATACTGTGCGCCGTAATAGATGCCGGCCAGCATGATCAGCGCGCCGACCGGGGCAACGTTGAAGGTGATCGGCAGCAGCATCGCGATGGTGGCGAGCGGGCCGATGCCGGGCAGCACGCCAATCAGCGTGCCGACCGACACGCCGATCATGCAATAGAGCAGGTTCTGCCAGGACAGCGCGACTGCGAAGCCGAAGATCAGGTTGTTGAACAGCTCCATGGACTCACCAACTCGCCAGCAGCGGGTAGGGCAGGCCAAGTCCGTAGATGAACAACGCGACGCAGAATGCGGTCAGCCCGACCGATAGCAGCATTGCTTCGAGCGGACGAGATTCGGTGGTGGCGATCGTCGAGCCGAACGTCAGCACCAGGAGTGCCGGAATGAAGCCGGCGTGCTCCATCAGAAGGCCGAACAGCACGAGCGATAGCGGCAGGATGATGAGCGCGCGCAGCGACCAGCTGCCCCCAATCTTCTCGTTGCGGCGCAGCCCCATGACGGCGAGATAGAGGCCGGCCACAATCAGCAGTCCGCCGAGCACGGTCGGGAAATAGCCCGGTCCCATGCGCAGCGTGGTGCCCATGGCGTAGTTGCGCGCCATAAAAATCGCGACCGCGCCGGTCGCAATCAGCATTGCGCCGGCCCAAACATCCCTGTTGTTGCGAAACTCGAATTGCATTGGACTGGATTGGTCCTGTTCCGCCCTCATCCTGAGGAGCGCACCATAAGCGCGTTTACGCGCGTCTTCGACGCGCTATGGGGCGCGTCTCGAAGGATGGGGCGGCCCCATGGTTCGAGACGCGACGCTACGCGTCGCTCCTCACCATGAGGCCGATCGGGCTTTGCTTGAGCGGGACGAAGACTACTCCGCCTTGATGCCGCCCTTCTTCACCACCTGCTCCCACTTGTTCATCTCGCTCACCATGAAGCGGCCGAACTCCTCGCTACTCATGGACACGATGGTGGCGCCTTCGGTGTCGAAATATTTCTGCGCCTCGGGGCTCGCCTGCGCCTTGGTCAGAGCCTCGTGCAGTTTCGCGATGATCGGCGCGGGCGTGCCGGCCGGCGCGACGATGCCCCACCAGTTCTCCGACGCGTAGCCCGGCACGCCGGCTTCGGCGATGGTCGGGATGTCGGGGAGAATCTTGCTGCGCTCCGTGCTGCCGACGCCGAGCGCGCGCAGCTTGCCGCTCTTGATGTTCGGCGTGGTCTGGACCAGCGACGAGAACATCACCTTGGTGTGCCCACCCATCACGTCGATCATGGCTGGGCCGCCGCCCTTGAACGGGACGTGCAGGATATCGACGCCGGCCGTGAGCTTGAACAGTTCAGCACTCAGATGCTGGAACGAGCCGACGCCGGCCGAGGCGTACTGCAGGTCGCCGGGCTTCTGCTTGGCCAGCGCGAGCAGTTCCTTCACCGAATGGACCGGGAGTCCCGGGTGGACCGAAAGCACGACCGGTCCCTTGCCCATGATGCCAACCGGCGCGAACGCCTTGATCGGATCGTAGGGCAGCTTGTAGAGCCAAGGATTGACGGCGTGCGCCAGCGAGATGCCGAGGATGGTGTAGCCATCGGGCTGCGCATGGGCCGCGACCTCGGTGCCGACCACGCCGCCCGCGCCCGAGCGGTTGTCGACAATCACCTGTTTGCCGAGCGCTTCGCCGAGATGTTGCGCAATCACGCGCCCGACCACGTCGTTGCTGCCGCCGGGCGGGAACGGAATGATCAGCCGCACCGGCCGGTTGGGATAATCCGACTGCGCCGCGACCGATGTGGTGAGTGCAACCAGGAGCCCAGCCGCCGTCAGCAGCAGGGAGCGCTTCGTGAGCATCGCTTGTTCCTCCAAAAATTCCGGCCGCCGCTACGGATCGAGGCACCGTATATCATGCCCGGGCGTTGTGAAACGGCCCGCCTGCCACGAGCCAAACATGCAAATTGCCGCAACTGCGGTGTTTAAGAACCGATCGGCCGGTCCGCGGTGACGAGCGGCTGGATGCCAGCCTTTTTCGCTTCATCCTGCAAGGCCGCAACCTCGCTCGCCGCATAGGGAATGCCGGCTTTGCGCCGCTCGGCCTCGGTGCGGTCTTCCGGTTCGCCCGGCAGCAAGATTTCGCTCACGCCCTCCGCGGTCGGCACCGCGCGCACGCGCTCGATCAGCGTTTCCATGCGGGCCCGATAGTCGGTCTCCGGCACGAACAGGTTGGGCTTCATCGCCAGGAAGAAATGGCCGACGTCCTGCGGCCGGTTGTCTTTGTACTGGTCGCCGACGTCGCCGCCGAAGTTGGCGCCCGAGATCACGCCGCCAAAAATGTCCATGAACATCGAGATGCCAGAGCCCTTGTGCTCGCCGATCGGCAACACCACGCCGGCCATCGCGGCGGTCGGATCGGTGGTGGGGCGGCCCTGCGCATCGAGCGCATAGCCGAGCGGGATTTTCTCGCCGCGGCGCTCGGCTTTGCGGATTTTGCCGCGCGCTGCGACCGCAGGCGACATGTCGAGGATGATCGGCGGATGAGAGCCTGCAGGCGCCGCCATGCAGAACGGGTTGGTGCCGAGCAGCATCTTGCGGCCACCCCACGGCGGCATGGCCTGCGAGGCGTTGGAGAACACCATGGCCATCAGGCCGGCCTCGACTGCGGGCAGCGCGTAGGATGCCGCCATGCCGAAATGCGTGCTTCGGCGCGCCGAGACGATGCCGATGCCGAACTCGCGCGCCATCGCAATGGCTTCTGCCATGGCGCGCATACCGATCACGAAGCCGAAGCCGTTCTGGCCGTCGAGCGTGGCGGCGACCGGCGTCACGCGTTGCGGGCTGAGTTCCGGTTTCGGATTGATCAGGCCACGGCGCACCCGGTCGAGGTAGATCGGCAGGCGGCAGAGGCCGTGCGTGTCGACGCCACGCAGGTCGGCTTTGACCAGACAGCCGGCGACCGTTGCGGCGTCCTCGACCGGAACGCCGCATGCTTCCAGCAGCGAACGCGCGAAGGCATCCGCCGCAACGGCGCTCGCATAGATCATTCCGGCTTTGACTTGCGGCGTGGCCATCAGGTTTTGATCTCCCGGATCTCCTTGGCCTTCTGTGCCGCGACGCCGAGCAGGAAACCGAGATCGGTTCCGGTCGAGACGTAGCGCGCGCCCATCCGCACGTACTCGGCCATCAGATCGGAACGGCTCGCGAGCCCGCCGACGCCGCAATACTTGCCGTGCTTGCGGCATGCCGCGATGGTGCGTCCGTACACCTCCCGCACCTGCGGATGATCGTACTGCCCTTGCAGGCCGCAATCGGCCAGGTAGTCGTTGAGCCCGATCAGCACGATGTCAACGCCGTCGACGGCGATAATCTCTTCGGCGTGCTCAACCGCCTCCTTGGACTCGAACTGCACGATCACCATGGTGGCGTCGTTGACCGCCTGGGCGGCCTCCGTGGCCGGGAACGAGCGGTAGCCCAGCGCAGCAATCGGCGCGACATTGCCGCGTTCGCCCTGCGGCGCGAACTTGGCGGCCTTCACGACCTCGCGTGCTTCCGCAGCGGAACGCACGCCCGGCGCGATGATGCCAAGCGCACCGGCGTCGAGCACGCGGCCGATGTATTCCGGCGTGTTCGCCGGCACTCGCACCGCCGGCATGATGCCCTGGTCGATGCAGGCGAGGCAGATCTGGCCGGTGGCGTCGATCGTCAGCGGCGAATGCTCCAGGTCGATGTAGAGCATGTCGAAGCCCGCCGTCTTGGCGATGCGGGCGATCTCGATGGTGCGGACGAGCCGTACCGTCATCGAGGACACGACCTCGCCGCGGGCGAGCTTTTCCTTGACGTTGTTGCGCAGGATGTCTCGGGCCGCCTGGGTCAAAGCGATGCACTCCGGCTATGCGGCCAATCCGCTTGGCCTGGTCTACAGGGAGGGGGTATGCTCGCGGTCAGGCAACCCCGGCAAGGCTGGAAATCTCATAAGGCTCGAAGTCTCATGAAGTACGATACCAACTTCAAGTCGGTCAAAGACCAGGTTTCGACCGAGGAATGGCAGGCCCGGGTCGAACTCGCGGCCTGCTACCGGCTGGTCGATCAGTATGAGATGACCGACCTGATCTACAACCACATCACCGCGCGCATTCCCGGCACCGAGCACCTGCTGATCAACCTTTATGGCCTGCTTTACAAGGAGATCACGGCCTCGAGCCTGGTGAAGATCGACGTCGAGGGCACCATCATCAGCAAGCCCGACACCGACTACGGCATCAACAAGTCGGGTTACGTGATCCATGGCGCGATCCATACGGCGCGGCCGGAGGTGAAGTGCGTGCTGCACACCCACACCCGCGCCGGCGTCGCAGTGTCGGCGATGAACTGCGGGCTCCTGCCGTTGTCTCAGACCTCGATCCGCTTCCACAACCATATCGGCTATCACGACTTCGAGGGGCCGGCGGTCGATCTCGAAGAGCGCCAGCGCATCGTGAACGATCTCGGCGCGCACAACGCGCTGATCATGCGCAACCACGGCTTGCTGACCTGTGGCCCGTCGGTACCTGAGGCGTTCAATCTGATGTATCAGCTCGAACAGTCCTGCCGCTCGCAGGTCGACGCCATGGCGGCGCGCGCCGAGCTCAACGTGCCGGGCGAGAACGTGCTGGCGCACACCGCGCATCTCTACCAGCCGGGCACGCGGCGGCCCTACGGCGTCCTGGAGTGGCCGGCGATGATCCGTCTGCTCGATGCCGAGCAGAAGAATTCCGGCCATCCGCCGTACTGGCACTGAGCCGCCACGCTTAACCGTCGGGTTGTTCCGGGTCGATGAAACCTGCGCCGTTTGAATATTCGCGACCCGCAAGCCTCGATGAAGCATGCGCGCTGCTCAAAGCCGACGACAGCGCGCGGCTGATCGCGGGCGGCCAGACGCTGGTGCCGCTGATGGCAATGCGGCTGGCGCGCCCGACGCGGCTGATCGACATCGCGCGGCTGCCGGGGCTCGCCTATATCCACGAACAAGGCGGCGAAATCGCCATTGGCGCGATCACCAAACAGCACGTGGTCGAAAGCGATCCACTGGTTCGCGCCAAGCTGCCGCTGCTCGCCATGGCCATGCCGCATGTCGGGCACACGGCGACCCGCGCTCGCGGCACTGTGGGCGGCTCGCTCGCCAATGCGGATTCCGCGGCCGAGATCGTGCTGGTCGCGGCAACGCTCGGCGCCACGCTGCGCTGGCGCGATGGCGGAGAAGCGCGCGACATCGCGGCCGCGGACTTCTTCGTTGGCCCGATGGTGACGGCGCTGCCGCAGACCGCATGTCTGGTCGAAGCTCGTTTCCCAGCGTGGTCCGAGCCGCACGTCGGCGTTGGCTTCCACGAGATCAATGCGCGGGCGAGCGATTTCGCCTTCGTGTCGGCAGCCGCCCAGGTTGCGCTCGATGCCGAGGGCCGCTGCACGCGCGCCGCGATCGGCATCGGCGCCGCGACCGCCATTCCGCTTCGGCTCGATGGCGTCGCGCAATCGCTGCACGGCGCGCGGTTCGACGAGAGCAAGGTTCGCGATGCCGTGAAGGCCGCACTCGCCGGGATCGAGCCGATGGCCGACCTGCACGCCTCCGCGGCTTACCGCCGGCGCGTCGCCGCGACGCTTGCGGTTCGCGCCATCGGCGATGCCTTCCGGGCCGCCGCGAGGCGTTCATGAAGGTCGAACTCGACATCAACAACGAAAAGCATGCGGTTGAGGTTGAGCCGCGCATGAGCCTGCTCGACTGTCTGCGCGACAAGCTGTTGTTGAACGGCGCCCACGCGGGCTGCGAGCACGGCGTCTGCGGCGCCTGCACGGTGCTGATTGACGGCGCCGCGGTGCGCTCGTGTCTGATGTTCGCTGTGCAGGCTGACGGCTATGCCATCACCACAATCGAGGGCCTGTCGCCCGGACCGGGCGAGCTGTCGCCCATTCAAGACGCGTTCTGCGAAACGCACGGCATGCAGTGCGGTTATTGCACGCCGGCCATGATCCTCGCCGCGCACGCACTGCTGTCGAAAAATTCGCAGCCGACGCGTGACGAGATCGTCGAAGCGATCTCCGGCAACATTTGCCGCTGCACCGGCTACGCGCAAATCGTGGAAGCCATTGCGCTCGCGGCCGAACGCATGCGCGGTCAGAACATCAAGACGGGGCAGCCATGAGTGCGCCCGGCAAATTCCGTTTCGTCTCGGCCGACCGCCGGGTGCGCGAGGACCGCCGCTTCGTTGCCGGCAAAGGACGTTTCGTTGCCGATATCGTGCCGGCGGGCACCAAGCACGTCGCGCTGGTGCATTGCCCGCATCCAGCCGCCCGCATCGTGTCGATCGACAAAGCCGCGGCGCTCGCCATGCCGGGCGTAGCCTATGTGCTCGATGGCGCGGAGCTCGCGGGCGCCACCAACCCGCTCGCCATGGGCCTCGATACGCCGAACGTGGCGCGTTGGCCGCTGGCGTCCGATGTGGCGCGCTATTCTGGCGAATGGGTCGCGGCCGTGGTGGCAGACACCCGCGCACTCGCCGAAGACGCGGCGGAGGCCGTGCAGATCGAATACGAGCCACTGCCGTTTGTGCTCGACGGCGAGGAAGCCTATCGGCCCGGCAGTCCGCTGGTGCATCAGGCGCACGGCTCGAACGTGCTGCTCGATCGCACCTTCGTCTGGGGCGAGGTGGAAAGGGATTTCGCCGCGAGCCCGCACACGCTCAAGCACCGCGTCACCTGGGGCCGCAGCTCGACGGTGCCGATCGAGACGTTTGGCGTGACGGCAAGCTGGGATCCCTGGCGCGAGATGCTCGACATCTGGGCCTCGATCCAGATGCCGAAATATCCCGACCAGACCGCGATGGCGCTGAAGCTGCCGATGTCGTCGGTCCGCGTGCACTACGACGTCGATGTGGGCGGCAGCTACGGCGTCAAGCGCGGCATCAAACACACTGTGCTGGTTGGCTATCTGTCGCGGCGGCTCGGCGTGCCGGTGCGGCTGATCGAAGACCGCATGGAGAACATGCGTGGCGGCGACATGCATGGGCCTGAGCGCAATTTCGATGTCGAGGTGGCGTTCGACGATCAAGGCGTGATCCGCTCGATGAAGATGCGCGCGCTCGACAACGTCGGCGCCTATGCGGGCCGCTCGCCGTTTCAGCTCGGCAAGCCGATCGGCGCCATCGTCGGGCCCTACAAGATCAAGAGCGTGGCGTATCAGGCCATCGCGGTCGTCACCAACAAGACCGTGCAGGAGGCGGTGCGCGCCTTCGGCCAGGCGCCGACCAATTACGCCATCGAACGCACCATCGACGAAGTGGCCAACCGGCTCGGCCTCGACCGGCTGGAAGTCCGCCGCCGCAACCTGATCCGGCACGAGGAATTTCCCTACCTGATCCCCAGCGGTTCGACCTACGACAGCGGCGACTATCACGTCGTGATCGATAAAGTCTTGGCGCATGCGGGCTATGGCGATCTGATCGCCGAACGCGACCGGCTGCGCGGGCAGGGGATGCTGGCGGGCATCGGCATCGCGGCGTGCCTTGAGCCCAGCGGTGGTAATTCATCGTTCGAGCCGCTGCTCAATCCCAAGGTCGGCACCACCACTTGGATGGATTCCTGCCGGATCAGCATCGATCTAGTCGGCTCGATCACCGCCACCATGCACACGACCTCGGCCGGACAGGGCCACGAAACGATGGTTGGCACGGTCGTCGGCGAGGTGCTGGAGGTCGATCCCGAGCGTGTCCGCGTCGTGCGCGCCGACTCGCTCAACTCACTGCCGAGCAACAGCCCGGTCGGCAGCCGCATGGCGATCATGCTGGGCGGTGCGGCATTCCATGCCGCCAACAAGCTGAAAGACAAGCTCATCGCGATCGCGGCGCACGAACTCGGCATGCCAGTCGAGCGCATTGCCTACAAAGACGGCAACGCCTTCGACACCGCCGCGCCCGACAAGAAGCGAACCTGGGTCGAGCTCGTGACCATTGCCCATCGGCACATCCATCGCCTGCCGGTCGGCATGGAGCCCGGCCTGTCGGTGAGCCACATCATGCCGGTGCCGACCGGTGGCGCATTGCCGACCGCCGACGGGCGGGTGCAGATGTATCCGTGCTTCTCATTCGAATTCCATTTGGTGCTGATCGCGATCGATCCCGATCTCGGCAAGCCGCAGATCAAGCGCTACGTCGTTGGCCACGACTGCGGAACGGTGATCAATCCCAAGATCGTGCGCGGCATGACGATCGGCGGCATAGCCCACGGCATCGGGGCGGCACTTTACGAGGAGTTTGCCTACAGCAACGACGGCCTCCTGATGACGCAGAGCTTCATGGATTACCTCTTGCCGTCGTCGCATGAGGTGCCGCCGGTCGAGATCGTGCATCACGAGACGCCATCGCCGCACACCGTGTTCGGCCAGAAGGGTTCAGGTGAGAGCGGCTATCTTGGCGCACCGGCCGTCATCGCCAGCGCCGTCAATGACGCGGTGCGCCCGCTCGGCATCGTGGTCAATTCGCTTCCTATCAAAGTGGCGCAGCTTGGCGATATGATCGCGGCCGCGCGCGACAACAAAAAAGGCAACTAAGTGATCATCGACACCCACGGCCATCTGGTGCCGCCGGAGCTTTTGAACACCGTCCGCAAGGAGGCGGGGCGGTTTCCGTCGCTGCGCATCGTCGAGGACCCCGCGGGCCTGTCGCTTGCGTTTGGCAACAGCAAGCCGAGCCGGCCGGTGATGAAGGGCCTCAGCGATGTCGCGGGCCGTACAGCCTGGATGCAGAAGCAGGGCATCGACAAGCAGGTGAATGGCGGCTGGCCCGATTGGTTTGCCAGCGACCTGCCGCCCGAGGAGGGCGAGGCCTGGTGCAGAATGTTCAACGAGGCGCTGCAGTCGGCCTGCCGGGCCGAACCGCGTTTCGTGCCGCTCTGCCTGGTGCCGATGCAGGATGGCGCTCGCGCCGCGGCCGTGCTCAAGGCCGCCGTGGCGGCAGGCTTCCCCGGTGCCATGATTTCCACGCTGCCGCGCGGCATTGGCAGTGTGCTCGATGCGCCCGATCTGGACCCGTTCTGGAAGGCCGCGGACGAAACCGGCGCGGTCATTCACATCCATCCCGCCTTTGACGCTGGCGAGAGCCGCGTGCACGATTACGGCCTCGCCAACGGCGTCGGCCGGGTCAGCGACGCCATCGTCGCCATGTCACGGCTGGCCATGAGCGGCCACATTGCGCGCTACCGCAATGCCAAGTTCTTCGCCCCGATTGGCGCGGCTGGCCTGCCGTTTGTGGTGGGACGCCTCAAGCGCAACCACGCGATTACGCCCGGCACCCACGATCCGGTCGAGGCCATGAACCTGATGTACACCGACACGATCGAGCACGATCCGAGGGTGCTGCGATTTGTCATCGAGATGATGGGCGCGGACCGCGTTATGCTCGGTTCCGACATGCCGTTTCCGATCGGCGACCATGAGCCGATGACGATTGTGAAGAATGCCGGCCTCCAGCCGGACCAGGTTGCCGCGATCAGCGGGGGGACGGCTCGCAAGCTGTTCCGCATTCAATGAGACAAACGTAAAGTGGGAGCGACGGGATGAAACTCAGCCTCAAATGGTTAGCGCCAGCCTTGGTAGCGGCGCTGACGTTGGGCGCCAACTCTGGCGCTAACGCCCAGGAAAAGCTCACCATCGTGATCTTCTCGCCGCCGTCGCTCGGCGCGCTGCTGCCGCCGGTGATCAAGGCGCAGAAGTTCGACATCGCCAACGGGCTCGACATCACGTTCGAGGAGCGCCCGCCGGACGCCTACGTGACGCAATTCAACTCCGGCGAGTTCAAGATCGGTGGCAGCGCCTCCCTTACCACGCTGGGGCTTGCCGACGTGCGCGGCGTCAAGGTGAAATACCTCTTCAATCTGTTCGACTATTGGGGCGCGGTTGTCACCTCACGCGACACCGTCAAGACGCTTAAGGATTTGGAAGGCAAGGAGCTCGCCGGCGCGCGCTCAACCACGAACTATCAGATGTACGAGTTCTTCGCCAAACGGCAGGGCGTCGATATCGGCAAGATCAAGGTGGTAAACACTGCGCCGCCCGGCCTGATCGGCTATGCCGTCGCCGATCGCGCCGACGCGATCCAAATCTGGGAGCCGGCCTACACGCTGATGCTGGCGAAGAAGCCGAGCATCCGCACCATAGACCTCAACATCGCCAAGACCTGGCAGGCCTTCGCCGGAGGCGGCACCATTCCCTATCTCGGCGTCGGTGCGCACTCCGATTGGGCGGATGCCAACCCTGACAAGGTGCAAAAGCTCTACACGATCTACAAAGCGGCGGTGGAGTGGGTGCAGAAGAACCCGGATGCCGCCGCGCCGCTGCTGGCCAAGGGCGCGCCGCCGGAAGAGTTGACGGCGGTTGCCGCGATGATCCGCTCCAATGAGCGGCTGGCGATGAAGATCGGAGGCGCAAGCGCCATCAAGAAGGAGATCGAGGCGGTCTACAAGGCGGGCATGGAGATCAACTATCTGCCGAGCATGCCGTCGGGTTCGTCGATCTACGACAAACCGCTGAAGTGATCATCGCGCTTCGATGAACCAGCGGGTTACGAAGTTCCTCCAGGCGTCCGCCAGCATCGCAGTGCTGCTGGCCGCCTGGCAGATCGCGTCGCTTTTCTTTCCGCACTATCTGTTTCCGCCCGTGCAGGATGTCATCGCCCGAACGGTGAAAATCCTGCTCAACTGGGCGGAGCTGTCGCAGGTGCTGGAAACCGCGCTGCGGATCTTTGCCGGCCTTGCCGGCGCGTTCTTGCTGGGCTCGCTGATCGCGATCCCGATTGGCCGCTATCCGCGTATCGAGAGTTACGTCAATCCGTTCTTGATTTTCCTTCAGGGCATTCCGGCGCTGTCCTGGGTGATTGTCGCCATCATCTGGTTCCACGGCACGGAGTTTCGCATCTTCTTCATCATGGTGGTGACGACGCTGCCGGCGTTCACCTTCCAGGTGCTCGACTCCTATCGCTCGATGTCGAAGGATCTGTTCGAGATGACCATGGCGTTTCGGCCGAGCGGCTGGGTGCTGTTCCGTGTGCTGATCGTGCCGACCATCGTTCCCGGCATCTTGACCGCCTGGAAGATCAATCTCGGCAGCTCGGCGCGCGTGGTGGTGGTGGCCGAGCTCGTCGGCGCGACCGGCGGGGTCGGCTATGAACTGCTCCGCCAGCAGCAATTGTTCGACATGGCCGGCGCGCTGGCCTGGACGATTCAGCTCGTGCTGTTCGTGCTGGTCGTGCAACAGCTCATCGTGTGGACCGAGACTTGGCTGTTGCGCTACCGGCCGGTCTCGGAGCGGGCGGCGTGACGCTGATGGCCGAGCCGCTGATCCGCTTTCGCGAGGTCACCAAGGAGTTCCCGCGCCCCGACGGCACCGGTAATTTCGTTGCGGTGGACAAGCTATCGTTCGAGATCGCGAAGGGCGAGATCGTTGCCGTGCTGGGCAAGACCGGCTGCGGCAAATCCACGATGTTCAACCTGCTGTCGGGCCTGATCGAGCCGACCCGCGGCGCCGTCGAGGTGACGGGCCACGATCCGTTCAAGGAATTCAATTTCTTTCGCGGCAAGATCGGCATCGTGTTCCAGAACGACCGGCTGATGCCGTGGCGCACCGCGCTCGATAACGTCGTGCTGGGGCTGGAAATTCTCGACACCCCGCGCGAGCAGGCCGAGGCCGTGGCGCGGCGCTGGCTCGAACGGCTCGGACTATCCGGCCACGAGAACGATTATCCGCACGCGCTTTCGGGTGGCATGCGCCAGCGCGTCTCGATTGCGCGCGCCTTTGCGGTCGATCCCGACATTCTGCTGTGCGACGAGCCGTTCTCATCGCTCGACGAGATGACGGCGCGCGACCTGCGGGCGGAGTTTCTTCGCCTGGTGCGGCAGAACGGCAAGACCGCGGTGTTCATCACCCATCACATCAACGAGGCGATGGAGGTCGGCGATCGCATCCTGGTGTTCCACCGGCCGGCGCGCATCGCCTACGAGGCGCGCATCGACGAGGCGGCACGCGGCGGCGGCCGCCAGGCCATTCAGGATGAAATTCTGAAGGTGCTTTCGCTCGACGCGTCCGCCGTGCGGCCCTGAACGGCGGCAAGTTCTCCGAACGTGCGTCCAATCATCACCACCACGGGACCGGGCAGGCCCGCGCCGGCGAGTAGCCCCGGCAGCTCGGCGATCGGCCCGGCGACCATCGCTTGATTGGGACGCGTCGCGCAGGAAACCGCAGCTGCAGGCGTCGCGGGATCGAGGCCCGCAGCGATTGCGCCCGCCGCAAGCTCGGCAAGTGTCTTCACCGGCATATAGACCACCGTGGTGACGGTGGGATCGGCGAGACTTCGCCAATCGAGATCGGCCGGCAATTTTCCGTCGGCGCCGTGGCCGGTGACATATTGCACGCGCCGCGCCTCTTTGCGGTGCGTCAGCGGCACGCCAAGCCGCGCCGCCGCGCCCTGCGCTGCCGTGATGCCGGGCACCACCTCGAACGCGATGCCCGCCTCGCGGCAGGCCGCGATCTCCTCGCCGGCGCGGCCGAAGATCATCGGGTCGCCGCCCTTGAGCCGCACCACGCGGCGGCCTGCCTTGGCGAGGCCGATCACCAGCGCGTTGATTTCGTCCTGTTTGCAGGCCGGGCCGTGACCGGTTTTGCCGACCAGCATCTTCTTGGCTTCGCGGCGGGCGTAGTCGAGGATTTCGGACGACACCAGATCGTCGAACAGGATGATGTCGGCCGATTGCAGGGCGCGCACCGCGCGCAGCGTCAGCAGTTCGGGATCGCCGGGGCCAGCGCCGACCAGCGTCACCGAGCCCTTGTCGGGCGCGGTGCCTTCGGCCTGGGTCGTAGCCAGCAGGCGGTTGTAGTCGGCGGGCTCCGGCGCGCTGTTGGGCTGCGTCATGGCTTGCGCCGTGAAGAGCTGCCAGAAGCGGCGGCGGGCGTTGAACGATAGGCCGGACATTTTCACGGCATCGCGCCAGCGGCGCGCCGCGTTGGCCCATTGCGCGAAGCCACGCGGGATCAGCGCTTCGAGTTTGGCGCGGACGGCTTGGCCAAACACAGGGGCGGCGCCGTCGGTTGAAATTCCGATCACGAGCGGGGAACGGTTGACGATGGCGCCGAAGGCGAAATCGCAGAACTTCGGCTTGTCGATCACGTTCACGGGCACGCCTGCGGCGCGCGCCGCGCTGGCGAACAGTGCCGCCGCGCTGTCATGCTCGAAGCCGCCGATAGCGATCGCTGCGCCCGCGAGGTCGTTCGCTTGCCATTCACGGCGCTCGATCAAGATGGCGCCGCGCGGCGGATCGGCGGCGAGGCTCAGCAGTTCGTCGCATGGCTCGCTCGCATAGACAGTCACATGGGCGCCGGCGGCGGACAACAGTTCCGCCTTCCAGGCGGCGGCCGGAGTGCCGCCCGCAACAACGGCGCGGCGGCCTTCAAGCGCGAGGAACACCGGCAGGCGCGCTAGCGCGTCCATACGCGGTGGGCGCGTTTCAATGGGCGTGCGCGTGGTCATGCAGGATGCTCCGCAGTTCGGGCAGACAGGTTCCGCATTTGGTGCCGGCGCGCAGCGCCGTGCCGATGTCATCGACGCTCGCGGCCTTGCGCGAGGTGAGCGCGTCGCGAATGGCAGAGACGCCGACGTTGAAGCAGGCGCAGATCGCGGGCCCGGATTCAGCGATGCCGGCGCCGCCGGTCATGCTGCGCAGATCGCTCCACTGCGGTGGCGTCGCCGCTGGGCCAAGGAACAGCGCTCCGGCAAGCCGGCCGTCGGTGAAGGCCGCAACGCGATAGATGCCGTGCGCCCGGTCGATGTATTCGGTGAGCACCGCATCGGAGAACAGCGCTGGCGCGCGGTCGTGCCAGGTCATCGGCACGTCGTTGGTCGCGATCAGGCAACCCGATGCGTCCGGCATGGCGACACGGGCCCACCACACGTCAACCGGCCATGACAACGGCTCGCGCGACAGCGCAAAGCCCCGATACGCAAATGCGACCGGCGCGACCGCGGCCGGCGTCGCCTTCGCCTCCGGTTGACCGGAGAACGGATCGGTGTCGGGCGCGACAAGGTCGCCGACACGCGCCGCGGATGCGTTCTCGGCGCTCCAATGGATCGGCACGAAGATCGAGCCGCGCTGCTGGCCCGCGCAGGTCACGACCTTGAGCACGCATTCGCCATGCTGGGTGCGCACGCGCGCGAAGCCGTTGTGCGCAAGCCCATGCTGTTTGGCGTCGAGCGGATGGATTTCGACGAATGGCTCGGGCCGGTGCGCGGCAAGGCGGGGACTCGCACCTGTGCGCGTCATGCTGTGCCACTGGTCGCGCAGCCGCCCGGTGTTGAGCCGCAGCGGAAATTTGGCGGTTACCGCCTGCCGCAGCGCCGGGTGCTCCGGCGCGATGAAGCGCGCCTTGCGGTCGGGCGTGGAGAAGCCGCCGTTCGCGAACAGGCGCTCGGAGGTGGCGCTGTGGTTGGCCGGTGCCGGCCATTGCGTCGGTGCGAATGCGTCGAATTCTGCGTCCGACAGGCTCGCCAGCGCGCCGAGATCGAAGGCGCGTGCGCCGTCGTTCTCGAAGGCCGAGAGCGCCGCATGCTCGCGGAACACGTCACCCGCGGTGCGGAACGCGAAGGCTTCGGCGAAACCCATGCGCGCCGCGACATCGGCCACGATCCGCCAGTCCGGCCTCGCCTCGCCGGGCGGCGGCAGGAAGGCGCGCTGGCGCGAGATGCACCGCTCTGAATTGGTGACGGTGCCGTCCTTCTCACCCCAGGCGGTGGCGGGCAGGAGCACATGCGGCGAAGCCGCAATGGTGTCGTTCGATAGCACGTTGTCGGACACCACGAACAGGTCGAGCTTGCGGAGTGCAGCTTGCATCGCCGCCGCGCGCGGCAGCGACAGCGCCGGATTGGTCGCCATCACCCACAGCGCCTTGATCTCGCCGCGTTCGATCGCCTCGAACATCTGCACGGCCTTGAGGCCTTCGCGCTCGGCCATGCGTGGCGCATCCCAGAACCGGCGCACGCGATCCACGTCGTCAGGTGCAAAGCCCATATGGGCCGCAAGCTGATTGGCCAGGCCGCCGACCTCGCGGCCGCCCATGGCGTTGGGCTGGCCGGTGAGCGAGAACGGCCCCATCCCCGGCTTGCCGATGCGTCCGGTTGCGAGGTGGCAGTTGACGATGGCGTTGACCTTGTCGGTGCCCTGCGCGGACTGGTTCACACCTTGCGAGAAGCAGGTCACCGCACGCGGCGTTGCGCGGAACAGATCGAAGAACCGCGCGACCGTGCCTTCGTCGAGGCCAGTGGCGGCAGCCGTTGCGGCGAGATCGAGTGCGATCTCGCTCGCTCGCGCGAGCGCGGCATCGAAATCCGTGGTGTGCGCCTCGATGTAGGATCGGTCGAGCGTACCAGCGCCGGCCAGATAAGACAGCAGACCGGAGAACAGCGCGGTGTCGGTGCCGGGCGCGATGGCAAGAAACAGATCGGCGTCGTCCGCTGTCACGGTCCGGCGCGGATCGATCACGACAAGCTTGGCGCCACGTTCGCGCCGGTTGCGCACCATGCGCTGGAACAGCACGGGATGGCACCACGCGGCATTCGAGCCGACCAGCACGATCAGATCGGCCTGATCGAGGTCCTCGTAGCAGCCGGGCACCACATCCTCGCCGAAGGCGCGACGGTGGCCGGCGACCGTCGAGGCCATGCAGAGCCGCGAGTTGGTATCGACATTGGCCGAGCCGAGGAAGCCCTTCGCCAGCTTGTTGGCGACGTAATAGTCCTCGGTCAAAAGCTGGCCGGAGAGATAAAACGCGATGGCGCCCGGTCCATCGCGCTCGATGGTGCGGCCGAAACCGTCCGCAACAGTCGTCAGCGCGGCGTCCCAATCGGCGCGCGCGTGCGTGCCGTCGGCCTGCCTCAGCATGGGGTGAAGCAGGCGGCCGTTGAGTCCCAGTGTTTCGTCGAGTGCAAATCCCTTCGAGCACAGCCGTCCGAGATTGGCTGGATGGTCGGGATCGCCGATGATAATCGCGCCGCCGTTCTCGTTGGGGCGCGCCAGAACGCCGCAACCGACACCACAATAAGGGCAGGTGGTGCGCGCTGCAGGCGGACGCTGCACCGGCGCGTTCATCAGTACACGTCCGTCTGGTAGCGGCCCTGTTTCTTCAGTTCGCCGACAAACGCAATCGCATCATTGGCCGAACGGGCGCCGTGCTGCGCCACGATATCGACCAGGGCGCGCTCCACGTCTTTCGCCATGCGCTGAGCATCGCCGCAGACATAGATGTGTGCGCCGTCGGCGATCCACGACCACAGGTCGCGGCCGACCTCGGTCATGCGGTGCTGCACGTAGAATTTTTGTTCGGCGTCGCGCGACCAGGCGAGCGACAGCCGTGTCAGCACGCCGGCCGCGCGCATCCCGGTGAGCTCGTCTTCGTAGAAAAAGTCGCGGTCGCGCCGCTGATGGCCGAAGAACAGCCAGTTGCGGCCGGGCGCCTTGGTCGCCATGCGCTCATGCAGGAAGGCACGGAACGGCGCGATGCCGGTGCCGGGGCCAATCATGATCACCGGCACGGAGGGATCGGCCGGGAGCCCGAAGGCATGCGCCTTCTGCACGTAGACTCCAATTTTGTCGCCGGCTTTCACGCGGCTTGCCAGAAACGTCGAGGCGACGCCGAACCGCGTGCGCTTGGCGATGTCGTAGCGCACGGTATCGACCGTCAGCGAAACGCGCCCGCGATGGACCTTGGGCGACGACGAGATCGAATAGAGCCGCGGCTGCAGCGGGTCGAGCGCCTCGATCAGCGCTTCGGGATCGGGCCGCACGCCGGCAAACTTCTGGATCGCCGCCAGCACGTCGAGCGTGGCGGCATCGCCGTCGGGATCCTCGCCGGCCGCCAGCGCCTTCGCCAGTTTCCGCCGCTCGCCGCCGCTGATGTAGGAGAACAGTTGGAACAGCATGTCGGGCGCGGGCGACAGTGACACGCCATCAAGCAGCACCTCGCGCAGCGTGCGTCCGCCGATCGGGAAGTCAGGCGGAGCGCCGAGCGCCTTGATCACCGCATCGACCAGCGCTGGATCGTTGGTCGGGAACAGCCCGAACGAGTCGCCGACCGCGTAATCGAGCTTGCTCTCGGTGAGATCGAACTCGATGTGCCAAGTCTCCTTCTCAGAGCTCTCTTTGTTCAGCCGCGTGCGCGACACGAAGGTTGCGAGCGCCGGATTGTCGCGTGACGTGCCGGCCGCAACGGCTGGCGCAAGCTTGGCTTGCGTTGCGTCAGCGGCTTTTACGACCACGACGGCTGGCGCGGCGCCGATCTCGGCGTAGAGCGTCTTCAGCATGCGGGCGGTGTCCTTGCCGCCCGGTACACAGAGGTTCAGTCGCTCTTCCTTTTTCGCAAACAGCGCCTCGGCATAGTCTTCGCAGTTGTAACCGCACTGGCCGCAGTCCTGCTGGCCCATCGCCGCCATCATCTTGCGGCGGACTGGACGGTCCTCGGCAAGCTTCATGCGCTCAGTAATCGGCAGCGTCTGGTCATGCCATGGCGCCGTGCCATCGTCGCCGTCGGCCGGAAGATTGATCTGCACGCCCGGCATCAGCGCCGCTGCATCCTGCGGCGACAGCGCAGCGGTGTCGCTCTCCAGGAGGCCTGCGAAGAAGCCGTTGAGCCATTGCCGCTGATCCGGCGTGAATGGCGCGTTTTCCGGGATGATGGCGGAAAGCGGCGGGCGCACGGGCGAGTTCATCGCGCGGCCTCCGCGAACATCGTGGTGAGCGCGGCAATATCGTGACGTCGCGTGAATGCCTGGAAGGTTTCCTCGCGCGAGGCGCGGTGAGCCAGATAACAGCGGAGCATGCGCTCGATGGTGGCCGGTGCGTCTTCGGCCTTGACGTCGCGATAGATGTCGCGCGCCAGCGCCGCATCTGGACCGAAGCCACCCCCCACGAGGATATGGTAGCCCTCGATGGCGTCGCTATCCTCCGAGGTCTGCACCTTGCAGGCGAGCAGGCCAATGTCGCCAATGTAGTGCTGCGCGCACGAATGATGGCAGCCGGTGAGATGAATGTTCACCGGTCCGTCGAGTTTGACGCGCGTCTCGCACCAGTGCGCGATCTCCTCGGCATGGCGTTTGGTGTCGGAGGCAGCGAAGCGGCAACCGGTGTTGCCGGTGCAGGCCACGAGCCCGGCGCGGACTGAGCTCGCCTTGATCGAGAGCCCGAGCTTTTCGATCGCGGTCTCGGCCGCCTCAAGCTTGCAGGCCGGGATGCCGGAGATCAGCAGGTTCTGCCAAACCGTCAGGCGGATATCGCCGTCGCCCATCTGCTGCGCGACGGCAGCAAGGCCGCACATCTGCGCCGCCGTGAGCTTGCCGACCGGCAGCACGACGCCGATCCAGTGCAGCCCCTTCTGCTTTTGCTCGTGCACACCGATGTGCGCGCTGCGGTCGAACACCGGACGCGGCGCGATGGCCTCAGCTGGGACGCGCGCGAGCTTGGCGCCAAGCTTGTCCTCGACCAGTGTGAGATATTTCTCAAAACCCATGGCGTCGAGCACGTATTTCATCCGCGCCTTGTTGCGATCGGTGCGGTTGCCGTGATCGGTGAACACGCGCACGATGGCGTCGGCGAGCTTGGTGGCGCTCTCCGGCTTCACCACCACGCCCGTATCGCGCGCGAAATCCTTGTGACCGGTGATGCCTCCGAGCGCGAGCCGGAACCAGACGCCCGGCTCGAGGCCGAAGCCCTCTTTGACCTCGACCGCCTGGAAGCCGATGTCGTTGGTATCCTCCAGCACCGGGATCAGGCCTGCGCCGTCGAACCCGACGTTGAACTTGCGCGGCAGGCCGTAAAGCGACCTGTCGTTGAGGATGTGGAAGTGCCACGCGCGCGCGTAGGCGCGGGTGTCGATCAGCTCCTGCGGGTCGATGCCCGCGGTCGGCGTGCCCGTAACGTTGCGGATGTTGTCGGCGCCGGAACCGCGTGCGCACAGGCCGAGGTCCTGGATCCCTTCCAGCAGCGCGACGGCGTTATTCGGCTCAATCTCGCGGATTTGCAGATTGGCGCGAGTGGTGACGTGCGAATAGCCGCCGCCATAACGCTCGGCGAGATCGGCGAGACCGGACAGCTGCCAGTGCTTGAGGATGCCATTAGGGATGCGCAGCCGGCACATAAAAGAGTTTTGCGCCGGCGAGACGTAAAACAGGCCGTGGTATTTCCAGCGGAACGTGTCGGCGGGCTTGGGAAATTCGTTTTTGGCGGCCTGCTCCTGCAGACGCGCATAGGCGTCGAACGGATGTTGCTCGCGCTTGATGCGCTCCTGCTCGTTGAGCTTGCCGCAGGCCGCAACGGTGCGGTCCTGCGCCGCGATGTGTTCGGCGTCCGGCCCGGACGGCTTGCCCGGCGCCGCGGCGCCAGGACCAGCGGCTCCGCGCCCCGTGCGCGCAATCTGAAGGCCCGCAGTGAAGCCTTCGAGGTAGCGTTTCTGCTCGGGTGAGAAGTCGCCGGACATGACCTATCCCGTCAGGCCGCTTCGACGAAGTGATGCCGCTCGTAGAGGAATTCGAGCACGCGTTGGCGGCATTTCAGGTAGGTGGCGTCGGCCGCAACCTGCAGCCGCTTGCGCGGCCGCGCGAGCGGCACATCGAGCACCTCGCCAATGCGCGCCGACGGCCCATTGGTCATCATCACGATACGGTCGGACAGCAGCACGGCTTCGTCCACGTCATGGGTGATCATCAGCACGGTGTTGTTGAGCTTGCCGTGAATCGCCATGACCGAATCCTGCAGGTGCGCGCGCGTCAGCGCGTCGAGCGCGCCGAACGGCTCGTCGAGGAGGAGCACCTTCGGCTCCATGGCGAGCGCGCGGGCCAAGCCGACGCGCTGCTTCATGCCGCCGGAAATTTCCGCCGGCCGTTTGTCCTTGGCATGCGTCATTTGCACGAGATCGAGATTGTGCAGGGTCCAGGCGTGCCGGTCGGCGCGCGACTTCACGCCCGAGAACACTTTGTCGACCGCAAGCCGGACGTTTCCGTAGACGGTGAGCCACGGCAGCAGCGAATGGTTCTGGAACACCACGGCGCGGTCGGGGCCTGGATCGTTCACCTCGCGGTTCTCCAACAGCACGCCGCCAGTCGTGACCGGCAGGAGGCCCGCGATGATGTTGAGCAGCGTGCTCTTGCCGCAGCCGGAGTGGCCGATGATCGAGACGTACTCGCCCTTCTCGATGCCGAGCGTGATGTCTTTCAACACCTCGGTCTCGGTCGAGCCGCGGACGAACACTTTGTCGATGTGATCGAGCTTCAGATAGGGATAGCTGGACATCGTAAGCCCCTTTAGCTCGCGGCGGTGCCGCGGGTGACGATGGAGGCGGCGGCGGCGACGATGCGGTCGAGCACGAAGCCGACCAAGCCGACGTAGATCAGCGCCAGGATGATTTCGCTGATGTGCGACGAGTTCCAGGCATCCCAGATGAAGAAGCCGATGCCGACGCCGCCGATCAACATTTCGGCCGCGACGATGGCGAGCCACGACAGGCCGATGCCGATGCGCAGCCCGGTAAAGATGTAAGGCGCTGCCGCCGGCACCATGATCTTGAAGAAGAACTCGGCGTGATTGAGCCGCAGCACCTTCGCGACGTTGCGATAATCCTGTGGGATGTTGCGGATGCCGACCGCGGTGTTGATGATGACCGGCCAGATCGCCGTGATGAAGATCACGAAAATCGCCGAGGGCTGGCCGTTGCGGAATGCCGCGAGCGACAGCGGCAGCCAGGCGAGCGGCGGCACGGTGCGCAGCACTTGGAAGATCGGATCGAGTCCGCGCATCGCCCAGGTCGATTGGCCGACCAGCGTGCCGAGCGCGACGCCTACGACCGAAGCCAGCGCATAGCCGAACGCGACACGCTGCAGGCTTGCCGACATGTGCCAGTACAGGCCTTTGTCGATGCCGCCGCGGTCGAAGAATGGATCGACGATCAGTTCCCAGGTTTCGGACAACACGCGCGACGGCGGCGGCAGCGTCGCGCCCGCCTTGCGGCACAACACCTCCCAGATCGCCAGGATCAGCGCGAGCACCACGATCGGCGGTACCACGTGCGCCGCGATGGCGGCGAGGCGGGCCATCAGACGGCTCGTCCAGGCGCTTCGTTTCGGCGGCAGCGGCAAGATTTTTGCGGCCGTCGGCGGGAGCGCAATCACGGCTTCAGTTTTTCTGACCGGCATGTTCATGTCGTCTTGCTCCAGTGATCTGCAGGGCAGGGAACGGGCCGCCCTTGCGGGCGGCCCGCGCTGTCATCCGATTTCCGCGCGCTTGATCGGCTGGCTCTTGAGGTAAGCCATTGGGTTTTCCGGATCGAACACCTTGCCGTCGAAGAACGTCTCCTTGCCGCGCGACGTCGAGGTCGGGATTTGCGCCGCCGGCACCGATAGCGCCTTGGCTGCATCGCGCCACATGTCCTCGCGGTTGACCTTCTTGATCAGCCCCTTGGTGTCGGCGCCGACCTCGAACTTGCCCCAGCGGATGTCCTCGGTGAGGAACCAGAGGTCGTGGCTCTGGAACGGATAGGACGCGAAGTCATTCCAGTAGCGCATCATCTGCGGATGCTTCTCGACCACCTTGCCGGGGATGCCGTAGTCGAACTTGCCCTTGACGCGATCGGTGATGTCCTCGACCGGTGCATTGATCCATTGCCGCTTGGCGCAGATCGCCGCGACCTCGGCGTAGTTCTCCGGCTTGTCGCACCACATCTGCGCTTCCATCGTCGCCATCAGGATGGCCTTCGACGTGTTCGGATTCTTGTCGACGAAGGACGCACGCATGCCGAGCGCCTTTTCCGGATGATTGTTCCAGAGCTCGCCGGTGGTGATCGCCGTGTAGCCGATGTTCTGGTGGATGAGCTGCAGGTTCCACGGCTCGCAGACGCAGAAGCAGTCCATCGTGCCGACCTTCATGTTGGCCACCATTTGCGGCGGCGGCACCGTGATGGTCTCGATGTCCTTGTCGGGATCGATGCCGCCGGCGGCGAGCCAATAGCGGATCCAGAGATCGTGCGTGCCGCCCGGGAAGGTCATCGCGGCCTTGATCGACTTGCCGGAGGCCTTTTTCTTGTCCAGCGCCACCTTGAATGGCTTGGTGTCAAGGCCGACGGCGAGGTCGCTGTATTCCTTGCCGACCGAGATGCACTGACCGTTCACCTGTAGCCGCGCCAAGATGTACATCGGCGTCGGCACGTTGTTCTGCGTCACCTTGCCGGCGCTGATGAGGTAGGGCATCGGCGTCAGGATGTGTGCGCCATCGATGCCGTTGCCGTCGCCGCCGAGCACGAGGTTGTCGCGCGTTGCGCCCCATGACGCCTGCTTCAGCACTTCGGTGTCGGGCACGCCGTATTTGGCGAACATGCCTTTCTCCTTGGCGACGAACAGCGGGGCCGCGTCAGTGAGCGCGATGAAGCCGAGCTTGGCGCCCTTCACCTCGGGGCCTGCGCCTTGCGCGAACGCGCCGGCGGGGAATTGCGTCTGCACGGCGCCGAGCAGGGCGGCGGTACCCGCGGTCGATTTCAGGAACGCGCGGCGGCTGATGCCGCGCCTCTTCGTACTTCCGTTGTCGCTGGTCGAGGTCATTGTGTTGTCCTTGTTGCCGAGTGGTGCGTCATGGGCACCCGCCGGGCGTTCTCCCTGTGACCAACAAAAAAACCGCAGCCTGAAGCCGGCCATTGGCAGCCTCCCCAGGACAGCGGCGTTGCTTGTTGGCCCGTCGTTGGACCGCGGTGCCTTCGTTGCCGGGGCACCGTCTCGACTAGTCCATTACAAGCTTCGTGCCAGAACGACGGTTTTGGAGATTTCGGAATGATTCCAGGGTGGTAAGGCGGATCGCCACAATCGTTAACAACAGGTTAACGGTGGCCGGATTGCTCATCAGGGCCGCAGACTGCGCAAGCTTTGTGCAGTGCACAAATTTAGGCAGCGGCGCGAAATTTTGGGCAATGACCGTTGCCTAGCGTTTGATGTCCCAGGCTGCGAGGTGAGTCGCGACGTCGTTGGGGTCGAACGCCGGGCCTGCAAATGCCCCGATGCCGTCGCGTGGTTCACTATCGTAGGTCGCGGCCTCGCCGGGCAGCGCCGCGTCATAAAGATCTGGACGCCAGACGCGCTTCGCCGCCGCCAACAGATCGTTCGACAGCGGCGCCTGACCCCAGCGCACCATCTGCGCGTAGAGCCACGCGGCTTGCGCAGGGTCCGGCCGGCCGGCGCCGTTGCGCCCGACCATCAGGTAGCGGTCGCTGACGCGTAGTGTGCCGTCGGGCGCGACCTTGATGCGGCCATCGAGCGTGCGGCGGATCACTTCGGCGGACGCGCCGATCCGATTGGGCGCCGCGAGCATGGCGCAGACCTCTTCGCGGTTGGCGGGGTCTTCGGCGTAAGCCGCCGCGAAGCCGTGCGCGCGGATCAGCCGCCGCAGCGTGTCCGGATGCTCTTGTGCCCAGCTCGCGCGCACGCCGAGCATTTTCTCGGCCGCGCGCGACAGGATTTCGGACACCGGATGCAGGATGAACCCGATGCCGAGATCGACCGCGACTGAATTCCACGGCGCGCCGACGCAAAAGCCATCGACGTGATTGCTGGCGAGGCTGTCGACCATATAGGGCGGCGGCAGCACCACGAGCCGCACATCCTCGTCGGGATCGACGCCGCCGGCCGCCATCCAGAACCGCAGGTGATAGTTGTGGGTCGAGAACGGAAACGTCATGCCGAAGGTGAGCGGTGGCTCGCCCCGGCTCTTGCGCCGCGCCACCACACGCGCCAGTGCCCGCGCCGAAACCATTGGATCGGCGATGTTTTCGCCGTCGGCCGCAGCCGCGATCGAGGCGTAAAGCGCGGGCGACACCGTGATGGCGTTGCCGTTCACGCCGAGCCCGAACGGCGCCACGATCGGCACCTTGACGTGGCCGAGGCCGAGACTCGAGGCAATCGCAACCGGCGCGATCAGATGCGCGGCATCGAACAGGCCGATGTTGAGCTTGTCGCGAATGTTCGACCACGACACCTCGCGCACCAGCTCGATGTCGAGCCCCTCGGCCGCCGCAAAGCCCTTATCGACCGCGATCAGCAGTGCGGTGGCGTCACACAGTGGAATGAAGCCGATGCGCAGGTGCTGCTCGCTCATTTGAACAGCTCCGCCGCCATGATCACCGATTGGGCGACTTCGGCGATCTTCTTGTTTTCATTCATCGCGGTCTTGCGCAGCAGCGCATAAGCGTCCGGCTCGCTGAGGTTCTTGACCTTCATCAGAATTCCCTTGGCGCGGTCGATCGCCTTGCGCTCGTCCAGCGCTGAGCGCGTGCGGTCGAGCTCGTCCTGCAGGCGCGAGAAGGCGTTGAACCGCGAGATGCACAGATCGAGCACGTTCTTGACGCGCTCCTTGCGCAATCCGCCGACGATATAGGCGGAGACGCCGGCATCGACCGCGGCCTCTATCGAGGCGCTGTCGCTCTGATCGACGAACATGGCGATCGGCCGCTTCACGGCGCGGCTCATTTGGAACATCTGCTCCAGCACGTCGCGGCTGGGGTTTTCCAAGTCGATCAGGATGACGTCGGGATCGATGGCGTAGATCCGGGCGAGCAGGTGCGAGGTTTCCTCGATCCGCACCACCTGCACGTGGCCGGCCTCGCGCAGCCCGTCCTCCAGGATTGCTGCCCGGACCGGGTTCTTGTCGACGATGACGATCTTGAAGGAGGGGTCCATGGGTCTCTGAGTAAAGTTCAAGCACCGTGCCAAGCCGGTGCATGGCGCGTTTTTTAAGGGATTTCAGCGGGGTAGGGGCTGGTTGGACGATTGCCCACGGCTTACGCCGGCAACACCTTATGCCCGCATTCGATGCAGGGCGCTCGCATTATGTGCGTTGCATCAAGTCGCCTTACTCCTGGGCAATAGTCCCGATTCACAGGGGCCGCCGGCGGCGGCGTTCGGGACGATGGCGGCAGCATCGCAGAGCTACCGGCGGATCTATGTCATCGGCGACATTCATGGCCGCGCCGACCTGTTGGACGACATGGCGCGCCTGATTCGCGACGATCTGGGCGGTGCCGGCGACGATTGCCTGACCGTAACTTTGGGCGACTACATCGATCGCGGCCCCGATTCTCGCGGCGTGCTGGATCGTCTGGTGCGCAATCCGTTTCCGACGCCTTACGTGGGGCTCAAGGGCAACCACGAAGACTTGTTCCTATCGTTCCTGATCGATCCCGCGATCGGCCCGCATCTGCGCGCACTCGGCGGTCTGGAAACGCTCAAATCGTATGGACTTCCGGTCGGCCCGCTGCGGAAGGCAACCGGCACCGATCTGGAACAGAGCTATCAAATGGTCAGCAAGGTGTTGCCCAAGGCGATTCCGCGCGAGCATGTGGAATTCCTGCTCGACCTGAAGTCGTCGTTGACGGTTGACCGATACTTCCTCTGTCACGCCGGCATCCGGCCGGGCGTGCCGTTCGACCAGCAGAGTGACGAAGACTTGTTTTGGATTCGCGACGAGTTCCTCGGCAGCACGGTGGATCACGGCAAGCTGGTGATTCACGGCCACACGCCCACCGAAGAGCCCGAGGTGCGGCCGAACCGGATCAATATCGACACCGGAGCGTGCATCACCGGCCGGCTCACCTGCCTGGCGATCGAGGGCGAAAACCGCAGGTTTCTTTCAACCTGATCGGTCGAGGCGGCACCTTGGCGGTCGGACTTACAGCCGAATTTATCGCCCGTTTACCATTTCTTTCAGGTCACTCGCCTAGGTTGGCGGCAGGTCGGGCCAACCTGCATGTCTCTATTATTGGATTCGGTTACCTCGCCGCGCCGGTCCAGGCCTGCGCCGGCCGTCCGCGGCTCCATTGGCCTGATCACGCCGCCGTCGGCCTTTCTGCTCGATGAGCGCGTGTTCGTCAGCCTCGGTGTGCTGAAGGTCGCGTCGAGCCTTGAGTCGCGCAACTACCAGGTCAACTTCCTCGATCTGTCCGGCGTCGAGAACTACATCGCGCCGCTTGCGGATTATTTGGCCGATTGCCGCGACGAGGCGATCGGCATCACCGCCACGACGCCGCAGCTTCCGGCCGTGATGCGGATCGCGACGACGATCCGCCGGCTGCGTCCTGACCTCAAGCTGATCCTCGGCGGACCGCACGTCACCCTGGTTTATTCGGCCCAGAAACTCGAACGCAAACGCGGCGTCACCAATGGCCGCGGCGCGCGTGCGGCGGCGCAGCTCGAAGCCGTCTTCGACGTGCTGTGCAGCGGCGATGGCGAGCTTGCGATCTTCGAGGCGCTTAAGCCCGATGCGCCGAAGATGGTCGATGGCGACGATCCCAAGGGCAAGCTGTTCCTCACCGACGCCATGTTCACCGAGGGGCCGACGCCGGCGCTGCATCTGGTGGACCTGAAGTCCTACCGTTACAGCATCGAAGGCCATCGCGCGACCAGCGTGGTCGCCCAGCTCGGCTGCCCGTTCGAGTGCGGGTTCTGCGGTGGCCGCAACAGCAAGAGCCTGCGGCTGATCCGCAATCGTTCGGTGCAGTCGATCTTAAACGAGATCGAGGGCCTGCATCTCGATCACGGCTACACCGGCTTCATGTTCTACGACGACGAGCTCAACGTCAGCAAAAGCCTGGTCGAACTGATGGACGGCTTGAGCGACATGCAATCGCGGCTCGGCGTCGATTTCCGGCTGCGCGGCTTCGTCAAGGCCGAGCTGTTCACGCAGGCGCAGGCGGCCGCGATGTATCGCGCGGGCTTCCGCTGGCTGCTCTGCGGCTTCGAAGCGGCGGACGAGCGCATCCTGACCAACATCAACAAGAAGGCGGCGCTCGCCGACAACGACCGCTGCGTCGATATCGCCAAGCAGCACGGCCTGAAGATCAAAGCGCTGATGTCGTGCGGCCATCCGGGCGAGTCGGAGGGCACCATTGAGCGCATCCGCGATTGGCTGATCCGCCGCGAGGTCGATGAATTCGACTGCACGATCATCACGACCTATCCGGGCACGCCCTATTACGATCTGGCGGTGCCGCACCCGAGCGAGCCCACGGTGTGGACCTACACGCAGCCGAAAACCGGCGACCGCCTGCACAGCCACGAGATCGATTACACGCTCTGCGCGGATTACTATAAAGGCGATCCCAACGGCGGCTATCGGGCGTTCGTGTTCACCGATCACCTGTCGTCCGAGCGAATCGTCAAACTGCGCGACGCGGTCGAGCGCGAGGTCCGCAGCGCGCTGAAGATTCCATTTAATGCCGGTGCAGCGGCGCTGCGTTACGAGCACTCGATGGGGCAGGGGCTGCCCGATTTCATCCATCGCACCAGCCAAAAAGCCGCGGCCGAGCCGCTCGCGATGGCGGCGCTTTAGGTCTTCTCGGCAAGCTGCCGCGAGATCAGATCCAGCAGCGATTGTGTCTGCAAGTCGAAGCGCAGGCCCGGAATCTGAAACGCCGCCGCCGCCTCCATGTCGCCGTCGCGGTCGCCAACCATGAAGCTCCGCGCACGTTCGATCGGCCAATCGCGTGCCGCCTGCTCCAGCATGCCGATGCCGGGCTTGCGGCACAGGCACTCGATGGCGAATGGCTTGACGACGCCCTCGGGGTGATGTGGGCAATGATAGAACGCATCGATATGCGCGCCCGCGGCGATCAGGTGCGATTGCATGTGCTCATGCAGCCGGTCGATGGCGGCTTCGTCGTAGAAACCGCGCGCCACACCGCCCTGGTTGGTCACGACGACCACGTAATAGCCGGCGCGATTAAGCAGGCGGACCGCGGCCGGCGCGTTGTCGATCCACACCAAGTCCTCGGCGCGGTGGGTCCAGCCGCGATCGACGTTGATGGTGCCGTCACGGTCGAGAAAGGCGGTCGGCCGGGTCCGGCGCGCTGCCAGTTCGGCTTGCGCCGTATGCAGGCCTTGCGGTGTTGCGATGTCGGCAAAATAGCCGTCGGCGTGTATCGGCGTCGCGACGAGACGCGCGAGTGCGGCTTGGCCCAATGCGCCCGGCTGTGCGGTTCCGAGCAGCGCGTCGCGGCGCGCCAGATAAACGCCAGGTGTCGAGCCGGATTTCGGCAGCAGTGCGGAAGCGGTCCAGTGCGGCTGCCGCGAAGCGTGGATCAGCGGCAGCAGGTCCGCATCGAAGAACACATCGCCGTTGGCGATGAAACAAATCTCCTCCAGCCGTTCGGCGTTCACGCCAGCGGCGTCCAGCACCGACACGTCGGCGCCGAACATTCGCGCGCCGTCATAGCGGCTGCGTACCTTGGGATGGTCGGCGACCAGAACGATGTCGCGCACGCCGAAGCGCGCGAGCTGCGCGATCACATGCTCGATGAACGGCCGGCCCGCGACCTCCAGCATCGGCCGCGGCAAGTCTCTGGCGGACAAGTCGCGTGCGGGTGCGCCGGGCTCGGAGCCCTGACCCTCGATCAGGATCAGCCCTTGGTTGACGCGCACAATTCTCTCTCCGGCATGGTGCGATCTTCTACAGGCCGTGGTTGCGATCTCCAAGAGCGAGAGACAAGAGCCGGGCTGAAAGTGCGAACTTCGGGTCCGGGACACTAGCGATTCAGGGCCGCCCATAGCATCATGCCGGCTAATGCATTTGCAGGGCCGCATTCTGGTGACCGGCGGGTCGGGCTTTCTCGGCTCGCACCTCTGCGACCGCCTGCTCGAGCAGGGTGCCGAGGTGCTCTGCGTCGATAATTTCTTCACCGGCGCGCGCCGCAACATCGAGCACCTGATCGGCCACAAGCGCTTCGAGCTGGTCCGCCACGACGTGACGTTTCCGTATTACGTTGAGGTCGATGAAATCTACAATCTGGCCTGCCCGGCTTCGCCGATCCATTACCAGCGCGACCCCGTGCAGACCACCAAGACCTCGGTGCACGGCGCGATCAACATGCTGGGGCTGGCCAAGCGCGTGCGCGCCAAAATCCTGCAGGCCTCGACTTCCGAGGTCTATGGCGATCCGAGCGTCAGCCCGCAGGCCGAGGACTACTGGGGTCACGTCAACCCGATCGGTGTGCGCTCCTGCTACGACGAGGGCAAGCGTTGCGCTGAGACGTTGTTTTTCGATTATTGGCGGCAGCATCGGCTGCGCATCAAGGTGGCGCGCATCTTCAACACCTATGGCCCGCGCATGCACCCGAACGACGGCCGCGTGGTGTCGAACTTCATCGTGCAGGCGCTGCTTGGCCGCGACATCACGGTCTATGGCGACGGCCAGCAAACCCGCTCGTTCTGCTACGTCGATGATCTGGTGGATGGCCTGATGCGGCTGATGGCGTCGAAGGACGAGGTCATCGGCCCCATCAACATCGGCAATCCTGAGGAATTTTCGATCCTGCAATTGGCGACGCGCGTGATCGAGCTCACCGGAGCGCGCTCGCGTGTGGTGCACCGGCCGATGCCCGAAGATGATCCGCGCCAGCGGCGGCCAGATATCTCCAAGGCCCACGCCCTGCTTGGCTGGGCGCCGCGCGTGCGGCTCGATCAAGGCCTCAAGCGCACCATCGGCTATTTCGAAGAATTGTTGAGCGATCAGGCCGTGCGCAGTACGTTGGCAGACGCATGAACGACATGAGCGCAGATCATTCCTCGCATTCCATGCGCGACCGCATGGCGATGTACAACGACAATGCCCTCAAGATCGGGCTGTTCGGCTCGAACTGCTCTTCCGGCCGCGCCGTCACCACCGTGCCCGAGCGCTGGACCGGCAACTGGGAGGACAATCTCGCGCTCGCCCGCATGGCTGACGAGGCCGGCATCGAATTCATGCTTCCGGTTGGGCGCTGGAAGGGCTATGGCGGCGACACCGACTATATGGGCACGACACTCGAGACGATCACCTGGGCGACCGGGCTTCTCGCCAGCACGAAACGGCTGATTGCCTTCGGCACCGTGCATGCCCCGCTGTTCCATCCGATTATCGCAGCGAAGCAGATGGTCACCGCCGACCAGATCAGCAGCGGGCGCTTCGGCCTCAACATCGTGGTCGGCTGGAACGAGGACGAGTTCCAGATGTTCGGCGTGTCGCAGCGCGACCACGATGCGCGTTATGACTACGCCCAGGACTGGATTGACGCGGTCAAGATGGCGTGGACCGCGGGCGACGACGTCGACTTCGACGGCCAGTTCATCAAGCTCAAGAAGATCCGCGCCAAGCCCAAGCCGTTCGGCGGCACCCGGCCGCTGATCATGAACGCCGGTGCGTCCGACGTCGGCCGTTCGTTTGCCATCCGCAATTGCGACGCCTTCTTCACCAATGCGTCACGCACCTCGATGGAGGACAACGCCAAGCGCGTGAAGGCCGCCAAGGACGACGCGCGGGCTCATGGCCGTGAGCTCGACGTCTATGGCGTCGGCGTCGTCACCTGCCGGCGCACCCAGAAGGAAGCCGAGGAATATTACCGCTACGCCTTGATGGAGAAGGGCGACTGGTCGGCGGTGGATGGCATCCTGGCCAAGAAGAAAATCTCGGTCGCGAGTGTCGGCGAGGCGGAATTCCAGCGGCAGCGCCAGGGCTACATCAACGGCATGGGCGGCCTGGTCATGATCGGCGATCCGGACCAGATCGCGCAGACGCTCGCGGACCTCAGCCGTGCTGGCCTGCGCGGCATTGGCTTCTCGTTCGTGAATTACCTCAAAGAGCTGCCGTTCTTTTGCGACGAGGTGCTGCCGCGCCTCGAACGCATGGGCATCCGCGAGAAGCGCCGCGGCTAAGCCTTCGTCAGGCTCGCCGCGCGTGCAACGCGATGGCCAGGAGCGCAGCCCCGCCAAAGATCAGGTTGATGCCGAGCATCAGTCCCAGCGCCCAGGTCGCGGTGCCGGGATAGCCCGACAGGATGATGGCGGCCAAGACCAGATCGACAACGCCGCTCAGCAGCATCCATTCCCAGCGCCCCGACAGCTCGCGGCGATGCTCCAGCGCGTACATGATGGTGGCGATGCCCTCGATGATGAAGAAGGCAATCATGACCAGAGTTAGCGACAGTGCTCCGCTCGCTGGGTTCACGAGAACCACGAGGCCAGCCGCAATTGCCAGCACGGCCGAAATCAGCGACCACCAGAAGCCCGGCGCGCCCCTTGCGCCGAACGTTGCGATCAGCCCCAGAACGCCGCTCGCAAGAAACAGCCAGCCGATGATGATGGTTGCGCCAAGCGTTGCGAATTGCGGCAGCAGGATCGCCAGCACGCCGAGCAGCATGAGGATGACAGCCTCGGCCAGCAGCATTGTGGAATGCTCGCGAAGCGAGCTTCTCATAGCAGCTTGGATATTTGCCGGGTCAGACATTGGATGGCCTCCATTCGCCGCACCCTGGACCGCAAAGATGGCAACCAGTGCGTGCGGATGCAATGGGGAGGTTAGTCCAATTTGAAGCCGCCGCTGTCCTTGATGACAGCCGACCAGCGGGCCGTTTCGCTCTGGATGAAGCTTGCGAATTCAGACGGCGTGCTGCTGACCGGAAACACTCCGGCCTTCTCCAGGCGATCCTGCGTCGCGGGATCCGCGTAGATCGACGCGACCTCGCGCTGAATCTTGCCCACGATCGCAGCGGGCGTTCCAGCGGGCGCCATCAGTCCGATCCAGGTCGAGCTTTCGTCGAGCGTGGGCAGGCCGGTGACGTCGGCGAGGCTTGGCACATCGGGAAGCTGTGGCAATGGGCGGCGGCTGTATTTGGCCAGCGCGCGAAACTGACCCGCTTGGATTATCGGCAGGCTCGAGCCCACGCTGTCGAGCGCGAAATCGACGCTGCCGGAGAGCAAGCCTTGCACGATTTCGGCGCTGCCCTTGTAGGGAATGAGCTGCGCCTGGAAGCCCGCCGTTTTGGCAAACAATAGCGCGCCGAGCCGCGACGTGATGGTGCCGGCGCCCATGTTGAGCTTGCCGGCGCTGGCCTTTGCGGTGGCAATCAGCTCGGCCGCGGTTTTCGGTCCGTCGCTGCGCACCACCAGCAGCGAAACGTTCTTGGTGAGCAGCGTGACCGGCACGAAGTCCTTCGCGGCGTCATAGGGCAGGTTTGCCGACAGGATCGGGTTCATCACCATCGTGGTGTCCATGCCGACCAGCAGCGTGTGGCCATCGGGCGCCGACTTTGCCACCAGCTGCGCGCCGATCGCGGTGTTGGCGCCGGGCCGGTTCTCGATCACCACGGGCTGGCCCCAGCGCTCGCCGATGCGTTGGCCGACGAAGCGTGCGATCAGGTCGGCCGGCCCGCCGGGCGGGAACGGCACAATCAGCCGGATCGGGCGGCTCGGATAATCGGCCTGCGCGGCGGCGGGACGGATCGCGGCGAGCGCCAGTCCGGCCAGAATGGTGCGGCGGGTGTACCGCATGCCGCTCACTCGATCTTCATGCCAACGGCCTTGATGACCTTTTGGCGCACCTCGGCTTGCGACTTGATGAAGGCCGCAAAGGCCTCCGGGCTATCGCTGACCACGGGCTCGATGCCGGCCGCGAGGATGCGCGCGCGCACGTCGGGCGTTTCGAGCACCTTCTTCAGCGCGGCGTGGAGCTTGTCGACGATCTCCTTTGGCGTTCCGGCCGGCGCCATGATGCTCTGCCAGATGCCAAGGTCGAAGCCCGGGAACGTCTCGGCGATGATCGGGATTTCGGGTGCCAGTGACAGCCGCTTCTGGCCGGTGAGCGCGATGATCTTGATCTTCTGGTCGCGATAAAGCGGCAGCGAAACGTTGACGCTTTCGTGGCCGAGCGGAATGTCGCCAGCCAGCAGTCCGGTGATCTGGGTGGCGCCGCCACGATAGGGCACCATCACCATGTTGATGCCGGCAAGCTGGTTGAGGAGCCCGATCGCGACTTGCGACGTCGGCGTGCTGAACCCGATGTTGAAGGTGCCGGGCTTGGCCTTCTCAATGGCGATGACCTCTCGCAGCGTGTTGGCCGGCACCTTGACGTTGGCGACCATCGCGGACGGCACGGCCGCGATCTGCGTGATTGGCGTGAAATCCTTGAACGGATCATAGGGCAGAGTGGCGAACAGGAACGGGTTCATCACCAGCGTGCCGTCGATCGCCATCAGCAGCGTGTAGCCGTCGGGCTTGGCCCGAGCCACGGCCTGTGCGCCCACGATGGTGGTTGCGCCGGACGGACGGTTGTCGACGATGATCTGTTGGCCGAGTTGCTCGCCGAGCTTGAGCCCGATCAGTCGGCCGAGGAAGTCCGCAGGGCCGCCCGGCGCGAACGGCACGATCAAGGTGATTGAGCGTGACGGGTAGGTTTGCGCGAAGCCTGGGAAGGCGAGGGCCATGAGACAGGCTATCGCGCAGGCTAGGTGTGCGATCATCTTCCGCATGTTTCCTCTCCCTTTGTTCTTGCTCTGCGTCATCGCCGGGCTTGTCCCGGCGGTCTCGATCAGGAAGGCGCGGCGCCGCTTTAGTTCAAATGCTGCATCAGCCGGCCGAGCTCCGGCATCGGCTTGAGCGGCGCGAGCGAGCCTTGCAACCGTTTCACGCAGCCCCACAGCACCGCCTGGTTCGAATTGACCACTGGCTTGCCGAGCAGGCGCTCGATCTCCGGGATCGCCTCGATCTGGGTGGTGTTGGTGCAACTTAAGAACACGCCGTCCGAATCCGGCCCGTCCATTTCCTTCGCCATCGCGGCCCATTGCGCTGGCGTCACCGAGCCAAAGTCTTTCGCTTCAAGTCCCATCGCGCGATCGCGCAACACCGTGAGGCCGGCGGCGTCCAGATAATCGATCACCGCCTTGTTGCTGCGATACGGCGTCAGCAGAATGAATTTCTTCATCCCCATCGTCTGCAAGGCTTGCAGCACCAGGCGGCTGGTCGCCATCGCGTCGATGCCGGTTGCTTCGCGCACGATGTCGAGGATGCGGCCTTCGCCGGTCGGCCCCTGCGTCATCGATGTGTCGGTGCAATGAAACACGATGAAGTCGGGATGGGCGTCGGAGAGGAGCTTCGCCGCATCCGCGATCTCGCCCGCCATGTCGGGCAGCGGCCGTTTCCAGGGGCCGGCGACGCGCGCCCGCGCCACGTGGATGCCAAGGCCCTCCGGCGCGAAGTGGTTGAACTGCGGTTCGCTGTAGGTGTTCACCGAAGGGATGATGAGGCCGACCTTGGCGCGCGCCTGCGCCAACGGGACGGCGTTGCTTTGGTTCACTGTCGTTGCAACGTTCATTGCGCTTCCTCCCGGTTGCCGCCATCATACCGGCCGGTTGGCGCGCTGTCGTCGGTCGCGATGAGGCCGCCTGCCGGAACGCCACCGGAGGTTCATCCGGGGCACCCCGGATCTGGGAGGATCATACGATGTCGCTGGGTTTACGAAGCATGCTCGTGGCCGCGGTTGCGGTTGCCTTGCATTTTGTGCCGGTCGGGGCTCACGCCCAAAGCAATCGATGGCTGCCCTACGAGGGGCATTTGACGGTTCATTTTACGATCGACCATGGCGGCATGTCGCCGACCAGAGGCAGCTTCCGGGAGTTGTCGGGGGAGCTCATTTTCGACGAAAGCAAACCGGAGGCGAGTGAGCTGTCGATCCGGATCGAATCGGCAAGCCTCGACACCGGCCATGCCTATCGCGACAACTTCGTCCGGGGCCCGCAGTTTCTCGACGCCGTCAAGCATCGCTTTATCACCTTCAAGAGCACCAAGGTGACCAAGACCGGCGACAAGACCGGCACGGTGACAGGCGATCTCACCATGCATGGCGTAACCAAGCCGGTGACGCTGAACGTCACCTTCAACAAAGCGAGCAAACGCCCCAGCGGCGAGGATTACATCGGCTTCTCCGCAACCGCCTCGCTTAATCGGTTGGACTGGGACATCACGGCGTTCAGCTCGAAGTCTCCGCCTGCGCTCACCGGCGACGTTGTGGAGATGGTGATCTCGGCAGAGTTCGTCCGGCAAAAATAGTTCGGATTGAGCCGAGGCGAGCGGCACTATGCGTGAAGGCGTCGGGTCGGAACGGTTTGGGACATTCGCCAAGGTGTTCCACTGGGCGACCTTCGCGCTACTGCTCGCCTCGTTCGGAATCGGATTGACGATGGTCGACCTGCCGTTTGGGCCACGCAAGCTGCAGGCCTATTCCTGGCACAAATGGGTCGGCGTGACGGTCTTCCTGGTCACGATCCTGCGTCTGGGATGGCGATGCGCCAATCCTCCTCCGCGATTGCCGGACGCGATGCCGGGTTGGCAGAGGGGCGCTGCGCGGCTGTCGCACGCCGGTCTTTATGGGCTGCTCTTAGTCATACCCATTTCGGGATGGGTGATGAGTTCGGCGCTCGGTCTCACGACGGTCTATTTCGGGTTGCTTCCGCTGCCTGATTTGGTGGCGCCGGACCGAGCGTTGGGCCAATCGCTGATCCAGCTTCACCACGCGCTGGGTCTGGCGCTAGCGATCCTGATCGGCGTTCATGTCGGGGCGGCGGCCTATCACCATTTCGTTCTGCGCGACCACATCGCTATGCGGATGCTGCCCTTCACGACGCGAGGCGGGAAAATCAATCCATGAAGGCACTCCGTGCGGTTGTGATCCTGGTTGCGCTCGGCGCCGGGCCTGCCATGGCCGAGGTTCCGTTTTGGACCGTCGATGCCAAGAGCAGCCGCATCAGCTTTACGGCGAAGCAGATGGGCGTCGCCGTCCCCGGCCGGTTCGAGCGGTTCTCCGCCACGATCCGCTTCGACGCCAAGGATCTTCCCGGCAGCAAGGTCCTGATCGAAATCGACGTGTCCAGCACATCGACGCCAAATCAGGACATCGAGACGGAAATCAAGCGCGAGCCGTGGTTCGACGCCGCACGTCACCCGATCGCCCGCTTCGAGTCTGCCGCCTTCACGTATGTGAGTGGCGATCGCTACGATGTCGCCGGCCAACTCACGCTGCGCGGCGTTACCAAAACGGTCACATTGCCGGCGACCATTCGCGTGACCGACGATCCGGGGCGACCCGGCGTGCTGCGCGCGCAGGCCAGTGGCGATATCCCGATCAGCCGCACCGCATTCGGTATCGGGCAAGGACAATGGCACGACATCGCCATTGTGGCCGACGAAGTCGTGGTCCGTTTTGAGATCGTCGCCCAGCGGCCAAAGTCCGGGCCATAGAAGCGGCTCGGCGCATTGAGGCGCATGGCCGGGGCTGGCTATAGTCGTCGTTCTGAGGGCCGAAAGGATGCTGCCATGGCGGTTGACGTGTTGGTAAGCGAAGTCGGCCCGCGCGACGGGCTGCAAAGCGTCAAGCGCACGATGCCGACCGATCGCAAGCATCGGTGGATTTCGGCGCTCGCCGAAGCGGGCTTGCGCGAGATCGAGGTCGGATCGTTCGTCTCGCCCAAGGCGCTGCCGCAGATGGCGGATTGCGCTGCCGTCGTGGCGCATGCACTGACGCTTCCCAATCTCCGCGTCGCCGTGCTGGTGCCGAATTTGAAATACGCCGAGCTGGCGTTCGCCGCCGGCGCGCACCTGATCACCATTCCGGTGTCGGTGAGCGAGCCGCATTCGATCAGCAACATCCGCAAGAACCACGCCGAGATCATCGCCGACGTGCGCGCCATCGTGAAACTGCGCAACGAGCGCTATCCCGGCACCGAAATCGAAGCGGGGCTCGCGACCGCCTTCGGCTGCACCATTCAGGGCGTCGTGCCGGAGGCCGACACGGTCAGGATGGCGGCAACGATGGCGGAGATCGGCGTCGACACCATCGGGCTCGCCGACACCGTCGGCGTCGCCAATCCGGCGCAGATCCGCCGCGTGTTCAAAAGCGTACGCGCAGAGGTTGGCGAAAAGTGCAACAGCGCGCACCTGCACAACACGCGCGGGCAGGGGCTTGCCAACGTGGTGGCGGCGCTCGACGTCGGCATCCGCACCTTCGATTCCTCGCAAGGCGGCATCGGCGGCTGTCCTTATGCACCAGGCGCGACCGGCAACATCGTGACCGAGGATTTGGTGTTCCTGCTGGAGGCGATGGGGTTTCGCACCGGCATCGATTTCGAAAAGCTGTTCGAGGCGCGCCGTGTCCTGCAAGACGGCTTGCCGGGCGAGACGCTGTACGGTCATGTGCCCGACGCCGGCTTGCCCAAAGGCTTCGTTCCGGCTTCGGCCGGAGGCCCGGCATGAACCAGGCGCTGCCGCTCGCAGGCATCCGCGTCGTCGAATTCTCGCACATGGTGATGGGGCCGAGCTGCGGCCTGGTGCTGGGCGACCTCGGCGCCGACGTCGTGAAGGTCGAGCCGGTTGGCGAGGGCGACAACACGCGGCGATTGCCGGGCACCGGCGCGGGATTCTTTTTCGCGTTCAACCGCAACAAGCGCAGCCTCGCGCTCGATCTCAAGTCGGCCAAGGGCCGGGCGCTGGTCAAGCACCTGATCAAGCGCGCCGATGTCATGACCGAGAATTTCCGCCCCGGCAGTCTCGATGCACTGGGCCTGGGCTACGACGCGCTGAAGGCCGACAACCCGCGGCTGATCTATTGCTCGCTAAAAGGGTTTCTGTCCGGCCCCTATGAGCACCGCGCCGCACTCGACGAGGTGGTGCAGATGATGGGCGGGCTCGCCTATATGACCGGGCCGCCCGGCCGGCCGCTGCGCGCCGGCGCGCCGGTGAACGACATGATGGGCGGCATGTTCGCCGCCATCGGCATTTTGGCGGCGATCAACCAGCGGCACCAAACCGGCGTGGGGCAGCTCGTGAAGAGCGCGCTGTTTGAGAACAACGCGTATCTGGTGTCGCCGCACATGGCGCAATACGCCTTCACCGGCAAGGCGCCCGATCCGATGCCAAACCGCATCTCAGCCTGGGCGATCTACGACGTGTTCGAGACCAAGGACGATGAGCAGATTTTCATCGCGGTGGTGAGCGACACGCAATGGCGCTCGTTCTGCCAGGCCTTCGATCAGCCGAAATGGTTGGCCGACGAAAAGCTCTCGAGCAATCCATTGCGGGTCGCGGCCCGCGACTGGATGATCCCGAAGCTGCGCGAACTGTTCCGCCGCTACACGCGTGCCGAAATTGCCGAAACTTGTGAGCGCGCCAGCCTCGGCTTTGCGCCGATCACCAAGCCGCACGAGCTGTTCGACGACCCGCAGCTGGCGTGTCCGGGCGCGATGGTGGAGGTGACCATGTCAAACGGCCGCACCACATCGCTGCCGGCACTGCCGCTCGAAATGGACGGCCGGCGCCTGCCGCGGCGGCTCGACGTGCCGCGCGCCGGCGAACACAGCTTGGCGATCGCGGCGGAGCTCGGCTGCGCGCCGGCGCAGATCGAGGAGTTGGTACAGGAGGGCGTGCTCGGCGTGGAGGCGCCTACTCGTCGAGCTTGATGCCGATTTCCTTGTAGGCCTTGGTCCAGCGCGCTGCCTCTGAGCGGAAGAAGCCGTCGAACTCGGACGGTGTCATGGTCACGGCGTTGATACCGGCCTTGTCGAGCTTGTCTGCGACGGTCGCGTCCGCGTAGGCGCGCACCACGTCGGCCTGGATTTTCTGCACGATCGCGGGCGGCGTGCCGGCCGGCGCGACGAGGCCGATCCAGCTCGACATGTCGGTGAGCTCCGGAATTCCCGAAGCCGCCGCCAGCGACGGCAGATCGGGCAGCGGCGTCAACGGGCGATCGTTGAGCTTGGCGAGCGCACGGAACTGCCCATTGCGGATCAGTGAAAGACTCGGCGCCACGCCGTCGACAATGAAATCGACGCTGCCGGTGAGAAGAGCCTGCACCACTTCAGCGCTGCCCTTGTAAGGCACCAGCACCACGCCGAATCCTGCCGCGCGGGCGAACTGATAACCGGCGAGCCGCGTCGTAATGATGCCGGCGCCGTAGTTGAGCTTGGCGGCGCTCGCTTTCCCGCGCGCGATCAGCTCCTGCACCGACTTCGGTCCGTCGCTCGCCCGCACGGTGAGCAATGAGGTGTTCTTGGCGGTCAGCGTGATCGCCGCGAAGTCCTTGAACGGATCGTAGGACATGCTGGTGCCGGTCGCCGGATTCATCACCAGCGTGGTGTCCATGGCGGCGAGCAGCGTGTAGCCGTCGGCCGGCGCCTTGGCGACCATCGTGGCGCCGATGCCGGTGTTGGCGCCCGGCCGGTTCTCGATCACCACGCCCTGGCCCCAGATCTCGGACAATTTCTGCCCGAGGATACGCATGTTGACGTCGGTCGGCCCGCCGGCCGGGAACGGCACCACGATCCGGACCGGCCTATTGGGGAAGTCGCTTTGCGCGCTGGCGGGCGCGCTGGCCGCGAAGGTCAACAATGCCATAACGGCCAATCGCGCGGCGGTTCGCATCAACTGGTCTCCCCGACGTGTGTGATGGCTGATATCCTAGCTCTTAATCGAGGGGTGTGAAGCGCGCGAGTGTCGCGGTTCGGAAGTTCGCTTGAATTCTCGGCTTGCTCGGGAGCGAACTTCCGAACCAAAGCGACACTCGAAAGTCTATAATGCTAGTGTCCCTCTGGACCCGAAGTTCGCAAAGGTGCTTGCCGAGCAATGATGCGAACTTCGGGTCCGGGACACTAGCCGGTCATCAATCTGCCGCCATCTGCAGACCGAATGGCCTGGGAGTGGAGACATCATGCGAATTCGTGTGCTTTCGTTGTTGGTCGGCCTGAGCCTTGCGGTGTGCGGGCCCGCAACAGCGCAATATCGGGACTATCCGCCGCCGCCGGTCGCCCCGGGGGACGACGATTGGCAACCCATGCCGCCGGGCTATCGGCCGCCGCCGCTACCCCCTCCAGGCACGACTTACGACAGGCCTCCCGGACCGTTCCTACCGCTTTTGCCGCCGCTCGAGCCGATCCTGCGGCCGCCTGCCGAGATTTTCCCCGGCAACCGCTATCAGCAGGCAGTGCCGGATTCGCGATACGAGCCCGCGCCACCATCGTCCAGCTACTCGTCACTCCCGCGCGAGTATCAGCCGGAGGAGAACGCGGCGCCCGAGCTGCCGGCGAACCTCAAGCGCCAGCTCGTTCAATACCCGACCCGCGAGCCGGCCGGTACGATCGTGATCGATACGAAAAACACGTATCTCTATCTGGTGCTCGGGGACGGCAGCGCGATGCGCTACGGCATCGGCGTCGGCCGCGAGGGATTTACCTGGGCTGGCGCCGAGCGCATCTCGCGCATGGCGGAGTGGCCCGATTGGCATCCTCCAGCGGAGATGATCGAGCGTCAGCCGTACCTGCCGCGGTTCATGGCCGGCAGCGAAGGCAATCCGCTGGGTGCGCGCGCCCTTTACCTGGGCAAAACGCTCTATCGCATTCACGGCACCAATCAGCCCTCGACCATCGGCACGTTCGTGTCCTCAGGCTGCATCCGTCTGGTCAACGCCGATATCGAAGATCTTTATCGCCGCGTGAAAGTTGGTACACGCGTGGTGGTCTTGCCGGGCGATGCGTCTCGCGCGCCTGCGGCGATGCGCGAGCAGCCGCGTCCCGAACCGAGGGTGCGCTAGGTTCTCAAACCCCTCACGCGAGCCGTCGCGTCACGTCGTCGAACAGGCTGTCGACCGAAATCTTCTTCGGGATCATCTGCTGCTTGACCGAATAGTCGATGATCCGCTCCAGCGCCGCGCGGTTGGCTTCGACGCCAAACCGATACGGGTCTTGCGCGCCGGTCGGCGCCGACGTGTCGAGCTTGCGGGCTTCCTTGAACACGCGGAAGATTTCCTGGACGATCTCCGGGCGCTCCTTGGCGATCTTCTCGCGCACGATCACCATGTGGTTGACCGGCACGCCGCCGTTTTGTTCGGCCCATTTCTTGCTGGCGGCCTCGGCGTCCGGCACCAGCGTTTTGAAGCGCGGATCGGGGAATTTGTCGCCAAGCAGCGCCGCGTCCACCTCGCCGTCGATCAGCATCTGTGGAAGCTGCTTGCTTTCCGGCGCGCGCTTGACGAACGACGGGTCCTTGTATTGCGCGACGTGCGGGTCCTCCATGGTGGTGATCTCCACCTTCGACCAATCGACGCCGTAGCTTTCCGCCAGGATGCCGCGCACCCAGATGCCGGTGGTCTGTGTGTAGGAACGCACGCCGAACTTTTTGCCGTTGAGGTCCGACGGCTTCATCGTGCCGCGTTCGGAATTGTAGGCGACGGTGTGAAGCTGGCCGCGGCCCAAAACGGTTGCGGGCAGCAGCACGTAAGGCAGGCCATAGACCTTGGCTTGCAAGAACGTCACGATGGCCAACTCGCCGCAGTCGAATTTGTGCTCGCGCACCATCGGCTTGAAGCCGCGGTTCGGCACCGGAAAGTCCGGAAAATCCCATTCGATGAGGTCGGATTTCACGCGCCCGTCCTTCATCGCCATGACGTTGGGATAATTGCCGAGCAGCGTGTGCAGCTTCACTTTGTCGGGACGGGTCAGCACGGCATTTCTCCCTTATTTCTTCGCCAGCGCCGGATAGAGCGCGAGCGCGGTCTTGTAGAAGATTTGATCTTGATCGCCTGGCGGCAGGAAGGAAAGCGCCTTGCGCGCCATCGCGATCAGTTCGGGCAGCGGCGGCTTGGCGGCCGGGAAGTTCGAGCCCCACATCACGCGCGGCGCGCCGAACTCCTTGATGGCCTTGCCAAGGAACAATTCCGGCGTCGACGCGCCTTTCACCGATTGTTCGATCGGGCGGTGGGTGAGCTTGAGATAAACGTTGCGATATTTCGACAGTGCCCACAGTGGCGCAGCCGAAGGGAAGGGTGGCCCGTCGGCCGCTTCGGCGCGTGCGAAATGGTCGAGGATGATGCGGGTGTTCGGAAATCGCTGGACGACCTTTTCCAATAGCGGCAGGCCGACCACCCGCATCTGCATGCAGACCGAAAGGCCCTGGTCGCTGGCGTATTGCCACACCGGAGAGGCTGCGTCCTCGGCAAAAAAAGTCTCCTGCTCGGCGTGGGTCGAGCCGGAGGTGAAGATGCGCATGCCGGTGAGGCCCCGCCCCATCCAATGTTTCATCTTGGCGACGGCATCAGGTGCCACCACGTCGATCGAGAATACGCCGGTGAAGCGCTCGGGGTGCGCCGCAACCGAATCCGCCACGTAGGAATTGTCGAACGCATAGGCTGACGACGCCTGTACCAGAACAGCCTTATCGACGCCCGCGGCGACGTCGGCCTTCACCATGTCCGGATAGTCGAGCGGATGCTCGGCCGACCAGTCCGACTGTTTTCCGAACAGCGGCTTGAGCGGGTATTTCTTGGTGTCGGTGGCGATGACGTGGCAGTGGGCGTCGATGATCATTGTGACTCTATGCGATTGATTTCAGGCGGTACCGCAAGTCGCGGCCAGCTCTCTCCCCCGCAAGCGGGGGAGGAAACGTGCTGTGCCTGTTGCGCAACCGAAGCTCAGCAGCATGCCTCTCACTTCTTCACCGGCAACACCGCCGCGAACTTGCTGCCGCGCACGCACATCTTGCCGCGCGGGTCCTGCCAGAGCTTCTCGGTCTTGTGCAGATGGCCGAGCGCGCGGGCGACGCTGTTGAAATCATATTCGGCGAAGCGCTCGGCGATGTCGGTGTAGTAGAGCGGCTCCTTGTCGACCGCCGCGAGGATGCGCCCCGCCAGCAGCTCGATCTCGCGCTCATCGCCCGATTTGCCGGCTGGGTCCTTCTTGCCCTTCACGTAGTCGTCCACCTTGGCGGTGTCGGCGTACGCATAGGTGATGCGCTCGTAGTGCTCCTTCGGGATGTGTTCGGGGATGGTCGCGTCAATGCCGACCTTGGCGCCGATCGGCACCACGCCTGCGCCTTGCAGAAGGCTCGGATCGAGCGGCTTCGCGCGCGCGCCCGAAACGATGACGATGTCCTTGTCGCCCTGCACCCGCGTGGCGATCGCCCATTCCACGTCGGTCGGATTGTTGATGTCGATATCGTCATCCACCACGACGACATGCTTGAGGTCCATCACCGACAGTGCCGCGAGCAGCGCATTCTTGCCATCGCCGGCCGCGCCCTTCTTGATCGCGATGACGGCATGCCAGAACGCGCAGCCGCCCAGCGTGACATTGAGGCCAGTGACCTGGACGTTGGCGATCTTCAGCGCCTGCCGGATCGCGGTGTAGCGCGTCGGCGCCGCGAGCCAGGTGTTCTCCCACGGCATGTGCAAATTGTAGTAGACCGCGTCTTTGCGCATCGCGATCGCCTTGATGCGCACCAGCGGATTCCAGTGCAGCCCGCCCATCAGGCGGGTGAACTCGCCGAAGCGGCCCTCCGGCCAGGTCCATCCGGTCGGCAGGATTTCCGCCTCCAGCACGATCTCGGCGTCGGCGATGTAGGGCATGTCGATGGTTGAGCAGGGCGCCAGCTCCACCGCCTCGCCGCGCAAGCCACCGGCAATCGACATCTCGTCGACGCCGAGCGGCGCCCGGAAGCCCGAGCCGGTGATCTCGAACGGATGCGTGCCGATCGAGATCGAGATCGGCAGCGGTTCCCCCCGCTCGAAGGCGCGCTGCGCGAACAGCCGCATGTTGTTTGGCGTCACGATATCGATGCCGGTCAGCGCCTTTTCCTTGACGATGAAGCGGTAGATGCCGGAGTTCATCCCGAGCTCGGGATCACGGGCGATGACGACGCCTGCCGTGATCATTGGCCCGCCGTCATAGATCGACGACATCGGAATCGGCAGCTTGTAGAGATCGACGTCGTCGCCGACCAGAACCACCTCGCGGGTTGGCGAGCCTTGCACGTGCCTGGGCGGAATGGGCTTGGCGATGGCGGCGGCGAGCTTGTGCTCGATCTCGCTGAAGTCATCGCATCCCATCGACATGGTGGCGCGCTCTTTCGAGCGGATGATGCCGGAGACTACCGGGACGTCGTAGCCAATCACGTTGTGGAAATAGAGCGCAGTCTTGGCCTGATCGACCAGCGTCGCGATGTGGCGGATGTCGACCGCCTGATGCAGGTCGATGAGTTCGCCCTTTTGCCGCAGCCGGTCCAGGAATTGGCGGAAATTCTCTTGCATTTCAGTTGTCTCCAGACCGGATAGGAGGTTGTTGGCGGCCCGGTTGTTAAGCTACTTAGACTGGGCAAATTCAGCAATCCGGCCGGCGAGGGAACAAAGTGAGCAAGACGATGAGGGCCTTGGTGCTGCGCAAGCACGGCGGCCTCGAAGAGCTCGAGGTGATCAACGACTATCCCGTCCCGCAGGTGGCCGAAGGCCATGTGGTGATCCGGGTGCGCGCCTCGTCGTTCAACTACCACGACGTGTTTACGGTCAAAGGCATGCCGGGAATCAAGGTGCCGCTGCCGGTAATCCCCGGCCTCGACATGGCGGGCGAGATTTCCGAGGTCGGCGCGGGCGTTGCGAAATGGAAGGCCGGCGACCGCGTGCTGGTCAATCCGCTCAACCGCAAAAAGGGCCTGATGGGCGAAATGCTCGACGGTGGCATGGCGCAATATTGCCTCGTCGCCGCCGACCAGCTGGTCGCGATGCCGGACGGCGTGAGCTTTGAGGACGCGGCCGCGCTGCCGGTCGCCTATGGCACCGCGCACCGCATGCTGATCACCCACAAGACGGTCGAGAAGGGCGAGCGTGTGCTTGTGCTCGGCGCCTCGGGCGGCGTCGGCACCGGCTGCGTGCTGCTCGCCAAGATGCTCGGCGCCGAGGTGATCGCCTGCGCGTCGAGCGACGACAAGCTGCGGCGGCTGAAGGAGCTCGGCGCCGACGAGGTGGTCGATTACACCAAGACCGACTGGTCGAAGTGGGCGGTGGAGAAATACGGCAAGCCGCAGCGGCGCACTCACGAGGGCGGCGTCGATGTGGTGGTGAACTTTACCGGCGGCGACACCTGGGTGCCGTCGCTGCGTTGCCTCAAGCGTGGCGGCAAGCTGCTCGTGTGCGGCGCGACGGCCGGCTACGATCCGAAGGAAGATCTGCGCTACGTCTGGAGCTTCGAGATCAAGATCATCGGCTCCAACAGCTTCTACGACGACGACCTCGCGGCTTTGATGAGCCTGATCCAGCAAAAGAAGATCAAGCCGGTGGTCGACAAGGTGCTGCCGCTTGAACAGGCCGCCGAAGGCCTGCGCCTGATCCGCGATCGTGAGATTTTCGGCAAGGTTGTGGTGACGCCATGAATGACGCGACCAAGAGCGATCCGGCATCGCTGACGCTCGAACAGGTGCAGGAGATTGTCACCCGCGCGCCCTATCACAAGTGGCTCGGCCTCAAGGTCATTGCCGTGCATGACGACGGCATCGAGATCAAGGCAACGTGGCGCGAGGAATGGGTGGTCAACCTGGAGCGCCGTTTCACCCACGGCGGCATCCTGGCGACGCTGATCGATCTGGGCGCCGATTGGGCGATGGTGAAGAAGCTCGGCCGCGGCGTGCCGACCATCGACATGCGGGTGGACTATCACGCGGTGGCGCTGCCGGGCGATCTCACCATCAAGGGCAAGATCGTGCGCATGGGCAGCCAGTTCTCGACCGCCGAAGCGCAAATTTTCAGCGCCGACGGCAAGCTCTTGGCCAGCGGACGCGGCACCTATTTCACCGCGCCGCCTCCGAAGGCGTAACCGCGATGCGCAAGCTCCTGCTGCTGCCTCTGCTCGCCACGCTGCCGCTCGCGGCGCTTGCGCAGGGCAATCTGGATTGGGCCTATCCCAAAACGCCGCCGGCCGAGCCGCACGACAGCGTCGCGCTGAAGCAGGTGCCAGGCAGCACGCGCAAATACACCCAGGCGCAGATCGACGATCCGTTCAATCCGCCCGACTGGTTCCCCAACGAACACCCGCCGATGCCGACAAGCGTCGCGCGGGGGACCAAGCCCGCGGCACGTGCTTGCGCGCAGTGCCACCTGCCGACCGGCGACGGCCATCCGGAATCGTCGAGCCTCGCCGGCCTGCCGGTGAACTACATCGCCCGCCAGATGGATGCGTTCAAGAACGGCGACCGCACCGGCGTGCGCGCCGCCGTCATGATTCTCATCGCCAAGGCGTGGTCGGATGCGGATATCCGCGCGGCCGCCGAATATTACGCGGCACTCAAACCGACGCCGGGCTTCAACAAGGTCATCGAGGCCGATCGGGTGATGGCGACCTATGTCGGGCCGGGCGGCATGCGGTTCGCACTGACCGATGGCGGGATCGAGCCGATCGGCCCGCGCATCATCGTGCTGCCGGACAATCCCGAACGCGCTTCGTTGCGTGATCCCAAGTCCGGGTTTACGGATTTCGTGCCGCGCGGCAGCATCGCCAAGGGCGCGGCGCTCGCGGCCGGCGCCAACGGCCGGTTCGTCGCCTGCACGGTGTGTCATGGGCCGACGCTGCAAGGATTGGCCGACGTGCCGGGCATTACCGGCCGGCCCGCGACCTATATGTTCCGCCAGCTCAACGACATGAAAACCGGAGCGCGCAAGGGTCCGGGGACCGAGCTGATGAAGCCGATCGTCGAGAAGCTGTCGCAGGACGATATGATTGCGCTCGCGGCGTATCTCGGTTCGCGCGATCCGTAGAAAGATGAACGGCTTCACCAACCTCGGCGACCTCATCCGTCGCGATCTTGATCTGTCGAAGCTCGCCATTATCGACCTCGGCGGCGAGGAGGTTCCGTGCGAATACACCTTCGCCGAATTGGATGCGATGACGATGGGCGTGTCGCGTGCGCTCGCCAAGCGCGGCCTCGCGCGCGGTGATCGGGTCGCGATCCTGTCGCAGAACCGCACCGAATATCTCGCGGCCTATTACGGCATCATGCGCGCGGGGTTTGTCGCGGTGCCGGTGAACCACAGGTTTCCGCGCCAGACCATCCATCTGATCCTGGCCGATTGCGGCGCGAAGCTTTTGTTTTGCGACCGCGCGCGGCGCGAGGATGGCCCGCCTGGCTTGCCCGCCGTGGTGTTCGGCGGCGATGGTGCGGAGTGCTTCGATGAGTTCGTCGATCCCGGGTCGTTCGAGACCGTCGTGCCAGGGCCACGCGAGCCCGCGATGTTCCTCTACACCTCAGGCTCGACCGGCACGCCGAAGGGTGTGGTGCTCTCGCACCAAAGCCACCTTTGGGTGATTGAGACGCGGCTTGTGCCGGGGCTCGAGCGGCATCGCTACCTGATCGCGGCGCCGCTCTATCACATGAACGCGCTGGCTCTCGCCAAGCTCGCCTGTGCGGCGCACGCCACCATCGTGCTGCTGCCGCGCTTCGAGGCGCGCGCCTATATCGAGGCCATCGGCCGCTATCGCCCGACTTGGCTGACCGCTGTGCCGCCGATGATTGCCATGATGCTGCGCGAGAGCGACGCGCTCGCGAACACCGATTTATCGAGCGTCGAGGCTATCCGCATGGGCTCGGCGCCGGTGAGCACCAGCCTGATGGCGGCGACCCATCGTGCGTTCCCGAAGGCTGCGGTCACCAACGCCTATGGCACGACCGAAGCCGGCATGATCGTGTTCGGTCCGCACCCGAAAGGCTTGCCGCAGCCCGAGGCGTCGGTCGGCTATCCGCATCCCAAAGTCGAGCTTCGCCTCGTCGATGGCGAAAACCGTAACGCCGAACAGGGCGTGCTGGAAATGAAGTCGCCCGCCACCATGAACGGCTATCACAACCGGCCCGATGTGCCGCCGCCGATCACGCCGGACGGCTTCTATGCCACCGGCGACGTGTTCCGGCGCGACGCTGACGGCTTTCATTATTTCGTCGGCCGCACCGACGACATGTTCGTCTCCGGCGGCGAGAACATCTACCCGGCTGATGTTGAGCGCATGCTGGAGCGCCATCCTGGCGTCGGGCAAGCCGTGGTGGTGCCGGTCGATGACGACATCAAGGGCACCAAGCCGGTTGCGTTCGTGATTGCGAAGGCCGGGCAGCATCCGGCCGAGGACGAGATCAAGCAATTCGCTTTGAAGAACGCGCCGGCCTACCAGCACCCGCGCTTCGTCTGGTTCATGGAGGAGTTGCCGCTCGCCTCGACCAACAAGGTCGATCGCGTGGCGCTGCGCCGGCTGGCGCAGGAGCGCGTCGCCGCGGCCGCGAAGACGTAAGTTTTTTGTTTGAGCATGATCTTTTCCGAAAACCGGTACCCACTTTTCGGGATCATGCTCACTGCGTAAATCCGATCTTCTTGATGATTGGGGTCCAGCGCGCCAGCTCGCTCGCAGCCATCTGCTGCGCTTCCTCCGGCCCCGAATCCAGCACCGGCTCGAACCCGGACGTCACCAGCGATTTCTGCACCTCGTCCTCGGCGAGGATCGAGCGGGTGAGCTTTGCGACCTGATCGAGCAATGGTTTCGGCACGCCCGCGGGCGCGAACAGGCCGTTGAAATTGGCGGCGACCATGCCGGGCAGGCCCGCTTCAATCGCCGTCGGAATGTCGGGCGCGGCCTTGATGCGGCGCTCGGAGGCAATCGCCAGGATGCGCACCTTGCCGGTGCGGTGGAATTGCAGCAGCGGCCCGCCGACGTTCGGCGTCATCATCGGGATGTGCCCGGCCGCAAGATCGGTCACGCCGGGCGCGGAGCCTTTGTAGGGAACGTGCGTGATCCCGGGCGCGCCGATCAGCTGCTTGAACAGTTCGCCGGAGAGGTTGGTCATGGTGCCGGCGCCCGCGGTGCCATACGAAAGCTTCGTGGCGTTGGCTTTGGCGTAAGTGACGAACTCGGCGAGCGTACGAACCGGCACCGACTCGTGCACCACGATGCAGGTCGGCGACAGACACACGATATAGACGCCGGCGAAATCCTTCAGCGCATCGTAGGGCGGATGCGCCATGATCGCCGGCAGGATGACCTGCGTGCTGGTGTTGCCGAACACGAAGGTGTGGCCATCGGCCGGTGAGCGTGCGACTTCGGTCGCGCCGATGACGCCGCCACCACCGCCTTTGTTCTCGATCACCACGGTGCCGAGCACGGGCTTGACCTTCTCAGCCCACAGCCGCGCCGCCACATCGGTCGCGCCACCGGGCGAGAACGGCACGATCAGCTTGATCGGCCGGTCCGGATAGGCGAAGGCCGGGCGCGGCAGGGCCGCCGCTGAAACACAGGCCAGACCCGATGTAATGAAGTTGCGGCGGTTCATGCTGTCCTCAAGCTCTGCGAATGCCCCTGTCCTATGCTAACAACGTTGCCTTGCAAACTGTCGCGCGTGTCGCACCCGCCAATGGCTGCCATGATGTCTGAAGCCACTCGCCAACTGCCAACCGGCGACGAGATTTTCCTCGATCACGTCGGCCATTTTGTGCACGACGCCAAGGTGGCGAGCGCAGCGCTTGAGCGCGTGGGCTTTGCGCCCGCGCCGGTTTCGGTGCAGGTCAACCCGGATGGCACGCCGACCGGAACCGGCAATGTCACTGCGATGTTTTCGCGCGGCTATATCGAGGTGTTGTTCACGACCGCGGACACACCACTGGCGCGAGAGTTCGAGACGGCGATTGCCGGCTTTGCGGGCGTTCATCTCGCCGCCTGCTCGATTGCGGACGCCGCCAAGGAGCACCAGCGGCTGACGGAAGCCGGTTTCGCGATGCGCCCGCTGGTGCAGTTCCAGCGGCCGGTCGACACCGGTGAGGGCCCCGGCATTGCGGCGTTCACGGTGGTGCGGTTTGAACGCGGCGCCATGGCGGAAGGCCGCATCCAGCTGCTCACCCATCGCACCGAGAAGACGGTCTGGCAGCCGCGCTGGCTGACGCATCCGAACGGCGCGCTGGGGCTCGCCGAATTGCTGGTGGTATCTGCCGACGTTGCGGAGGCGGCCGGGCGCTTTGCGCGCTTTACCGGCCGCAAGGCCGAGCCGACCCGGTTCGGGCAGGCGATCCGGCTCGATCGCGGCGCGATCCAAATCATGACAGCGGATGCGTTCACGGCTCTGCTCCCGGAGATTGAAATTCCGCGCCTGCCGTTCATGGGCGCCTACGCGATCGAGGTGCAGTCGCTGGCCGCGCTGGAAAACCGGCTGCAAGCGGCGTCGTTGCCGGCAAGGCGCATCGGCGCCGCACTCGCCGTGCCGTTTCCCGGGCCGCTTGGCACGGGCGCATGGCTGTTTGCCGAAAATGCCGCCGATCTGCCCTGGCGCGTTTGAGGCCGCCCGATTATGAATCCCGCGGGAGATTTTCATTGAGCGCGCCAGTACAAGATACGGCCGTCACCTGGCCGGACGAGTTGTTCGACGTCCTCAAGCGTGCGGACATTCGCCAGGTCGGCTACGTGCCGGATGCCGGTCATTCGCGGCTCATCGCGCGCTGCAAGGCCGATCCCGAAATCCGCGACGTGGTGCTGACCACCGAGGAGGAGGGTATCGCGCTCGCCGCCGGCGCCTGGCTCGGCGGACAGCGCTCGGCGCTGCTGATGCAGTCGAGTGGCGTCGGCAATTGCATCAACATGCTGTCGCTGATCCGCGCCTGCCGCTTTCCCATGCTGATGCTGGTGACGATGCGCGGCGAGTGGGAGGAGTTCAATCCGTGGCAGGTGCCGATGGGCTCGATCGTCGAGCCGGCGTTGAAGCTTTGCGACACCAGCGTCACCAAGGTCGAGACGCCCGACCAGGTGGCGCCGGCGGCGCAGAACGCGGTGCAATTGGCCTTTGGCGGCGACCGCGCCGCGGCCGTGCTGCTCTCGCAAAAGCTGATCGGCCGCAAGGTGTGGGTGAAATGACGTTCGAACGCCGCGCCGCGATGGCAACGCTGCTGGCCAATCGGCCGAAGGATCTGTTCGTGGTCCCGGGTCTTGGCTCGTGCACCTGGGACGCCTTTGCGGCCGGCGACGACGACCGGAATTTTTATCTCTGGGGCGCCATGGGTGGCGCGGCGATGATCGGGCTTGGGCTCGCGCTCGCGAAGCCGAAGATTCGCGTCGCCGTTATCACCGGCGACGGCGAGATGCTGATGGGCCTTGGCAGCCTCGCCACCATCGGGGTGCAGCGGCCACACAATCTTGCCATCGTGGTATTCGACAACGGCCTCTATGGCGAAACCGGCATGCAGGCGAGCCACACGCAAAGCGGCGTCGATCTGATCGACGTGGCGCGCGGCTGCGGCATCGAACGCGTGCTGAACGTGGAGACCGAGGCGCAATTGCGGGAGCTTGCTGGATTGCTCGGCACGTCCGACCGCACGCTGTTCGCGCGGGTGCCGATCATGCCAGACGATCCGCCGCGAGCGTTGCCGGAGAAAGACGGCGTCATCATCAAGGACCGCGTCCGCCGTGCGGTCGAAAAGGTGAGCTAGCATTTTTTAAAACCCAGGGAGGAGACAGTGACACTGCATATTGGTCGCGACTTCAAACTGAACCGGTTGGGCCTGCGGCTTTCGATTGCTGTCGCATGCCTCGCCTGGCTGTTCACCGCGGGCGCCGCTCACGCACAATCCGATCGCGTCACCGCGCGCGTCGTCGCCAACGAGCTGCGCGACTTGAACCTCAAGCCCGACGTCGAGCCCAGCGAGGACGGCGATCCGCAGATCCGCGTGCGCGTCGATAATTTTCTCTGGGTGATCTTCTTCTTCAATTGCGACAAGAGCGGCGAATTGGAGCGGCGGGGCTGCCGAAGCCTGCAGTTCTATACGTCCTACATCATGGACAATGCGATCCCGCTTGCGACCATCAACAGCTGGAACACCGATCAGCGCTATGCACGGGCCTACTATCGCAAGCAGAACGACGGCAAGCACAGCGCACGCATCGAGGTCGATGCCTTGTTCGAGGACACCGGGTCCAAGCCGGCCGAAGCGTTCCGCGCCTACTTCAGCATCATGAAGCGGCAGGCCGCGTCGTTCCGCAAGCACATCGGCTTCTAGTCGCAGCATCCGCGGGCGGCCGCTATCGGACGCCGCCCGCGAGCTTTTTATTATCAAGCGTTGCTCCTTGCGCCATCGTTGGTCGAGGTGGCGAGCATCCATCTCGTGGTTCCTTTGTGCTGCAGACGTGCGCGATCGCCGGGATTGGTTCGGCGCCCGGGCGCCGTGTCGGTGGTCCCTCGGAAAAACCCGAGGGGATGGAGCGCCGGTCGACGCCACATCTCGATCACGCCTCATCCGCAGGCGGATTGCTCCGCCGGGGACTAACCGGCGTGGCGCCCAAATTCGTGGGCGCGTCGCCGGCCGACGCTCCATCGCGGCGATTTTGGGCGTCTCGGAACCGTAACTGACAAGAACCGGCAGCGAGCTCGCGCTCGCCTTGATCCCGGCGGCTTACGCCGCCGTTCATCCGGTCCCCGTGTCACCCAAAGCTGGGCGCCCCTCATAGTAGGGGGGACGGTTACCCGAGGCCTCCCGGGAATTGGGTTACGAGGCCAATCCGCAGGCGCCGCATCCCACCCCGCTCAAATGACGTCTCATGAGAACGCCCTCGGATGGATAGGACAGTAAACCTAGTGCACTTATTCGTTCGATTTGTAAACCGGTAAATTCGCGCCGGCTGGGGATTGGGGATTGTCCGCTTGGCTCGTGAAGCCGGCGATGTGCGCAAGTCTGAAAAGTGCCAACAGCCGGCATCGGCCATGGCCGTCAGGACGATCCTGAACGCTTACACAATCACAGTTGCTACAGGTGGTTACTTGACTTGCGGCCTCCCACGATCACGCTATCCTCAATGGGTGGGCAGCTACCCAAATAAAATTGTCACGTTGTCTGGGAGGACAAAATGCATCGAAGAACCGTACTCAAGGGTGCTGGCGCGGCGGCTCTGGCTGGACCATTCGGCTTTCGGGCTGCGAGGGCACAGGACGCCACCGTCAAGATCGGCGTGATCGGGCCGCGCACCGGCGTGATGGCAAGCGGCGCCGCGGTCAGCCACTTTCCGAATTTCAAGTTGTGGGAACATGAGGTCAACGCGCGCGGCGGGCTCAAGATGAAGAGCGGCCAGCGCAAGGTCGAACTGATCGAATACGATGACCGCAGTCAGCCGGGCGAAACCATCAAGGCGGTGGAGCGGCTGGCCGCTCAGGACAAGGTCGACTTCATCATGCCGGTGTACGGCACCGGCTATAACCTCGCCGCGGCGCCGATCTACGCCAAGTACGGCTATCCGCAGGTCACGCAGGCGGCGGTCACCGACCAGATCGACACGCTGACGCAGCGCTATCCAGGCCTGTTCTTCGTCCAGGGCTCCACCAGCGCGTTTGCGCAGAGTGCTGCCAACGTGCTGAAGAAGCTGAAAGACGAAGGCAAGATCGGCAACAAGGTCGCGATCGTGAACGTAGCGGACGCGTTCGGCATCGAACTCGCCAACGCCGGCCGGCCGATCTTTCAGCAAGCCGGCTTCGAAATCGTTTACGACAAATCGTATCCGCTCGGCACGCAGGACTACTCGCCGGTGATGAAGGCGGCGAAGGCCGCCAACCCGGACGCATTCGTCGCGTGGTCTTATCCGCCGGACACCTTCGGGCTGGCCGAGCAGGCCAAAATCGAAGGGTTGAACGTGAAGGCCTATTACAGCGCGGTCGCGGTTGCATTCCCAGCGTTCAGGGCGAAGTTCGGTAACTCGATCGAGAACGTGCTTGGCGCAGGCGGCATCCAGGACTCGCCGGAAATCCGCGAGTACTACAGAAAGCACAAGGAAGTGACCGGCGTCGACGCCGACTACTGGGCGAGCCCGCTGTACTACACGTTCCTTCAGATCCTGACGCAGACCTTCGAGGCGGTTGGCTCGTTCGATCGCGAAGCCATCATCAACCACCTCAAGACCCACACGTTCAAGACCGTTGTCGGCGACAACACCGATATCCGCAAGCAGCGGCTCGCGCGATACTGGACCGTCGGCCAGTGGCAGGACGGATTCTTCCACGCGGTCTCCGGCGTCGGCTTCGACAACTACAAGCCGGTTCGGTTGAAGACCGGCTGGGGAACGTAGTTCATTCCATCTGGCGCCGGCCCAAACCGGCGCCGGTCTTTTTCTCCATACGGTGCGCGTTCCCGATGGATGTCATCATCATCGGCCTGTTGCTCGGCGGCACCTACGCGCTGATGGCGGTGGGGCTGCAACTGCAATATGGCGTTGCCCGCATCATGAATCTGGCGAGTGGCGAGACGCTGGTCTGCGGCGCGTTCGGCGCGGTCTGGTTTTTCACCGCCTACAAGATGAGCCCGCTCTACGCGCTGATCGGCGTCGTGCCGGCGGCCTTCTTCGCCAACTGGGCGATCTATCGCTTCATGATGTTGCCACTGGTGCGGCGCGCGAAGAATCAGGGCCAGCTCGAGGTCGATTCCATTCTGGCGACCTTTGGGCTGAGCTTCGTGGCCATCGGCATCCTGCTGGCGTTATTCGGCGGTGAGTTCCTCGCTTATTCCTATCTGGCAACGCCGTTCTCGATCCTTGGCCAGCCTTACGCACTCAACCGGATCGTGGCATTCCTCGGTGCCGCCGTTGTGTGCGTGGGACTCTACATCTGGCTTCACCACACCCGCGCCGGGCTCACGTTGCGCGCAGTTTCGGTCAATCCGTCGGCCGCGGGTCTTGTTGGCATCAACGTAGCGAGCACCTCCGCGCTTGCTTTTGCGTTGGGCGGAGCGGTGAGCGCATCCGGCGGCACTTTGCTCAGCATGTTCCTGAACTTTGACGCCTCGCTTGGCGTTATCTTCACGCTGAAGGCGCTGGTGATCGTCATCATGGGCGGCGTCGGCGATATCCGCGGTGCAATCGTCGCCTCATTTATCCTTGGCCTGACGGAGACGGCAGTCGCCACCTATCTCGATCCGGGCCTGACGCTCGCCGCCGCCTACGTCCTGTTCATTGTCATCCTGCTGGTACGGCCCGAGGGCTTGTTCGGAAGACGCTCGTCGTGAACCTTCCCGCGGCGATTGCCTTGTCCCACCGCGAGCAGATCAAGCTGCTGGCCGGCGTACTGATCTTCGGCGCGGCCGCACTGTTGCCGTTCTTCAACACGACCTATTGGCTCTCGATCGGCATATCGATAGCCATGTTCACAGTGCTGGCGACGTCGTGGGCCTTGTTCTCGGGGCCGACCAACTACATCGCGCTTTCCACCGCGGCGTTCTTCGGCATCGGCATGTATATTGTCGGCGGCGGGCTGCCTTACCTGCCGTTCCCGGCGCTGGTGCTGGTGGCAGCGCTGGCCGGCGCGCTGTTCTCGGCCGTGGTCGGGCTGGCGACGCTGCGAATTTCCGGCGTCTATTTCGTCATTTTCACGCTGGGCCTCGCCGAGCTGGTACGGCAGGTCGTGGCCTGGGCGCAGCACGTCATGGGCACGAGCAGCGGACTTTACGTGCTGATTGGGATTTCCGACCAGGCCATGTACTGGCTGCTGCTGGGTTTGGCCGCGCTGGTTTTTCTGGTCGGCTGGGCGATTGGCCGCTCGCGGCTCGGCTTTGCGCTCCGCATCATCGGTAACGACGAGGTTGTGGCCGTGCACAGCGGGATCAACACCGCGCGCGCGAAGGTGGTGCTGTTCGTGATCTCCAGCACGTTCGCCGCGATGACCGGAGCCTTGGTGGCGCCGCGCTGGAGCTACGTCGAGCCGTCGATCGCGTTCAGCCCCTTTTTGTCGTTCGAAGTCGTAATCATGGCGCTGCTCGGTGGCGTGCATCGCCTGTGGGGACCGCTGGTCGGCGTCATCCCGTTCACGCTGCTGTGGGAGTTCATCTCGGCCAAGTTCCCGTCGCAGACCACGCTGCTGCTCGGCGCCTGCTTCCTGCTGATCGTCTATTTCATCCCGCGTGGTGTGGTCGGACTGATCGAAGACTTCACCAGGGAGCGCGGCGGCGCGATCCGCGACCTGCTGAAACGCTGGACGGGCGGGCATGCCTAGCGCGACCGCAACCGTGGCGCTTCGCGCCGAAGGCGTCAGCAAGCGCTTCGGCGGCCTCGTCGCCGTCGACGGCATGTCGTTCGCACTCGCGGAGAACGAGGTGCTCGGGCTGATCGGGCCGAACGGCTCCGGCAAGACCACCATGCTGAACCTGATTTCCGGCGCAACGAAACCGAGCGGCGGCGCGATCCGGCTTTACGAGCACGATATCTCGGCCACGCCCGCGAGCGAGATCGCGCGGCGCGGCGTGGCCCGCACGTTCCAGATCGTGCGCATGCTGCCGTCGCTGACGGTGCTGGAGAATGTCTCGGCCGGCGGTGTGTTCGGCCACAGCCGGCGCTGGGGCCGCGACCTCGAGGATCACGCCCGCGACCTCCTGCGCCGCGTCGGTCTGCAAGGGGCCGGCGACGCCTCGGTGTCGGCGCTGACCTACATCGACCAGAAGCGCGTCGAGCTTGCCCGCGCGCTCGCATCCGATCCGAAGGTGCTGCTGCTCGACGAGTGGCTCGCCGGCCTCAACCCGACGGAGCTTCGCACCGGGATCGCGCTGATCGAGCAGCTTCGCGCCGAGGGCCGCACCATCATCATCGTCGAGCATGTCATGGATGCGATCCGCAGCCTGTGCGACCGCTGCATCGTCATGAACAGCGGCGCCAAGATCGCCGAAGGCACGCCGCGCGAGGTGCTCGCCGACCCAGAGGTGATCCGCGCCTATCTCGGGGACGCCGATGCTTGAGGTGAAGAACCTGTCGGTATTCTACGGCCGCCACCGCGCGGTGGAGAATGTTGCGGCGCAGGTCTCGCCGGGCGAGATCGTCGTGATGCTCGGCGCGAATGGCGCCGGCAAGAGCACCTTCCTGCGCGCGATTGCCGGTCAGACGCCCGCGATGCCGGGCAGCTCGGTTGTGATGGACGGGTCCGATATCACGCATCGTCCGCCGCACGAAATCGTCGAGACCGGGATTGCGCTGGTGCCCGAGGATCGCGGCGTTTTTGCCGACCTGACCGTGCACGAGAACCTTGTGCTCGGGGCGCATCCGAAGCGCGCGCGGCCGCACGAGGTGGCGAACATGGAGCGCGTGCTGACGCTGTTTCCCAAGCTGGCTGCCCGGCGCAAGCAGCTGGTGCGGACCATGAGCGGCGGCGAGCGGCAGATGGTGGCGGTCGGCCGGGCCATGATGTCGGCGCCGTCGATCCTCATGCTGGACGAACCGTCGCTGGGCTTGGCGCCATTGGTGTGCGGCGAGCTGTTTCGTTCGCTTGCGCGGATCAAGGAAACCGGCGTCGGCATCCTGCTGGTGGAGCAGAATGCCAAGCAGGGTCTCGCGATCGCGGATCGCGGCTATCTCCTGGACAATGGCCATGTCACGGGTTCGGACAGCGCAGAGGCTTTGTCCAACGACGAGAAGGTGAGAAAGGCCTATCTCGGCGCCGGCTAGCCGGCAACGCTTGATTTCGCGCCAGCCCCGGGCACAATCTCGGAACAGTCGGAGGAAGCGTCATGAGCCTCGCCGAAGCGAAGCCGCCCGCCGCGGCGGGGAAGACACCGGCAGCCGATGAGCTGATCGCCCGCGCCCGCGCGCTTGCTCCCAAGCTGCGCGAGCGCGCGATCAAGGCCGAGCGCGACCGCAATATTCCGCGCGAGTCGGTCGAGGAATACATCGAAGCCGGCCTGATCCACACGCTTCAGCCCAAGCGCTGGGGCGGCTACGAGCACGACCACGAGGTGATGTTTGACATCGCGATCGAACTCGGCAAGTCGACCTGTGGCTCCTCGGCCTGGTGCCTGAACTATCTTGGCGATCACGCCTGCATCCTGGCGCATTTTCCGGAGGAGGCGCAGCACGACGTCTGGAGCCGGAACAAGGCAGCCTGCATCGCCACCTCGGCGGCGCCGACCGGCAAGGTCACGGTCGCGCCCGGCGGATACCGCCTCGACGGCCGCTGGTCATGGTGCAGCGGGCTGATGCACTCGCAGTGGATCATGATCGGCGGGCTGGTGTACCGCGAAGGCATGGATCATCCCGACATGCGGCTCTACCTCGTGCCGGTGTCCGAGGTGAAGCAGGAGGACACCTGGTACTGCGCGGGCTTGCGTGCGACCGGGTCGAACACCTCGGTGCTCGACAACGTGTTCGTGCCCGAGCATCGCAGCGTGTCGTTCTCGACGCTGCGGGACGCGAATTCGCCGGGCTCGAAGGTCAACACCAATCCGATCTATCGCACCCCGTTTATCGCGGTGCACACCTATGCGCTGCTCGGCCCCGCGCTTGGCGTGGCGCGCGGCGGCTATGCCGATTTCACGCATTGGACGCGCCAGCGCTACCTGACCTACACCCAGCTCAATATCGCCCAACACGTCCCGGTGCAGCTGAAGGTCGCCGAGATCGCGGCGCAGATCGACGCGGCCGAGCTGCTAGCGCGCCGCTGCCTTGCGACCGCGCGGAAGGACTACACGGGCATGTCGATGGAGACGCGGACGCTGCTGCGACGCGACTGGACCTATGCCATGAAGATGCTGCGTGACGCGATGGATGGGCTGATCAAGATCAGCGGATCGAGTGGGCTTATGGAGGGAAATTCCGTGCAGCGGTGCTGGCGCGATGTGCACGCGATTTCATCGCACGTCGTGATGAACTGGGATGTCCCGGCGGAAAACTTCGGACGGTCTGAGTTCGGGCTCGGCATCAACCCGGCCTATCCGATGTTCTGATCGTATTTTCGTTCAATCGCGCCGGGGGAAGCAATCATGACTGCAAATGCGATGCTGCGGCAGGATCGCCGCAACACCAACCCGGTGTTCAACGACCGCAAGCTCAAGCTTGGCACATTCGGCACCAATCTGGACCGCGGCTGCGCGATCTCGACCATCGACGGCGTGCTGGAGATCAATTGGCCGAATACGCTCGAGCTTGCGCGCTGTTCCGAGGAGATGGAATTCGAGGCGCTGGTTCCGATCGGGCGTTGGCATGGCTTCGGCAGTCACACCAATTTCAACGGCCCGGGCTTCGAGTGCTTCTCCTGGGCGTCCGCTATCGGCGCTTCGACCAAATACTCCGGCATCTTCGCCACCTCGCACGTTCCGACCATCCATCCGGTGATGGCGGCGAAGCAGGCGGCCACCATCGATCATGTGACCAACGGCCGCTTCGCGCTCAACATCGTCACCGGCTGGAACCGCCCCGAGATCGAGATGTTCGGCTCGCCGCTGATGGAGCATGACGACCGCTACAATTGCGCCATCGAATGGCTGCACATCCTCAAGCAGCTCTGGACGCGTGACGAGCCGTTCGATTTCGAGGGCAAGTTCTACAACATCAAGAAGGGCTATCTGCAGCCCAAGCCGATCCAGCGTCCATTTCCGGCGGTGATGAACGCCGGCGGTTCCGAGCGCGGCCAGCATTTCGCCGCCAAGCATTGCGACATGGTCTACGTGGTGTTCGGCTCGCACGACTTCGCGGATTGCAAGGCTAAAGTCGACGCCTATCGCGAGCTTGCGCGCAAGGAATACGGCCGCGAAATCCAGATCTGGAGCTACGCCTACGTGGTCCAGGGCGAGACCGAGAAGGAGGCGCGTGCCTACTACGACGAATACGTCAATCAGAAGGGCGACTGGGACGCGGCGGAGAACCTCGTCAACACCATGATCGCCAACGCCAAGACGCTGCCCAAGGAGGTGCTGGCCGAGATGAAGAAGCACTTCATCGCCGGCTGGGGCGGCTATCCGATCATCGGCACGCCGGAGCAGGTCGTGGACGGGCTCATCACCATGTCGAAGATGGGGCTCGACGGCACACTGCTGAACTGGCCGCGCTATGTCAGCGATCAGCGCTGGTTCCAGAAGCACGTCTACCCGCTGGTCCAGCAGTCGGGCTTGCGTTGAACGCGATCCGCGCTGCATCTATCCCTGAAG
>CAMDDZ010000009.1 GCA_945893145.1 Rhodoplanes serenus | reverse complement strand
CAAGACCTTGCTCCGCAAGGCCGCAGAACGAACCGTCGAAGCCACATGGAAACGCATCGGTGCCTTGCTCCGCACCTTCTCGCCTCAGGAGTGCTCCAACTACTTCAGAAACGCCGGATACGCTTCAAAATAGATGGATCAGACTCTAGCCTGCGCTATCCCGATCCAGCGATCCGCGCGCTCGATCCGAGTTTTGCCCGCTACATGATCTTCAATTCCGGCGTGGAGCAGATCGCCACCGGCTTTCGCTGGTGCGAGGGACCGGTTTATTTCGGCGACGGCCGCTATCTGATCTTCAGCGATCCCGGCAGCGAAGCGGTGATGAAGTGGGAGGAAGCGGACGGCCGCGTCAGCGTGTTCCGCAAGCCCTCGCACCACACCAACGGCAACACGCGCGACCGCCAGGGCCGCCTGATCTCCTGCGAACACAGCACGCGCCGGCTGACGCGCACTGAGTACGACGGCTCGATCACGGTGCTGATGGACAAGTTCGACGGCAAGCTGCTCAACGCGCCGAACGACGTGGTGGTGAAGTCCGACGACTCCATCTGGTTCTCGGATGCGCTGGCGCGGCCGGGCAGTTTCTATTCCGGTTACACCGACAAGCCCGAGCTGCCCTACCGCGTATACCGGTTCGATCCGAAAACCCGGCAGGCGACGGTCGCGACCGACAACGTGCCGCGTCCGAACGGACTCTGCTTCTCCCCCGATGAGAGCAAGCTCTACGTCATCGACAGCGGCCCGAGCCCGCGCATCATTCATCTGTTCGATGTGGTGGACGGCTCCAAGCTTGCCAACCAGCGGCCGTGGGTCACCTGCGAGCCGAACGAAACGCCGGACGGCCTCCGCTGCGACATCCACGGCAACATCTGGGCCGGTTGGGGCATGAGTCCCGCGCTCGACGGCGTGATGGTGTTCAATCCGGCCGGCAAGCGGATCGGTTTCATCGCGCTGCCCGAGCGCTGCGCCAATCTTTGTTTCGGCGGACCGCACCGCAACCGCTTGTTCATGGCGGCGAGCCATTCGATCTATTCGGCTTATTTCAACACGCAGGGCGTCAAGGGCGGCTAAGTGTGCCTGCGCGCAACTGGCCGCGGCCGCTCGGATTTTAACAAACGCTTAACTAGCCCTGCGGCCGCATGGTCACGGTTCGTGAGGCTTTTCCCGCCATCGTGCGGGCATGCATCGCCGGCGTCACATCGTTATTTCCGTTCTGGCCGCGTTCGCCCTGTTGGGCGCGGCGCTGGTGCGCGCGCAATCGCCGGAGCCTCGCAAGCCTGTGCCCGATTTCATGCGCCAGGCGGAAGAACAGGCGCGCCTTCGCGCCGAGGCGCATAGCGCTGCCTGCGCGCTGCCGAAGCCGTCGGAAACGGCGCGCGTGATCCTGATGGCTGCGCCGGACGGCGATGCGCTGTCGACCGTCGCGCTGCAATCGCAGGACGTCGCGGTCACGACCGGCAAGCTTCTGGTCGAGGCGGGCGACACGCCGCTCTACGTGATCGTGCGCGGCCACGGCCCCACCATCTGGCGGGTAGCGGGCGCGGCCGAGCGCGTCGAACGGCTGGTTATCGCATCCAGTGTGACAGGTCCGAGCCGCAGTGAGCTTGGTCAGGTGCCGCTTGCGGGCGTGACCGGCGTTGCCGCGGAGCGCGTCACCTTTCTGGGCCGTCCCGATTGCATCCAGAGTTTCACGGTGCCGTCCATGGGGGCACTCGACGCGGTCGAAAAGGTACAGGCCATGATCGGGCGCAGGCCGGTTCCCACCGCGGTGTTCGGCGAAGGCTCGACCGTCGGCGTGCCGTCAGGCGAGCGGGCCGGTCTTGATCGCGAGCGGCTCGAATTCATCATTCGTGATATCGACGGTATGCCTCGCATAGAGCGCGGCCCCAATCGGGCCGGCACCGACTGGCGCGATTTGCAGGCGGCGCTGCGGCGGTTTTACCCGGGCGGCATTTTCGAAATCGACCCGGCAACCGTCATCGCGAACGCGCCGGTCGTGCGCTACATCACGTTGCCGCAGGAGGCGGGCCTTCTTCAGCTCGTTCAATCCGGCGCGCTATCGGAAAATAAGCCGGCCAATCCGAGGCACAAATGGGAGTACGTCGTCCGGAGGCCAATCCGTTATCCGGCCGGATTGCACGGATCGCATTTTGTGAAGTTCGTGATCGCGCGCGGCGTGCCGATGCCGGAGGGAAATCCAGGCCAGTCATGCGTGGTGATGGAAGAGACCGGTCAGCCGGTCATCAATCCGAATATATGCCCGCTAGTTACCCAATAGGCGTGCCGTTCAGATTCCGCCATCCCGGCCTGATCTGTCCGCGCAGATCGTCACAATTGCTGCGCCAGCATTAAGGGGCGATTCAGCCTGCGGGGTGGCTGCAACCAGTTGTAATAGTTGCGACAGAATTGCGCCTTACGGTCGGCCCGACCATCGGAGGCAATCCATGAAACGAGCCGCCGTCGCCGCATTTCTTCTGCTTGCTCTTGCCGGTGTCGCGCGCGCGCAGGACGCGCCGCCCGACCCATTCCTGACCTCTCGTCTGCAGCCCGGGGCCACGCTCGAGCGCTACCTGCAAGCGCTGCGCGCCGAATTCATCCGCATCGATGCCGATGGTGACGGCAAGATCGACGCGGCGGACCTGGCGATCCACACCGCGATCAGCGAGTCCATGCTGCGCACCTCGTTCGCGATGCAGATCATGGCCGCCGACCTCGACGGCGACGGCGCGGTCACCGCCGACGAGATGCGGCGCAAACTGCGATACGATCGGCGCAATCCGGGGGCGCAATCGCCAAATCCCTCCCAGGCGGCGGCGGTCCAACAGCAGATCGATTCCCAGATCGAGCGCTGGATGCAGGCCGATGCCGACAAAGACGGCCGTGTCACCTGGCAGGAGGCGACCGAGGCGGCGAAGAAACAGCCGAACTACGCGCGGGCGGTCGACATGGCGTTTGGCCAGGCGATTAATCAGATTTTGGCGCTGGCGCCGGATGACAAGAAGTCTCTCACTCTGCCGCAGTTCGAGGCCAAGGCGACCGCATTCTTCCGCGCCGCCGACACAGACAACAATGGCACGATTTCGAGCGACGAGGCGGAACGCCTGCAACGGGCCGCGAACCAGTTGGCGGCCGAAGTGGCGCGCCAGCGCGCGCTCGAGGCGAAGGGGGTCGATTGCGAGATGCCAAAGGCCTCGCCGGCCAGCAAGGTGCTCCTGCTCGGCGCCTACGAGACCGATTCGCTATCGACCGTGGCGCTTGGCTCACAGGACGAGGTCACCGGTGTCGGCAACGTTGCGGTCGAGGCCGGCAGCGAACCGCTCTATCTGGTGATCGCCAGCTATCGGCCAACGATCTGGCGCTTTTCCGGTTCGACCGAGCGCATCGAGCGCGTGGTGGTGCTGGCGCAGCGCAGTTGGCACGACAAGACGACGAACAAGCCCGTCGCGCTCGCCGGCGTCGTCGGCCTGCCGGCCGACAAGGTCAGCTTTCCGAAGCGGACCGATTGCATGCAGTATTTCCACGAGGTCCCCTCGGTCGCTTCCGCGCAGGCCGCCGGTGTCGTGCGGGCGATGGCCGGCAAGGCTCCTGATGTGGTTGCCGGAAAATACGCATTGAACACCTTCCACGTGCCGTCCGCTAGGATCGAAGCGGTCAAGAACGACCGGCCGCGGGTTCTGGTGATTCAGAAGAGCGCCGGCACGCTGACAATTGAAGGCGATCCTCGCAACATCCAGGTGGTGACGCCGAACGGCGATTTGGAGCGCGAGCTGCTTCGCTTCAATCCGGGCGGCGTGGTCGCGGTCGAAGCCGACAAGGTGGTGGCATCGGTTAAGGCCGAACCCTATGAGGTGCTGCCGGAGCAGGCCGGGCTGATCCAGCTCGTGCAATCGGGCGCGCTGACGCAGAACCGCATGGGCGAGTTTCTCATCAACCGGAAGATTCGTTACCCGGCAGGTCTCGCCGGCGCTCATTCAGTGAAATTCCTCTTGCGGCGCGGCGTGCCGGCGCCGGATGGCGATCCCGGTCATAGCTGCGTGATGTCCGAGGAGGCCGGACAGGCAGTGGCGAACGCCAACCTCTGCCGCTAACGCGGCCGAGGCGTCAGACCTGGCCCATCTCGGCTCTGATCTGGCCGCGCAGATCGTCGATTGAAATCAGGCCCTTCGGCGTCTCGACATGCCAGAAGGTCCAGCCATTGCAGGCTTCGAGGCCTTGCGCCAGCGCGCCCATCTTGTGGATCGAGCCGACCGCTTCGCCGAACGTGACTGCGCCGTCGGCACGAACCAGCGCGCGGTGTTTTTTCTTGGCATCGACCAGCTTGGCGCCGGCCGACACCAAACCGCGCTCGATCAGCGCCGAGAACGCCACGCGCGGCGCCTCGCGGGCGGTCATAAAGGGGGCGATCGACGGCGCTTCCAGCGGCGTTACGGCAGCAAAACGTTTTTCGGCAGCTTTGGCGTAGCTTTCCTCACGCTCGAAACCGATGAAACGCCGGCCGAGGTGCTTAGCTACCGCTCCGGTCGTGCCGGTGCCGCAGAACGGGTCGAGCACCAGGTCATCCGGGCGTGAGGCCGCCAGGATCACGCGCGCCAGCAGTGCCTGCGGCTTCTGCGTCGGATGCAACTTCTTGCCGTCGCTGCCTTTCAGACGTTCCTCGCCGGTGCACAGCGGAATGGTCCAGTCCGAGCGCACCTGAATGTCCTCATTGCCGGCTTTCAGGGCCTCGTAGTTGAAGGTGTAGCCCTTGGCGTCGGCGTCGCGCACCGCCCAGATCAGCGTCTCGTGCGCGTTGGTAAAGCGCCGGCCGCGGAAGTTCGGCATCGGGTTCGACTTCCGCCACACCACGTCGTTGAGAATCCAGAACTCAAGGTCCTGAAGGATCGCGCCGACACGGTAGATGTTGTGGTAGGAGCCGATCACCCACAGCGTGCCCGCGGGTTTCAGCACGCGGCGACAGGCCGTGAGCCAGCCGCGGGTGAAATCGTCATAGGCCGCGAAGCTCGCGAAGCGATCCCAGTGATCGTCGACTGCGTCGACTTTCGAGTCGTCCGGCCGCTTGAGATCGCCTTGAAGTTGAAGATTGTACGGCGGGTCGGCGAAAATAAGATCGACGGAGCTTGCCGGAAGCTTTGCCATTTCGGCGACGCAATCGCCGATGACGATGCGGCAAGACGGCGCCGGGGCGGACGCGGATTCGCGGCGCTCAAAACTCACGCGGGGCGCCCGTGAGGGCGCCCCGCGACGCGACACAACCATGACTCAAAACTCTGACTCTGGCGACGCGGCCGGTGACGCGGGACCTACAACCGACAATGTGGATGATGCCGTCCCAAGGTAAACATTCAGTTGATGCGTCGAACTGCACCTTCCCGCGCAAACCATTGCAAACCATATGGAACCAGATCGACGCGGTGCGGTTCTTCAGGCACCGCGCCATTTGGTGAATGGACATCGCGCTTCCGCCCGGCAACAATTGCCGGGTTAGGCGGACGGAGGGAATCGAAATGCGTTGGGATCAACTGCCGCGCGGCGACGAAGATGTCGAAGACCGTACCGGCGATACCGGTCCCTCCGGACCGAGCGGCTTTCCGAGCAGCTTTCCGATCGGCGGCGGCCATCTCGGCATTGGCGGGATGCTTATTCTGGGTCTGATCGGTTACGCGCTCGGCATCGATCCGCGCATGTTGATCGGGGGCGCCGACATCCTGCTCGGCAACAATCAGCAAACCCAGCAGCGGGCACCGAATACCGCTCCGCGCCCCACCGGCCAGCTGACCTCGGCAGACGCTCCTTTCGTCTCCTCCGTGCTGCGCAGCACTGCGGTGACCTGGCAAATGATCTTCGAAAAAAACGGGCAGACCTACACCCGTCCGCGGCTGGTGATGTTCAGCGGCAGCACTAATTCGGGCTGCGGCACCGCGCAAAGCCAGATGGGCCCGTTCTATTGCCCGAACGATCGTCTGATCTATCTCGACACCTCGTTCTTCAAAGACCTCGAGGTGCGTTTCCGCGGCTGCGCCGGCAAGGCTTGCGAGTTCGCGCGCGCCTACGTGATCGCCCACGAGGTCGGCCATCACGTGCAGAACTTGTTCGACATCCTGCCGAAGGCGCAGGCGCAGCAGCGCGCCAGCTCCGACCGCGCTGCCGCCAACCGCATCCAGGTGCGCGTCGAGCTGCAAGCCGACTGCTACGCCGGGGTGTGGGCCTATCACGCCAACGAGAAATGGAGCAGCTTGCTTGAGCCGGGCGACATCGAGGCTGCGCTAAAGACCGCGGCTGCGATCGGTGACGACATGCTGCAGCGGCAGGCGGGTGGCCGCGTGGTGCCGGACAGCTTTACGCACGGCACCTCCGAGCAGCGCTCACGCTGGTTCAACATTGGCTTCAAGCAGGGCAGCGTCGCAGCCTGCAACACATTCGCGGCTTCGAACGTCTGATCGGAACGGGCAAGGCCCGCTATGCCCGGCATTGATGAGAAGCGAGAGTTCATCCCGCTGAAGATCGCGGTGCTGACCGTGTCGGACACGCGCAGCATCGCGGACGATAAATCGGGTGGCACGCTCGCCGAACGCATCGAGAAGGCGGGCCACGCGGTGGCTGGCCGGGCCATCGTCACCGATGACGTCGAGAAAATCCGTGCCCAGGTGAGGGCCTGGATTTCCGATCCGGCGATCGACGTGGTGATCACCACCGGCGGCACCGGCTTTACCGGCCGCGACGTGACGCCCGAGGCGCTTGAGCCGCTGTTCGAGAAGCGGATGGACGGCTTCTCGACTCTGTTTCTGCTGGTGAGCCACGCCAAGATCGGCACGTCGGCGATCCAGACGCGGGCGACCGCAGGCGTTGCCGGCGCGACTTACATTTTCTGCCTGCCGGGTTCGCCTGGTGCGTGCCGGGACGCCTGGGACGACATCCTGGTGCACCAGCTCGATTACCGCTACCGGCCTTGCAACTTCGTGGAGATCATGCCGCGGCTGGACGAGCACCTGCGGCGAGGCAAGGCCAAAGGCGCAACGGTGTAGCGGGACGCCGTCATTCCGGGGCGCGCTGAAAGCGCGAGCCCGGAATCCAGACATATGCTCCGAGCTTGCATCTGGATTCCGGGTCCGGCGCTGCGCGCCGTCCCGGATGGCAGCGTCCTACAGCACCAGATCCCAGTGCTCGCTCACGACATTCTGACCGAAGCTGCGCTTCTTCTCGCTTGAGGTGAGCTTGAATCCGGCTTGCGCGTAGATATGCCGCGCGGCGGTCAGCACGCTGTGGGTCCACAGCGTGATCCGCTGGTATACGCACTCGCGCGCAAAGCGAACGCATTCGTCGGTCAGGCGCTTGCCGATGGCGAGCCCGCGCGCCGATGGCTCGACCAGGAGCAAGCGAAGGCGCGCAACGCCTTCAGAATCCTTCACCAGAAACACCGAGCCGACGTTCTCGCCATCGAGCTCGGCGATCCAAAAGCGATCCCATCGCGGGTCGAACTTTTGGGTCATGTCCGCGATTATTTGTGCGCACAGCCCTTCGAAGTTCTCGCCCCAGCCGTATTCGCGCGCATAGAGCGCGCCGTGACGCGCAATGACCCAGCCGAGATCGCCGGCTTTCGGTTGGCGCAGGATCACCTCCGGTGCGGCTTTGCTCTTGTGCGACAGCAGCGCTTCGGCGGTCCGCAGCGCGCGGAGGAGGTCGCTTTGCTGCGCGGCGTTGAGCCGGCCGAGCAGGGCGCCGACCTGCCGGTTGCTGCCTGCCTCGAGCGGAGCGAATGCCTTGCAGCCTTTCTGGGTCAGAGAGAGGAAGCTCTGCCGGGCGTCGTCCTTTGACGTTTCTTTGCGGATGAGCGCGCTCTTCTGGAAACGCCGCAGCATTCGGCTGAGGTAACCGGCGTCGAGACCGAGCTCGCGGCCGATTGCGGTCGCGGTCATGCCGTCGCGCTGCCAAAGCTCATAGAGCACGCGCGCCTCGGTCAGCGAGAACGGACTGCCGGCATAACCGTCCTCCAGCACGCCGATGCGCTGCGTATAAAAACGGTTGAAGCGCCGCACCGCGGCGACGCGCTCACTGAACTCATGATCGGCCAGAGCAGCCATCGAGGCAGCGTCGGCCAATTACTTGACTGAGTCAAATATATCGCCAAAAGCGAGTAGGCCGCAGCCCGACGCGAGACCTGGCTGCGGCCGCTACGCTTGAAATGGAACGCTTAGTAATAGCGGCGATACACGCGGTACTCAGGCACCACGATCACGCTGGTACGCGGAGTCACATACTGGCTCTGCACGCAGAACGCTTTGCTTTCGCCAGTGATGTAAGTCTGGCAGGCGCGGAACGTCGCGAAGTCGCACCGCTCGGTTTGGGTGCCGCCGCCGACGTTGGATTTCGCGCACCAGGCGCCGCTGTAATAGGACTGCGCGTGGCTCGCCTGCGAGACGAACAGGCCAGCCGCAGCCAGCGCACCAAGGATCAGAATTTTCTTCATGTAAGCTCCCGGCCACAAGGCCAATAGATGATGATTGCCGCTTGGACCCATCCGGACCCATGCGTGCTTCACGCTTTGGTCGCGTCAAAGCGCGCAAACGTTCAAACGATTTTGAAAATTTTTAGCCGTGCCAGTTCGGCGTCTGGTGGACGATCTTGCCACCTACCATGGTCATCAGCGCCGTGGTGTCGGCGATCCTGCCTTCCTCAACGGTGAGGGGATCGGCGCTCAGCACCGCCAGATCGGCCAGTTTGCCGGTTTCAAGCGAGCCTTTCTTGTTTTCGTCGAAGGTGAGGTAGGCGCCGTTATAGGTGGCGCAACGCAGCGCCTCCATGCGCGACAGCGCCTGCTTCGGCGCGACCACGCGCTGCGACGTGTAGTCCCGCCGCGCCACGACCTGCTGCACCGGATACCAGAGCGAGATCGGCACGTTGTCGGTTGCCAGCGAGACCGCGACGCCCGCCTCGCGGAGCGCGTTCATCGGCGTGATCTCGTCGTGCCGCTCGGGCGGCAGGCGACCCGCAAGTGCATCGAGCGCCTTGTAGAGCGAGGCGTTGGTGTGCGTCGTCAGCACGAGACCCATGCGGGCGATCCGCTCAACGTCGCGCGGCGGAACCACGTAAACGTGGCTCAACACCCAGCGGCGGCCCTTGAGGGGGATCTGCTTGTCCACCTCTTCATACAGATCGAGCATGGCGAGCCCGGCCGCGCCCGCGATCGCGACCACACGGATGTTGTTCACGGCGCAATGACGAAGCAGTTCGACCACCTTGTCGCGCGGCAGGCCGTGATTGGAGTTAAAGCCCGCCCAGCCGGTGTAGGGCGCGGCCTGCGCGCGCAGATCGTCGGCCGGTGTGCGGCCGATGTGCACGTAGAGCCCGCTCATCTTGAGCATGTCGTCGCCCATGGCGGGCTCGCCGAGCCAGCCGGCCCAGGCTTCGACGAACGGGCCAAGCGGTGCGTTTGCCGCCGCGCCCCAGTTCGCCGAGAGCGCGAGCGTCGAGCGCATGGTCAAGAGGCCCGCGCGGTGCGCCTCCTTATAGACGCTCATCACCTCGCTCGCGATGCCGTGGCCCTCATAGACGCTGGTGGTGCCGAAGCCGTGGTAGGCCTTGGCCGATTCCGGCAACGCGCGCAGGCGGTCGGCGTGCGAGAAACGCGCGGCTTCGCGAAACCAGACCATCTCGGTGATCGGCTGAAAGTCCTGCTCGATGAAAACGCCGGTCGGGTCGCCGCCGCTGTCCTTCTGAATCGTCAGTGAGGCGACCGGCGGAACCGTATCGCGCGTGATGCCGGCGCGCTTGAGCGCTTCGGTGTTGGCGCAGGAGACAAGCGGCAGCGTGCCGCGCCAGAAACCCCAGATCGAGCGGATATAGACCGGGTTGTTGGGAGCCGCGGCGTCGAGCTCCTGCCGGGTCGGCCAGCGCTTCTCGGCAAGAATGTCCGGCACGTTGAAGTAATACGGCGGATCGCCGATCGGCATGGTGATGATCCACTCGCCCGGCTTCTTGCCGCGCGCGAGTTCGGCGATGCGATCCTGGATGTCCTTGATCGAGCGCACGCGCCCGAGCGACGGAAACACGTTGCGCAACGCTTCGCGGTCCATGTGCGCGTGGCCGTCGATCAGGCCAGGCGTGACGGTGCGGCCTTTGAGATCGAGCACGCGTGTGGACGGTGCGGTGTGTGCCGCCATTGCGGCGTCGGATCCGACCGCGACGATCTTGTCGCCGGCGATGGCGATCGCCTGCGCGATGGTCGATTTGCTGTCGACGGTGATGACATTGCCGTTCTTGAGAACCACATCGGCGGGCAGCGTGCCCGCAGTGGCTGCCACGGTCGATTGCGCGCCGGCCGGTGCGGTCAACCCGGCGGTCGCGGCGACCGTACTCGCCACGCCCGCGGCCACCAGGAAATCGCGTCGCGGGATTGATTGCTCCGTCATGTCTCCCCCGCTATGTCCCATCGCGCAGCCCGTTAGCGATACCGTCTGCGCTGCAGCGGCTCCTTCTGGCCCCAATAGGGAAGGTAGCGCGGGTTCTGCACGCAGAACGCTGTACTTTCATTGAAGCGTCCGGCGTTGCACGCTTCGAACGTTCGGTAGTGGCATCGCTCGGTCACGGCGCGTCCGATGTTGACCTTCAAGCACCATGGCCCTTCGGTGTAGTAGGCTTCGGCCGGAGTGCCGCAAAACGTCGCAACGGCCAGCAAGCTCCCAAGAAAAATGATGCGTGATAACATAACTCACCTCGTTTGCGGTTGCGCCTTGCGGCGGGCCCGCGGCTCTGGCGCCGCGTTGGGATTGTAGGCCGGATTCTGCACGCAGAAGCTCGGACCTTGTCCGGCGATAACCTGCAGGCAGGCTTCGAAGGTCTTATATTCACAGCGCTCGGCGATGTAGTCCTCACCGAGCGAAAGCTTGGCGCACCACGGCGCCGGTGCGGCGAGTGCCGGCTGCGACACGACCACAGCCGCGACCGCAACCAGACTGGCGAGAACGATCCGCATCGTTGTCCTCCTGCTGAGCCGCTCCCCCTGGGAAACTAAACGCCGGAACCCCAGTTGTATTCGGGTGTGTGCACAAAACAGTGAGGCGCGTAAGATTGTTCTTGTTTTGTTCTCATCAGCCCGATAGAACGAAGCCATCATGAGCCGCAACTCAGCCGTTCTCCGCAGCCCGCCGGCGCCGACGCCCTCAGCGCCGGCGGGCGATTTTGTCGGCACCGCCGTCGCTCGCGAGCGCCGTCGCGGCCGTGGCACGCTGTCGAATGCGTCAGGCCGCTACGAGCCGATCGCGCGGATTGCTTTCGACGACGGCTGGCAAAGCCTCGAGGAATTGCCGCCGTTCCAGACCACGGTGTCGATCGATTCCACGCGCAAGATCATCACGCGCAATGAATCGCCGGACATTTCCTTCGACCGCTCGATCAATCCCTATCGCGGTTGCGAGCACGGCTGCGTCTATTGCTTCGCGCGGCCGACCCACGCCTATCTCGGTATGTCGCCGGGCCTCGATTTCGAATCGAAGCTGTTCGTGAAGCCGGATGCTCCTGCGCTACTCGAGCGCGAACTGTCGGCGCCCAACTATCAGCCGCGCACCATCGCGATCGGCACCAACACCGATCCGTATCAGCCGATCGAGCGGAAGTACCAGGTGATGCGCGGCATTCTCGAAGTGCTGGAGCGCGCCGGTCATCCGGTCGGCATCGTGACCAAGTCGGCGCTGATCCTGCGCGACGTCGATATTCTGGCGCGCCTGGCTGAGCGCAACCTGGTCAAAGTCGCGCTCTCGGTGACGACGCTCAATGCTTCGCTGGCGCGCACCATGGAGCCGCGGGCGGCGACGCCCGGGCGCCGCCTGGAAACGCTGCGGCAATTGTCAGCCGCGGGCGTGCCGACGTCGGTGATGGTCGCGCCGGTTATCCCTGCGATCAACGACATGGACATCGAGCGCATCCTCGACGCGGCTGCGATTGCGGGCGTCAAAGGTGCGGGCTACGTGCTGTTGCGCCTGCCGCTCGAAGTGCGGGGCTTGTTCGTGGAGTGGCTCAAGGCGAATTTTCCCGACCGCGAAGCCCACGTCATGAAGCTCATTCGCGACATGCGCGGCGGCAAGGATTACGATTCCACCTGGGGTCAGCGCATGACCGGCGCCGGGCCCTATGCCTGGATGATCGGCCGGCGGTTCGAGACCCATTGCGAGAAGCTCGGCCTCAATCAGCACAAGGTCGCGCTCACCACCGAGCATTTCCGCTCGCCCCGGCAGCGCGCCGAACAGCTCAGCCTGTTCGGATGAGCGATCCCGTTCTCACGGTCGTGACGCTCGGGGTGCGCGATGTCCGCGTCAGCGTGGCGTTCTACGAGGCGCTGGGTTTCAAGCGTAAGTTCCGCGCGACCGGCGACGAGATCGCCTTCATCGATGCAGGCGGTGTCGTGCTGGCACTGTGGTCCTGGGACAAGCTCGCGGCCGACGCAGCGGTTGACAGCGAGCCGCGACCGCAGACGTTTCGCGGCTCGACGCTCGCCTGGAACTGCCGAGCGCCCGAGGAGGTCGACGCAGCATACGCGCGCGGCATTGCGGCCGGCGCAGCGCCGCTGCGGCCGCCGAGCAAGACCGAGTACGGCGGCTATCGCGGCTATTTCGCCGATCCTGACGGTCACGCCTGGGAGGTCGTCTGTGCGCCAGGCTTCGGCTTTACGGCGGATGGCCGCCTCGTTCTGCCAGACTAAATCCGGTGCCGATGAAACCTGAGAGCGCGCCGTCAAGGCGGCGTTCTCGCTTGCCATAACAGCGGGGATTGCCGTTGCTTTGCCATGGTCGCCTGCGCAATCTCGCGGGCGATGAGTCGAACCGCCGCCAAACCCGTTGTCCGCCTGCCGCTCGGCGATGCCGATGTTCGCCCGACGTTCCGGCGTGAGCGGCGCGCGCTCAACAACGGTATCTGGCCGGTTGCGGGCTGCGACGAGGCCGGACGCGGGCCGCTCGCGGGTCCGGTCGTGGCCGCCGCGGTGGTGCTCGATCCCAAGCGCATTCCGCGCGGGCTCGACGATTCCAAGAAGCTCGACCGCGACGAGCGCGAGAAGCTCTATTTGAAAATCTGTGCCAGCGCGGAGGTCGCCATCGCGTTCGGCTCGACCGCGCGCATCGATCGCGACAACATCCTGCGCGCTTCGCTCTGGGCGCTGGCACGGGCCGTCAAAGCGCTGCCCGTTCGGCCGCTGCTGGTGTTCGTCGACGGCCGCGACAGGATCGACGCCGGCTGCGATTGCGAGGCGGTGATCGGCGGCGACGCGCTGGTCGCCTCCATCGCGGCAGCCTCCATCGTCGCCAAGGTGACGCGCGACCGGCTGATGATGCGGCTTGGCCTCTGCCATCCGGGCTACGGCTTCGAGCGCCACATGGGCTACAGCGTGCCCGAGCATGTGAGCGCCTTGAACCGGCTGGGGCCCACCATCCATCACCGCCGCTCGTTTGCGCCGGTCGCGGCGTTTTACAGCGAGACCCGGATCGAGGTCGAAATCGAGACGATAGCGCCGGAAACCAGGTTGCCTCTCTAGCTCGCGCAAGGTTAGCTCTGCGGGTCTCTGGGGTGGCGTGCCGGCGTATGCTTTCGGTTTCCCTGTTCATTGAGTTCCTGCGCACGCGGCCGTCCACGGTCGTGTGGGCGGCGGCGTTGGCCCAGGCCGTGCTGTGGACCTTGGTGCCCGCGCTGTTTTATGCCGCGCCGCCTGGCGAACTCGCCGAAACGCTGGCCATCGGCCACGAATTCCAGTTGGGCAGCGATTTGGGTCCGCCGCTCTCGTTTTGGCTCGCGGAAATCGCCTACCGCGCCTTGGGACTGTTCGGCGTCTATCTGCTCTCGCAGATTTGCGTCGTGACTGTCTATTGGACGGTGTTCACGCTCGGCCGCGCGATCGTCGGCGTGACCCATGCCGCGATGGCGGTGCTGCTGATGGTCGGCGTTGCGGCGTTCACTGTGCCGACGCCGGATTTTGGGCCGGGCATTCTGGCTGCCGCGCTGTGGGCGCTGGCGCTACTGCATTATTGGCGTGCGGTCGGGCAGGGCCAGCGCATCTATTGGTTCGTGCTCGGCGTCGACATCGGTCTCCTGCTGCTCACGAGTACCATCGGCGTGGTGCTGCTCGGCCTGATGGTGGCGTTCAGCTTGATGACGCCACGCGGCCGCGCGCAGGCCATGACGATCGAGCCGTGGATCGCCGCCTTCATCCCGATCGCAATCGTGTTTCCGCACCTGATCTGGCTCGACCAGTCTGGCGGCGTTGGTTTGCCGGCCGCCGCCACGATTGGCGACAATGTCCGTGCCTGGGGCCGGCTGATCGGCGTACTCATCGCCGGGCATGCCGGGCTTTTGGTACTGGTGGCGCTCGGCCGTGGCTTCACGCTGCGGCCGAGCGCGCCGGCCGTCGAGATCGAGCGTCCGCCGATCGCGTCCGAAGCGCGCGCCTTCGTACTCTTTTTCGCGCTCGCGCCGGCGCTTGCCAGCGGATTGCTGGCGCTGTTTGCAAGCCGGCCGGAGATTTTTGTCGCGGCGCCACTTGCGGTGCTGTCCGGATTGGCCGTCATTGTCGCGGCCCCGGATCGCGTGCGGCTCGTGCATCAGCGCGCTTCTGTCTATGCCTGGACGGCGCTGCTGATCCTGCCGCCACTGCTCGCAGCGCTGGCAATACCGCTCGCGCCTTGGATGTTGGCGGTCGATCTGCGCGTCGAGAAACCGGCGGCCGAGATGGGCCGCTTCTTTGCCGACAGCTTTCAGCGCCGCTTCGGCAGCCCGCTGCGGATCGTGGCGGGGGACCAGAAGATTGCGGCGCTCGTCGTGCTCACGGCGCCAAGCCGGCCGAGCCTTTATTTTCAGGCCGCGCCCGAGCGAACCCCTTGGGTGACGCGCGGTGACGTCGAACGCAACGGCGCGATTGTGGTGTGGCCGAGCAACGATGCCGACGCAACGCTGCCGGCCGCGATCCGCGAACGCTTCCCCGATTTGGTGCCGGAGGTCCCGCGCGCCTTCGAGCGCCGCTTCCAGGGTCGCCTGCCGCTGTTGCGGATCGGCTGGGGCGTGATCCGGCCGCGCGAGGCGGCACAATCAAAATAGCGCCCTAGTGGTAACTGCCGCCGGGCTTCACCTTGCCGCGGAACACCCAATACACATAGGCCGTGTACGCCAAAATCAGCGGCAGCAGGATCGCGGTGCCGATCAGCATGAAGGCTTGGCTCGCGGGCGCGGCGGCAGTCTGCCAGATCGTGAGCGACGGCGGCACCAGATACGGGAAACACGAGATCGCAAGCCCGGCGTAACCGAGTAGGAACAGCCCGATCGAGGCGACGAATGGCGCGGTGTCACGATTTTTTTCAAGGGCGCGCCACCCAACGTAAGCGGTGAGCGCCGTGAGCAGCGGCACCGGCGACAGATAGAAGAAATTCGGCAGCGAGAACCAGCGCTCGAAAATGCGCGGGATCGAAAGCGGCGTCCAAATGCTCACCACCGCCATGAAGACCAGCACCACGACCAGCAACAGCCGGGCGTGCGCGCGGGCGCGTTCGGCCACCGGACCTTCGGTCTTCATCACCAGCCAGGTTGCGCCCAACAGCGCATAGCCTGCGACCACGCCGAGCCCGCACACCAATGCGAATGGCGTCGCCCAGTCGAACGGGCCACCGGCAAATGCGCCGCGTTCGACGCGGATGCCCTGGATCAGTGCGCCGAGGATGACGCCCTGACAGAACCCCGCGACCGTCGAGCCCGCCGCGAACGCAATGCTCCATAGCGTCTTGTGGCCGCCGACCTCGCGGAATTCGAACGCCACGCCGCGAAACACCAGCGCGAGCACCATGACGATCACCGGCAGATAGAAGGCCGGCATGATCACCGCGTAGGCGGGCGGGAACGCCACCAGAAGCCCAACGCCGCCCATGACCAGCCAGGTCTCGTTGCCGTCCCAGAACGGCGCGATCGAGGCCATCATCTGGCTGCGCTCGTTATCATCCTTGGCGAACGGGAACAGCACACCGATGCCGAGATCGAAGCCGTCGAGGACCACATACAGGGCGACCGCGGTGCCGATAATACCGGCCCAGATCAGCGGGAGATGCGGCTCGATCATCGCATCATCCTTTCGCCACGGCTTCGCGGGTGGCGTCGCCGGCCGACGCGAGCGTGCCGCCGAGCGATTTCGGCGGCTCGATCGCGCTGCCCTGCGGTCCCTTGTTGATCAACCGGTTGATGTAGAAAATGCCAAACGAGAACACGACGCCATAGACCAGCACGAACAACACCAGCGTGGTGGCGAGCGCGCCGCCCAGCACCGGCGATGTGGCGTCGGCGGTGCGCAGGATGCCCTGCACGATCCACGGCTGGCGTCCACTCTCGGTCACGATCCAGCCGGCCAGCACGGCAACGAAACCGATCCACCAGGAATGCGACATCACCCACAGATACCAGCGCGTGCGAAACAGCGTGCCGCGCCACCACAGCAAGCCGCCGAACAGAGCGGCGCCAATCATGAAGAAGCCGATGCCGAGCATGACGCGGAACGCGAAGAATACCGACTTCACCGGCGGGCGGTCCTGCGGCGGCACGCTCTTGAGGCCGGGAAACAGGCCGTTCGGATCATGGGTGAGAATGAGCGAGGCGCCGCGCGGGATCGAGATCGCAAAACGATTCTGCTCGGCCTTCTCGTCCGGCCACGCGAAAATGTGGAAGTCGCCCGGCTCCTTGCCGTCCCAATGCGCCTCCATGGCGGCGATCTTGATCGGCTGGTGCTTGAGCGTGTTGAGCCCGTGCTGATCGCCGAGAAAGAGCTGCAACGGCGCGAGAATGATCAGCAGGCCGAGCGCCATCCGCAGCATGGTGCGGGCTTCTTCGTCGTGTCGATTGGCGACCAGATAGCGCGCGCCGACCGCGAGCACCACGAAGCCCGCCGTCAGGTAGGACGCATTGAGCATATGCGCGAGGCGATAGAGGAAGCTCGGGTTGAACACGATCGCGAACCAGTCGAGCGGGAACGCGACGCCATCGCGCATCTCGTGCCCGGCCGGTGTGTGCATCCAGCTGTTGGCTGAGAGAATCCAGAACGCCGAGAGCGCCGTGCCAATCGCGACGATCACGGCGGATAGCGCGTGCAACCAGCGCGGCACGCGATTGCCGCCAAACAGCATGATGGCGAGGAAGCTCGCCTCCAGGAAGAACGCCGAGAGGACTTCGTAGCCGGCAAGCGGGCCCACGATGTTGCCGGCCACGACCGAGAAGCGGCTCCAATTGGTGCCGAACTCGTAGGACAGCACGATCCCTGACACCACGCCCATGCCGAACGAAACCGCGAAAATCTTGGTCCAGAACTGCGCGATTCGCCGATAGCGCTCTTGCCCGGTCGCGAGCCACATCACGCCGAGGGTGGCGATATAGGCCGACAGTCCGATCGTGAAGCTTGGAAAGATGATGTGGAATGAGATCGTGAAGGCGAATTGCAGCCGCGCCAGCATGACGGGATCGAGGGCCGCAACAGAGTCCATCGCCAAATTCGCCGGTTGCCGCGACGTGCGGGCAGGGGACACCACTCCATTTCGGCGCGTCCGGTGAATTGTGCAAGGGGGTCTGGGGCCGATGGCCGGGTCTTGAGCCGGGCGGTATGCTGTCCACGGGAAATTGGGGGCATCGCGATGAGCGATACGGGCGCACGACCTGTGGGTTTTCTCGACCGAACCTTTGGGCTGACGCAGAACGGCACCAACGTCCGCACCGAGATGGTGGCGGGCGTCACGACCTTCCTCACCATGGTCTATATCGTGTTCGTCAACCCGGCGATCCTTGCCAATGCGGGCATGGACAAGGGCGCGGTGTTTGTCGCGACCTGCCTGGCGGCCGCGATCGCCACGCTGATCATGGCGCTCTACGCCAATTATCCGATCGCCCTCGCGCCCGGCATGGGGCTCAACGCCTTTTTCACCTTCACACTGGTGATCGCCTACAAATACACATGGCAGCAGGCGCTCGCATTTGTGCTGGTGTCCGGCGCCCTGGCGCTGTTCATCTCGATCAGTCCGCTGCGGCAATACGTGATCGATTCGATTCCGAAAAATCTGAAGCTCGCAGTTTCGGCCGGCATCGGGCTGTTCCTCGCCATCATCGCGCTGGAGGAAGCTAAGGTTATCGTCGCGCATCCGGCGACGCTGGTCACGCTCGCCGATCTGAAGGCCTGGTCCGCGCTCCTTGCGCTTTCTGGCTTCGTGCTGATCGTGGCGCTCAACAGCCGAGGCGTGCTCGGCGCCACGTTGATCGGCATTTTGGCGGTGACGCTCGTTGGCATTCCGCTCAATGTCGTCACCTATTCGGGCGTGGTCTCGTTGCCGCCGTCGCTTGCGCCGACGCTGCTGCAGCTCGATTTCTCGCGGATATTCGAGCAATCCGCGCTGGTCGTGATCTTCACGCTGCTCTTGGTGGATTTTTTCGACACCGCCGGTACCCTGATCGGCGTGGCGCACCGCGGCGGATTGCTCGACGCCGACGGCAAGCTGCTGCGCATGCGGCAGGCGCTGGTCGCGGATTCCTCGGCGACCGTGATCGGATCGCTGCTCGGCACCTCCAATACCACGAGCTACATCGAGAGTGCGGCCGGCGTCGCCGCCGGTGGCCGGACCGGGCTCACCGGCGTTGTGGTTGCGATCCTGTTCCTCCTCGCGCTGTTCTTTGCGCCGCTTGCCGGCATGATTCCGGCTTATGCGACAGCCGCGGCGCTGCTCTACGTCGCGGTGGTGATGACCAAGGGCCTAGCCGAGATGGATTGGGACGATCTCACCGAGGCGGCTCCGGGTGTGATCGCCGCGATCTCGATGCCGCTGACCTATTCGATCGCGACCGGCATCGGGCTTGGCTTCATCACCTATGCGCTGTGCAAGATCCTTTCTGGCCGTATCACACAGGCGAAGCCGGTCGTGGTGATCCTCGCGTTGCTATTCGGCATCAAGTTCGCGATTGTTGGGTGACATGATGAAGCGACATGACGGTTTCGCTGCGGCGCTGCTTTCGTTTCTGTTGATCGGCACTGCGGCGCAGTCTGCCGAGCTGAAAATCTTTGGCTCGCGGGTCACCAAGGTGATCGTTGGCGAGCTCGGCCCGCAGTTCGAGAAGGCAGCAGGTTTGACGCCGGTCGTCGTCGCGGACGTCGCCGCCGTCATGAAGCGGCGCATCGAAACCGGCGAGCCGTTCGACCTGGCTGTGCTGGTCGACTTCCAGATCGACGATCTCATCAAGAAGGGCCTGCTGGCCGCAGACAGCCGCGCCGACATCATGTCGTCCGGCATTGGCGTCGCGGTGAAGCGCGGTGCCGCGAAGCCCGACATCAGCACGGTCGAGGCATTCAAGCGGACGCTACTGAACGCGAAGTCGGTGACCTATCTCAAGGAGGGCGCCAGCACGATTCATTTGCGGAAGCTGTTCGTTCAGCTCGGCATTGCGGACGCGATCAAGAGCAAAGCAGTCGAAACCGACGGCGAGATGGTTTCCGAGCTGGTCGCGGAGGGCAAGGTCGAGATTGGCTTGATCGTCGTTCCCAACATCATGTCGGTGCCGGGCGCCGAGCTGGTCGGCCCGCTGCCGGCCGAGATCAACTCCATTGTGATGTTTACGGCGGGTGTGTCGCCAAACTCGCCGCATCAGCAGGCTGCGCGCGAACTGATCCGGCTGCTGAAAAGTCCGGAGGCAAAGCCCGTCATCGAGGCGAAGGGCAACAATCCGGCTTAGTCTTGTTTGAGCATGATCTTGTCCGAAAACCGGTATCCACCCCGCATCAAGTGCGGGGCAGGCTTTTTCGAGATCATGTTCCCAGAGCCTTCTTCAGCGCCAGCATGTCGCGCCACGCCATCCGCTTGGCAATCGGTGTGCGGAGCAAGTAAGCGGGATGCAGCATCGGCATGGCGCGGATCTCGCGAGTGCCGGTCTGATAGCTGAACCAGCGGCCGCGGTTCTTGGTGATCCCTTGCACGTTGAGCAGCGCGCCGGTCGAAGGCTGGCCGATCGTGACCAGGATATCGGGATCGGAAAGCTCGATCTGGCGCTGGATGAACGGCAGGCAGATTTGCGTCTCGACTGGCGTCGGCGTGCGATTGCCGGGGGGACGCCACGGCACGATGTTGGCGATATAGACCTTGCTGCGGTCGAGACCGATGGCGGCGAGCATGCGGTCGAGCAATTGGCCGGAGCGGCCGACGAATGCCAAGCCGGACTTGTCCTCTTCATAGCCGGGTGCTTCGCCGACGAACATCAGGCGCGACTTCGGAGTGCCGTCGGCAAACACGAGCTGCGTTGCGGTCGCCTTCAAGGCGCAGCCATCGAAGGCGCCGAGGATCGCGCGCAAATCCTCGAGACTCGCGGCGCTGCGTGCCGCCTCGCGCGCCGCCATGACGGCGGCTTCGGGCACGGCCGGCGGCGCGGCTGCGGGGGCGGCGGCGCGCGGCGGTGCATCCTGATTCCGCGCCAGGGTTCTGGTCGGCGCAGGCGCGGCCGCAACCGGCGCAGCGGCGGCGGGCTGCGGCGCCGACAGATAGTCGTTGGCCGTTTCGCTTAAGGCCACATCCACGCCCGCCGCCACGTAGAAGGTGAGCACGTCGCGGGCGGTGCTGGCGCGGTCGGGCGTCATGTGGCTCGTCTATCACGCCCCGAGGCGCGCTGGCGATTGTGACGGCGGCGCAAACGTGGAAAAAAGGGTGTGGAAGAGCGCCCCAGGGGCGCTCGGGAGTGCGCAATGGCTGATTTGCCCGCCCGTGAAGCGATGGAATTCGATGTCGTCATCGTCGGCGCAGGGCCTGCGGGTCTCGCGGCTGCGATCCGGCTCAAGCAAATCTCGGCCAACATCAATGTGGTGGTGGTGGAGAAGGGCTCCGAGGTTGGCGCGCATATTCTGTCCGGCGCCGTGATCGATCCGATTGCGCTCGACCGCTTGCTGCCGGGATGGCGCAGCGAGGACACCCCGATCAAGACCGCCGTCACGGCGGATCGCTTCTATTGGCTCAGCCAGTCCGGCGCGCTGCGGTTGCCCAACATCTTGATGCCGCCGCTGATGAGCAACCATGGCAACTTTGTCGTGTCGCTTGGGCTGGTGTGCCGCTGGCTCGCCACCAAGGCCGAGGCGCTCGGCGTTGAAATCTATCCGGGGTTCGCCGCGGCCGAAGTGCTCTACGAGAGCGGCGTCGTGTCAGGTGTCGCGACCGGCGACATGGGCATTGGCAAAGACGGCAAGCACAAGGACGGCTTCGCTCGCGGCATGGAGCTGCGCGCCAAATACACGCTGTTCGCCGAGGGCGCCCGCGGCAACTTGTCGAAATCTCTGATCGCGAAATATCAGCTCGACGCCGGCTGCGATCCGCAAAAGTTCGGCATCGGCCTCAAGGAGCTTTGGCAGGTCGCGCCGCAGAAACACCAGAAGGGTTTGGTGCAGCACAGCTTCGGCTGGCCGCTCGATGGCTCGACCGGCGGCGGCTCATTCCTCTACCACCTCGACGACAATCTGGTGTCGGTCGGCTTCGTGATGCACCTCAACTACACCAATCCGTATCTATCGCCGTTCGAGGAATTCCAGCGCTTCAAGACCCATCCTCTGGTGCGCAGCACGTTCGAAGGCGGCAAACGGCTTGCCTACGGCGCACGCGCCTTGACGGAGGGTGGCTTCCAGTCGGTGCCCAAGCTGGCATTTCCTGGCGGCGCCTTGATCGGTTGTTCGGCGGGCTTCATGAACGTGCCGCGCATTAAGGGCAGCCACAACGCGATGCTGTCCGGGATGCTTGCCGCCGAATACGTAGCGGAGGCTTTGTCGGAGGGCCGCTCCGGCGATGAGATCGGCAGCTATGACGCGGCGTGGCAGGACGGCGATATCGGTAACGATCTCTGGAAGGTGCGCAACGCCAAGCCGCTGTGGTCGAAGCTCGGCACGTTCCTCGGCATCGCGGCCGGCGGCTTCGACATGTGGACCAACACGATCGGTTTTTCGCTGTTGGGCACGCTCCACCACGGCAAACCGGATTCGGCCACGCTCAAGCCCGCGTCACAGTGTTCGCCGATCGCTTATCCGAGGCCGGACGGCAAGCTCACCTTCGACCGGCTGTCGTCCGTATTCCTCTCCAACACCAATCACGAGGAAGACCAGCCGCCACATCTGAAGGTGGTGGACATGGCGCTTCAGCAGGCATCCGAGCACGACGTGTATGCAGGACCCTCGGCGCGCTATTGCCCGGCCGGGGTCTATGAATGGATCGAGGAGGGCGGCAAGCCGCACTACGTGATTAACGCGCAGAACTGCGTCCACTGCAAAACCTGCGACATCAAGGACCCCAACCGCAACATCACCTGGGTTCCGCCAGAGGGCGGCGGTGGGCCGAATTACTCGAACATGTGAAGTTCGAATTTAACCTTCGGCCACGATCCTGCCACACCATGCTACGCATCGTTACCGTGCCCGGAGCGGTCGGTAGCGCGCCAGTGCCGTCCTTGCGGCAGACGCGCAAAAAGGCCATTCTCCGCTCGACTCGAAGGGTGACGCGAGCCGCCGCCCCATGGAGATTCCCGTGATCGTTTCGAAACTGAACCGGCGTCTGGCCGGCATCGCATTTGGCGCAATCGCATTTGTGTTGCCCGGCGCGCTCGCCGCCCAAGGCAATACCCAAGGTTCATCGCCCCGTTCCCCTGCGCCGACGCAGCAGGAGCTTGGACGCCTCACGCCGTCCGGCAGTTATCTGGCGGCACGTCACGCCGGTGTGCAGCGGGATGCTGCGGCAGCGGCCGCCTACTACCGCGCCGCGCTGCGGACCGATCCACGCAACAGCGAATTGCTCGAAAAGGCTTTCCTGTCCGTACTCGCGGAAGGCGACGTCGATGAGGGTGTGCGGCTGGCCGAGCGGATCGTTCAGGTCGACCGCAATGATCGTCTGGCTCGCCTCGTGCTCGGCATCCGCGCAATCAAAACCCGGCAATACGCCGTAGCGCGGCAGAGCCTCACCCAGCCGGCGCGCGGACAGATCAACGATCTGACCGCGACGCTGCTCGCCGCCTGGGCGCAGCATGGCGCCGGCGACACCAAGGGCGCGGTCGACACCGTCGACAAGCTGCAAGGCGCCGACTGGTTTCCGCTGTTCAAGGATTTGCACACCGGCTTGATGCTCGACCTCGCCGGCAACAAGAAGGAAGCCGGCAAGCGTTTTGAGCGCGTCCATAAGCTCGATGCCACGGCGCTGCGCCAGCTCGAGGCTTACGGTTCGTGGCTGTCGCGTAATGGGAGCAAGGATGAGGCCGTCAAGGTGTTCAAGACCTTCGACGCTGCATTGCCGCGCCATCCGCTGATCACCGACGCGCTCGATCAGCTTGCCGCCGGCCGGCAGCTTCCGATGCTGTCCGATACGCCGCAGGCCGGCGCCGCCGAGGTGCTGTATGGCCTTGGCGCGGCACTGGGCCGCCGCGGCGGCGAAGAACTCGGGCTGATCTATCTCCAGCTTGCGCTTTACCTCGCGCCCAATCAGTCGATGGCGCTGCTCTCGCTTGCGGATCTCTACGAGCAGCTGAAAAACCCGCAAGCCGCCATCAAGATCTACGAGCGCATGCCGCTGGCTTCGCCGCTGCATCGCAACGCCCAAATCCAGCTCGCGGTCAATCTCGACACGCTCGATCGCACCGATGATGCCAAGCGCAATCTCGGCAAGCTGCTCCAAGACAATCCGAAAGACATCGAAGCGATCATGGCGCTCGGCAATATCCTGCGCGCCCGCAAGTCATTCGATGAGTGCGCGCAGGTCTATGGCAAGGGCATCGCCACCATCGCGGAGCCGGAGAAAAATCACTGGCTGATCTATTACTTCCGCGGCATCTGCAACGAGCGCTCCAAACATTGGCCGGCTGCCGAGCAGGACCTGAAAACCGCGCTCAAGCTGTTCCCGGATCAGCCGCACGTGCTCAATTACCTCGGCTATTCCTGGGTCGATCAGGGCATCAATCTCGAAGAGGGCATGCGGATGATCCGCCGTGCCGTCGAGCAGCGGCCGGATGATGGCTACATCGTGGACTCGCTGGGCTGGGCCTATTACCGGGTCGGGAATTACGAAGAGGCCGTGAAAAACCTCGATCGTGCGGTCGAACTGAAGCCGGACGACCCGACCATCAACGACCATCTGGGCGACGCCTATTGGCGGGTCGGCCGCGTAATCGAGGCGCAATTCCAGTGGTCGCACGCCAAAGATCTCAAGCCTGAGCCCGAAGACCTCGCCAAGATTGTGGAAAAGCTCAAGAGCGGGCTCCCCGACGAGACGTCGTCGGCGGCTGATGCGAAGCCGAAGAAGCCCGACGGCGGCTGACCAGGCTGTGCCACTGCGGTCACGCGCTGCGCTGGTTGACACTGCACCGGCCAAAATCAACCTGACGCTCCGCGTGCTGGGCCGGCGCGTCGACGGCTATCACATCCTCGAGAGCCTCGTGGTCTTCGCCGGCGTCGAAGACCGCCTGAACTTCGTACCGGGCGGCGCCGCGCGGCTCGCGGTGCGCGGCGGTGATCCCAAGGTGCTCGGCCCCACCGAGGACAATCTGATCTTGCGCGCGGCGCGCGGGCTGTCGGCCGAAATCGGCGCGCTCAAGCTTGGCCGTTTCACCCTGCACAAGCGGTTGCCGATTGCGGCCGGCGTCGGCGGCGGATCGGCGGATGCCGCCGCGGCGCTACGGCTGCTGGCGCGCGCCAACCGGCTACGGCGCGACGATCCGCGGCTCTTCAATGTTGCCCGCACGGTCGGCGCCGACGTGCCGGTCTGCGTCGATCCGCGGCCGCGCGTGATGCGTGGCATCGGCGAAATCCTGTCCGCGCCGATTGCGCTGCCGAAGCTTCCCGCCGTGCTGGTTAATCCGGGTGTGGCGGTGCCGACCAAAGAGGTGTTCCGGTTGCTCGGCCGCAAACCGGGCAGCGCGCCGTCGCGCATCCCGAAGGCCCGCAAGGTGCCGCGTGGGCGTAGCGAGTTGATCGCCTTCCTGGTCATGGACCGCAACGATCTCGAAGCCCCGGCCATCCAGCTTGCGCCTGCGATCGCCACGGTGCTGGCCGCGCTGCGCGAGGCGCCAGGCTGCGAGCTTGCGCGCATGTCGGGCTCCGGCGCGACCTGCTTCGGCCTGTTCACGAACGCCCGCGCCGCCGCGGCGGCCGCGCGGCGCCTCAAGGGTAAGCATCCCACGTGGTGGGTGCGCGCGACCTTGCTCGGCTGATGGGCCTGCGACGCAACGCAGCGCCCACAAGTCTGAAATGGACAAACGGCGGCCGGTCATTGAGGATGACGGCAGAAAACTCCCGCAGCCAATGCGGGAGAGGGAGGAAACGATGATCACCCGCCGCAGGCTGATGAAGGTTTCTGCTGCGTCCGCGCTGGCGTCAGGCTTGGCGCGTCCTGCCATCGCGCAAAGTGGTTGGCCGAACCGTCCGGTTAGCATTGCTATTCCGTTCACGCCGGGCGGCGGCGCCGACTTCATTGCGCGCCTCGTCGCGCAGAAGATGAGCGAGATGTTCGGCCAGCAGTTCATTGTCGAGAGCAAGCCGGGCGCCGGCGGCAATCTCGCTGCGCAGTATATCGCCCGCTCGGTGCCGGACGGCTACAGCATGTTTCTGGCGGGCGATCACCACGCCACCAACAACCATCTCAATCCGAATCTGACGTACGATGCGGTCAAGGATTTCGAGCCGGTGTCGCTGGTGGTGCAATATCCAATCGCGATGGCAATCCCGGCCAATTCGCCGTTCAAGACGCTGGCGGATTTCATCGCCCGGGCCAAAGCTGAGCCAGGCAAACTCACCTATGGATCGCCCGGTCACGGTGCGGTGCCGCATCTTTCCGCTGAATTGTTCGTGCGGGCGGCCGGCATCAAAATGACCAATGTGCCTTATCGTGGCGCAGCGCCCGGCATTCAGGATCTGATTCCAGGACGGATCGATTCATTCTGGAACAACGTGGCTCCCATGCTGTCGCTCCAGCAGGACGGCAAGTTGCGCATGCTCGCGGTGACGCCAGCGAAGCGCTCGCCGCAGGTCCCCGATCTGCCGACCATCGGCGAAACACTGCCGGGATACGATGTGACCGGCTGGTATGCCCTGTTTGTGCCGGCCAACACGCCGAAGGATATCATCCAGAAGATGTACACAGGCGCCAAAGCGGCGGCGGACGATCCGGTGCTCCGTAAGCGGCTGGAGGATCAGGCCATGATCGTCGTGGGGTCTACTCCCGACGAGCTTGGACGTTTCCACAAGGCGGAAATCGCCAAGTGGGGCCCGGTGATCAAGGAAGCCGGTCTGGTGCAAAAGGACTGATACTGCGATCCACGCAGCGTGCGGCTGGCCCGTATCAGTGCGTTCGGGCGGTGCAGAACTCGACCGCCTCTTCCAGAGCCTGCTTCATGGGCGAGGCTGGGAACAGGGCGAGCGCGTCGCACGCGATGGCGCCGTAGTGCTGTGCGCGCTTGATGGTGTCTTCGAGGGCGCGGTGCCGCGTCATGAGCGCAATCGCATGTTCTAGATCGCTGTCGGTGACCTCGCCGCGCTCGAGCGTGCGCGACCAGAACTCGCGCTCCTCCTGCGTGCCACGGCGGAATGACAGCACCACCGGCAACGTGATCTTGCCTTCGCGGAAATCATCGCCGACGTTTTTGCCGAGCTTGGCGGCCTTGCCGCCATAGTCCAGCACGTCGTCGACGAGCTGGAAGGCGACGCCGAGATTCATGCCGAACGAACGGCACGCGGCGGTCTCGGCCTTCGGCCGGCTGCTCAGCACCGGTCCGACCTCGCATGCGGCGCCGAACAGCTCAGCGGTCTTGGCGCGGATCACCGCCAGATATTCGTCTTCGGTGGTTGCGGTATTTTTCGCGGCCGCGAGCTGCATCACCTCGCCCTCGGCGATCACGGCGGCGGCGGACGAAAGAATTTCCAGCGCGCGCAGTGATGCGACCTCGACCATCATCTTGAACGCCTGGCCGAGCAGGAAGTCGCCGACCAGCACGCTCGCCTCGTTGCCCCACAGGATGCGGGCGGCGAGCTTGCCGCGGCGCATCTCGCTCTCATCCACCACATCGTCGTGCAGCAGCGTGGCGGTGTGCATGAACTCGACCGCGGCCGCGAGCTTGATGTGCCCGTCGCCGGAATACCCGGTGAGTTGCGCCATCGCGAGCGTCAGCATCGGCCGCAGCCGCTTGCCGCCCGACGAGATCAGGTGATTGGCAACCTCCGGGATCATCGCCACCTCCGACCCGGTCCGGGACAGGATCATGGCGTTGACGCGTGCCATGTCGGGGGTCGCGAGTTCGACCAGCCGGTCGATGGAAGCATCGGCCTGGCTGAATGGGACGACGACGGCCAAAGGTTTCTCCGGATTTCGCGCAGAAAGGACACCCGACAATAAGAACGCTATGATATGCGGGCAAGTGCGCTGGCAGCGGGTGCGACAACCTTCCTTAAGGGGCCTGCCGGTGGGAGACAGGCATGTTGCAGACCGAGGTGGACAGCGAGGCCGAGATTGCCGGCCGGCACAGGATTGCGGTGCTCGTGCCCTGCTACAACGAGGCGGCGGCGATCGGCAAGGTTGTGACTGATTTTCGGGCAGCGCTCCCGGAAGCCACGATCTACGTCTACGACAACAATTCGACGGATGGCACGGTTGAGGCTGCCGAGCGCGCCGGTGCGGTGGTGCGGCGGGAGTTGCATCAAGGCAAGGGCCGCGTGGTGCGGCGCATGTTTACCGACGTTGACGCTGACATTTTCGTGATGGTCGATGGCGATGCGACCTACGACGCGCCGAGTGCGCGCGCGATGATCGCCAAGCTCGTGCAGGACCGGCTCGACATGGTCTGCGCGATCCGTGTCGATCAGGAGGTGGCGGCCTACCGTCCCGGTCACCGCTTTGGCAACCGGGTGCTGACCGGCTTTGTCGCGCATGTGTTTGGCGAATCATTCACCGACATGCTGTCCGGCTATCGCGTGTTCACGCGCCGGTTCGTGAAATCGTTTCCGGTGCTGTCGGGCGGCTTCGAGATCGAGACCGAATTGACCATTCACGCGCTTGAGCTTGAATTGCCGGTCGGCGAGGTTCGCACACCATATTATTCGCGGCCCAAGGGCTCGGCCTCCAAGCTCAGCACCTGGACCGACGGCTACCGCATCCTGCGCACGATCTTCCGCATCTACCGGGCGGAGCGGCCGCTGCCGTTCTTCGGCAGTATCGGCGTGTCGCTTGGTATTGCGTCCATTGGGCTCGCGATTCCGATCGTGGTGGCGTTCATGCGCGACGGCACCGTGCTGCGCCTGCCGACGGCCGTGCTCGCCACCGGCATGATGGTGCTGGCAAGTCTTTCAATCGCGGTCGGCCTTGTGCTCGACACCGTGACGCGCGGCCGGCGGGAATTGAAGTTGTTGTCCTATCTCGCGCAGCGCGCACCGGCCGAGGAGCGGCGGCGGAGCGGACCATGATCCCGAGCGGTCAAAACCGGTTCGCGGAAAAGATCGTGGCCTAGGAACGCCGATGCGCGAGCTTGTTCGCACCAACAATGCCGTGCTGATCACCGTGATCGAGGCGCTGCTGAAGGGCGCCGAGATTCCACATGTCGTGCTCGACCAGCACATGAGCGTGCTGGAAGGCTCGCTCGGTATCCTGCCGCGCCGCATCCTGGTGGCCGACGACCATCAGGAAGACGCCCGGCGGCTGTTGTACGACGCGGGCCTTGCCCATGAGCTGCGGCCGCTGCCGGGTGGCGTTGCGGCCGACGAATTGACCGACGACGCCGTGCTCGGTGGTCGACTCAGGCTCGTGCAAAAGCGCCGCGGCCACCGGGTCGGGCACGACGCCATCCTGCTGGCGGCTGCGGTTGGCGCACGCAGCGGCGATCGTGCTGCCGATCTTGGCTCGGGCGTCGGCGCAGCGGGCCTGGCGCTTGCGATGCGGGTGCCGGACGTGACGGTGACGCTCGTCGAGATTGATCCTGAGCTTGCTGCGATCGCAGCCGAAAACATCGAGCGAAACGGTCTCACGGCCCGCGCGCGCGCCGTCGAACTGGATGTCTCCGGACCATCGGACGCGTTCGCGGCGGCCGGTCTCGGGCCGGGCACAATCGACCACGTCCTGATGAACCCGCCGTTCAACAATCCGGAGCGGCAAAACGTGTCGCCCGATCCGGCGCGGAGCGCGGCGCATGCAGCGCCAGTGACGTTGCTGTCCGATTGGGTTTCGATCGCGGCATCGCTGCTCCATTCGGCCGGCACGCTCACCTTGATCTGGCGCGCCGACGGGCTTACGGCGGTGCTTGCGGCGCTTGAGCCGCGGTTTGGCGGCTATGTGGTGCAGCCGGTCCATGGCCGCGCCGGGCAACCGGCGATCCGTGTTCTAGTGCGGGCCAGCAAGGGGAGCCGCGCGCCGCTCGTCCTGCTGCCGGGGCTCGTGCTCAACGATCAGGACGGCAAGCCAACCGCAGCAGCCGAGGATGTGTTGCGGCACGGCCAAGCTTTGCCCCTTGCCGGAGCCTGACTTGAGGTCGGGCCATCGCGGACATATGTCCTAGTCATGGTTGAAGTCATGGCCGAGCCTCCCAAACCCGAAGGGCCGCTGGATCGATGCCTGGCGGCGCTCGCCCGGCTGGTGCCATTGCGGTTTCGCTCTGGCGTTGCGGTCGTGCCGGTGGTGCGGCTCGCCGGCACCATCGGCTTTTCGACGCCGCTCAAGCCGGGCCTCACGCTCGGCTCGGTCGCGCGTTCCCTCGATCGCGCCTTCGGAATGAAACGGGCGCGCGCCGTGGCGCTTGCGATCAACTCGCCGGGCGGCTCGGCCGCGCAATCGCATCTCATCTATCGCCGCATCCGCCAGCTTGCGGACGAGAAGAAAATCCCCGTCATCGCCTTCGTTGAGGATGTCGGCGCCTCGGGCGGTTACATGATCGCCTGCGCGGCCGACGAAATCGTCTGTGACGAGTCTTCCATCCTGGGCTCGATCGGCGTGGTCGGCGGTTCGTTCGGCTTCGACAAGCTGATCGAGAAGCTCGGCATCGAGCGCCGCCTCTACACCTCGGGTGAGAACAAGGCGATGCTCGATCCGTTCTTGCCGGAGAAGCGGGAGGACGTCGAAAAGCTCAAGGCGATCCAGAAGGAAATTCACGAAAGCTTTATCGCGCTCGTGACGGAGCGGCGCGGCAGCAAGCTCGACAGCCGCGAAACCGCCTTGTTTTCCGGCGAATATTGGACTGGAGGCCGCGCCGTTAAGCTCGGCCTCGCCGATGCGGTCGGCGACCTGCGCGGTACGCTGCGTGAGCGCTATGGCGATCAAGTGGTGATGCCGCTGATTGCAGATCGCGGATTTTTCGGCCGCACGCGGCCGGGCATCGGCGCCTTGGAGGTTTTTGGGAATCACCCTAGCCTCGCCGAGGACATGGTGTCCGCGCTCGAAGCCCGCGCGCTATGGGCGCGGTTTGGACTTTAGGGGACTTCAATAGCTCGGGGAACGAAAATGCCTGTGCTGCCACCAACCCTGGTCTGGGCGATCGCTGCCGTCGGCGCTGCCATCATCGCCAAGCTCGTCATCAAGGAATGGCAACGGGTGAACGGCGAGCTCGACCGCGCCAAAACGGCTCCGGTCCGTGAGCCCGACCGCCACACACTGCCGAAACTCCGGCGCGATCCGCTGACCGGCGAGTACCGACTAGACCGATAGCCGCGCCAGCGCCGCGCGGCGCTGAAAAGCCAGACAGGCCGCGCGATGCTCAAGATTTTCGGCACTCACGACGACAACACCGTCAAGCAGATGTGGACCTGCCTCGGCGTCGGCAGCGCCGTTGGCGGCGTGCTGTGCGCCGATGGTCATCTCGGCTACGCCCAGCCGGTCGGTGGCGTGATCGCCTACGAGAAGCACATTTCGGTCAGCGGCGTCGGCTTCGACATCGGCTGCGGCAATTGCGCGGCGCGGCTCGACTTCACCATGAAGGAGCTGCGGCCGCGGCTCGATCAGATCGCCCGCGACATTCAGCGGCACATCAGCTTTGGCATCGGCCGTTCCAATCCCGAGGCGGTCGAGCATCCGCTGTTCGATTCAGCCGTTTGGCACGAGGTCTACGACGACCTCGACAAGACGCCGCGCATTCGCGTGAAGAACGCGGACGAGCTGCGCGATGTTGCGCGCAACCAGCTCGGCACTGTCGGTGCCGGCAACCACTACGTCGATCTGTTCGAGGACGAGGAGGGCTACGCCTGGATCGGCGTGCACTTCGGTTCGCGCGGCCTTGGCCACAAGACCGCAACGCACTTTCTGTCTCGCGCCGGTGGCAAGGACGGCATGATGGTGGCGCCGACCGTCATCGAGTCGGACAGCGACCTTGGCGCGCGCTATCTCGCCGCGATGGAGCTCGCGGGCGAATACGCCATGGCCGGACGCGAATGGGTGGTCGATCGCATTCGCCGTCTGCTCGCCGCGAAAGTGACCGACAAGGTTCACAACCACCACAACTATGCCTGGCGCGAGCGCCACGGCGACGCCGACTATTGGGTGGTGCGCAAGGGCGCAACGCCGTCATTCCCCGGCCAGCGTGGCTTTGTCGGCGGCTCGATGGGCGATGACGCGGTCATCATCGAGGGCGTCGAGACGCCGGAGAACGCGGAGGCGTTCTATTCCAGCATCCATGGCGCAGGCCGGCTGTTCGGCCGCAACGTCGCCAAGAAGACATTCACGCGCGAGCAGATGGATGAATGGCTGCGCCAGAAGGGCGTCATCCTGCACGGCGGTGATCTCGACGAATCGCCGATGGCTTATCGGCGGCTCGACGACGTGCTGCGCAGCCACGAGGGCACGATCAAGGTCTTGCATCGCCTCAGGCCCGTCATGGTGCTGATGGCGGGCAAGGACGTGCGCGATCCCTACAAGGATTGAGCGGCCATACGTTTCGATTTAGTTGGCCGGCTCCTTGATGCCCTTGTCGCGCACCACCTTGCCCCAGCGCGCCAGCTCGTCTTTCAGGATTTGCCCGAATTCCGCCGGCTGGTTGGCGACCGGAATGGCGCCGGACTTGACCAGCTTGTCCTTCACCCCCGGATCGTTGATCGCGCCGACGAAAGCAGCGTGCAGCTTGGCGATGACGGCGGGCGGCGTCTTCGCCGGCGCGAGCAGGCCGTACCAGTTGTCGGATTGGGTGTCCGGATAGCCGGCTTCGGCGAGCGTCGACACGTCAGGCAGCATCGGGTTGCGCTGGCCGGAGGCGACGCCGAGCGCCTTCACCTTGCCGGCGGCGATCTGCGGCATCAGCACCGGCACGTCGGCGAAGAACGCCTCGACTTGGCCGCCGAGCAGATCGGTGAGGGCGGGTGCCGCGCCGCGATACGGCACGTGGATGAACTTGAAACCGGCCGAGGTCGCAAACATCTCGGTCGCCAGATGTGTGGTCGAGCCGACGCCGGTCGAAGCAAACGGCAGCGCGCCGTTCTTGCTCTTCGCCATGGCGACAAAGTCCTTCAGCGAATTAACCGGACTGTCGGCGCGCACCACCAGCAGCGTGCTGTTGCGCACCACGAGCGTGATCGGCGTGAAATCGCGCAGCGTGTCGTAGGGCAGGTCGGTGCGCATGTTCGGCGTGATCGCCACCGCGCCGACCGTCGTGAGGAACAGCGTGTGTCCGTCTGGCTCGGCCTTGGCGACGAAGTCGGCGCCGATCGCGCCATTGGCGCCTGGCTTGTTCTCGATCAACACCGGCTGACTGAGCGTCGTTTTGAGTTTGTCCGCGATCAGGCGTCCAACAAAGTCGGTTGGCCCGCCGGGCGGGAACGCGATCACCATGCGGATCGGCCGCGACGGGAAGTCCTGCGCCGGAGCCGGAGCGGCGAACAGCAATGCAGAGCAGGCGAGGCTTAGTCCCGCGAGCAGGCGGGCGAGGCGTTGGACATTCATGGGCTTCCTCGTGTGGGCTTTTTATCGGACGGCGCCGTATTCGCCGTGGCGCAACAGCGGCGCAAGATCAGTGCGCCATGCTAGCGCGCTTCCTGCGACATGTCCGAGTGGGATTCGATTGATCTGGCTGCGAAAAATGATCGCGCTTGGTGCCAAAATACAAACGCCGGCCCTTGGGCCGGCGCTGGAGACGCGGAACTGGCTCGGTAGCGGCAGTCGGCCTCCAGGCCGGCCCATCCCGCCAACAGAATTCGGTTACGCCGCGTGGCGGTTGCTGGTGAACAGGGCCTGCACGAGCAGCACATGTCCGAACGCAACGATACCAGCGAAGCCCACGACAAAGGCGGTGGCGACGAGCTGCATGATCATGGTCGTTCCTTGTGAATGGATTCGTCCTGCGGGTTGGTCGCGGCAACCTCGGAGAAGGTTCACGGCATGCGGCGAAAATCGTTCAAATTGTTGATTTTCGACCAAGCAGCAGTATTTTCAGCCAGTTAGGCGAGGGGGCGGCCAGCGCCGCCACGCCGTGGCGGCGGGTTGCCCGCGGCTTGACCCTCTCTGGCCCCGCCGGTAGGTCTCAGCCGCGCGACCGCGCTTGGATTTCTCATGGCCAGCGATCTGCCTGCCCACATGCGCCCGGAACGCTCGTTCCAGGGACTGATCCTGACGCTCCAGCAGTTCTGGGCGGAGCAGGGCTGCGTGATCCTGCAGCCCTACGACATGGAAGTCGGCGCCGGCACCTTCCATCCGGCGACCACGCTGCGCGCGCTCGGCCCCAAGCCGTGGAACGCGGCTTATGTGCAGCCGTCGCGGCGGCCGAAGGACGGCCGCTATGGCGAGAACCCGAACCGGTTGCAGCACTACTACCAGTTCCAGGCGATCCTCAAACCATCGCCGCCGGACATCCAGGAGCTTTATCTCAAGTCGCTTGCCGCCATCGGCATCGACCAGCATCTGCACGACATCCGTTTCGTCGAGGACGACTGGGAGTCGCCGACGCTCGGCGCCTGGGGGCTCGGCTGGGAGTGCTGGTGCGACGGCATGGAGGTGTCGCAGTTCACCTACTTCCAGCAGGTCGCGGGTTTCGAGTGCGCCCCGGTGGCGGGTGAATTGACCTACGGGCTCGAGCGGCTGGCGATGTACGTCCAAGGCGTCGACAACGTTTACAATCTCAATTTCAACGGCCGCGACGGCGACCAGAAGGTCACCTACGGCGACATCTTTCTGCAGGCCGAGCAGGAATACTCGCGGCACAATTTCGAGCACTCCGACACCACGATGCTGTTTGAGCAATTCAAGATGGCGGAGGCGGCCTGCAAGAAATATCTCGATGCCGGTTGGGCTGACGGCAACAAGAGCCGTCATCTGATGGCGCTGCCGGCTTACGACCAGTGCATCAAGGCGAGCCATGTGTTCAATTTGCTCGACGCGCGCGGGGTGATTTCGGTCACCGAGCGGCAGAGCTATATTTTGCGCGTGCGTGAACTGGCGAAGGCCTGCGGCGAGGCATGGCTTGCCACCGCGGGCGGCGGCGCGGCTCGCTAGAGGTTGATGATCTTAGTTGGAGCAGTTGCCGTAGCGGGCGTGCGCTTCCCAATTCATCACGCCCTAGTTTGGGATGCTCCAGTACTTGGTACCGGCGGCGCTGGTATGCTCCTGAAGGCCACGGCGATTGGCGGACAGATCATTTGCTAGCAGGCGTTTGAGGTCCGCGATCGCCTTTGGCACGTCAAACACGTGAGCATGTGATGATTTGATGGCAGCGGCCCAGAATCCGCCTTCGACGTCCGTTGCGTCTATGCTTTCGACGCCAGGCGTAATCATTATGGTATTGCCGCCCACTCCCACCCGATCGCCATGATGGAGAAGGGCAGAAATCTGTAAAGGCTGATCGTATTTCGCGGCGTAAATCGCCCGAATGCGGCCGAGAGCTGGCGTGTCGCGGACAGTGTCACGGATAACGTCGACAAACTGCGCGCGATCTTCGTCGGCGGCGGCGAAGATGATTGTACCAAGATTGATGCGAGCCAGCCGCATCTTGCGCAATTCGTCGAGCAAGGCCAATGCGATTCGACTGCCCATGCTGTGCGCCAGCACGTCCAACCGTTGTACCTGCTGCCGGGCGACAAGCGTTGCGATGAAGGGCGGCACGAACCTCGACGTTCTGCGCGAGGTGGTTTCGTCGCGCATGTAGGCTTGCGCTCGGCCTTCCGACGGCCAACTCCAAACCAAAATGATGCCGTCGAATCCGATGTCGAGGCCTGTCGTGATCGCACGGCGAACTGCGAAGTCGAATGTGTTGTTGAAGCCATGGATGAACAGCAAAACACGCGACCGGCCGGATCGCTGCAACGCGTCGATTATGAGGCCGGCGCAGGCATCCCTGCCGGTCGGCAGCGTCGCGGGGGTTAACGTGATCGGCCCGCTATATTCAGTGCCGATTGTACGCGCTGTGGATGTGACATATCCGACCTGCCCACAGACGAGGCTCGGATCCGGGGCCGCGCTGCTCGCGAAGCGGGTCGCTGGATCGTTGCCGCCTTCATCGTCGCGGTCGGTGATGAACACGACGGGCGGTTGGGTCGCGAGCGTCAGTGGCCGTTCAGCAGGCACCGGGGGCGTGACGCTGCTGCGCAAAATGGTGAGATCGCGGATGGCTTGGACGGTGCGAACGGCAGCTATGTCCCGCTCACCGAATTGCGTCGTCAAATGCGCGGCATTGAAGCGATTGACGTTCGCGCTGTCGGATAGAGCCAGATTGACGAGAGTGACGTTCTGGGATCGCAGGTTTGCTTCTAATCGGGCTGCGATCTGTTTCGAAGCCTGCCGCGCGGCATCATCCGCCGCCTTCGCTGCGGCGGCAATCGCCGCTTTCTCTCGTTCTTTGAGTTGATCCCATCCGCGCGAATTGGCCACCAAGAAGCCGATGACGGGGCGATAGTTCGTCACAGCGGAACGCATTCCTGTTTCGGGCAAAGTCGGTGCAAGTGTCAAAGCTGTTGTGGATGTGAGTTCCGCAGAATCAAACAAGCCCCGTTGCAACGCAACGGTAACTTCTGCCGCCGGCAAACGCAGCGCGGTAAGCCCGAAGACATTGGCCGGCGCATCCGCAACTGCCGAAAAGGCAGATCTGAATTTTTTGCCACTGAAATCGTTTGCAGTGTTGATGGGCCCCCGGGACAGGAACGCCGTCTGCCCTCTACTCCAGTATGCAATCGGGACCAGGCTACCTTCTCGTCCGACCTCAGCCAGGAGCGCCTCTCCAGGGGCCAAGTCCTGGGTTCTGAACAGGGCGTCGTCGTTGGGAAATTGGCTCGGCTGCATGAATGACGAGACAAGTGGCGAATTCCCCACCAAGCCGCTCACTAACAGAGTGTCGAGTGAAACTAGGGCCAGCCGCACTTGTTCACCGCTTAGAACGTCACGCACGTTGCCGGCAAGGTCCATCTCGATCACGGTAATCCCAGCAGCCCGGAGTTCGGGTGCTGATCGAAATCGCTCGATATGAACACGCGTGATCTCGTCCGGTTGCCGAGGCCGAAAAAGCTGGATTTCAAGGGCGCACGCCGGTGCGGGCGTCACGCCCAGGATCGCCGCTGCAAACAGGAAATTGAGGACGCGTCGCATTGCCTTCCCCTGGTGTTTCATTGATGCCGTACAATGCTACTATTGCATGAAGAATAGCGCCGTTAAATCCATGATTGTAGAGGCAGTGCAGTTTTACTCACGCTATTCAGTTTCGTTGTGATGATATCGCATGGAATATCTTGGTTGCGGCCGATGCGAGGAGAGTCGAATGAGTAACGGGCCTGAAATTGGCGGACGGAAGCCGCTGCCGATCAATGTCGAGGCCGGCAAGAGCTATTGGTGGTGCGCCTGCGGGCGCTCCAAAGCGCAGCCGTTCTGCGATGGCTCGCACAAGGGCACCGGCCTCGCGCCGCGCGAGTTCAAGCCGGAGCAGACCGGCGAGGTCTGGTTCTGCACCTGCAAGCGCACGACCACGCCGCCGCTGTGCGACGGCAGCCATAAGAAGCTCCCGGCGTGATGATGCCGACGCGCTGACACCGCACGGCGGCAGCCATGGGCATCGTCATCGCGGCCCTGATCACGACGCTGCTGACGCTCGTGGCGTACAGCTATCTGCTGCATCGGATGACCGCGCCGGACGACCGCGACGTGGTGTTTCGCGCGGCCCTGATCATGCTGCCGATGCAGCCGTTGGTGTTCTACGCGGTGCGCATGCCGCTGCACCATTGGCTGCAAGGCAAGCTCGGCGCGGGCGACGCGCTGACCGCGATTTCGCTGTTCTATGCGCCGCTCACCGAGGAGCCGGCCAAATGGCTGGTGCTGCTCTTGCCCTTCATCCGGCGGAAGCTGACGCCGGACAATGCAGTCGCGGTCGCGCTTGCCACCGGGCTCGGCTTCGCCATCGGCGAGATCTGGTTTCTGACCGAACAGCTGATGCGGGTGCCCGCGATGCGGGCCGTGCCTTTCTATGAGTTCGGTGGCTTCCTCGGCGAACGTTTCCTGGTGACGTTCGTTCACGGCGCGACGATTGCCTTCGCGTTCAAATGGCTCGCCGACGGCCGTTCGTTCTGGCTCGGCGCCTTGCTCGGCGTTGCGCTCCACTTTGCGCTTAATTTTCCGATCTACCTGATGGGAATCGACCTCGGTGGCATCGGCCGGCCGGCCTGGGCTGTGCTGCTTCAATTGTATCTGCTGGCCTTCGTCGTGGCCCTCATCGTTGCGGTCAATGGGCTGGTGCACGGCCGCCTGCGCGAGACTGTGCTTGGCAGCGCGACCTGCCCGGAATGCGGCGCGACGTATCCGCGCCCATGGATCGCCATCAACATGCTGACGACGCGCTATGAGCGCTGCCCAAGCTGCCGCCATTGGCACTGGGTGAGGATGAGCGAGCCCAAACCGCCCGCGAAGGGGTGACAATCGCGGCCGGGCTTGGTAGGGGCTTCGTCACCGCAGGACGTGCCGATGCCCGACCTTTTGCTCGAATTCTTCTCCGAGGAAATCCCTGCGCGCATGCAGGCGCGGGCGGCCGAGGATTTGCGCAAAGGCGTGACCGATCGCCTTGCGGCGGCAGGATTGCATTATGAGGGCGCCAAGGCCTTCGCCACGCCGCGGCGGCTGACTCTCGCGGTCGCGGGCGTGCCGGTGCGTTCGCCCGACGTGAAAGAGGAGCGCAAAGGTCCCCGCGTCGGCGCTCCGGAGAACGCGATTGCCGGATTCCTGAAAGCGGCCGGATTGAAATCCATTTCGGATGCCAAAGTGCAGCCCGACAAGAAGGGCGATTTCTACGTCGCGGTGATCGAGAAGGCCGGCCGGCCTGCGATCGATGTGATCGCCGAAATCGTGCCCGAGGTGGTGAAGACGTTTCCCTGGCCGAAGTCGATGCGCTGGGGCGAGCAGTCGGCAAAGTCCGGCGCGCTCAACTGGGTGCGGCCGTTGCATTCCATCGTCGCGACCTTCGGGCCGGAGACCGAGGAGCCCGATGTGGTGCAGTTCCGGGTGGACGGTATCGCCGGCGGCGATACGACCTTCGGCCACCGCTTCATGGCACCGGCGGCGATCAAGGTGAAGCGCTTCGACGATTACGTGAAGAAACTCGACGGCGCCAAGGTTGTGCTCGATCCGGCGCGGCGGCAGCAGACGATTCTGGCGGATGCGAAAAATCTTGCCTTCGCGCAGGGCTTCGAACTGGTCGAGGACGAAGGACTGTTGGCCGAGGTCGCGGGCCTGGTCGAATGGCCGGTGGTGCTGATGGGAAGCTTCGACGAGAGCTTTCTGGCGATCCCGCAAGAAGTGATCCGCGCCACCATCCGCAACAATCAAAAGTGCTTCGTGGTGCGCAACGGCAAGACTGGCAAGCTGGCCAACAAATTCATTCTGACGGCGAACATCGAGGCGAGCGACGGCGGCAAGGCGATCGTTGCCGGCAACGAGCGTGTGATCCGCGCCCGGCTGAGTGACGCGAAGTTTTTCTACGAGACCGATCTCAAGACCAAGCTGGAAGAGCGGCTGCCGAAGTTTTCGCAGATCGTGTTCCACGAGAAGCTCGGCACGCAGGCCGAGCGCATCGCGCGGATCGAGCGGCTCGCGGGCGGGCTTGCGCCGCTCGTCAAGGCCGACGCCGCGAAGGCGCAGCGCGCCGCGAAGCTCGCCAAGGCCGATCTGCTGACCGACGTGGTTGGCGAATTCCCCGAGCTGCAAGGCCTGATGGGCAAGTATTACGCGCTGGCGCAAGGCGAGGATCAATCCGTCGCTGCAGCCTGCGAGGATCACTACAAGCCGCTTGGCCCAGGCGATCGCGTGCCGACCGATCCAGTTTCGGTCGCGGTGGCTCTGGCCGATAAAATCGACATCCTTACCGCATTCTGGGCGATTGATGAGAAGCCGACGGGGTCGAAAGACCCTTACGCGCTAAGACGTGCTGCTTTGGGAATTGTGCGAGTGGTGTTGGAAAGAAATCTAAGACTTCCGCTGCATGACGTACTTTACCGAGCCAGCTTTCCGATACTTGGCCATCTTTATTGGACGTATAGCCCCAGAATTGCCGAAGCGAGAGCAGTCTCCGATCTTGCTAAGCGAATGCAGAGCGAGGACTTGGAAAAAGTCGCCGATCAAGTTGCGGGTTCGGTTAAGGCCTTTGATTCAGATGATGACATCGTACCGGGTTGGGAGACTATCGGCGAAGAGATTACATCGGGATTGCTCGCCTTCTTCGCCGACCGCTTGAAAGTCCAGCTCCGTGAGCAAGGCGCGCGGCACGATCTCGTGGACGCGGTGTTCGCGCTCGATGGCCAGGACGACCTGCTGCTGATCGTCCGCCGTGTCGAAGCGCTCGGAAAATTTCTCGACACCGACGACGGCAAGAATCTGCTCGCGGGTATCAAGCGCGGGGCGAATATCCTTCGCATCGAAGAGAAGAAGGACAACAAATCCTATACCGGCGCGCCCGACGCGGCGCGTCTCGCCCAGCCCGAGGAAAAGGACCTGGCGCGCGCCATCGGCGTTGCAAAACAGGAAGCCTCCGCGGCGGTCGCGAAGGAAGATTTCACAGCGGCGATGAGCGCGATGGCAAAGCTCCGTCCTCACGTCGATGCCTTTTTTGAGAATGTCACTGTCAATGCGGACGACAAGGCTTTGCGTGAGAATCGGCTGAAGCTGCTCAACGAGATCAGGGAGGCCACGCGGTCGGTGGCGGACTTCTCGAAAATTGAAGGCTAACTTCGGCTGTCATGCCCCGCGAAGGCGGGGCATCCAGTAGACTCGATAGGCCAATGTGGATACTGGATCGTCCGCCTTCGCGGACGATGACCAAAGTGCGAATAAGAAAAGCCGATTGAGGAAACGCCGGGGGAGGGCCATCACAGGCCCCGTTTGAGACAGCGAGAATTTAATGGCACGCGGTCCAGCCCCGAAGAAGTCCAAGCCGAAGCGCACCGCGAAATCCCGCGGCAAGCCTGCGCGCGCTACAGCCAAGGGCCAATGGGTTTACGTCTTTGGCGGCGGCAAAGCCGAAGGCCGCAGCAATATGCGCGACCTGCTCGGCGGCAAGGGCGCGGGCCTCGCCGAGATGGCGAATTTGGGCCTGCCGGTGCCGCCGGGCTTCACCATCACGACCGCGGTCTGCACGCACTATTACGCCAACGACCAGAAATATCCGGCGGCGTTGGAAAAGCAGGTCGCGGCGGGCCTTGCCCATATTGCGCTCATCACCGGCAAGCCATTCGGCGACCGCGCCAATCCGCTGCTGGTGTCGGTGCGCTCGGGCGGGCGCGCCTCGATGCCCGGCATGATGGACACGGTGCTCAATCTCGGGCTGAACGACGAAACCGTCGAGGCGCTGGCGAAAAATTCCGGCGACCGCCGTTTCGCCTACGACTCCTACCGGCGCTTTATCACGATGTATTCCAACGTGGTGCTCGGTATCGAGCACCACAATTTCGAGGACTTGCTGGAAGACCACAAATCGCGCGCCGGCATGACGCTCGACACCGAGCTGTCTGCCGACGATTGGGTCGATCTGGTTGCGCAATACAAGCAGCGCGTGGTCGAGGAAAGCGGCAAGGATTTCCCGCAGGACCCGCAGGCGCAATTGTGGGGCGCGATCGGCGCCGTGTTCGGTTCGTGGATGAATGCGCGCGCGATCACCTATCGCAGGCTGCACAACATTCCGGAAAGCTGGGGCACCGCGGTGAACGTGCAGGCCATGGTGTTCGGCAACATGGGCGACACGTCGGCGACCGGCGTGGCCTTCACGCGCAATCCATCGACCGGCGAAAAGCGCCTCTACGGGGAGTTCCTGATCAACGCCCAGGGCGAGGATGTGGTCGCCGGCATCCGCACGCCGCAGGAGATTACCGAAATCGCGCGCAAGGAGGCCGGCTCCGACAAGCCATCGATGGAACGCGCCATGCCCGCGGCGTTCAAAGAGCTGACGCGCATCTACGATAAGCTCGAGCGTCACTATCGCGACATGCAGGACCTGGAGTTCACGGTCGAGCAGGGCCGGCTCTGGATGCTGCAGTGCCGGAACGGCAAGCGCACCGCCAAGGCGGCGCTGCGCATCGCGGTCGAGCTCGCCAACGAGAAGCTGATCACCAAGGACGAAGCGGTGGCGCGGATCGAGCCCGGCTCGCTCGACCAGCTGCTGCATCCGACGATCGATCCGAACGCTGAGCGCAACGTGATCGCGACCGGGTTGCCGGCTTCGCCCGGTGCGGCGTCCGGCGGGATCGTGTTCTCGTCCGACGAGGCCGCGCAGCTCAAGGCCGACGGCAAGAAGGTTATCCTGGTCCGGATCGAGACTTCGCCCGAAGATATCCACGGCATGCACGCGGCCGAAGGCATCCTCACGACGCGCGGCGGCATGACCTCGCACGCTGCCGTGGTGGCGCGCGGCATGGGCAAGCCCTGCGTCTCCGGCGCGGGCTCGCTGCGCGTCGACTACAACGCGCAGACCTTGCAGGCCGGCAATGTCACGCTGAAGCGCGGCGAGATGATCACCATCGATGGCTCGACCGGGCAGGTGCTGGCCGGACGTGTGCCGATGGTGGAGCCCGCGCTGTCGGGCGAGTTTGGCACGCTGATGGGCTGGGCCGACAAGGCGCGCGTGCTCGGCGTGCGCGCCAATGCCGACACGCCGGCCGACGCGCGGCTGGCGCTGCGCTTCGGCGCCGAGGGCATCGGGCTTTGCCGTACCGAGCACATGTTCTTCGACGAGGAGCGCATCCAGGCGGTGCGCGAGATGATCCTCGCCGACGATGAGAAGTCGCGCCGCACCGCGCTGGCCAAGCTGCTGCCGATGCAGCGCAGCGATTTCATCGAGCTGTTCGAGATCATGAAGGGTCTGCCGGTGACCATCCGGCTGCTCGATCCGCCGCTACACGAATTCCTGCCGCACAGCGAGGAGGATATCGCCGAGGTCGCGGCCGCCATGGGCGCCGATCCGAAGAAGCTCGCGAATCGGGCGCGCGAATTGGCCGAGTTCAATCCGATGCTCGGCTTCCGCGGCTGCCGTATTGCGATTGCATACCCCGAGATTGCCGAGATGCAGGCGCGCGCGATCTTCGAGGCTGCGGTCGAAGCCGCTAAGCGCACCGGCAAGCCGGTGAAGCCCGAGGTGATGGTGCCGCTGATCGCCACCAAGGCCGAGTTCGATATCGTGAAAGCGCGCATCGACGACATGGCGAAGGCGGTGGCCAAGGAGAAGGGCGCCAAGCTCGACTATCAGGTTGGCACGATGATCGAGCTGCCGCGTGCGGCGCTCATGGCCGGCGAAATCGCGCAAAGCGCGGAGTTCTTTTCGTTCGGCACCAATGATCTCACGCAGACCACGTTCGGCATCAGCCGCGATGACGCGGCGAGCTTCCTCGGTATTTACACGGCGCGCGGCATCCTGCCGGCCGATCCGTTCGTGTCGATCGACCGCGAGGGCGTCGGCGCGCTGGTGCGCATCGGTGTCGAGCGCGGCCGCAAGACGCGCAAGGGGTTGAAAGTCGGGATCTGCGGCGAGCATGGCGGCGATCCGGCCTCGGTCGCGTTCTGCCACGAGGTGGAACTCGACTATGTGTCTTGCTCGCCGTTCCGTGTGCCGATTGCTCGATTGGCCGCCGCCCAGGCCGCGCTCGGTAAAAAGCCCGCAGGCGAGGCCTAGACCAGCCCATCCTTCGTCGGGTATTCGGCGCCTTATCCGCCATGCTAAGACCTCCGGCAGGGGCACGCCGAATACGGCACATGAGGGGACGATGGCCGAGGAGTTGAAGCCGGCCGCGGCGGCGGGGCCGTCCGGCATTTCCGAAGACGCGCTGAAGAAGGCCGAGGCCTATATCGAGGCCGACGAGGGCGCGATCAACCGCCTCTCCGGCCTCACCGGCAATCTGGTCACCAGCGTCGCGGTGGCGATGTCGGTGTTCCATCTCTACGCCGCGATTGCGGGCGCCTGGCCCTTCGGCGCCTTCCCGATCATCCCGACCCAGCCGCTGCGCTACGCGCACGTCGCCTTCGTGTTGATCCTGAGCTTCCTGCTGTTCCCGATGTCGGAGCGGTTCCGCAACCGCATCCGCTGGTGGGACGTGGTGCTCGGCATCGCTGGTGCGCTCATTCTGATGTACGCGATCCAGGGCGGCGAGGATTTCACCGACCGCGCCATGACGCCGAATCAAACCGACGCCGTGCTCGGCGTGATCTTCATGGCGCTGCTGCTCGAGGCGACGCGGCGCACCACGGGCTGGATCGTCCCGGTGGTGGCGCTTGCATTCCTGGCTTACGCGTATTTCGGACCGTATCTGCCGCAGCCGTGGACGCATCGCGGCTTCGACGTCACTCAGATCGTCGGCCAGCTCTTCATCACGCTGGAAGGCATCTTCGGCGTTCCGGTCGATGTGTCGTCGAGCCTGATCATCCTGTTCTGCATCTATGGTGCGTTCCTGCAGCACTCTGGCGCCGGAAAATTCTTCATCGATTTCTCGATGGCGCTGATGGGCAACAAGGCTAACAGCGCAGGCCGCACCGTCGTGCTGTCGTCGTTTCTGCTGGGCGGGCCGTCAGGTTCCGGCGTCGCCACCACGGTGACGATCGGCGCGGTGGCCTATCCGATGATGGAGCGTGCGGGCTTCGAGAAAAACGCCGCTGGCGGTCTGCTCGCGGCCGGCGGTCTCGGTGCCATCATCTCACCGCCGGTGCTGGGCGCCGCGGCCTTCCTGATCGCCGAGTTTCTGAAAATCAGCTATCTCGATGTCATCTGGATGGCGACCATCCCGACATGCCTCTACTACCTTGCGCTCCTGTTCATGGTCGAGCTCGACGCCAAGAAGTTCGGCGCGCAGACGGTCGATATGGGCGAGAACCTATCGATCGGGCAGCTCACGCGCCGCTACGGTTTTCACTTCATCTCGCTGATCTCGATCATCGTCTTCATGCTGTGGGGCTATTCGCCGACGCTGTCGGTGTTCTGGTCGACGGTGTTGACCTTCGGCTTGAGCTTCCTGACGCGCGAAACCGCGATCACACCGAAGCACCTGGTGAAAACGCTGTCGGACGGCTCGACCAGCGTGCTGACGGCGGCAACCACTTGCGCCACCGCCGGCATCATCGTCGGCGTCGTGACGCTGACCGGCCTGGGGCTGAAATTCTCCGCGATCGTGATCGACTACGCGGGCGGCAGCCTGCTGCTGACCGCGATTTACACCGCGCTGATCGTCTGGATCGTCGGCCTCGCGGTCCCGGTTACCGCCTCCTACATCATCTGCGCTGTGATCGCGGCGCCCGCCCTGATCAAGCTCGGCGTGCCTGACATCGCGGCGCACATGTTCATCTTCTATTACTCGGTGCTGTCGGAGGTCTCGCCGCCGACCGCGCTGTCGCCGTTCGCGGCTGCCGCGATCACCGGCGGCGATCCCTACAAGACAACGATGCACGCCTGGAAGTACACCCTGCCGGCCTTCCTGGTGCCGTTCGTGTTTGTGCTCGATCCGCAAGGCATCGGGCTGCTGTTGAAAATTCCGGCCGGCAGCTCATGGGTTGATGTCGTTTTGATCACGCTCAAAACGGCGACAGGCCTTGCCGCATTGGCCGCGGCTGCGCAGGGCTGGGCGCTGCGGCGCACCACACTGGCGGAGCGGCTGCTGCTGGTGCTGGCCGGGTTGTTCCTGGTGTTTCCGAGCCTGCTCGAAGCATTGCTCGAGGCGGCCATTGGCCGGGACATTAGCTACACCGCGACATTTGGCTTGGCCATTGCGGCGGCCGTCCTGCTAAAACAGCGTATGCAGCCGGCACAATCAAAAGTACCGGCATAAAGAAAACACGGAGGAACCACCCGATGAATCGCAGAAACTTCCTGCTGTCCGGCGCATCGCTCGTCGTGGGCGCGACGGTGTTCGATGGCGCTGCGTTCGCGCAGCAGCTCAATATCGCGATTGCGACCGGCGGCACCGGCGGCGTCTATTATCCGCTCGGCGGCGGCATGGCGAACGTGCTGACCAAATACGTGCCGGGCGCCGCCGCGACCGCGCGCGTCACCGGCGGCTCCGTCGATAATTTGAAACTGATCGGCACCAAGCAGAGCGAAGTCGCTCTGGTGATGGTCGATGCCGCGCTCGACGCGCTCAAGGGCGAGGACAAGTTCAAGGGCGCCCCGGTTCCGGTGCGCACCTTGATGGTGCTCTATCCGAACCGTATGCATGTCGTGACCATCGACGGCAAGGGCATCGAGAAGATGGCCGACCTCAAGGGCAAACGCGTCTCGACCGGCTCGCCCGGCAGCGCCACCGAAGTGATGGCGTTCCGCGTGATCGAGGCCGCGGGCCTCGATAAGGACAAGGACATGCGGCGCGAACGTCTCGGCGTCGCCGAATCCACCAACGCGATCAAGGACGGCAAGATCGACGCCTATTTCTGGGTCGGTGGCTTGCCGACGGCCGGCGTCACCGATCTCGCGGCCTCGCCCGGCATCAAGCTCAAGCTGGTCGACCACGCGGATGTGGTCGTAAAGATGAACGCCAAGTACGGCGGCATCTACTCGGCCGGCACCATCCCGGCCAAGACCTATCCGGGCCAGGACAAGGACAACACCATTGCGGTGGTGCAAAACATCCTGGTGGCCAATGCCGACATGCCCGACAAGGTCGCCTACGACATCGTCAAGACCTTCATCGATCATCGCGACGATCTGATCGCCGTGCACGCCGAGGCCAGGAGCATTGAGCTTGCGAACCAACAGGAGAAAAACTCGCCAATCCCGTGGCACCCGGGCGCGGTGAAGTACTTCACCGAAAAAGGCGTGAAGAAGATGTAAGCGCGCTTCTGTTCCATTCATTGTGACAACGAGCAACGGCCCCGCCCCGGCGGGGCCGTATGCATTTGGATGCATTCAAGAGAAGCCGATGGCCCGGCTAATGGCTCATTTGCCGGCGTGATCGTGAATTTGTGGGGTCTTCGGGATGTTTTGCTGGCAACGCGGTCGCATCGTTGGCAAGGTAGTCGCCATTGCAACAGGCTGATTTTTCTTCATTGATTGGGGCGAGATGTGATCGGCCAACCCGGCGCTCGCAGGAGCGCACAGCCTAAGGCGAGCCGCGAGTCTCAAACGCAGTCCGAACCGCCTGCGCGCCGCAATGTGCTGGCGTGGTGGTTCGGCGCGATGACGCTCGGCGGGTTTGGTTTCGGTATTCTGGCGGATCGCCGGCCGTTTGGAGAGAACGTCCTCGTCCATCCGCTCGTGACGTTTTTCATTCTGGTGGGATTGGGACTGATCGCGATGCGCGTGCTGATGGCGCGTCCGGTGCCGGAGGTCATTTCCGACCGTGCGCTTATCATTGGATGTCTCGTCGGGCTTGCGCTGTTCCTGGCTGGAAATTTTGTCGGCGTTTATTTGCTGGCGCCGCTGCGCTGAAGGCGCGCGCCGCGCGGTTTAATCCGCATTGACGGAATCTTTACCAATCAGCGCCGCGTGGCGCGCGCCCGCGCAGTTAACGCGTTCGCAAGGTTAATCCGACAATAAATGAATCTGTCGCATTGTAGCCACCGGTTCGCCATCGGCTATTTCGCATGTGCGTGCGTAACGTTGCGTCGCGTTTCCGTCGCGTCTGTCATGAGCGTGTGCATGGTTGCGTCGAGTAGTTGGCCGAAGGGCGTCCGCGCGGCGCCCTTCGGCCTTAGTATCCTGGTGCTCAGCCTGGCTCCGGCCCAGACCGGTTACCAGGACCTCACCTCGCTTTTGATTCGCCAGCAGCCCCCGGTGCAGCGCGCGCAGCCGCATGGGATCGCGTCGCCGTTCGGCACGATCCATGCCGCGACCTTCAGCTTTCCCCGGCCGATCGGCACCGCAATGCCGGAGTCGCCGCTCTATCAGCTCGCGAGCGTCGGCTTTCGCGATCTCGATGTGACCGGATCGATTCCGCAGGACTATGCGCCGGTGCCGGTGCTCGGCTCGCGGCAAGGGCCTGAATTTCCCACCGTCAATCGCCGGCTCAAGGGCGATCTCCTGGTGGCGCGGCCGCACCAGGAGCCGGACCCCAATCAGAGCGGCACGCGCGATCTCACGCCGGGCCGGGTCAAAACCGTGGCATTCACGAAGCCCGGCACAGAGGTCCGTCCGGCCGCCGCCGATCTCAACGCCGCGACGGCGCCTGCCGCTGCCAGCGACCTGCCGCCCGGGCGCGTCAAAACCGTCACCTTCACGCGTCCGGGAATGCCGCGTCTGGCCGATGCCGAGCCCAACGGAGTGCCGGAGGCTCCGGCGCGCATCGACAGCGCCGAGCCCGTAGCGACGGCTCCGTCCACTTATTCGCTGGCCTCGCTGCCTCCGGTGAGCGTACCGGCGCCCGCTGCTGCCGCGGTGCCCGCACCGGCGCCTTTGGCGGCCGCAGCGGAACCGTCGTCCGATCCGGTCGAGAGCGATACCCCGGCCGCGCGGCTGGCTGATCTCTATTTCGGCAACATTCCGATGGGCGATGCCGTCGGCGCCATCGAGCCATGGCCGGGCGACGTACCGACGGTCGTGCCCAACGCCGCCGACCCGGACATCAAGCGCACCGCGCTCGCCCCGGCGGCGCCCGCCGACGGCACCATGCCGGCGCCCGGCACCGGCGAAACCATCGCCTCGAAAGGTGAGGTCACGGGTCCGCAGCAACGTCCCAAGACGCCGGCCGAGCACCTCAACCTCGCGGGCGCGTCGCGCGCCAAGGCTGAGAAGTGTCTCGCCAACGCGATCTATTTCGAGGCGCGCAGCGAGCCCAAGCGCGGCCAGATCGCGGTCGCCCAGGTCGTGCTCAATCGCGCGTTCTCAGGCTACTACCCGAACGACGTCTGCGGCGTGGTCTATCAGAACTCCCATCGCCGTCTGGCTTGCCAGTTCACCTTCGCGTGCGACGGCATTCCCGATGTGGTGACCGAACCCGTGTTGTGGACGCAGGCCACCGAGATCGCCCACGACATGCTCGACGGCAAGCTCTGGCTGCCGGAAATCGGTAAATCGACCCACTACCATGCCTACTACGTGCATCCCTGGTGGGTGCGCAGCATGCGCAAGCTTTCGACCATCGGGGCGCATTCGTTCTACCGGCCGCGCCTCTGGGGTGAGGGGCTCGATGCGCCGGCGTGGGGTCCGGGTATCACGTTCGGCCCAGGCATCACGCCGGATAACGCGGCCATGTAGCGTTCAGATCTCGATGTCGAGGGCGACGTCGAGATTCTGCACCGAATGGGTCAGTGCGCCGGATGAGGCGTAGTCCACGCCGGTCGCCGCGATCTCGACAATGCTGTCGAGCGTGATGCCGCCCGAGGCCTCGATCACCATGCGGCCGCCGACCATCGCGACCGCCTTGCGCATGTCAGCGGGCTGGAAATTGTCGATCAGCACCACGTCGGCAAGTTTGCAGTCGATCACCTCCTGAAGTTGATCGAGCGAATCGACCTCAATCTCAATCTTCACCAGGTGGCCCGCCGCCGCCCGCGCGCGCTCCAGCACGGCGCGGATACCGCCCGCGACCGCGATATGGTTGTCCTTGATCAGGATCGCGTCGTCGAGGCCGAAGCGGTGGTTGAAACCACCGCCGCATCGGATCGCGTATTTCTCCAGCGCCCGCAGGCCGGGCGTGGTCTTGCGCGTGCAGCAGATGCGGGTCTTGTGCTGGCCGATCTTCGCCACGTAGGCGGCGGTCGCGGTCGCAATGCCGGAAAGGTGTCCGAGGAAGTTCAGCGCCACGCGTTCGGCCGAAAGCACCGCGCGGGCGTCGCCGTTGATGTGCATCAGCACGGTCTTGGCCGCGACGGCGTCGCCATCGCGCGCCGCGGGCTTGATCTCGATATCGGGGGAGAGCTTGCGGAAGGTTGCGGCGACCAGCGGCAGGCCCGCAATGGTGCCGGCCTTGCGCGCGACCAGAATGGTGCGGCTGCCGGTGCCGACCGGAATGGTCGCAATCGAGGTGACATCACCGGCGCGGCCGAGGTCTTCATCGAGCGCGCGGGTCACCGCCTCCTCGATGGCGAGCGGCGAGAGAAAGCCGGTGGGATAGAGTAGGGATTGCTCGATCAGCGTTTCGGTCGCCCGCGTCAGCATGGTTCGCTCCCCGAATGTTTCTGCTGTCATGCCCGCGAAGCCTGTCCCCGCGAAGGCGGGGAGCGGGCATCCAGTATCCTCGTATCGGCCGGTGGTTACTGGATCATCCGCTTGCGCGGATGATGACAGCAGAGGCTTTGGCCGATCACAGTCACGATCAACTCTTCAGATAAATCATCCGCTCGACCGCCCGCCGCGCCTTGGCGGCGATTGCCGGGTCGACCACGACCTCCTCCTTCATGTGCAGGAGACTGTCGAGGATTTTCGGCAGCGTGATGCGCTTCATGTGCGGACAGAGATTGCACGGCCGCACGAACTCGACGTCAGGCAGCTCGGCCTGCACGTTGTCGGCCATCGAGCATTCGGTGACCAGGACGACGCGCTTGGGCTTCTTCGTGCGCACGAAGTCGATCATGTGGGCGGTCGAGCCGGTGAAGTCGGCGGCCGCGATCACGTCGGGCGGGCATTCCGGATGCGCGATAATCTGGATCGTCGGATCGTTGCTGCGGATCAGCGCGAGCTCGTCGCCGGTGAAGCGCTCATGCACCTCGCAGGAGCCTTTCCAGGCGATGATTTTCACTTTGGTCTGCGATGCGACGTATTTCGCAAGGTACTGGTCGGGAATGAAGATCACCTTGTCGGCGCCGAGGCTCTCGACCACCTGCAACGCGTTCGAGGAGGTGCAGCAGATGTCGCTCTCGGCCTTCACCTCGGCCGATGTGTTGACATAGGTGACGACCGGCACGCCCGGAAAGCGCTCGCGCAACAGGCGTACGTCCTCGCCGGTAATCGAGGTGGCGAGCGAGCAACCGGCTCTGGAGTCCGGGATCAGCACGGTCTTGCCGGGATTGAGGATCTTCGCGGTCTCGGCCATGAAGTGCACGCCGGCCTGCACGATCACGTCGGCATTGACCTTGGTGGCTTCGCGGGCGAGCTGCAGCGAGTCGCCGACGAAATCGGCGACGCAATGATAGATCTCCGGGGTCTGGTAGTTGTGCGCCAGGATGACGGCGTTGCGCTGTTTCTTGATCGTATTGATGGCTGCGACGTAAGGCGCGAAGAACGGCCACTCGTTTGGCGGCACTACGTTTTTGATGCGCGCGTAAAGCGGCGCGGTCTCGCGCTCAATCCGCTCGTTCCATTCGAGCGCAGGCGCGGGCAGGGTGGCGAACTTGCGCTGAGCGGAGCGGCTCGGCGCAGCCGGGCGCGGCGCGCTGCGGTTCAACTCAGGCCCAACAGTTTCCAGGATCGGCATGGTGGCTTCCTTCCAGATATACTCACTATGAGCATATAGGGGGACGAAAACATCCGGCTCGGGGCCGGCACTTCGAGTTCAGTCTTTGGCTACGCAGCGTTTATACGCGGCAGTTATCCTCACTTCGAGCAAATCATATAGCACTTTGCTCTTGGCGCCGCCAGTCCCCTTCTGGCGGGCAGCCATGCGTGGCGCAAATCGTTGCCATCACGAACTTTCGCTTTGGGACGCTCGGGGCAGCCCCTATGTATGGCGCGCAACGCGCGGCGTTCGCGGCGCGGCCTTTCCCTCGGAGCCACTCATGTCGATCGCGACCGCGCCCGTGAAGCTCGCAAGCTGGCGTACGCCAGCCGTTCTCATCGCGTTCGGTTGTATCATCGCGGTGATCAGCTTCGGCCCGCGGTCCTCGCTTGGCTTCTTCCTCACGCCGCTGACCAGCGCCAACAACTGGGGCCGCGACGTGTTCGGCCTTGCGTTGGCGATCCAGAATTTGCTGTGGGGGTTGGGCCAGCCGTTCGCTGGCGCGATCGCCGACAAATACGGCGCGCCGCGCGTGCTCAGCTTTGGCGCGGTCCTCTACGCCGCCGGCCTCTACCTGATGACGCTGTCGACTACACCCGGGATGCTCTACATCTCGGCCGGCGTGCTGATCGGCTTTGGCCTGTCGGGTTGCGCCATGCCTGCCATTATCGGCGCGCTCGGCAAGCTCGTGCCTGAGAACTACCGCTCGCTCGCCTTCGGCGCTGGCACCGCAGCCGGTTCGTTCGGCCAGTTCCTGTATTCGCCGCTCGCCGTCAGCCTGAACGAAAATTTCGACTGGCACACGACGCTTGTCATCTTCTCGTGCCTGCTGCTGCTGATCGTGCCGCTGTCGCTGACCCTGATGGGGCCCCGCGGTGGCGCGCCCGTGAAGGCTGCGCCGCAGCAATCGGTGAAGCAGGCGCTGACGGAGGCGTTCGGCCACCGCTCCTACGTGCTGCTGGTGCTCGGCTTCTTCACCTGCGGTTTCCAACTCGCCTTCGTCACCGTGCACTTGCCGTCCTATCTGGTCGATCGCGGGCTCTCGACCTGGGTTGGCGGCTGGACCCTGGCGGTGATCGGCCTGTTCAACATCGTGGGCTCGATGGGCTCGGGCTATCTCGGCAACGTCGTGCCGAAGCGGCTCATCCTGTCGTTCATCTATTTCATGCGTGCGATCTCGGTCGTCGTCTTCATCTCGCTGCCCGCCTCGCCCGCCACCACGCTGGTGTTCGGCGCGGTCACCGGGCTGCTTTGGCTCTCGACCGTGCCGCCGACCTCAGGCCTCGTGGCGCTGATGTTCGGCACGCGCTGGCTCACCATGCTGTTCGGCTTCGCCTTCTTCAGCCATCAGGTTGGCGGCTTCCTGGGCGTCTGGCTGGGCGGATTGGCGTTCGAATACACCGGCTCCTACAACGTGGTGTGGTGGCTCTCGGTGTTCTTCGGCGTCGCCTCGGCCGTGATCAACCTGCCGATCAAAGAGCAGCCGGTGGTTCGACCCGCGGCCGCCGCCGCGTAAGGGCAGAGTCACGATGACGGTCCGTTCGCTCACCTGGCGCACGCCGGCCGTCATCTTGGCGTGTGGCTGCCTGATCAGTCTGCTCGGTTTCGGCCCGCGCTCTTCACTTGGTTTTTTCCTCACCCCGATGTCGCAGGCCAACAGTTGGGGCCGCGACGTGTTCGCGCTTGCGCTCGCGATCCAGATGCTGCTTTGGGGCGTGGGCCAGCCGTTTGCCGGCGCCATCGCCGACCGCTTCGGCGCGGTGCGGGTGTTTGCGCTGGGCGCGCTGCTGCATGGTGCAGGCCTCGCGTTGATGGCCTATTCGACCACGCCGCTGACGCTGCATTTCACTGCCGGCGTGCTGATCGGTTTCGGCCTTGCCGGCACCGGCACGCCGCTGGTGGTGGGCGTGCTGGGCAAGCTGCTGCCGGAAAGCTGGCGCTCGCTCGGCTTTGGGCTTGGCACGGCGGCGGGCTCGTTCGGCCAATTCCTGTTCTCGCCGATTGCGGTTGGGCTGATGGCGGAAATCGGCTGGCACCAGACGCTGCTGATCTTCGGCGCCATCGTGCTGCTGATCATTCCGCTTGCGCTGGCGCTCGCGGCGCCCAAGGCCGCGCCGCCGACCGGCGCGGTCAAGCCGCAATCGGTCACCCAGGCCCTGGCCGAGGCATTCGGGCACCGCAGCTACGTGCTGCTGGTGCTGGGCTTCTTCACCTGTGGCTTTCAGCTCTTCTTCATCACCGTGCACCTGCCGGCCTATCTGGTCGATCGTGGCCTTTCGATCGAGGTCGGCGCCTGGACCATCGGTGCGATCGGTCTGTTCAACATTGTGGGCTCGATCGCGGCCGGCTGGCTCAGCAACCTGATGCCGAAGCGCTACGTGCTGGCGATCATCTATTTCGCTCGCTCGATTGCGATCCTCATTTTCATCCTGCTGCCGGCGAGTCCTGCCATCTCTGTTGTTTTCGGCGCCGTAATCGGACTGCTTTGGCTCTCGACGATTCCGCCGACCTCGGGTCTGGTCGCGCTGATGTTTGGCACGCGCTGGCTCGCCATGCTGTTTGGCTTCGCCTTCTTCAGCCACCAGGTTGGCGGCTTCCTCGGTGTCTGGTTCGGCGGCTTGCTGTTCGAGCGCACCGGCTCATATGACGTGGTGTGGTGGCTCTCCATCGCGCTTGGCGTCGCGTCGGCCGTTATCAACCTGCCGATCGTCGAGAAGCCGGTGGCGCGGCCGGCATCCGCGACGGCCTGAGGCCTTTGCGCCGTCATCTCCGGCTGGCATCATCGCGTCGAAACGCGTGACGGGAGATGACACTTGGCCACCTTCAAAGCAATCGTGATCGAGAAAGCCGACAAGGCTCAGACCGTCGGCCTGAAAGATTTCGACGAGAAAGACCTGATGGACGGCGACGTCACTGTCGCGGTCGAGTGGTCCACACTGAACTACAAGGACGGGCTCGCCATCACCGGGAAGGCGCCGGTGGTGCGCCGCTTCCCGATGATTCCCGGCATCGATTTCGCGGGCACGGTGGAAAGCTCGTCACATCCCGATTGGAAGCCGGGCGACAAGGTGATCCTCAACGGCTGGGGCACCGGCGAAACCCATCTCGGCGCCTACGCCGAGAAGGCGCGTGTGAAAGGCCAATGGCTGGTGCGGCTGCCGGCGAAGATGTCGCCGCGCGACGCCATGGCGGTCGGCACCGCCGGCTATACGGCGATGCTCGCCGTGATGGCGCTCGAGCGCCACGGCCTCAAGCCCGGCGCAGGGCCGGTCCTGGTGACGGGTGCTGCCGGCGGCGTGGGTTCGGTCGCGGTTGCGATCCTGTCGAAGCTTGGCCATCAGGTCACCGCTTCGACCGGCCGGCCGGGCGAGGCCGGTTACCTGAAGGACCTCGGCGCCAGCGAGATCATCGACCGGGCGGAACTGTCTGGTGCGCCGAAGCCGCTCGCCAAGGAGCGTTGGGCCGCCGCCATCGATTCGGTCGGCTCGACCACGCTGGCCAACGTGCTGTCGATGACGAAATATGGCGGGGCGGTCGCGGCCTGTGGTTTGGCAGGGGGCATGGACCTGCCTTCCAGCGTTGCCCCCTTCATTTTGCGCGCAGTGTCGCTTCTCGGCATCGATTCCGTGCAATGTCCACTGAAAATGCGTGTTGCGGCCTGGGAACGCTTGGATTCCGACCTCGATCGAGGCAAACTGGAGCAGCTGACCAGTCAGATTGGGCTCGCCGAAGTAACCACGGCAGCCGGAAGTATCCTCGAGGGTCGCGTTCGGGGTCGAATCGTGGTCAAAATCCGGTAAAGACGTTCAGGATTTGGCTACCAACATCAGGCATGATCGCCCAGTTTCGTATGGTAACCAGGCAGTTAACACCCTGATTACCTGTGCTGTGGCGGTCTAAAGAGTGGGAGTTGAGGGATGTGGGGCAAGTTGCTGCGGCTAACCATCCTGTCGGCCAGCCTCGCAAGCACTGGGCCGGCGTCGGCCGGGGAAATGCGGGTCACCGAAGCGCGCCAGTTCGTCGCCGGTAACCTGTTCTCCTATAACTGCTTCGACGGCACCAGCGGCGCTGGCCGCATCTACGCCGACGGTTCGGTCGCGGGCTATGTCTCGATTGGCGGCCGCCAGAATCCGCGCTTTGTCTCGCTGCCGCCCGGCACCTTGCGGGTGAAGGGCGACCGCTTCTGCGCCTCGGTGCGCGGGCTTCCCTTCGAGCCGTGCTTCAATCTCGACAAGACCGGCGCCCATAGCTTCCGTGGCTCGGTTTCGGGCCTGGGCTTTGCCTATTGCGACTTCAACCGGCGCAGCGCTCGTGTCGACCTCGTGGCGCGGCCGCCGCTGCGGCTCAGCCCGAATTCGTCGGTGGCGGCAAGCGCTTTCGCCGACTAACGCGGCGGCAATTCCTCCGATCTCAGAATGCGAGCCAGGGCCTCAAGCCCTGGCGGGAAAAATCATGCAGGTCGTGCTGGCGTGAGCGTAGAGCTTACCGGCGCCGTCGCGCACGTCGCCTTCTGAGGTCGCGACCGTGCGCCCGCGGTGGATGACGCGACCCTCGGCCCGCACGCGGCCAGTGTCCCTGGTGATCGGGCGCACGAAGTTGAGCTTCAGCTCCAGCGTGGTCCAGGTCTCGCCCTTGGCCAGCGTCGAGAAGATCGCGCAGCCGAGCGCCGAATCGAGCAGCGTGGCGTGGAAGCCGCCGTGCACGGTGCCGATTGGATTGTAGTGCCGGAACTCCGGCAGGCCTTCGAACACGGCGCGTCCTTCAGCGGCCTCGGTGATGTGGAAGCCCATCGTCGCGCACAGCGGCGCCTGCGGCAGCTTGCCGTCGATCATGGCTTTGAGGAACGCCAAGCCGCCCATGCTCATGATGGTGTCGAGCGGCGTGACGCCGTAGCTGTAGGTCTTCTCCGGCTCGCCCTTCTGATGCAGCCGCTGCTCGAACGCCGCGACGTCCTGCTCCATGCGCTCGGCGAGCCGCGCCATGTCGGCGCCTTGCGGGGTCGGCTCATAGCCGGTGCGGTTGCGCCGGAACAGGCGCAGGCCTGCGCGCTGCTCGATCTGGCTGAGCCTGCGGAACACGGTGGATTGGTCGATGCCGAGCGTCTCGGCGGCCTTGCCGAGCGAGCCGCCGTCGGCGATGGCCTTCACGGTGCGAACGTCGTCCCAGTCCAGCATCGACTACGGCGCCGTCGCGGCCGCGCTTGGGCTTGCCGGTCTTGGGCGTGATGGGAACAAGAGGCGCTGGTAGAGCCAGCCGATGCTCATCAGGACCAACCCGAGCCCAATGAACGACAGGGCGCGGAAGATGCCCTGCACGCCGGCGAGGTCGTGGAGGAACACCTTGGCGATGGTCAGCATCACGACCGCGGCCGACGCGAGCCGCGCCGGCTGCGATTTGAGCAGGATGCCCGCGATCAACAGCACCACGCCGAAGGCGAGCCAGACCGCCGAATAGGTGTAGTCCTCGGCGTCGCTCATGAGCGGACGCCACAGCACTTCGCCCTGAAATAGCGTGCGCACCTCGAGCGTCAGATACGCCAGCATCATGACAATCGCGCTCACGGCGGCGAACACGTAGTAGGCCTTGGGCCGCGTGGTCTTGATGACGCGCGCCAGGATACCGAGCATCAGGGCCGGGATGCCGTAGGCGAGCAGCACGTGGTTGAGGAACGGGCCGCCGACCGAATCGCCGGTCACCATCGGGTTCTGGCTGGTCAGGATGACAAAGATGCCGAGGAAGGCGAGCGCCGCGAAGATGCGCGCCGCCCAATCGTAGATGATGCTTCCGGTGCGCGCCCGCACGTGCTCGTCGCCGATCGCCATGGCGAGCGCGGTCGAGACCTGCAGGCCGAGTTCGCCAAGCCGGACCACGGGGCGGTAGATGTCGCCGTCGTTCATCAGGTGGCGGATTTCGAGAAGCGCCGTCAGCGCAATGAAAAGCATGGCGGCCGACTCGACGATGCGCGCCGGCTTGTCGTCAGCGCGCCGTCGCAGCAGCCGTCCGCCGAGCCAGAACGACAGCGCCGGAACGCCATAGCCCCACAACAGCCAGTTGAAGATCGGCACCGAGCCGATGTCGTTGCCGACGATACGCGGGTCCCAGAAAACGCGCGCCAGCACCAGCAGGACCAGGAGCCCGCACAGCCTGCGCAGGATCGGCAGCGGGCGCTTGTCGGCGATCCAGGCGACGCCTGGCACCATCAACGAGAACGCGACGGTGAGCCAGCCTTTCTCCAGGATGAACGTCAGCGTGAGCGCAAGCCCGGCGACCGCGCCAGTCGCAAAGATGGCGCCCGCCGCGGCCGAGCCCGGCTGCGGGTCGCGTTTCCAAAGCCGTTCGGCGGCAAAGGCGGATAGCGCAGCGAGCAGAAGCGCCAGGCCTGCGAAGGCAAAGGATTTGTCGAACTGCGTGACGCGGTAATAGACCGCGATCAGCAGAATCACCGGCGTGGCCACAGCGATGGCGGCCCACAGCATCGCGAACTCCGGCCGCGCGGAACGTCCCTGAACCTGATAGCCAGCGCCGCCGAACAGCGCTGCGATGGCGGCCGCAAAGGCCACATGGGTGTCGAGGCCGGCGAGCTTGACCTCAAGGATCAAGGACCAGGGACCGGCCTGCGGGACGAATTGCACGAACCAGTTGTCGAAGGCCCAATGCAGGATCACCAGGATCGAGAGCAGGGCCGCAGCCGGCATGGCGAGCAGTGCGGCCTCGGTGCGCCACGCGATGGCCACCGTGGCGGCGCTCAGCACGAACAGGGTCGCCAATGTGATCGGCGCATGTGCGGTTGCCATCACCAGCATGAAAGTGCCGAACAAATATCCGGTCAGCACGCCCCATGACACCGTATCGACGCGGCCGCGCTCGGCTGGCGGTCCTTTGAGAAAGCCGGCGACCAGGAAAAAGGCTGCGAGCGCGAAGCCCGCCACCGCAAAGAACACGTGCGCATGGAGCGAACCGCCGCGCGGGTCTGCCATGCCGATGAACATCCAAGCGATCGCAAAGGTGGCGGCCGTGATGGCGAGCCAGCGCCACATGCGGATGCGGGCCAGCGCATAGGCGGCGGCCGTCACGACGGTGAGATAGACATAGAGCGCCCAGTAGCTCGGCTCGGCAGAGGCGACGAGCAGCGGCGTGACGTAGGCGCCAACCAGGCCGAGCCCGCCGAGCGCCGGTCCGTGCCGCAGCGCCGCCGCGAGCGTCGCCAGCGCCACGATGCCGAGCAGCATGAAGGCCACGCCCGGCGTCAGGAAATTGTAGAGCGCGTAAGCGGCCCAGACGTCGGCATAGGCGCAGGTCGTGCCAGCCGCGGTCAGGATGCTCGGGATATGCGCCTTGTTCGGCAGTTGGTCGAAGCCGGCGACGATCTCGCGCCGCCGCGCTAGCTCGCCGATGCCGACCAGAACGAGGGCCAGGATGGCGCCGAACAGGACGCGCAGGCCGGGGCCGAACAGCCCTTGCTCGATCGAATACTTCACCAGGAAAATGCCGCCGAGCGCGAGCGCAACGCCGCCAACCCACACCACCCACTGGGTGCCGAAGCGCTTTTCGAAGTCGCCGAAATCGGGACTCGCGGAGGCCGGCGGAGGCGCGGCCGCGTCGCCCGGCGGTTGGCTCGGTGGTTCTTTTGGCGGCGCGCTGGACGGCTCGCTCGACGATTCTCTTGGCGGCAGCGGTGGCGGTGTTTCTGACGGCAGCGGTGGCGGTGTTTCCACGCCGGCCCGTGACTGCATCGGCTCGGCAATCGTTGCCGGGATCGACTCAGGCAGGGGCGGCGGCGCCTTGGGTGGCTCCGGGGCTGCGCCCGGCAGGACCTCGGGCTCGGCCACGCGCGCAGTTACCTTCGGTGTGCTGTAGCCGCCCGTGCGGACGGTTTCGATCCGATAGCCCGCCGACGCAGGCGGTTGCTGTGGTTCCGGCGATGCGGCTGGCGCGGGCGGCGGCTCAGGCGCAGTGGCGGCAGGCGCGGCAACGTCGGGGGCCGCGCCGCGGCTCAGCGCGGCAACCTGCCTCGACAGCCGCTCCAGGGTTTCGTTGAGGTTGTCGAGTGCCCGAACATATCGATGCTCGTCATTGCGCGTCGTGTTGAGCCTTTTCAGGATCACGGCGAACAGGACCAAGCATCCGACGATCAGCAGGAATTCCACAGTCGCCCCCGACTTGGTCCGCGATTTGGCACCTGATTTGGCACCCCATGGTAGTCGCGGACAGTGACGGGGGGAATGGCTGTTATGAGCGCCCGCCGAGCCGTAAACCGGGGGCAGGGCGCTCCTGCATGACCTCGCGGCGGAACCGGAACAATGCCGCTGGCCGGCCGCCAGTTGTGGTCGAGGTCTCGCCGGTCGGCTCGACCAGCGCTGCGGTTTCGACCAGCCGGCGGAAATTCTGTTTGTGCAGATGGCGGCCCGAAATGGCCTCGACGGTGCGCTGCAGCGCGGTGAGCGTGAATTCGTCCGGCATCAGCTCGAACACCACCGGCCGGTACTTCAGCTTGGCGCGCAGCCGGGCGATGGCGGTTGCCAGAATGCGGCGATGGTCGAGGCGCATCGGCTCGCCGAGCGGTGGGATTTTGGCGCGGAAGGCCTCGCGGCCATCGCGCCGCGCCTCCTCGACCAGGCCGGCCGCGTAGAGAAGTTCGTAGCGGTCGAGCACCTTTTCTTCGTCCCACGGTGAACCGCCGACGCCGAAGCAACGCCGCAGCCGTTCGCGGCGGCCGGGCGACCGCGCCGGATCGTCGCGTCCGCCGCGCGCCCATTGTTCGAGCGGCGGCACGATGGCGTCGAGGATATCGGGCCGTCCGGCGCGCCAATCCTCCCAAGGAAAGTACTGGTACCACGGCTCGAAGCCCGCGGCGGCCGCGCGCAACGCCGCGGCATTGTCCGACATCCGAGTAAGCGCCAGATAGCCGACCGAAATCATGTGCGCGCCGGTGTCGCCCGGCCGCGCGTGCCGGCCGCGGTCGCCGAAGGTGTAGAGCTGTTCGACGTAGCCGACGTTAATCGCAGTCTGCGCCGCCACCCAGGCGCGCAGGCCGATCTCGAAGGTTCGGTGCGCAAGCGGATCGAACGGACCGAACGGCAGGCCGGCGCGGGTGTCGCTTTTCGGGTCTGCCGCCACCAGGATATGCGGCTCTTCGGCCTCGACCGCGACGATCGCGGCGGTCAGGCCGACCTCGATCGGGGTGAGGGGCGTCTCGGCCATTGGGTCTATTCTAAATCGAGCCGCAGCGGATCGCCCTCGTACGCGGGGCGGCCCGGGCCGATTGCCGCGATGGCGCCGACCATGCGCCCGCCACGGCCGAGAATCTGATCGGCGAGCGTCACGATGCGAACGTTTGGTGTCGCGGTGGCCGAGCCGTCGCGGATGGCCTGCGCGATAGCCTGTTCGCTGCGTTTGGGGTTGAGCGCGCAGGCGGCGACGAACGCTGCCGCGGTCGAGCGGCTGATTCCGGCGTAGCAGTGCATCACCAGAGGCGTCTTGCGGTCCCACACCTGCACGAAGCCGATCAGTCGCACGACGTGCTCCTCGAGCGGATGCGCATAGCCGTCCATCGGCGCGCTGATGTCGTCCATGCTGAGGATCAGGTGATTGCCTTCCGCGATCGGCCGCGGACGCTCCACCAGATGCGTCTCGCGCAACAGCGTGACGACGTGGCGCGCGCCCGTCTCATCGACGGTGTCGTGCAATCGTGCGAGCGAGCAGACGTGGATCATTCCATGCAGTCCAGAATCACGCAGCCATCATAGCGAGCCAAGCTGTAGCACCCAAAGATGGCCGGAATTCCGGCGTCAATCGCTGACGAGCTTGGTGATGCGTTCGAGGAAGCGCTTCTCCGCCAATTCGGCGGGCCAGGGCGTCAGATAATCGCGCTGCACCGTGGGCGAGAGCGCCGGCGGCGGCCCAAAAAAACGCCTGGCCTCGGCGTCGCTGAAGCCCGCAAGGTGTGTGGCTTCGAGATAGGCCGCGCCGCGGTCGGCGGCCTTGAGCAGCCGTTCGATATCCTCGGAGCGTTTCGCCGGCAGCCCAAAGCGCAGGTGGATGGCGGCCAGGAGCCGCGCCTCGACGACTTTATAGGAGCCGCCGATCACCGCCTTGAACGGCGAGATCATGTCGCCGATGACGTATTCGGGCGCGTCGTGCAGCAGAACGATCAGGCGTTCCTGGGGCCCGAGCCCCGGCGAACGCGCGCGCGCCACCGTCTCCACCAGCAGCGTGTGTTGCGCCACCGAGAAAATGTGCGCGCCGATCGTCTGGCCGTTCCAGCGTGCCACACGCGCGAGCCCGTGCGCGATGTCTTCAAGCTCGACGTCGAGCGCCGACGGATCGAGCAGATCGAGGCGGCGGCCGGACAGCATGCGCTGCCAGGCGCGCGCCGAGCCCGCATCCGCGCGCCGGGTTGGCTTGCGTGCCACGGCTATCTCCTACCGGCGTGCGCGGAACAGGCGTCGTGGCGGTGGCACGTTATTTCAAAGGACTCGCGAAATCTCGGGAGGACGTCAGGGTGCATGGAAATGCGTCACGTTTCGGAGAGTGCGTGTTAGCTGTGCCTTAGATACGCCGGACACCAACGTCTTACTAGGCAGGACTGGCAGCGAAACCTTCCGCAGCGGCACCAAAAATTGGAAGGGCCTCGTTCACCGTCCGTAGCTTTGCAAAGCTGGTTGCGAAAATGCGTATTGTCACCACCGTTATTTCAATCTGCGTCGGCTTGATATTGCTGATGGGCTTTTTCTAGCCGCAGCGTAGCTGCGTCGCATACCACCTGGGCGTGTTTTGCATTTCAATTGAATGATGGCTATTCAACGCGCTCCCCTGATTAATTATTGGAGCAATTATGGCCCGTCCGTCGAAATTCGCCTCTATGTCCGTCGAAGCGCTTTTCAAACTGCGCGACGACATTGCCAAAGCTCTCAGCTCGCGCGCATCTGAATTGCAGCAGCAATTATCGCGGCTGACCGGTGCTGCGCCTGCCAAGCGCCGTGGCCGGCCGCCCGGCAAAAGCCACGGTTTGAAGGGCAAGAAGGTGGCGCCGAAGTTCCGTGGCCCGAAGGGCGAGACCTGGAGCGGTCGCGGGCTTAAGCCCCGCTGGCTCACGGCCGAGATCAAGAAGGGCAAGAAGCTCGAAAGCTTCGCCATCAAGAAATAGCCGATCGCGCGATCTGAACGCTCAAAGCTGAACGCTCAACGCTTCGAAGACTTCAAAAATCTTCGATGCGATCGGGGTTGATGAACAAAGGGGGTTGGCATGAATGCCAACTCACCCATCAACCAAACGCAGTCAGCAGCTGGGTCAGCAGAGCGACCAGCTTTTCTCCAGTCGTGTGAAGAGCGGCTAGGATCAGAAGCCCTATGCCAGCGCAGATGAGGCCGTACTCAATCGCGGTCGCGCCGTCTTTGTTGCGGATAAAATTGCGGATCAGCTTCATGGGCACCCTCCTGCAGAGGTTGTGCCCGATAGAACTTTCACGCAAACGAACCGAATGATTAAAGTTGCTTAGGTGTTGCGCCGCGCATGACCTCCATAACTCCAGGCGGCTCGGATGCCCTCAATCGCCTGTTGGAAAAAGTTTTGGTCTGATGGGTGTTATTTGCGTGTGGCCATATCAGCCAAGTACTTGTCAGCTAGGCGCTTGTGGCAATGGCACGTCACCAGATGGTCGTTGACCATGCCGACCGCCTGCATAAACGCGTAGACAATGGTTGGCCCCACGAATTTGAAACCACGCTCGGCCAAATCCTTGGATACTTTCTGCGACAACGCGGTTTGGGGCGGCACCTGCTTAGTGCTGCGGAAGTGGTTGATCTTCGGCTTGCCGTCGAGATAGCCCCATAGCAATGCCGAAAAGCCGGGGCCCTTTTCCATAATCTCCAAGTAAGCGCGCGCTGACAGCACGGCGCCTTCGACCTTGAGGCGATTACGCACGATGCCGGCGTCCTGCATCAGCTTCGCCTTCTTGCGCGCGTCGTAGCGCGCGATCTTCTCCGGCTTGAAGCCGTCGAAGGCGCGGCGAAAGTTGTCGCGCTTGCGCAGGATGGTGATCCACGACAGGCCGGCCTGGAAGCCGTCGAGCACCAGCTTCTCGTAGAGCGCGCGGTCGTCGTATTCCGGCACGCCCCATTCGGTGTCGTGGTAGTCCACGTAGACCGTGTTGCCGACTTCGGGCCAGGGACAGCGGAGAAGGCCGTCGGGGTGGAGGATGGCGGTGCTCATCGTGTCTTTGTCCGTTTTTCTTGATGGCCTCAGCGTGATGTCTTTATCTGACCGCCATGCTTTGATTAGCCGCTGCCGATGCGGTCATTTGGACCAGTAGGGCCCTTGCCAACCATACGTGTGGCGATTGTAATCGAGATCGTTCCGAAGCGTCTTTGACAACGAGAATTTTGACGATGCAGCCAGATTCTTCCGGGGGCCCGCAACCTTCACGCACCGCGAGCCTGTTCGCCAATCTGCCGAACCACATTACCAAAATTGGCACGATTGCCGGCGCGTTTGTCGCCATTACGACGGTCTTCGGTGCTGCCGTCGGATATGCTTTGAAGCCTCTGCTTTACTGGCAAATTAGCGAATTCGTCGCCAACGATCCGCGGTTCGTCGAGAGTTTCGTTACAGCCGTAAAGTCAGAGTTGGCGAAGCCGAAGGACAAGCTCTCCGGCGCGTTCGACGAGCTTCTCCAGAAGCAGCGAGCTGGCGAAGTCGGAGCGCTCACCGCGGGCTCGTTCCTCATGCGCAAGGACCGCGTGAGCTACACTCTGTACATGTATTTGCCGAAGGGCCACACCGGATCGCTCAATCTCAGCGTCGATTGGTGGCCCAAGGGCAATCAAAGCAATAAGGATCTTCCGTTCATCACTGTGCAGTTTCCCGAAGGCCGGGTTGTGTCGATCAAGAAGGGAGGCACGTATCAATTCGATCTTCCCAACCTCATCCCGTCCGGTCCAACCTTGGCAAGCGTGGAGCGGGAGTTCGTAGCGCAGCCATCGACTGGGCCGCTCGATAGCCTCTATGCCATCACCTTCCAGGCTGGCGGGGAGGTGCAGGAAGGTTCCGCCGAGATCAAGTTCGCTGCATTCGTGCATCCGACGATTCGAATCGAGAGCAAGAAATGATTCGCTCGTCCCCGACACGTTTGGCGGCGGCAATCATCTTGCTGTGCCTTTGGGCGGCTTTTCTGCCGCTTCGTGCTGAACCGCTCCCGGAAGGGTTGGCAATCGTTGAAACCGGTACGGCGGCTGCCGAAACGCGCGTGACGGCGGCCCGTGTCAATTTGCAAAAATTCGATGTGCGGGTGATTACGCCGGCGTTGCATCCGCCAGGCGCGCCGGCGGAGGCCCAGGGTGATCCCGAGCGCTCGCCGCGTGGTCTGCTACTTGAAGATTACAAGCGGCGGTACAATGCATTCGCGGTGCTGGCCGGTGGATATATCGCAAGCTTTTCTCCGCCGACGCCGATCGGACTGGTCAAGTCCGATGGCGCAGTCGCTAACCCGCCATACGTGAATACACCGCACAACTGGCTTCAGGAGGCCTTCGTTTGTACCGATCAAGCGCGCGCCACGATCGCTGCATTCAAGTCGGCCGCAGATTTATCGGCGTATCGCGATTGCCTGCAAGCGGGGCCGCTGTTGCTGAAGGACGGCAAGGTCGCATTACCGGCACAACGGACGGCAAATTTGGATGCGCTCTACAAGCGGATATCCCAGCATTCATTTGCATGTCTCGATCGCACCGGCGCTTTGTTGCTCGGGGTCACGGCGCGAATGGATTTCGCGCGGCTGCTGCGGGCCATTGCTGCACCGCCATTCGGCTGCGTCGATGCGCTGCGCCTCTACATTCCGGGTCTGCTGGTGGGCGACAACCGTTTCGGCGAAGAGGAATATCTGTTTCCCAACGCCCTTGGCGTCATCAAACGCTCCAACTGATCGCTGAACGTCAGGCGCCCGGCCAGGCAAACTTGGCCCAGTCCGGTTTGACCGCCCGCAGCGTCATACCGCCAGCGGTGAGCGGCGTGCCCGCCGCAAGCGCATCCGCCACGCGGTCGAGGCGGAGCATGGCAAGTCCAAGCGGGCCGGCATGCGATCCAGTCAGGCCGACCTGCTTGTCGCCTGCCATGACCGGGATGCCGGCATCGGGCGCGAAGTGCTCGACCGCAATCGGCACGATCCGATTGCGCGCGGTGCCGCGGTGCTCCATGCGAGAGACGACCTCCTGGCCGACGTAGCAGCCCTTCTCGAAATCGACGCCATTGAGCTGGTCCATGTCGGCCTCGTGCGGGAAGGTATCGCCATAGACGAAATCCATGCCGCCGCGCGGCACCCCGAGTGCGATGCGGTGCGCCTCGTAGTCAGTTGCTGGTACGAGCTCGGCGCGGAGGTCGATCGCGGCTTCCGTCGCGAGATGCGGCGGCAGCATCACGCGACCGCCGAGCGCGGGCAGTCGGGGATCCGGATAGGCTAGGCCATATTCGGTCGCACCGGTGCCGTCCCAGGTCGCCATAACGCCCAGCACTTCGGACAAGTCTTCGCAGATCACCTTGGCGCGCAGCTTGTAGAAATTGAGCTTTTGCACCAGATCGGGCGCGAGCGGGCGCGGGCAATCGAGGAAGAAGCCGCCGCCGTCCTCGGCCGGCGCCTCGGTGATGATGCAATCGACCACGATTTTGCCCTGCGGCGTCAGCAGCGCGGCAAAGCGCGGGCTTGCAGGCGTCATCTGTGCGACGTCCGCGGTCACCAGACCGTTGAGGAAGGTCCTGGCGTCCGTGCCCGCAATCTTGACCACGCCGCGGTCGGGGAGAAGTGCCGCTTTCATGCGATATATTCTTGCCAGGGATGGGAGCAGAACGTAAGGCGCTGTGGCGGCCTTCTCAAGGGCGCGGCCCGCTCCGGGCCCTGGAATACCTGCAAGATTGATCAAGTTCGATGACGCAAAGCTACGACCTGATCCTCAAGGGCGGCACCGTCGTCAACCATGACGGCGAGGGCGTGCGCGACGTTGCTGTCTCGGGTGGCCGTATCGCCGCGATCGGTGAGGTCGGCTCGTCCGCCGCCGAGACCATCGACTGTCGTGGCCTGCATGTGCTGCCGGGCGTGATCGACAGCCATGTGCATTTCCGCGAACCGGGCCTCACCCACAAGGAGGACTTGGAGACCGGCTCGCGCGGCGCGGTGCTGGGCGGCGTCACCGCGGTGTTCGAGATGCCGAACACCGATCCAACCACCACGAATGCGGCAGCCCTCGCCGACAAGGTCGCGCGCGGGCATCATCGGATGCATTGCGACTTTGCGTTCTATGTTGGCGCGACGCGCGAGAACACCCACGAGCTCGCCGAGCTGGAGCGGCTGCCGGGCGCCTGCGGCGTCAAGGTGTTCATGGGCTCGTCGACCGGTTCGCTGCTGATCGAGGACGATGAGGGCGTGCGCAATGTCCTCAAAGCGATCCGCCGCCGCGCCGCGTTCCATTCGGAAGACGAATACCGGCTGCGCGAGCGCATGCATTTACGGGTCGAGGGCGATCCGAGTTCGCATCCGGTGTGGCGTGACGCGACCGCGGCGCTGATGTGCACGCAGCGGCTCATACGGTTGGCGCGCGAGACCGGAAAACGCGTGCACGTGCTGCACGTCACCACCAAGGAGGAGGCAGCCTTCCTCGCGGATCACAAGGATGTGGCGACCGCGGAGGCGACGCCGAGCCACCTCACGCTGGCGGCGCCGGAATGCTACGAGCGCCTCGGCACGCTGGCGCAGCTCAATCCGCCGGTGCGTGATGCCTCGCATCGCGACGGCATCTGGCAAGGGCTCGCGCAGGGCGTCATCGACAGCATCGGCTCGGACCACTCCCCGCACACCCGCGAAGAAAAGTCGCACGCTTATCCAAAGACACACTCCGGCATGACCGGCGTTCAGACATTGGTCCCCGTTATGCTCGATCACGTTAACGCAGGCCGCCTGACGCTTGCGCGTTTTGTCGACCTCACCAGTGCGGGGCCTGCACGTTTGTTTGGCATCGCCCGGAAGGGCCGGATTGCGGCGGGCTACGACGCCGATTTCACCATCGTTGACCTCAAACGCCGCGAAACCATCAGCAACAAATGGATAGCGTCGCGCGTGGGCTGGACGCCGTACGATGGCATGAGCGTCACCGGCTGGCCGGTCGGGACGTTGGTGCGCGGTACTAAGGTGATGTGGCAGAACGAAATCGTTATGGGATCGCGAGGCGAGGCAGTGCAATTCGTTGAAGCTCTACCGCGGGCTGTGTAACTGAACTTTGCGCATCCGCGATCGAGCGCGATTGCGAATCCAGTTTTTAACGCCGCCGTCACAAGTTTTCCCCAAACATCATTGCCAATTGGCGGGCCTTATCTACAAATGCGGCCCGTATTTTACATGGCCGTGTTTCGAACTCGGCACCCTCATTTTGATGCGGCCGGAGAGGCCCGGCTGCATCGGCAAGCTGGAGGCAGTTGGTGAGCGAAGATCTCGTATCGCTCAAAATCCTGCTTGTGTCCGAAGCGGCCGCCGAGCGCGAAACGATCCGCCGTGCCGCGTCGCAGGTGTCGGTGCCCATCGAAGTCGTCGAGATCGAAGCAACCGAAGACGAAACGCCGGTGCGCGAGCGCCTGGCGAAAGAGGATTTCGACGCGATCTTTTTCGATTCCCGAATGTCGCGCCAATCCCGGCAGGCGCTGATCGATGCCGCGCGCGCGGCGAAGAGCCATCCGCTCGCGATCCTGGTCGGCGCGGCCGAGATGAAAACGCGCGTGGTGTTGACCGACGGCCTTGCGGTCGATGGCGCGCTGGCCAAGCCGATCGACCTCGGCGAGGCGCGCACGCTGCTCGACGGGTGCGTGCGCGCGCGGTTGTCGCGGCGCGCGCTGATCGTCGATGACTCGGCCACCGTCCGCTCGGTCGTGCGCAAGGTCCTCGATGCCAGCCGTTTCCGGTTCGAGGCCGAAGAGGCTGAGCAAGGGCAGGCCGCCATCGAGAAGGCCAGCAGTCAACATTTCGATATCGTGTTTCTCGACGTCAACATGCCGGTGCTCGACGGTTTTGCGACGCTCGCCGAACTTCAGCGCAGCCACCCCGACACCGACGTCGTGATGATCACGAGCTCCAACGATCCGAAGCTCGCCGACAGGGCGAAGCAAGCCGGCGCCAAGGCGGTGTTGTTCAAGCCGTTCTATGTGAAAGATGTCGATAAGCTGACGAGCCAATTGCTCGGCCTCGTCCGTTCAGCCTGAACGCGCGTCAGAGCGTTCAGTCGCCGGCGACGAAAAAATGCCAGGTGCCGTCCGGCCCAATGCCGAGCCGGTAGAACATGTAGGCGCCGAAATCGAGCATGTCCTTGTAGTCTGCGCCGGTGATGATCCGGAACAGTTCGACCTTCTGTGCTGCCGTCAGGGTTTTGGCCGGCATGCGTGTGAAATAGGGCCACAGATACATTTCCTGCGGCGTGCCCTTGTCGGCCAGCACGAAGCCGCTGTCGAGGATGGTCACCAGGATCGACAGGATTTCGACGCCGTCGGAATCCGGATAATTGGTTTTCCAATAGGCGATCGGATCCTTGTCTTCAGAGAACGAGAACACCGGCATGGTCTCGTTCATCTGCATCACGGTGAGAAGTTTTTGCAGGTCGCCGGTGCGGGCCGCGGCGAGAATACGCTCGCGCGTGCGCGTGACATTCGGCGGCAGGCGCGAAAGGTCGGTGATGATCTCCGGTATTGCGCCCGGCTTTTTCGGATCGAGCGGTGCCACGCGCGCACTCGGGTTCACCGGCACGGCCGCGGGTTTTTCTTCCGGCTTGGCTTGGGGCGCGACCGGCGGACCGGGCGCCATCGGCGGACGGATGGTTTCGGTGCGGATTTTGTTTTGCGCCTGCGCCTCGACGCACAGCGTCGCGCCGCCCCAGATCAGGGCTATGGCGAGGGCGATATGTGGCGGGCGCAACGGCATGATTCGACGGCCGGTCCGATGATAGCCGCCAAGCTAGCAGACTCTGATGGGAATTTCAGCGTGAAAGGCGTAGCCGGGGGCGCCGCTCGCGCCGGCCATAGGCCTACTGGCGGGCGAGATCGACGGAGAATTCGCCGTTGCGGATGCGTTTGGGCAGGCTTTCGGCGAACTTTCCGGTGGCTTCTTCGCCATAAGTCGAGACCAGGGATGCCAGCGCCGAAAACAGGCAGGCCTGCGCCATGCAGTCGTCATCGATGCCGTCGAGGCGGCCTTCCGCCCAGGCCTCATTGAGGTAACTGAGAGCGGCCTGCTTCTGCTCGCTGACAGGCACCTGCTCGCGGCTCGAATTTGTTGGTTTCACGTTTTGCATGTCGGAAAAATGTGCTCGCGCTGTCTAGTGCCGATCTGTTGCGACGGTAGCACGCGATCATGGCGCGCCTAGGCGCTCTTTTGGGGAAGGTTAATCGGCGCGGTTAATTCGAATAGCGCGCCGCGATCTCTCGGGCGATTTTGGCGCCTTCCTCGAGATAGCGGCGGATGACGACATCGGCGGCCGGCGTACAGGTGCGGTAGGTCTGTTGAAAGCCGCGGTAGCCGCGGTTGAAGCTCGTCGACAGGCTTCGGCGCCGTTCGCTACCGGCCGGCGCTTCGGTATCGATCAGCGCCTGCATTTCGATGCGCCATTTCTGGCCGTCGCGGGCGCCGCAGATGTCGCGCAGATAATGCAGCGCGCCAAGGATTTCCGCGAGCCGGGCGAGATCGCCATCGAACGGCGCCGGATTGGCATCGAGCGCGCGCGCGGGCGAGCCCGCCAACGCAAGCGTCACCAGCCAGATGGTTAAAGCGCGTCTGAACATCGGATGCGAAGCTATGAGACAGCCGCTAGCGCGAGGCAAGCGCACTCGCATGTCGTGGTTAGGGCCGATGGCGAAAGTGTGTCAGCCGCAAGCCTGATCGGGCCAAGCCTTATCGGGCCAAGCCTTATCGGCCGGTGTCTTCGATCTGCTCGAAGGCCGCGGCGACGATCGGGGCGAGACCCTCGGTGGTTTTGAGCTGGGCGAGTTCGGCCGGACGCAGCCATCGCGCCTCGGCGAGTTCCTCGTTCAGCACCGGCTCGCCCGAGATCCAGCGCGACGCGAAGCACATGATGACAAAATGCCGTTCGGCACGCCCGGCGGCGTCGCGCACCACCACCTCGCGATGGCCGGCCAGCGCCACCGGCTCGACCGCAATCTGTGTTTCTTCCAGCACCTCGCGGACCAGCGCCTCGACGAGCGTTTCGCCGGCCTCGACCACGCCGCCTGGCAAGGTCCAGATGTTGTACGCGGGCCCACGCGCGCGCCGCGCCACCAGCACACGGCCGTCGCGGATGATGGCGGCGCTGACCGCAAGGATTGGCCGGTCCGGATAGGCGCGCGGGTCGGGCGTTCCGCTCACCGGTCGAACAGGGCGTCGACGACGTTTTGCGGCGTGCTGATGCCGCTGCTGAGCGCGGTGCCGTTGATCACGGCGCCCGCACGGGTGATCAGCGGCTTCAGTCCGTTGACGGCGCGCTGCGACAGGTCCTGCGTCTTGGCCTCCGAGGCGTCGCTCGCGATCGCCTCGCGGGTCGCCAGCAGGAGGGTGTTCATGATGTCGGTGAGCGTATCGAGGGATTGGCGCAGCGCCGGATCGGCCGCATCGTAGGCCGCGATCACCGCGTCGCGGTCGCTGAAACGCGAGGCCGCAAAATGCTCGCGGTAGCTCCGCGGCTCCCAGGCCAGAAAATCGGGCAGGCAATCGGGCATGACGCTGATCATTTCCAGCACCATGATGGCTTCGGTGAAGTGATTAAGATAGTCGGTGGACAGTCCGGTCGCCGGATTTATCTTAGGGATTGCGGCCCCTGACGCAGCCTCCGCCGGGAGCGCCGCGCCGAGGGCAGGCGCAGGGGCGGTGGCGGTCGCGGTCATCGGCGTTTCCCCAGGGCAGCGATGTAAAACCATAGTGTTGCGACTTCCGGTTAACGCGCCCCTAAAACCGGGGCGGGTGAATTGTTGGCATGCAAACGGAGCATGATATGTGCGGCCGCTACTGCATAACGAGTGCCCCGGAGGCGATCCGGGCGCTGTTTCGTTATCCGGAGCGGCCGAATTTTCCGGCACGCTACAACGTGGCTCCGACCCAGCCGGTTCCCATCGTGCGGCTCGACAACGGCGAGCGGCATTTTGCACTGGTGCGCTGGGGCCTGTTGCCGTCGTGGGTGAAGGACCCGAAGACGTTTTCGCTGCTGATCAATGCGCGCGGCGAATCGGTGAACGAGAAGCCGGCGTTCCGCAACGCGATGAAGCGGCGGCGCTGCCTGTTCCCGGCCGACGGCTTCTATGAGTGGAAAGAGGAGGGCAAGAGCAAACGGCCCTTCTTCGCGCGGCCGACGTCGCCCGGCCCGATCGCGTTCGCGGGTCTCTGGGAAACCTGGATGGGGCCGAACGGCGAGGAGTTGGAAACCGCGGCGCTCATCACCACGCCGGCGAACGAGGCACTGGCGCAGATTCATCACCGCGCGCCGGTGATCGTGCCGCCGGATCAATTCGATCTCTGGCTCGATTGCGCCAACGTCGACGAGAAGGTCGCCGCCGAGTTGTTCGTGCCGGCGCCGGATGGCTCGATGGAGGCCTACGAGATTTCGCCCGCGGTCAATCGCGTCGTCAACGATTCACCGGCGCTGCTCGAGCCCTACACCGCACCGCCGGAGCCCGTGGCCGAGCCGACGAAACCGCCGGCTAGGCCACGGCGTCAGAAACAGGACCCCGGGCAAGGCTCGCTGTTCTAGAAGGTTCGCTGTTCTAAGGCCAAACCGCGTCAGCCCATTTTTTGCCCGGTTTTTGGGCGATGCCCTAATGGGGCGGCCGTTCGATGATGATCGGCGGAGGGCTTATGACGCTCAGAATTATTCTGGCGGCGCTGATGGTCGCGCTACTCGCAGTCCCGGTTCAGGCCGAGCGCAAGCGCAAGCAAGATACGACAAGCCAGCCGGCAAACGCGGACACGCAGAAGAAGCGTGCGGCCGATGACAAGGCCTATCGCTCGGCGCTCGACCGGATCCCGAACCAGAAGCCGGCCGATCCTTGGGGCGTGGTGCGCTGAGGTGCGCTCTTCTTCATCTCTCCCCGCGTGCGGGGAGAGGGGCACGCCTGCGCTCGCGGTCAACGCTTCAATGCAAAACTAAGACGACTTACAGCACCTTGCCCGGATTGAGGATGCCCTTGGGATCGAGCGTGCGCTTGAGCGTTTTCATCAGGTCATAGGCGACCGGGTCCTTGATTTTCGGCAGGTAGTCCCGCTTGACGATGCCGACGCCGTGCTCGGCCGATACCGAGCCGCCGTGCTTGAGCACGATCTTGTAGATCACGTCGTTCATGTCGTCCCAGCGCTTGAGGAACTCGGCTTTGTCGGCGCCGGCCGGCTGCGTGATGTTGTAGTGGATGTTGCCGTCGCCGACGTGGCCGAACGGCAGCGGACGGCAGCCCGGAATGAGCTTGCGCGCGGCGGCGTTGCCTTCCTCGATGAAGGCCGGAATGTTGGCGACCGGCACCGAAACGTCGTGCTTGATGGAGCCGCCCTCGCGGCCCTGCATCTCGCCGAACTGCTCGCGGATTTTCCAGAACGCCTTGGCCTGCTCGACGCTTTCGCAGATGGTGGCGTCGAGCACGAGGCCTTTCTCCAAGCCATCGGCCAGGATCTGCTCCATCGACTCGCGCAGGCCCTCGCGCCGCTGCGACGATAGCTCGATCAGCACGGAGTAGGGCGATTGGGTTGCGAGCGGCATGCGCGCGCCGGCGTGCTTGACCACGATCTCGATGCCCTCTCGCGCCATGATCTCGAAGCTGGTCACGCCGCCCGCGGTGCGCTCGGCCGCGAGGCCAAGCAGATCGACCGCAGCCTGCACCGACGGGATCGCGGCCCAGGCGGTTTCGACCGACTTCGGGCGCGGCACCAGCCGCAGCACCGCCGCCGTGATCACGCCGAGCGTGCCTTCGGCGCCGATGAACAAGTCGCGCAGGTCGTAGCCGGTGTTGTCCTTCTTGAGCTTGTTGAGGTTGTTCATGATGCGGCCGTCGGCCAGCACCACTTCAAGTCCGAGCGCGTGCGAGCGCGCAATGCCGTGCGCCAGCGCCGCGGTGCCGCCGGCGTTGGTGGAAAGATTGCCACCGATGGTGCAGGTGCCCTCCGACGGCAGTAATTGCGGATAAAGCCGGTCGACATTCGCCGCCGCCTCGCGCGCGCGCATCAGCGTGACGCCGGCCTCGCAGGTGATGGTGTTGGAGACCGCATCGATCTCGCGGATCTTGTCGAGCCGCTGCAACGACAGCACCACCTCGCCATTGTGCGGGATCTGGCCGCCGACCAGACCGGTGTTGCCGCCCTGCGGCACGATCGCGGTCGAGGTCTCGTTGGCGATCTTGAGGATTTCCGAGACTTCTTTCGTCGAGCCCGGCCGCAACACCACCGGCGTGTGGCCGGTCCACAGCGCGCGGAACTCGACCAGGAACGGCGCCTGCCGCTCCTTGTCGGTGATGGCGTTCTTCTCGCCGACCACGGCGACGAAGCGCGCCAAGGTCGCGGGGGAGAGGGCGGTGATGGGTTTTGTCATTTCATTCATGGAGAGAACTCGTGTTCAACCCGTCAGGGTTCTTTCATCCGGTGCGTTTCGCCGTTCCACGGATCGTACACGACGATACCCGTATCCGCGAAGTGCTTCACGTTGCGAGTTGCAAGTGTAAGATTGTGTACGCGGGCCGTGGATGCCAGGAGCATGTCGGCGGGGTCACGCGGACGTCCGGTTTTGCGAAGTCTCCGGGAGACGCCAAGCCAATCCGTCAGAACATCTTCGGTTGCCGGAAGTATTTGATTGCCGAAACGGGGAAGAATTTCCGCATCGAACCATTGTTTCAATGCAGCGCGCCGCCGCTCGTCGCGAGCGGTTGCTATTCCGTCGCGCAGCTCAGCAATGCTGAGGGCGCTGATCGCGAGGTCCTGAGATGCTACATCGGCCATCCACTTCGATACCCGCGAATTCGGACGAAGCCGCACGCTTTCCGAGATGACGTTGGTATCGAGAAGCCATCTCACGTTTCGTCCTCATCAAGAAAGTCGCCGTCGAATATCTCCCGGCGCTTGTCGCGAAGTGTCGTCATTCCCCGCCGGTCAAGGTCGATGCCTTCCAGCATCCCGCGATATTTCTTCGAAGCTTCCAGGAATCCCTTCATGGTGCCTCGATCGGCATTCTTCGGCGTGATGTTGAACTGCTCCGGGTCCACGACGACGACAGCCTCCTTGCCGTGCACCGTGACCGATTGCGGCTCGCCGGTTTTGGCGCGCCGGACCAGTTCGGAAAATCTCGCTTTGGCGTCCTGAAGTTTCCAGGACCGGCTTTTGGTCAGCATGACGGCTCCTGACTAGTCTGACTAGACAGATAAGCCGATGCCGGGTTTTTGGCAAGCCGGTTCAGGTGTCTCTCGGCGCTGCCGCCCGCGCAAGGCGGTCGTTGATCGCTTCGCCGAGATCGTGGTGCGGGATCGGCATCACGGCGATGGTCGGCGCGCCAGTATCGTCGAGCGCGCGCAGGTCGGAAAACAGGTTGGCGGCCGCTTCCACCAGATCGCCGCCGGGCGAAAGGTTGAGCACGACCGCCGCACGATCGACGCCTGGCGGCATCTTCAGGCCGAAGGCCAAGAGCGCCTCGCCCTCCTGGACCTCACGCGCATCGAGGCGAAGCCGCGCCTTCGGCGCGTAGTGCGAGGCGAGCATGCCGGGCGCCAGCGGCGCGTCCGGGTCGATTTCGCCGGGCGGCGGGTCGGCGAGCGGCGCGCCGATGACGCGTTCGATCTCGGCGCGGGCGAGGCCGCCCGGCCGCAACAGCGTCGGGCGGTCGAGGCAGGCCACGATGGTGGACTCAAGGCCGACCAGCGCCGGACCGCCATCGACGATGAGATCGATGCGGCCGCGCAGATCGGCCAGCACATGCGCCGCGGTGGTGGGCGACACGTGGCCGGAGCGGTTGGCCGACGGCGCGACCACCGGCTTGCCGAGCGCGCGCAGGATTTCGCGCGCCACCGCGTGGTCCGGCATCCGCACCGCGATGCTGTCGAGGCCCGCGGTCGCGAGTTCGGCCACCGGGCAATCGGCGTGCCTGCGCAGCACCAGCGTCAGCGGCCCTGGCCAGAACGCGGCGGCGAGCCGCTCGGCCGCCGCATCGAACACGGCGAGCCGGTGCGCCGCTGCGATATCGGCGACATGGGCGATCAGCGGATTGAACGCGGGCCGGCCTTTCGCCGCATAGAGCCGCGCCACCGCGGCGCCGTCGGTCGCGTCGGCGCCGAGCCCATAAACGGTCTCGGTCGGGAAGGCGACGAGCCCGCCGGCCGCAAGAACGCGCGCGGCCTCGGCGGCCGCGTTCGCATCGGCCGCCAGCACCCGGGTGGCGAGCTCGACGGTCATTTCTTCTTGTCGTTTTTCTTGTCGTTCTTCTTGGCGCGCTTACTCGCAGGCTTGCTCGTAGCTTTGGGCGATTTCGCTTTCGCCGCGGCCGGGACCTTCATCCAGTCCAGCGACTTCTCGTTTTCCAGATTTTGCAGCCGGTCGAACAGCCGCTCCATCGCCTTGCTGTCGCAGTGCCGCGTCAGCAGCAGGAACTTGTCGCGCATCTCGTCGCGGCTGAGCGGCATCTCGGGCGTGCCCTTGAAGCTGTCTACGTGGCGCGTCAGCGTGGTGCCGTTGTTGAGCGTCACCGCCACGGTCGCCGCGATGGTGTGGCCGTGCTTGGCGTCGTCGGCAGCCGACACGGTGACGCGCGAGGCGAGCGAGCGGATCGCCGGATCGGCAAAGGTCTTGGCGTTGAACGACGCCGGGTCGCGCGCATTCTGGTAGTGCGCCAGCGCCAAGTTAAACGGCAGCGAGTATTGCGCCATCATCAGGTCGGCGGGGGCGGGGATGTTGTTGACCGTCGCCATCTTCTGGTTGCCGGTGACGTGGATCGAGGCGATGTCGGCGTTGGAATAATTGTGCTGGCGCTTGAGATCTTCGACCGCCTGCACCGAAGTGTGCGACGTGATGTGCATCGGGAAGCGCTTGAGCATGATGCGCAGCATCGCATGCTCGCTGCCCAGCCCCCGCGTCAGCGCGTCGAGGTCGTAGTCGCCGCAGAACACCTTGAGGAAGCCGAACGGGCCTTCCAGCACGGTTTTCGGTCCGGTGAAGCCTTCGGCCGCAAGCGAAGCCGCCAGCACGCCGCTTTCGGCGGCGCGGCCCATGTGCAGGCGCTTCACCATCGCGCCGGTGCCGGATTTGGCGAACTCAAGGAGCCCGCAGGACAGCGAGCCCGCGATGCCGATCGCGTTGGTCATTGTGGCGGCGTCGAACTTCAGCAGCCGCCCGACCGCGATGGCGCCGCCGAACGGCCCGGTGGTGCCCGGCGCGTGATAGCCGCGCGTCTCGTTGTTGTGTTTGGTGGCGCGGCCGATGCGGATCATGGTCTCGCCGCCAGCCACCACGGCCGCGAGCAGTTCCCGCCCGCCGAGGCCGCGCTCTTGCGCCACCGCGATCGCCGGCATGCACAGCGTCGCGCCGGGATGCACGCCAGTGTTCGGCCAGGTCAGGTTGTCCATCTCGAAGGCGTGCGCCAGCGCGCCATTGGCGAAAGCCGCCATCGGCGCCTGCAGGCGCGGGCCGCCGGGCGCGAAGACGTGACTTTTGCCACCCGCGCCGCGCCGTTTGGCGTAATCGACGATGATCCGGCTCCAGGGCAGGTGGGCGCCGAACGCGATCGCCGCAACGGTGTCGGCGATGCAGTCCTTGGTGCGCTGGATGACCGGCCCGGGCAGGTCCTGGTAGCGGACCTTGGCGGCATATCCGGCGAGTTGTTGCGTCTCGTGAGCCATCGGGGCGGCCTTCTGGAGGTCTCGACCCCGGCTCTATAGCCGCAAAATGCCTGTGCTTGCGAGGGGATGAGGCCGCCGCTATATAGCGCCCTCAAGTCGGAGTGTAGCGCAGCCTGGTAGCGCACTTCGTTCGGGACGAAGGGGTCGCAGGTTCAAATCCTGCCACTCCGACCAATTAGTCGCGCAAGGCCCGAATTGCCGCGACGCCCTGACGGTGCTGGCTGTTCGCAGACCTGCTACCGGCCAAGCTCTCTCAGCCGTGCAACCGCCTCAGCGTTGCCGAGCCGCGCTGCTTCCGTGAAATCCTGGATCGCGCGGGCCCTGTCACCCTTGGTTCGCCAGACGTTGCCGCGATTGTAGTAAGCGTCGCTGAACTTCGGATCGAGGCGGATTGCTTCGTTGAGGTCGGCCATCGCCTGGTCAAGGTCCCGCTTCGCAAGCCAGGCCACGCCGCGATTGTTGAAATTGCCTGCATTCATCGGATCGAGACGGATAGCTTCTCTATAGTCGGCGATGGCCCGGTCGAGGTCGCCCTTGGCTTGCCATACGCTTCCGCGATTGAAGTACGCATTGGCAAGATTCGGATCGAGACGGATGGCCTCGTTGTAGTCAGCCATTGCGCGGTCGAGATCGCGCTTGAAACGCCACGCAAGACCGCGATTGCTGAAGTGGTTTGCTTGCGGGTTTAGCCGGATTGCCTCGTTGTAGTCGGCGATGGCGCTGTCGTAGTCGCCGATGTTCTTCAAGGAGATGCCGCGATTGCCATAAGCTTCGGCGTCAGCCGGATTGAGCCGGATGACTTCGCTGTAGTCGGTGATCGCCCGCTGGTAGTCACCCTTATTGCGCCAAACGTTGCCGCGATTGTAGTAAGCGTCCGTAAATTTCGGGTCGAGCCGGATCGCTTCGCTGTAATCGGATATGGCGCGGTTCTTATCACCTCGATTGCTCCAGATATTGGCGCGGATGTTGTGCGCTTTCGCTTCGATCATCGATGATGCCGGTACAACCCGCGACCTGCTGATCTCCTCTGCCTTTGATACAGTCGATGCGGTCCTGCAGGCTGGTGCCGTGAGCCGACGCGGCAAGCACCAGAAGCACACCGACAATGGGGCCATAAATCCGCAAACGCATAATAAAATGTCCACCAAGTATTTGCGTCGATGCGACAGGTTATCATTGGCGGCTGCGGCTGCAACGAGGACGTGCAAACGTTCCCTGGCGCCGCATCATCAGGTGGCGGCGGGCGTGGCCGACATATTCGTCTGCGGCCCGCGTCACCGCCGATGCGCTTGCCGCACTCGGCCGCACCGAGGAGGCTGCAACTGATGCGCTAACAGGCTGTTGAAAAATGTTCTGCTGTCATTCCGGCCGAGCGAAGCGAGTGCCGGAATCCATAACCCCAGTGCTGATTGTTACCGAAATACTGGGGTTATAGATTCCGGGATCGCGCCCCATAGCGCGTCGAAGACGCGCGTGAACGCGCTTGCGGGCGCGCCCGGGAATGACGCCGAGGACTTTTTCAACAGCCCGCTAAACGCGTGCGATGGTCTTCAAGCCCTGCCCTCACCGCGCGCTGGCGCAGGTGCCGCTCTTGGCCGCATCGGCGAATTTCAAATAGCGCTCTGGATTCTCGCCGCAATCCGAGATGCGCCTCCAGTCCTTGGCATATTTGCCGACGCCCTGGAAATTGGACCGCCGTATGCAGTCCTCGGTTTTTTCCATCAGCTCGAGAGGATCGCCCTCGTCCGTGGCTTTCCTGATGGCCGGTCCCCAGGGGGCCGGAGCCTGGCCGCAAACGCGGATGATGGAGCAGTAAGTGACCGGCTGGCAGGCCGATGCAGGGGAAGACGGCAGAAGGCCAAGACAACTTGTAGCAAGACAGCTTGCAGCAAGGACCAATCCGCGCGAAGTGCCGATCAGTTTAGCAAGTTGCTTGAACATGCTTCGTCCCCTTTGCATCGATCAGCGTTGCCGCCATCTGGCTCACATCCGCCTCCATCGTCCTCCTGGCCGCAATGTCAGCGGCGGCGCAGTCCGCCCTTATTGCGGCTCTGGGCCGCGCTTGATTTCGGCTTCGGTGAGATCGCGCGCCTTGCCATATTCGATGACGCCGGGATTGCCGATGCTGGCGTTCCACAAGCCGTCAATATACGTGTCGTCACCGTCTTTATTCTTGATGGTGAGATCGGGGAGATAAATCCACGCGGTCTGGCCATCCACACAGGTCAAGCGCAGCCATTCGTGGTTCGGCGAGTCGGGGACGGATTCCATCTTTTCGAGAAGGTCCTGGTCGCCGCGGTAGGTCTTGCCGCGGATGCGGACCGCAAAACTGCCTTCGCCGTAATAGATCAGGTATTCGAGCGTGTCGCCCTTCTTGATCGGGAGCTTCACGGCCTCGTCCACAAACGTGAAGTCCTGCTTGGCGGTCATCGTGACGATCTTCGAGGCGGTCCAGTAATGCGCATTGCTCGCCTTGCTGCGTGCGGTGTTCCATGGATTGAACACGGCGCGGTAGGGCAGCTTGCAGGAGATCGTCGGCTTGAGGTCCGTGTCCATGGCGGTGCGCGCCGGGACCGTGACATTCGGCTTGACGACCGAGAAGCCGTGCGGCCACTCGCCGGACCAGAATTCCGCCTGGTGCCAGGTTTTATCGTAGCCCGCGAGCGCGGCCGTGCTGATGAAGAGGCCGGTGAGGATCAAGGCAAGCCGCATGAATCGCTCCTGGAACTGGCGGCGGCAGTGTTCCAGTCAGTCGCGCAAAGTCAATCGGCGATCGTCGAAGCCGTCTGCTCTGCGCTCGCCGTCTGCAGCAATTCCTGCAGCACGGCGTCGGCGCGCCGCTGCAGTGCGATGTGTTCCGGGGCTGTGCGCGGAAGCTCATTCGACAGCAGCGACGTCCATTGCTGGTCGCTGCGCGCAGGATTGACGCCCGGCGAAGCCGCGACCAGGCAGAGCACACCGGCAACGAAAATCAACCGGCTCCAAACCTGGCTGCTCCAAGCCTGATAGCTCCAGACCTGACTCCAAGCCTGCGTCTTCATCGTCCGTCTCGCTGTAACCACGCTTCGGACATGCTTACAGCACGTACGTGGAAATCGCGTTGCTCGGAACCGCGAGGTTTCGACGACCGCATTAAGCGAAAATTAGCCGCGGCGGATCACCGGGGCGCCGCAGCAACGCAGCGCCTGCGCTGAAAAGTCCCGGGATGCCGCCGCTGGAGCGCTTGATGTGCGCTTGGCGGCCGATCCGGGCCCCTGATATCGTCGCGGCGTTCACACCCGGACCACCATGACGTTGACCCGACGACACACTCTTTCACTGGCCGGCGTGCTTGCGGCCTCCGCTGTACTGCCGGCGCGCGCGCAGCAGGACTGGCCGCAGCGGCCGTTGCGCATCCTGGTCGGCACCTCGCCGGGCGGCAGCCCCGACATCATCAGCCGTCTGCTGGCCGACAAGCTCGCGGCGCGGCTCGGCCAGACCGTGACGGTCGAGAACAACACCGGCGGCGGCGGCGGCATTGCGGCTAGCATGGTGGCGAACGCAGCCCCCGATGGCTTAAACCTCACCATGTTGACGGCCGGTTATGCCAGCGGGGCGGCGGTCGGCAAATTCCCGTTCGACGGCGACAACACCTTCGGCTTCCTCAGCATGGTGTGCGCCTATCCGTTCGTTTACGCGGTGCCGAAGGATTCCCCGATCAAATCCTTCCAGGACATGCTGGCCCGCGCCAAGGCCAATCCGGGCAAGCTCACCTATGTGATCACTTCGCTGGGCTCGGTCTATCACCTGATCGGCAGCTGGGTCGGCATGAAGGCCGGCGTCGACATGGTGCCGGTGCCGTATCGCGGCTCGGCCGCGGCGGTGACGGATGTGCTCGCCGGCCGCGTCGACGTGATGCTCGACACCGCGACGTCGGGCTTTCCGCGCATCCACAACGGCCAGTTCCGCGCGCTCGCCGTCACGTCGGCTGAGCGCTATCCGCTGCTGCCCGACGCGCCAACGGTCGCCGAAACGCTCCCCGGCGTCAGCTATATGTCCTGGCTCGGGCTGGTGGCTGCGCCGCACACGCCGCGGCCGATCGTCGATCGGCTCAATGCCGAAATCCGCCGCGCGCTGGATTTTCCCGATGTGCAGCAGAAGTTGAAGGAGGGTGGCAATATCCCCACCCCCACCACGCCCGAGGCCATGCGCAAGCAGATCGAGGACGAGATCGCCAACTGGCGGCAGATCGTCACCGCCAACAATATCAAGGTGAACTAAGGCTTGTTGTTTGAGAGGAATTAGCCCCGTTCGTCCCCGCGAAAGCGGGGACCCAGCTCTTTGCTGCAAAGACTAGGTTCCCGCTTCCGCGGGAACGAACGGAGTTTGCTTCAACGTCAAGCAGTCACACCATAACTCTTGTAGAAGTCGGCCCGGCGCGCGTAGTTTGCCGCCAACGCTCATAGAACGGCGCCGTCAGGACTGACGCGCCGCACAGGGAGAGGAATGCAATGATCAAGCGTCGTGATTTTCTGCGGGTGACAGCCGGCGGCCTCGTCGTGGCTCCGTTCATCAGCACGTCGGCCTTCGCGGCCTTTCCGGAAAAGTCAGTGCGCTGGGTGGTCGGCTATCCGCCGGGCGGCTCGACCGACATTCTGGCGCGGCTGATGGGCAATTATCTCTCCGAAAAACTGCGCCAGCAGTTCGTCATCGAGAACAAGCCCGGCGCCGGCAACAACATCGCCACCGAATACGTGATCAATTCGCCGCCCGACGGCTACACGGTCTATCTGGTCAATCCGGCGAACGGCATTAACGCTTCGCTCTACAAGAAGCTGCCGTTCAATTTCGTGCGCGACATGGCGCCGGTCGGCGGCATCATGCGTGTGCCGAACGTCATGATCGTGCATCCCGACGTGCCGGCGAAGAACGTCACCGAGTTCATCGCCTATGCCAAGGCCAACGCCGGCAAGGTCAATTGGGCCTCGTCCGGCAACGGCACGTCGGTGCATCTCTCCGGCGAACTGTTCATGGCGATGACCGGCGTGAAGATGACGCACGTGCCCTATCGCGGCTCAACCCCGGCGCTGATCGACATGCTCAGCGGCCAGTGCCAGGTGATGTTCGACAACATGCCGTCGTGCCTGCCGCACATCAAAGCCGGCAAACTCCGCGCGCTCGCGGTAACAACCGAGAAGCGCTCGAACCAGTTGCCGGATGTGCCTACGCTGGCCGAAACCGTGAAGGGCTACGAAGCGAGCGCTTGGTTCGGCATGGGCGTGCCGGCGAAGACGCCGGCCGACGTGATCGCCATCCTGAACAAGGGGATCAACGACGGCCTCGCCGACGCGAAGATCCTGGAACGATTCGCCGACCTCGGCGGGGCGCCGATGGGTGGGACGCCGGCGGATTTCGGCAACATCGTCGTGTCCGAGACCGAGAAATGGAAGAAGGTCGTCGAGTTTTCCGGCGCCAGCGTCGAGTAGGTCGAGCGTGAGCCTCTAACGGCCTCATCCTAAGGAGCGGGCGAAGCCCGCGTCTCGAAGGATGGGGCCGCCCTCGTCCTTCGAGACGGCCGCTTCGCGGCCTCCTCAGGATGAGGGCGGATCGACCTCGCAAGAAATCTCACTCCGCCTTGATATTCAACTCTGCAATCAGCTTGCCGTAGGTCGCGGCGAAATCGTCGATGTGTTTCTTGAGATAGGCGGTTGTGTTCTCGCCGCTCGCGGTCACTTCCAGCCCGAATCCCGTGATCCGCTCGCGCACCGCCTTGTCGTCCAGCGCCGCGGCAAATTCCTTGTTCAGCGCCGCCTGAACCGGTTCGGGAATGCCCTTCGGGCCGATCACGAAAATCCAGATGTCGCTGGTGAAGTCGAGGCCGGTCGCCTCCTTTACGGTCGGCACATCCGGCAGCTTCGCCATCCGGCGCGGGCCGGTGACCGCGAGCGCCGTGAGCTTGCCGTCCTGGATGTGCGGCGCGACCAGCGTCGGCGTGTCGAAGGTGAGCTGGATGTCGTTTTGCAGCAGCGCCTGCAGCATTGGCGCGTTGCCGCGATAGGGCACATGGACGGTGTCGATGCCTGCCGTCCTCATGAACCGCATGCCGACCAGGTGCTGCGGACCGGCGATGCCCGATGAGCCCCAGCTCAGCTTGCCGGGATTGGCTTTGGCGTAGGCGATCAGTTCGGCGAGCGTGCGGAAGTGCGCGGTGCTCGCCTTGTTGGTCGGCATCACGAACATGGTGGAATAGATGTTCGCGATCGGCGTGAAATCGTTGCTCGGATGCCAGGGCAATTTGTTCAGCACCGGCAGCGTGGCGTGCGAGCTGGTTGTGGCAAGGAGTGTCGTGCCGTCGGGTTCCGACCGCATCAGCTCGTTGACCGCAATGGCGCCGCCGGCGCCGGGCTTGGATTCGATCACCACGGCCTGGCCGGTCTGCTCGCTCACCTTCTGGGCGACGATCCGGACCACCACGTCGACGCCGCCGCCAGGGGCGAACGGGATCAGGATGCGGATCGGCCGGTTGGGGAATTTCGCCTGCGCCAGCGCACCGGACGAATGGGCCGCGGCGAGGGTGCCGGCCAGCAGCGCGATCAGGGCCCAGCGGAAGGGCGTTGCGGTCCGTCCAAATCCCATGTTTCTCTCCTGAACCGGATCGAGCCTAGTATGGCGGCTGCGCGGGTGTCGCGCGAGGCCGATTCAAGCAAGAGGAAGCGATGACCCAACGCAAACGTCCCGAAGACCTCCGCAGCCACCGCTGGCTCGGTGTTTCCGACATGCGCTCGTTCGGCCATCGTTCGCGGCTGCGCCAGATCGGCTACGACGCCGAGGATTGGACCGGCAAGCCGGTGATCGGCATCATCAACACCTGGAGCGAGATCAATCCCTGCCACGCGCATCTGCGCTCGCGTGCTGACAACGTCAAACGCGGCGTGCTGCAGGCTGGCGGCTTCCCGATCGAACTGCCGGCGATGTCGCTGTCGGAAACCATGGTGAAGCCATCTACCATGATGTACCGCAATTTCCTCGCCATGGAGACCGAAGAGTTGCTGCGCAGCCACCCGCTCGATGGCGCGGTGCTGATGGGCGGCTGCGACAAGACCACGCCGGGTCTCGTCATGGGCGCGATCAGCATGGGGCTGCCGGCGATCTATATTCCGGCCGGTCCCATGCTGCGCGGCAACTGGGGTGGCCAGTTCCTCGGCTCCGGCTCCGACGTCTGGAAATACTGGACCGAGAAACGCGCCGGCAACATCACCGAGGACGACTGGAGCGAGATCGAGGGCGGCATCGCCCGCTCATTCGGCACCTGCATGGTGATGGGCACCGCCGCCACCATGATGGCGATCACCGAGGCGCTGGGGCTCGCTTTGCCCGGCTCGTCGTCGATACCCGCCGCGGATTCGAACCATCCCCGCATGTGCGGCCAGGCCGGCCGCCGCATCGTCGAGATGGTGTGGGAGGATTTGACGCCGGACCAGATCCTGACGCCGGCCGCATTCGACAACGCCATCAAGGTTCACATGGCGATGGGCGGCTCGACCAACGCCATCATCCACGTCGTCGCGATGGCGCGGCGCGCTGGCATTCCGGTCGATATGGAGAGGTTCGACCAGTTGTCGCGGCAGATTCCGGTGCTCGCCAATGTGCGGCCGTCGGGCAAGTACCTGATGGAGGATTTTTATTACGCGGGCGGCCTGCGCGCCATGATGGAGAACTTGCGCGAGAAGCTCGACCTGTCCTGCATGACGGTGACTGGCAAGACCGTCGGCGAAAACATCGAGGGCGCGAAGACGCACATTTCCGACGTCATTCATACGCTCAACGATCCGATCTACGCCGAAGGCGCGACCGCGGTGCTCAAGGGCAATCTCGCGCCCAACGGCTGTGTCATCAAGCCTGCCGCCGCCGATCCGCGCTTCCTCAAGCATCGCGGCAAGGCGATCGCGTTCGAGAACTACGATCACATGATGCATGAGATCGAGCGCGACGATCTCGACGTCACGCCCGACCACATTCTGGTCTTAAAGAACGCAGGCCCCAAGGGCGGCCCCGGCATGCCGGAGTGGGGCATGCTGCCGATCCCGAAGCGCCTGCTGGGGCAGGGCGTGCGCGACATGATCCGCATTTCCGACGGCCGCATGAGCGGCACCAGCTACGGCGCCTGCATCCTGCACGTCGCGCCCGAGAGCTTCGTCGGCGGTCCGCTCAACTTCGTGCAGACCGGCGACGAGATCGAGATCGATGTCGACAAGCGGAAAATCCATCTGCACGTCAGCGACACTGAACTGGCGCGCCGCAAGGCGGCCTGGAAGCAGCCGGCGCCGAAATACCCGCGCGGCTACGGCGCGATGTTCTCCGAGCACATCGGCCAGGCCGACCAGGGCTGCGACTTCGACTTCCTTCAGGGCAAGGCGGTGATGCCCGAGCCGGAGATTCACTGAGCGACGGGTTCTCACAGATCCCGTTCCGCAAGCTCAGCTGGGCAAGATGGACTGCCAGCGTCTCAGCCGTTTTGCGCGATCCGGCAACATCGCGGCGGGATAGGCAACTCGGCGACAAGTGAGCTGTTTTGAACAGACTCAGCGTCTGTTCAATCGCAACATATGCGTCGCGCCCAACCGGAAGACATTGTGTCGGATATCAATGAAAACCAACATCACAGCCGGCCGTCTCGGTACACATTGCTGATCGCCGCTGGCGTGGTCCTTGGCGTTTGCGTCATCGCGTATTGGGCGCAAATTTCAGCCTTCCTCCATATCCCCCAAATCAAGAACGCCTTGGGCCTGTAGCCTTGGGCCTGTAAGAAGCCCTCATGCTCCAGACAGCAGTGCACCTGCTTCCTCAGCTTGCGCTCTATCTCGTGACGGCCCTCGCGACGCATCTGGTCATGTCGTTTGGTCAGACGCTGATTCACTACAAGCTTGCCCATCATCCCATGGGCGGCCAGCTATTCCGCAGCCATATCAATTTCCACCACACGCACTATGCCAAGGATCATCTCGTTTCATCGGCTTACCTCGGCGACGAAGGCAACACGACGCCTTACTTCCTTATTCCTGTGTTTCTGATCGGAGCGTTCTCGTACTTCGTGCTGCCGATCGATCTTTTTGTGGTTGAGGTCTGCGCATGTGCGGCGTCATTCTACGCGCACGTTTTATTCGACAAGGCGTACCACGTCGAAGGATCGTGGCTGCAAAGGTTTGCGTGGTTCAGGCGCAAACAGGAGCTGCACTTTGTTCACCACCGGCATGCGAATAGCAATTTCGCGGTGATCCACTTCTTCTGGGATCGCTGCTTCGGGACCTATCGAGGGCCCGGCACTGTGTTCAAGACAGTGAACTAGCGGCGCGCGACGTTATCGCGGCCCGTCCAAATTTTCTCTATTGCGCCAGCAGCGTCGCCCAGTTGAGGCCGTAGTAGACGCTAAGCCCCTTCATCAGGACGATGCCGCTCAGAAAGGAAATGATTTTCAGCAAGGTGCCGGTCGAAATCGAATTGAGAAAACGTACCATGTGCTAGGTATACAGCGCCGGCACCCGCAATGGGAGCAGTGTCAGGTGCCCTTGCGCCCGAGCTGACTGGCGCCGGGCTTCTTGGAAAACGGGCTGACCGCTGGTTTGTTCGTGGACTGTGAAGCCTTATAGGACGAGACGGCAGTCTTCGGCTGGTCGGCTTTCGCCTTTTTCTCGTTGCCTTTCGACATCGCTAGTCTCCTTTGGGATAGGGCTCAATGCAGCGTTGGGGCGCGGCGCATCGTGGCGCGCTTCATTTGTCGGCTTTGGATTTGGTTTTGAGCTCGGGCGATTTGTTGTCGCTTCTGGCATCGCCTTTACCAGCGGCTGTGGTCTTTGCGGCCGCGAGCATTCGGTCCTCGCGCATTTTTCGAAGTTGATCGGCCTTTGGTGAACCTTGAGCCATCGTCATCTCCAAAAAATGCACGAAACGTTTGCCGCGTCGCACGGGGCTTCGCGGCATCGAGAACTGTCAATGTTTTGACAGACCGGGACCGCGCTTGTCATGTCGACTCGGCGCGTCCGAATTGAAGCTGCGCTTTAAGGTCCTTCAAGTCCAGCCTTATCGGATCACGGCTCAGCTTTGACCGCTGACGTCATCGAACTGACCCGCCAACACGGCCGCTACTCCCGGATATTGGCCGCCTTGATCACCTTCGACCACTTGTCAGCTTCAGTCTTCATGACGGTGGTGAAGCCGTCCGGCGTGCTGGCGATCGGCAGCACGCCTTGACCGGCGAGCTTCTTCTGCATCGCCGGCTCCTTGATGATGCGCGTTACCTCGGCGTTGAGCTTGGCGGTCACCGCCGGCGGCAGGCCGGCCGGTCCGATCAGTCCGAACAGCAGCGACGCCTCGTAGTCGGCGACGCCGGCTTCCGCGACGGTCTGCACATTGGGCAGCACGTTGCTGCGCTTGAGCGCCGTCACCGCGAGCGGTTTCAGCTTGCCGTCCTGGACCAACGGCAGCACCTGGAACACGCTCAGCACGCTGATCGGCACGTGGCCCGCGATGGTGTCGTTGAGCGCAGGTGCGCCGCCGCGATAGGGCACGTGCAGGAACTTGGCGCCGCTGAGATAGGACAAAAGCTCCATCGAAAGCTGCTGGATCGAGCCGACGCCCGGCGTCGCATAGCCGATGGCATTGGGCTTCTCTTTGGCCAGCGCAATCGCGCCCTTGATGTCGTTCGCCGGGAAGCTCGGATGCGCGAAGATCAAGAGCGGCGACGACGCCATCAGGCTGATCGGCGTGAAGTCCTTGATGGCGTCATAGCCGGCCTTGTCCGACATCAGCGGATTGGTGATGTGGCCGGATACGATCACCATCAGGGTCTGGCCGTCGGCCGGGGCCCTGGCGAGCTGGGTTGCCGCGATCGCGCCGTTCGCGCCGGCACGGTTCTCGACGACGACACTCTGGCCCCAGGCTTTCTCCAACTCGTTGCCGACGTCGCGCGCGACGATGTCGGCGGTGCCGCCCGGCGGGAACCCGACATAGATCTTGATCGGCCCGTTGGGATAATTCTGCGCGGCCGCAGGCGCCGCGAATATCGCGGCGGCGAGCATGAGGACTATCAGCGATCGCAGGCGGGTCATGTCGTTCTCCCTGTCGTGTCATATTGTTGTTTTTCAGGCCGTAGGGCGCAATAGAGCATGATCCCGAAAAGTGGAAACCGGTTTTCGGAAAAGATCATGCTCAAACAGGAACACTGAGCGCATTGGGCCGTCATCCCATCGCCGGGCGTGTTTGGCGGACTACGCTTCGCTCATCCGCACTCGATTGACCCGTTTTCGACCGGAACGGTTCAAGATGCCGTGGCGCACATTCGACATTCACCCGTTTCGCTGGCCGCCGTTTCCTGGTTTGATCGTCTGCGTCGCAAGCCAGATTGGCACGGTCAGCCCAGAGCCTAATCCATGCAACGGCCCGCCAAAGCAAGCGGCAAGAAGTTGAAAACGCGACGCCGCAAGATGACGAAGGTCGTTCGCCGCGGTGCGCGATCGGCCGCACACATTCGCTCCATAGCGGACCTGCAAGAACAACTTGATCGGCGCACCCGCGAATTGAACGAGGCGCTGGAGCAGCAGACCGCGACCAGCGAGGTGTTGAAGATCATCTCGACTTCGCCTGGCGATTTGCAGCCAGTGTTCCAGGCCATCCTCGCGAACGCCACCCACCTTTGCGATGCGCAGATCGGCAACTTGCATCTCTGCGAGGAGGACGCGGTTCGCATCGTCGCGATGCACGGCTCGCCTCCGCAATGGACCGAGTATCGCCGGCAGCATCCAGTCATCCGCCCAGGTCCGAACACCGGTATCGGTCGTCTCCTTCGCACCAAACAGAGCGTGCATATCGAAGACATTATGGCCGACGAACCGGCATTCACCGAGCGCGACGAGTTTCGCTTGGCATTCGCAAAGCTGGTCGGTGCCCGCACTTTCCTGGCGGTGCCGATGCTCAAGGACGATGAACTGATCGGACTGATCGTGATCTACCGGCTGCAAGTTTGCCCCTTCACGGACACGCAGATCGAGCTGGTCCAGAATTTCGCCGCACAGGCGGTGATCGCGATCGAGAACGCGCGGCTGCTCAACGAGCTGCGCCAGCGCACCGACGATCTCACCGAATCGCTGGAACAGCAGACCGCGACCTCCGAGGTGCTGAAGGTCATCAGCTCCTCGCCCGGCGAACTGAACCCGGTCTTCGACGTGATGTTGGCGAACGCGACCAAGCTTTGCGAGGCAAGCTACGGGACGCTGTGGCTGCACGAACGCGATGTTTTTCGCGCCGCCGCCCGCTATGGCCGCCTGCCGGCGGCCGCGAACGAAACATGGTGGACCGGGACGGAGTTCCGGCCGCGCTCCGACGTCCCGCTCGCGCGTTGCGCGCGCACGCGGCAGGCGGTCCATGTCCAGGACATGCGGCAGGAGCAAAGCTACCGCGATGGCGACCCGTGGATGGTGAGCGGAATCGACTCGGTTGGCCTTCGCAGCCTCGTGGTGGTCCCGATGCTGAAGGACGACGAGCTCATCGGCGCAATCGCGATCTATCGCACGGAGGTGAGCCCATTCACCGACAAACAGGTGGAGCTTGTTTCGAACTTCGCCGCACAGGCCGTCATCGCCATCGAGAACACGCGGCTGCTCAACGAGCTGCGCCAGCGCACGGCTGACCTGACCGAGTCGCTGGAGCAGCAGACCGCGACGAGTGAGGTGCTCAAGGTTATTTCCAGCTCGCCTGGCGAACTGAAGCCCGTATTCCAGGCGATGCTGGAGAACGCTACCCGCATTTGCGAAGCCGTGTCCGGCACGCTGTACTTGTCGGAAGAAGATGGGTTCCGGCCTGTCGCGGTGAACAACGCCTCCGCCGAATACGCGGAGGCGCGTTCGGGAGAACGGTTGCTCCGGCCGCCGCCCGACGTCCCGCTGGGACGAATGGCTATCACAAAGCAGGCGTATCAGATCGTGGACGTCAGGACCACGAAGTCTTACATCGAGGGCGTGCCCGACTTTGTCGCCGGTGTCGATCGTGGTGGCCACCGGACCGCGTTGGCAGTCCCTCTGCTCAAGGACGATGAACTGGTCGGCGGCATTACGTTGCGGCGTCAGGAAGTCCGCCGGTTCACCGACAAGCAGATCGAGCTGGTGCAGAACTTCGCAGCCCAAGCCGTCATCGCCATCGAGAACGCGCGGCTGCTCAACGAGCTGCGCCAGCGCACCGACGATCTTTCTGAATCTCTAGAGCAGCAGACTGCAACGAGCGACGTGCTGAGTGTCATATCTCGCTCACCCGGCGATCTGACCCCGGTGTTCAATACAATTCTCGAAAACGCGACCCGCATGTGCTCCTCCAAATTTGGCACTTTGGTGCTCCGCGAGGGAGACACGTTTCGGAATGCCGCCATGTCGGCCGGAGCCCCGGCGGCATTCGCCGCCTACAGGCAACGCGACCCGGTCATTCTGTCCACTGCCAATTCTGCCCTCGCGCGGCTCATGAAAACGAAAGAGGTCGTTCACATCGAGGACGCGGCCGCCGATCCGGGTTATGCGATCCATCGTGACCCGGGTCGCGTCGCCATCGTGGAATTGGCCGGCGCGAGAACGATCCTGTTTGTCCCTATGCTCAGAGAGAACGAGCTCGTTGGCGCGATCATCATCTATCGTCAGGAGGTGCGCGGATTTTCCGGCAAGCAAATCGAACTGTTGAAGAATTTCGCAGCCCAAGCTGTTATTGCCATCGAGAACGCGCGACTGCTCACCGAACTGCGCCAGCGCACCGACGATCTCACCGAGTCGCTGGAGCAGCAGACTGCGACCTCCGAGGTGCTCAAGGTTATCTCCAGCTCTCCCGGTGACCTTGAGCCGGTATTTCAGGCCATCCTGCAGAACGCCACCGATATATGCCAAGCCAAATTCGCCAATCTGATTTTGCATAAGCACGGCGAGTTTCCAATGGCGGCACAGTATGGTGCGCCGCCCGCCTACGCGGAGTTACGCCGCAAGAACCCGAACATGCGGCCCGATCCCGATAGTTCGCTGGCTCGCGCCGCGCGCACGAAACAAGCGGTGCAAGTCGAAGATGTCGCGGCTAGTCCTGTGCCGTCCCAAATGCCACTCGTGACGCTTGGCGGTGCCCGCACATTGCTTGCAGTGCCGATGCTTAAGGATAACGAGGTTGTCGGTGTGATCGGCATCTACCGTCAAGAAGTCTCGCCCTTCACTGACAAGCAGATCGAGCTGGTCAAGAACTTTGCCGCGCAGGCTGTCATCGCCATCGAGAACACGCGGCTGCTCAACGAGCTGCGGGCGCGCACCGACGATCTCACCGAATCGCTGGAGCAGCAGACCGCGACCAGCGAGGTCCTGAAGGTCATTAGCAACTCACCAGGTGAACTTGATCCCGTATTTGAAGCGATCCTGAAAAGCGCGACGCGAATCTGTGCTGCCAAGTTTGGAATTTTGACCCTTTCGGAGGGCGACGCGCAGCGTCTCGCCGTCAGCTACGACGTCCCGCCGGCGTTTGAAGAGGTCATGCGGCGGGGGCCAATGCGGCCGGGCCCGTCGATCACGCTCGGGCGCGCCATTGCGACCAAACAGCCGGCGCATACGGTCGATATCACCACGGAAGAGCCTTACATGAAGGGCGATCCGCTGGCTGTGGCGGCGGCCAAGCTCGGCGGCTATCGCACCGTGCTCGCTGTGCCCATGCTCAAGGACGACGAGCTTATGGGGACAGTCGTCATCTTTCGAGAGCACGCGGAGGCCTTCGACGACAAGCAGATTTCTCTCGTCAACAGCTTCGCCGCCCAGGCGGTCATTGCCATCGAGAATGCGCGGCTGCTCAACGAGCTGCGGGCGCGCACCGACGATCTGACCGAGTCGCTGGAACAGCAGACCGCGACCAGCGAGGTGCTGAAGGTCATCTCCAGCTCGCCGGGCGAGTTGCAGCCGGTGTTCCAGACGATGCTCGAAAACGCGGTCCGCATCTGCGGTGCCAAATTCGGCACCCTCTACCGTTGCGAAGGTGATGCCTTCCTGATGACGGCCTCGCACAATGCACCGGCCGAATTTACCGAGACCCGGCGCCGAAATCCCCTGGTGCGCCGGTCGGACACGGCAAACACCGGGCTTGATCGTGCGGCGATTACGAAAAAGCCGGTGCAGATCGCCGACGTACGGGAGGAACCAGCTTATCGCGCGGATGACCGGCTGAAATTCATCACCATGACGGGTGCCCGCAGTCTGCTCGCGGTCCCGCTTCTCAAGGACAATGAACTGGTCGGTGTCATCGCCATTTACCGCCAGGAGGTGCGCCCGTTTACGGATAAGCAGATTGAGCTGGTATCGAACTTCGCCGCGCAGGCCGTCATCGCCATCGAGAATACGCGGCTGCTCAGCGAGTTGCGCAACTCCCTAGAGCGGCAAACCGCCACTGGCGAAATCCTTTCTTCCATCAGCGGATCGATCACCGACGCAAAACCCGTATTCGACACGATCGCCCGCAATCTACGGCGACTGTTCAACACCCGGCTTGCTGCAGTGATCGTCCGAAAAGGCGAAATCCTGCATCTGGTGGCCGCCGGCGACCAGGAGGAATTTGACCGGCTCGGCAAGGCGTATCCGCAGGCGCTGGACGAGACATCGGGCGCCGGCCGGGCGATTCGGTCAAAGCGGGTCGTTCAGTTTGCGCCGGTGGAAGGCAATGCTTCTGCGCCGGCCGTGACGCAACGGATGGCGCGGCAGCTGGGCTTTGATGCTGCGATCTTCGCTCCGATGATCCGGGGAGACACCGTGATTGGGGCTATCGCGACCGCCCGTCCTGGCCCGGCGCCGTTCGACGATAAACAGATCGCCCTCATCAGGTCCTTCGCCGATCAGGCGGTTATTGCGATCGAGAACGCCCGGCTGTTCGACGACCTGCAGAAACGAACCACCGAGCTGACCGAATCGCTGGAGCAGCAGACCGCGACCGCCGACGTGCTGAAGGTGATTAGCCGCTCGACGTTCGATTTGCAGGCGGTGTTCGAGACGCTGGTCGAATCGGCCGCGCGGCTTTGCCGAGCCCACAAGGCCGTTATATATCGTCTTCAGCACGATACCTTCCAGGTCGTGGCGGCCTACGGCTTTGAACCAGACTATCTGGAACACGTTCGATCGCTTCGCTTGACCATTGATCGCCATTCGACCGTTGGCAGAGCGGCGCTTGAAAGCCGAATTGTCCACATCCCCGACGTGCTGGCCGACCCGGATCACAAGTTTTCCAACGCCGCAAAGCTTGGAGGCTTTCGCACGGTTTTGGGCGTGCCGCTGATGCGCGAAGGTGCGCCGATCGGCGCCATATTCTTGACGCGCGCCATGGTCGATCCCTTCACCCAGCAGCAAATCGATCTTGTGACCACCTTTGCCGACCAGGCGGTGATCGCCATCGAAAACGTGCGGCTGTTCGACGAAATTCAGGACAAGAGCCGCCAGCTCGCCATTGCGAGCCAGCACAAGTCGCAGTTTCTTGCCAACATGAGCCACGAGCTGCGCACGCCGCTCAACGCCATTCTCGGTTACACCGAGCTCATTCTCGACGACATTTATGGAGAGACGCCAAGCAAGATGCGCGGTGTTCTCGATCGCGTGCAGCGCAACGGCAAGCATCTTCTGGGCTTGATCAACGATGTGCTCGATCTGTCCAAGATCGAAGCCGGCCAGCTCACGCTTTCGCTGACCGACTATTCGATCAACGACGTGGTGCACACGGTGTTGACCGCAGTCGAATCGCTGGCGGCCGAAAAGAAAATCGCCTTGCGGTCGGAACTGCCGCCGAATCTGCCTTCGGCGAACGGCGACGAGCGTCGTATTACGCAGGTGCTGCTCAACCTGGTGGGCAACGCCATCAAGTTCACCGACGACGGTGAGGTGGTGGTCAACGCAAGCTCGGCCAATGGCTCGTTCACCGTCGCGGTCCGCGACACCGGGCCGGGCATTGCCCAGGCCGATCAGCGCAAGATCTTTGAGGAATTCCAGCAGGCCGACAGCTCATCCACCAAGAAGAAGGCCGGCACCGGACTTGGCCTGGCGATCGCAAAACGGATCGTGGAGCTGCACGGTGGAACAATCGGCGTGACGTCCCAATTGGGGCAAGGCTCGACGTTTGCCATCACGCTTCCACTGGTCGCCGAAAAACAGGCGGGGCATCCGTGAGCAAACGCATTTTGGTGGTCGAGGATCACGAGGACAACAGGCAGATTCTGCGCGATCTGCTCGCCAGTGCAGACTTCACGATGATCGAGGCCTGGGACGGCGAGGCCGCGCTGAAAGTCGCCGCTGCCGAGCGGCCGGACCTGATTCTGATGGACATTCAGCTTCCCGGCATCGACGGCTACGAAGTCACACGCCGTCTCAAGGCCGATCCGGCGCTGCGCGCGATCCCAATCATCGCGGTGACGTCCTACGCCTTGAGCGGCGACGAAGCCAAGGCGCGTGCGGCGGGCTGCGACGCCTACGTCACCAAGCCCTACAGCCCGCGCCAGCTGCTCGCAAAGATTCGTGAATATCTGGCTTAACGGGCAATATCCGCGCCATGCCGCAGCCCCAGCGTATCTTGGTCGTCGACGACAACGAGACCAACCGCGACATCCTGGAGGCGCGGCTCAAGGCAAACGGTTACGAGGTGCTCCACGCCGACGATGGCGAGAAGGCGTTGGCGGCTGTCCAGCAGCATCGCCCCGATCTCATCCTGCTCGACGTCATGATGCCGAAGCTCGATGGCTTCGAAGTCTGCCGGCGCATCAAGGCCGACGCTTCGCTGTCGTTCATTCCGATCATCCTGGTTACGGCGCGAGCCGATTCGAAGGATATCGTTCACGGACTCGATGCAGGCGCCGACGAATATCTGACGAAGCCCATCGACCAGAAGGCGCTCGTCGCCCGCGTGAAGGCGCTGTTACGCCTGAAAGCGCTCCACCAAGCCGACCGGCAGCCCGCGACCGCCAAAATACCGGACGGCACCGACCTGTTTCTCAGCTATTCCCGGAAAGATCAGCAGAAAATCGAGATGCTGGCTCACGCATTGGAAAAGCATGGCTGGTCGGTGTGGTGGGACCGTCACATCAAGACAGGTAATTCGTTTGACAAGGTGATCGAGCAGGCCCTCACCAACGCCAGGGCGGTGATCGTGGCCTGGTCCCAGAGCTCGGTGGACAGCGACTGGGTGCGTGCCGAGGCCGCTTACGCTCTGGAAAAAAACAAGCTGTTGCCGATCCGTCTTGACGACGCCACGCCGCCGCTTCGGTTCATCAACATACAGACCGTGAGTTTGGCTGGTTGGAACGGCAGCAGCGGCGATCACTCGTGCCAGAAGCTCTTTGCCGATCTTGCACACCTGATCGGCAACCCTCGCCGGTGAACGGCCGAAATCCGCGCACCGTGCCTAGCCTGCTCACGTCCGAAATTGGCGCTAAGCAGACGTACCACGACGTTCGCTGTGACGATTGCGGTCAGAGGCAAGGCGGACGCTTCCGATCCGCCGACCAGTGTCCCCGTTTATCCCCACGCCTGGCGGATAACAGGGATAACGCGGTCGCCGCCTTTTGCTTTGCAACGAATAAGATTATGTTCCTGCCGTCCGACCCAACCGAGGGCGTTCTCATGAGACGTCATCTGAGCGGGGTGGGACGCGGCGCCTGCGGATTGGCTTCGTAAACCAATCCCCGGGAGGCCTCGGGTAACCGTCCCCCCTACTACGAGGGGCGCCCAGTTGGTGACACGGGGACCGGATGAACGGCGGCGTAAGCCGCCGGGATCAGGGCGGGCGAGAGCTCGCTGCCGGTTCTTGTCAGTTACGGTTCCGAGACGCCCAAAATCGCCGCGATGGAGCGTCGGCCGGCGACGCGCCCCC
>CAMDDZ010000008.1 GCA_945893145.1 Rhodoplanes serenus | reverse complement strand
CATGCGCATCGGTGATGCGCCAATGGCGGGTCTTAAGCTGCACCGTCTCTGGCCCGCGATTGGTGATCTCGATCGTATAGGCCCAGAAAAATTGGCCGTTCTCCGGGGACGAGCGCTCCGGCAGGAACTTCGGGGTGACCTTGACGTCGATGCTGCGGGTTGAGGTGCTGTACATGGTGCAATCGGCTCGGATTGATTCCGGCCCGCCGATCAATAGCCGGTGTCGCGCCGCTGACACAACATTGCTGCGAATTGCCGCAGGATTGCCGAATGGCCGGGCAAGAGCTTGGAGAAATTGGTGAATCTTCGAATAAACTACTGCTCGACGGATAGCCAATTTTGATGCTATTGCACCACTATAATCAACGTCGTCAAACCTGCAGGGCGAGCAGGAGGCGTTGAGATTGCAAGCTGGGGACGCGTCACCAATCCTCGTGAGCATGCAACAGCATCCGCTGACCCCTCGATGAGGGTCGGTGGAACAGGCAACACGCTTGCGAGGAAATAGGCGGCGGGCATGAAGTCGGTCCGAATTTCTGCTCAGCTTGCCGCCACCGCGGCGTTGGTCGCTGCCGCGATGGCGCCGGCGTTCGGACAAAGCACCGAACCTCAGGCCGCCCCGCCAGCCGCACAGCCGCAATATTCCTGCACGTCACCCGCCGAGCTCACCCGCATCGACAACGCGCTGCCTCGCGTGGCGCGCCGGATCGCGGCCGGCCAGCCGCTGACGATTGTCGCCATCGGGTCGTCTTCCACCTTTGGCGCTGGCGCAAGCTCGCCCGCCATGTCCTATCCGAGCCGGCTCGAGGTCGAGCTCAAGGCGCTGTTCCCGCGGCTGCCAATCAAGGTGATCAATCGCGGCGTCGGTGGAGAAGTCTCGCGCGACATGCTGGATCGCTTCGACCGTGACGTGTTCGATTTGAAGCCCGACCTCGTGATCTGGCAGGTCGGCAGCAACTCGGTGCTGCGTGAGCAGCCGATCCGGCCCGCCAGCGCCATCGTCAAGCAGGGTCTGGGCCGGCTGAAGGCTGCGGGTCTCGACGTCATCCTGATGAACCCGCAATACGCACCGAAGGTGATTGCCAAGCCCAACGCGGACGCGATGGTCGACCTGATCGGCGACATCGCCAAGGATTACAAGACCGACCTGTTCCAGCGCTTCGCCATCATGCGCTACTGGCGCCTGACCGAAGACATGCCGTTCTCGGCCTTCCTGTCGCCGGACGAGCTCCATCTCAACGACTGGAGCTATGGCTGCCTTGCCAAGTTGCTGGCGGGCGCGATCGAGGAAGCCGCAACCCGGCCGACCGTGACGGCCGGCGCCATCCCGCGTCGTTGAGCGTCGTTCGACTCACACGGCCTTAAGCGCAGCGAGCAGATCCTCGACCAGGTCGTCGGGGTGCTCCAGGCCGACTGACAATCGCACCATTCCATCCGTGATGCCGAGCTCGGTCCGCTGTTCCGGCTTGAGGCGCTGGTGCGTGGTCGTCGCCGGATGGGTGATCAGGCTCTTGGCGTCGCCGAGATTGTTGGAGATGCGCACGAGCTTGAGCCCGTCCTGAAACTTGAACGCGCCCTTCTTGCCGCCCTTGATCTCGAACGCCACAAGGGTCGAACCGCCCCTCATCTGCTTGGCGACGATCGCGGCCTGCGGATGGTCCGGCCGGCCCGGATAGATCAGCCGTGAAATCTTCGGATGCTCGGCGAGCGCCACCGCGACCGTCGCTGCCGTATCGGTTTGCCGCCGCACCCGCACTGCCAGCGTTTCGAGGCCCTTCAGCATCACCCAGGCGTTGAACGGCGACATCGACGGGCCGGTCTGCCGGATGAAGGTGTGAATGTGGTCGGTGATGAATTTCTGCGATCCGAGGATCACGCCGCCGAGGCAGCGGCCCTGGCCGTCGATGTGCTTGGTGGTCGAATAGACCACGCAATCGGCGCCGAGCGTGAGCGGGCTCTGCCAGAGCGGCGTCGAGAACACGTTGTCGACCACCAGCGTCGCGCCGGCTGAGTGCGCGATCTTGGCGATCTCGGCGATGTCGAGCACCTCGAGACCAGGGTTGGTCGGCGTCTCGATGAAGCAGGTCTTGGTGTTGGGCCGCATGGCGGCGCGCCATTCGTCGAGGTTGGTGCCGTTGACCAGCGTCGAAGTCACGCCGTAGCGCGGCAGGTAATCCTCGACCACGTAAAGGCATGAGCCGAAAATCGCCTTGGAGGCGACGACGTGATCGCCGGCGCGCACCTGGCCCATCAGGGCGAGCGTGACCGCCGCCATGCCGGTTGCGGTGGCGCGCGCGGCTTCGGCGCCTTCGAACTCCGCCATGCGCCGCTCGAACATCGAGACGGTCGGATTGGCGAAGCGCGAGTATTGGTAGCCGGGGTCTTCGCCCTTGAACCGCGCTTCGGCCTGCGCGGAGTTGTCGTAGACATAGCCCTGCGTCAGGAACAGCGCTTCGGATGTTTCGCCGAATTGCGAGCGCAGGATGCCGGATTGAACAAGGCGGGTTTCGGGGCGGTATTTGGATGCAGCGTTGTTCTTGGCAGACGCGGACATGATGGCTCCTTCGCCAACAAAAAACCGGCCGAGGGATAAAATCCCAGGCCGGGGTCCACGCGTCCCCCGGCCTTTTAGCGATTTGTTTTACGTGGCTGCAAGCCGGCCGGCTCAAATGACCACGGGATAAATATGATCATGCGGCGCGTGCGGCTTTCCGTCAAGTCGGGTGTCGCGTAGAGACAAATGCATCAATTCCTCCGCCTCATCCTGAGGAGCGCCCGCAGGGCGCGTCTCGAAGGATGCGGCGGCCCCGGAGCGCGCCCTCATCCTTCGAGACGGCCGCTTCGCGGCCTCCTCAGGATGAGGTCGCGCCAATGGCGACGCCCGCAAACAAAGGCATCCTGCCCGACCGCATGATCGCTGCGCTCGCGCAGTCGGGTGGGATTCTGCCCGCTTATGAGTTCGATCCCGATCAGATTCAGCCAGCGAGTCTCGATCTCCGGCTGGGCGACGTTGCCTATCGGGTGCGGGCCAGTTTCTTGCCGGGCCCGCGCACCACGGTGGCGGAGCGCGTCGAAGAACTGACGCTGCACAAGATCAACCTTGAAGACAGCGCGGTGCTGGAAACCGGCTGCGTCTATATCGTGCCCCTGATCGAAAGCCTCGCGCTGCCCGACGACATTTCGGCGGCGGCCAATCCGAAGAGCTCGACCGGGCGGCTCGACGTGTTCACCCGCGTGATCGCCGACGAAACGCGCGGCTTCGACCGCATCCGCGCCGGCTATCACGGCCCGCTCTATGCCGAGATCAGCCCCAAGACGTTTCCGGTGCTGGTGCGCGAAGGCTCGCGCCTGTCGCAAATTCGCTTTCGCCGCGGCCAGGCCTTGCTCGACGCCGCGGCGCTGCGTGCGCTGCACGAGCGCGAACGGCTGACCGACGACGCCGACGCTGATCTGGGCGACGGCATTGCGGTCGGCGTCGATCTGTCGGGGCTCGGGCCGGATGGGCTCGTCGGCTATCGCGCCAAGCGCCACACCGGCTTGATCGATGTCGAGCGCCGCGGCGGCTACGATCTCGTCGACTATTGGGAGCCGATGGCGGCGCGCAAAGACCGCAGCCTGATCCTCGATCCCGACGAATTCTACATTCTGGCTTCGAAAGAAGCCGTGCAGGTGCCGCCCGACTACGCCGCCGAGATGGTGCCGTTCGATCCGCTGGTCGGCGAATTCCGCGTGCACTACGCGGGCTTCTTCGATCCGGGCTTCGGCTACGAGGGCGCCGGCGGCCGCGGCGCGCGCGCGGTGCTCGAAGTGCGCTCGCGCGAGGTGCCGTTCATCCTGGAGCACGGCCAGATCGTCGGCCGGCTGGTCTACGAGAAGATGCTGGCGCGGCCCGAGAAACTATACGGGCAGGGGATCGGCTCGAACTACCAGGCGCAGGGCCTCAAGCTCTCGAAGCATTTCCGGACGTAAGGTGGCCGTAGGCTTCGGCGGCGCAGGCGTCTCGGCCGGTGGCTGCAATTCAGCCAGCAGGCTCGCTAGCTTTGAACGCTGTTGCTGTGCCGAGAGCATCAGGTCGACGCCCAGCCGCCGCAGCAGCCGCTCGGCCTTGGCGTTGCGGCACTGATAGGCAAGCTGAATGCAGCGCGCGGAATGCTCCGCCAGCAGGTTGTACTCGGTACTCATGACATCCCCGAACCCCGTAACAGTGAGGCTAGGGGTGCCGGGCGTCAATTGTGACAGCCCTCCGAACGGCGAATTGGATCGGCGGTGTTGTCAGGTTGCCACGGGTCTTGGGGCCGAAAACCATGTCATTGGGGCTCGCTTTGCCACTGCCGCGTGCCGGGCTATCCTTCGGTCAGCGCGGGCGTAGCTCAATGGTAGAGCTGTTGCTTCCCAAGCAACTGACGAGGGTTCGATTCCCTTCGCCCGCTCCAACGGCATGAAGCCATAACCGTGCCCAGCGCCGCCCGACCCGAGATCGCCGTTATCGGAGCCGGGCCTGCGGGCTTGATGGCGGCAGAAGTGCTCGCCGCCGGCGGCGCGGCGGTCACCGTCTATGACCGGATGCCGGCGGCGGGGCGCAAGCTCCTGCTGGCCGGCCGTGGCGGCCTCAATCTGACGCACACCGAGGAGCTGCCGCGCTTTCTCGCGCGCTACGGCGCGGCGGCGCCGCGCTTGCGTGCCGCAATCGAGGCGTTCCCGCCGCAAGCGATGCGCGAGTGGAGCGAAGGCCTCGGTCAGCCGACCTTCGTTGGCACCAGCGGGCGAATTTTTCCGAAGTCGATGAAGGCCTCGCCGCTGTTGCGCGCCTGGTTGCGGCGGCTCGCGGCCGCAGGCGTCGCGTTCAAGTTTCGCCATCGGTGGCTCCGTTGGACCGATGACGGCGCGCTGCTGTTCGAGAGCAAGGGTGAGCGTATTGCGGTTCGCGCCGACGCCACGATCCTCGCGCTCGGTGGCGCGAGCTGGCCGCGGCTCGGTTCGGATGGCGCTTGGGCCGAAACATTGTCGCAGGCCGGCGTTGCGATTGCGCCGCTTCGCCCGTCGAACTGCGGCTTTGTCGCCGAGTGGTCGGATGTGTTCCGCGATCGGTTCGAAGGCCAGCCGCTCAAGCGCATCGCGTTGTCGTTTGGCGGTGAGGTTGTGCGTGGCGAAGCCCTCATCACGCGTGCCGGTATCGAGGGCGGTGCGGTCTATGCGCTGTCGGCTGCGTTGCGTGACGCCATCGCGGCGGAAGGCCAAGCCGTGTTGTGGATTGCGCTGCGCCCTGATCTTTCCGCCGCTGACCTGCAGCGCAAGCTTGCCGCACTGCGCGGCAAGCAATCGCTCTCGAATTTCATGCGCAAGGCTATTGGCCTGCCGCCGGTCGCCATCGGGCTCTTGCATGAGGCGGCGTTGTCGAGCCGGCGCTCGCTCGCTGCGATGACGCCGCTGGAGATGGCCGCGCTGATCAATGCGGTGCCGATCCTCTTGACCGGCACGGCGCCGATCGCGACCGCCATCTCGGCCGCCGGCGGCGTCCGGTTTGAGGACATCGACGAAGGCTTCATGCTGCAGCGCCGTTCCGGCGTCTTTGTCGCGGGCGAAATGCTCGACTGGGAGGCGCCGACCGGCGGCTATCTGCTGCAGGCGTGCTGCGCCACCGGCGTCGCGGCCGCGCGCGGCGCGCTCGCGTGGCTGGAGCATGATCCCGAAAAGTGGAAACCGGTTTTCGGAAAAGATCATGCTCAAACAAGAAGTGAAACGGATTGATCCGCCGCCGTTCCACACTGTAGCGTGACGCCATGACCGAAAGCGTGAATGCACTGGTGTTCCTCGCCGAGCAACTGGCCAATTCTGACAACCATTGGAGCCTCGGCACCTTCGGGGCGCTGGCCGAATTTACCCGCGATGCGGGCGAGCCGGCCGCGCTCTCGCGTGACGACCACGCCGTAACGGTGGTGACGGCTCGCGGCGGCATCCGGCTCGCGCCGGTTTCCGGGATGCGTCTCTTCGCCTCCGAAAGCGCGACGCGCGAGAGCTGGAACCATCGCGTCTCGCTGTGCCTGCCGGAGGATCGTTGCGTGATGGGCTGCCGCGCGACGCTGACCGAGCTTGGCCCCGACTCGCAGGCGCTGCGCGAACATGACCGCGGCGCGATCCTGTTCGATCTTGGCCTCGCGGCCATGCAGGCCGATGCCTGCATCCGCGTCGCCGATCCGCGTCTGGTCAACGAGTTGCGCGCCTGCGCAGGCCGTCCGGTGTTTGCCGCCGGCAATCCGGCGATGAGCCTGATCCTTGCTACCAGCCCGCATCGCGTGTTCGTTGGCCGTGTCGGCCGGATCGAGGTGTTCCAGCCGATCCCGCCGCCAAACGGCCACAGCCCGGAAGGGCCGCACACGCACGTGCTGCCGAAACTGCTTCAGCACGGCCGCACCCACGCGGCGACCGAGCCGATCCCTGAAGGCTACGTGCCCTGTGCCCATCTTTATCCCGCGCATCCCGTGAAGGACGCGCTCGGCCGCGCGCTGCCATTCGACACGCGCCGACACGATCACTTCCAAGACATGCTTCGCGTGTTCGGCGACCCTGACTCGGTCGCGTTGAAGCAGCGCGTGATTGCCGCGGTCGCGCAGGGCGGCGACCCGTCGATGATCGTCGTGCCGAACGACCGCTTCGCGCGGAGCGGCGTCCGCGTGGCGCTGCGCCAGATGCGGGCTTCGAATGAACGCGCGCCCGCACTTGCGGCGTGGCTCGCCGAGCACGACCGCATTCAGGGCGGCGCTGAAACTGAAGACATCCACGGACAGGAGTGACGCGTGCGCCTGAAAGACAAGATCGCCATCGTGGTCGGCGCCGGCCAATCGCCGGGCGAGGGCATGGGCAACGGCCGCGCCACATGTCTGCGCTTCGCACAGGAGGGCGCCAAGGTGGTGGCGGTTGATAACCGCCTCGCCTCGGCCGAGGAGACCGCGGCGCTCGTGGTGAAAGAGGGCGGCACCTGCATCGCGCTTGAGGCCGACGTCACCAAGGAAAAGACACTCGCCGCGATGATCGCGGCGACGCGCAACAAATTCGGCCGCATCGACGTGCTGCACTACAACGTCGGCTTCAGCATTGCGGGCGGCGACGCGCCGTTGCTCGACATCACCGAGGAGGCCTTCGACCGCGTCACCGCGGTCAACCTGCGTGGCTGTGTGATGGCCTGCAAGCACGTGATACCGGTGATGCGCGCGCAGAAATCCGGCGTGATCATCACGATCTCGTCGCTCGCCGCCTGGGAAGAGTACCCTTACGTCGCCTACAAGGCGACCAAGGCCGCGATGATCGCCTTCACCCAGCAGGTCGCGATCCAGAACGCCGAGTATGGCATCCGCGCCAATGTCATCCTGCCGGGTCTGATGAACACACCGATGGCGGTCGATACGCGGGCGCGCGCCACCGGCAAACCGCGCGCCGAGATCGCGGCAGCGCGCGACGCCAAGGTGCCGCTGCGCGGCAAGATGGGCACCGCCTGGGACGTCGCCAATGCAGCGCTGTTTCTCGCCTCTGACGAAGCAAATTTCATCACCGGTGCGGCGCTTCCGGTCGATGGCGGCTCGCTGGTGCGGATCGGTTAACTGGCTTCCGGAATGGCCGGGAAACAGGCCCGGTTGCCGCCGCCAACGATCGGCACTATGTGAAGGGCTCGACGTGAGGGGCTCGATTTGGGGCTTGGCCGGTTCTTCCGGCCCAGAGGATGCGATGTCCAACGCAGCCGTCACCGACCGGCGTTCGCTGATCCCGCTTGTGCTCGTCGCAAGCCTGGCGGGGCTTATGCTTGCCGCCACCATCGTGCTCTGGGCGCATTATGGCACCGCGGTGTTTTTCGAAATGATCCGCACCGGTTTCGTCGCCTGCTTCGGATAGGTCATCGCAATCATGAACCCACGCACCGCGCGCCTGCTGCTGGTGGCCAGCGCTTTTATCGCCGGCCTGGTGCTGTGCTCGGCGCTGGTGTTCATTTTCACCGGACGCGGTCCGGCGCTGTCGTCGGCCGTCGGCGGGCCATTCCGGCTGGTCGATCAGAATGCGCGGCCGGTCAGCGATCAGGATCTGAAGGGCCGTCCGTTCCTGGTGTTCTTCGGCTTTACCCATTGCCCCGATATTTGCCCGACCACGCTGTTCGACGTGTCCGAGGTCATGCGCGCGCTCGGCAAGGATGCCGACCGCACGGGCGCGCTGTTCGTCACGGTCGATCCCGAGCGCGACACCCCCGCTGCGATCAAGGATTATCTGTCGAGCTTCGACCCGCATCTCACCGGCGTGACCGGCGATCCCGCCGCCGTCGCCGACATGGCCAAGGCCTATCGGGTCTATTTCAAGAAAATCCCGCTCGATAAGGGCGGCTACACCATGGACCACACCGCGATCGTTTATCTGATGGATCGCGAAGGCCATTTCGTCGCGCCGTTCAACCTCAAGCGCAAGCCCGAAGAGGCTGCGGCCGAGCTGCGGCGTTATCTCTGAGCAGGCCGATGCAATTTCCGATCATGGATCGCTGGCGAATGTTGCAAAGCGCCGCTCTGTTACGCGGATTGGCGTGTGGCATTTGCCTTGGCGCAAGTCTTGGCCTGAGTCTTTGCGTGAGTCTTGGTCTGAGCTTTGCGATCGCGCCGCCGGCGTTGGCGCAGGCACCTGCGATTCCAGGGATTGCGGCGCCAGCACCCCCGGCTGCCAACCCGCTCCCAATGCCGGGCTTCTGGGATCCGCGCCGCCGTCCGGAGCGGCCCGACCTCGGCCGCATGTCGCTGATCCGCTTCCTCACCGAGAACGACTATCCGCCGTTCAACTATGCGGGTCCGGACGGCAACCCGGCGGGTTTCAACGTCGATCTTGCGCGCATGATCTGCGAGGAACTGAAGATCGCCTGCTCGGTTCAAATGCGGCGTTTCGACACGCTGACGGATTCGCTCAACGACAGCCGCGGCGACGCCGTCATGGCGTCGATTGCGGTCACGGCGGAGTCGCGCAAGCGTCTCGACTTCAGCGATTCTTATTACCGCACGCCGGCGCGTTTCGTGGCGCGCCGCGATTTTGCGATGGACGAGGTGCGGCCCGAGCAACTCGAGCGGCGCAAGGTTGCGGTGGTCGTCGGCACCGCACACGAGGCCTATCTCAAGGCCCTGTTCACTGAAGCCGAGGTCAAATCCTATTCCTCTGACGCTGACGCGCGCGAGGCGCTGCGCCGCGGCGATGTCGATCTTTTGTTCGGCGACGGCATCTCGCTGGCGTTTTGGATCAACGGCACCGACTCGGCCGGCTGCTGTGCGTTTCGTGGCGGGCCGTTCGTCGAGAGCCGCTACTTCGGCGAGGGCGTCGGCATCGCGGTGAAACGCGGCAACGACACGCTGCGCCAGGCCTTCAATTGGTCGCTGTTCCGCCTGTGGGAGAAGGGTCGTTTCGGCGATCTGTGGCTGCGATATTTCCCCGTCAGCCCATTCTAACGGCGGGTGAATCTTGCGCCGCGGCGTTCTGACTTAGGGCTGTTCAAGCACCAGACCGTCCCCTAACGTACCGCGGCATCGAAATTGCTTCAGGTCGACGGATGGTCCGGCAACCCAATCAGGTTGATTTCTGGCGCGGCGTCGCGCTGGTTTCCATTTTTATCAACCACATCCCGGGCATCTACTACAGCCGCTTCACGCACGCCGCCTGGTCCATTTCCGATTCTGCCGATCTCTTCGTGTTTCTCGCAGGCTGGGCGTTGCGCTTGCTGGTGGGGATGCCGGGTCGGCAGCAGGCACTGTGGTATCTGGTGCTGCGCTTGTTCGGGCGCGCGCTGACACTCTACGCCGCGCAGATTCTCATCACCATGCTGGCGATCGCGATGTTGGCCAGCACCGCGATGCTGCTCGACAATCCGCTGATCCTGGAATGGAACAACGCCGCCGCCGTGTTCAACGAACCGATCCCCACTCACATCGGGCTCGTTGGCCTGACGCATCAGCTCGGCTATTTCGATATCCTGCCGCTCTACGTGGTGCTGATGACGCTCGCTCCTTTCATCGCGATCCTCGATCGCTTCGCGCCCAATGCCGTGCTGCCGATCTCGCTCCTGATCTACTGCGTCACGCTCACGTTCCAAATCGGCATTCCGACCTGGCCGGTGGAGGGCAATTGGTTCTTCAACCCGCTCGCGTGGCAACTCACATTTGTGCTTGGCTTTACGCTCGCCCGTCCGGACGGACTTGGCGGCTTCGCGCGCCGGCATATCGTTCCGATTCGCTGGGTGGCGTTGCCGATTGTCATCCTCGGCACGATCTTGATGTTTACGATGTGGTGGCCCGATCCGACCAAGATGCCACCACCGCGGTTGTTCTTTATACTTGATAAGACCTTCGACACACCGCCGCGCGTCATCCAATTCCTGGCATTCATCGCGGTGGTGTCCGCGACCTATCCCTACATCTTTAAGTTCTTGCCTTGGCTGGTCGCGTTCTTGTCGAGGTTCGGCCGCAACTCGCTATACGTGTTCTGCGTTGGCTCGATCTTAAGCCTCGCAGGCCAGATCATCAGAAACTTCTACCAGGGCAATGTTGCCATCGACACCGTCGTGGTAGTCTGTGGCGTTGCCATCTTGGCGTTAACCGCATGGCTACCCGAATGGCGCGAAGACGTGAAAGTGCAGCGAGGTACGCAACCAGCGCTATCGTCCTGATCGCGCTGGTCTGCACATCCATCGCTTTGAGCCCAGCTTGGGGTCAGGACAATGTTCCGCCCGCGACGCCGGTCATGCCGGCGCCGTTCTCGCGCGATTGTCAGATCAGCGGGGACGCGGTTGCGACGCGGTCGCCGCTGCCGAACGTCGCCGCGGCGCTGCAAAAGAGCAAGACGATCCGCATCCTTGCGATCGGCGCGTCCGCCGCCCGCCGCTCGACCCGCGGCGGTCACATTGGCGGAATTCTCCAGCAGGCGATCAAAGGCCTCGACGTTGTGATGATCAATCGCGGCGTCTCAGGCGAGCTCGCCGCCCAGGCCGCTGCCCGCATCACGACCGAGGTGGCGCTGAACGAGCCCGATCTCGTGCTTTGGCAGATCGGCACCAACGACGCGCTCGCCTATGTGCCGTTGGCGGATCTCGAAACCACCATCGTCGATACGGTGCGCTGGCTGAAGGAGCACAACGTCGACGTCGTGCTGGTCGGCCTGCAATACGTCAACAGCATGGAGCAGGACGACAATTACCGGGCCGTGCGTGACCTGATCCGCCGGATCGGCACACAGGAGAACGTCATGATCGTGCGCCGGCCGGAAGCGCAGCGCATGCTGTCGCACGCTGCGGTCAGCGGTGGCGGCCTGGAGCCCGACGAGTTCGAGCGTAGCGAAGCCGGCTACACCTGCCTTGCCCAATATGTCGCGCGCGCCATCACGCTCGGCTTGTTCGGCGCCGGCAACCCGCCCCGCCAGCCGCAGCAGCCGGCTCCGCTGCGGCCAGCTCCGGCGCCGCAGAACTGACGCGTCTAAAGCGACGCGATTGACGCAGGCCCACGCGGTCCATAGGTTGCCGCGCTCCGGAGCACTGTATGTCTGTCACTGAACCCGCCGCATCCTTGCGCGAGCTCGCCGAGCAATCGAACGCTTGGCCGTTCGAAGAGGCGCGCAAGATCGTCGCGCGCCTCAAGCGCCGCCCGAAGGACGAGGTGATCTTCGAAACCGGCTACGGTCCCTCGGGCCTGCCGCACATCGGCACCTTCGGCGAAGTCGCGCGCACCACGATGGTGCGCCACGCCTTTCGCGTGCTGACCGACGACAAGGTCAAGACCCGGCTGATAGCGTTCTCCGACGACATGGATGGGCTCCGCAAGGTGCCTGACAATGTGCCGAACAAGGAGCTGCTGTCACAGCATCTCGGTAAGCCCTTGACCAAGGTGCCGGACCCGTTCGGCACGCATCCGTCGTTCGGCGAGCACAACAATGCGCGGCTGCGCGCGTTCCTCGACACGTTCGGCTTCGAATACGAGTTCATGTCGTCGACGCAGTGCTACACGTCCGGCCGCTTCGACGCGACGCTGCTGACAATGTTGGAGCGTTTCGACGCCGTGATGGGCATCATGCTGCCGTCATTGCGTGAAGAGCGGGCGCAGACCTATTCGCCGTTTCTGCCGATCGATCCGAAAACCGGCGTGGTGTTGCAGGTGCCTGTGCTGGCGCACGATGCCAAGCGCGGCACCATCACCTACGAAGAGCCGGGCACCGACGAGCGATTCACGGTGCCGGTGACCGGCGGGCGCTGCAAGCTGCAATGGAAGCCCGATTGGGCGATGCGCTGGGTTGCGCTCGGCATCGATTATGAAATGGCCGGCAAGGATCTGATCGACTCGGTGAAGCTCTCGGGTGAAATCTGCAAGGCGCTCGGCAGCCAGCCGCCGGAAGGCTTCAACTACGAGCTTTTCCTCGATGAGAAGGGCCAAAAGATCTCGAAGTCGAAAGGCAACGGTCTGACCATCGACGAATGGCTGCGTTATGCCAGCCCCGAGAGCCTGTCGCTGTTCATGTATCGCGAGCCGAAGGCGGCCAAGCGTCTCTACTTCGACGTGATCCCGCGTCAGGTCGACGATTATCAGCAGTTCCTCGACGGTTACGACAAGCAGGAGCCGAAGCACCGGCTGGGCAATCCGGTCTGGCATATCCATGCCGGCCGGCCGCCCAAGGCCGATATGCCGATCCCGTTCTCGATGCTGCTGACGCTGGTGTCGTCGTCGAACGCCGAGAACGCCGAAACGCTGTGGGGTTTCATCGGCCGTTACCGGCCGGGTGTGACGGCGCAGACGCATCCGAAGCTCAACGACGCCGTCGGCTACGCCATCCATTACTTCCGCGACTTCGTGCTGCCGGAAAAGAAATTCCGTGAGCCGAGCGTGGACGATCGTAAAGCGCTGCAGGACCTGCGCGATGCGCTGTCCAATCTGCCGCCCGATGCGTCCGCGGAGCAAATTCAAGATGTGCTCTACGAGGTTGGCCGCCGCCCGCCATTCCTCGACGAAAAGAAAAAGGCCAAGGACGGCAAGCCCGGCGTGTCGCTCGACTGGTTCAACATGCTCTATCAAGTGCTGCTCGGACAGGAGAAGGGCCCGCGCTTCGGCTCGTTCGTGGCGGTTTACGGGCTGAAGAACACCGTCGACATGATCGACGGGGCGCTGGCACGATCGGCGTAGTGAGCTGCTCCCGGCCGGCTGTCGCTTGTCCGGGACGCGAGGGTGGTGTTTGCTGACAGCGCAATGACCATCGCCTCGCTCGTCCTGATCGGCGCCACCGTGGTGCTGTCGTCCTTCATCTCGTCGGTGTTCGGCATGGCCGGCGGCATGGTGCTGCTCGGCGTGCTGCTGGTTTATTTCGACGTCGCGACCGGGATGGTGCTGTTCTCGATCATCCAGCTCGGCACCAACGGCTGGCGTGCGCTGCATTACCGGCAATACGTTCTGTGGCCAATCTTCTGGTGGTATGTGCTCGGCGCGATGATCGCGTTCGCTGGCATGCGCTATGCCGAGTTCGTCCCCGACAAAGCGCTGGTCTATCTGCTGCTCGGGTTGATGCCGTTTGCGGTCGAGGTGCTGCCGAAGGCAATGCGGCCGAACATCGAATGGCGCGGCGTTCCGCTCGTCACCGGCTTCTTCACCACCATCATCCAGTTCTTGGCCGGCGTCGGCGGGCTGTTCCTCGATATCTTTTTCCAGAAGAGCCGGCTCGACCGCAAGACCACCAACGCCACCAAGGCGATGACGCAGAGCTTCAGCCACATCCTACGCGGCGCCTATTTCTGGTCGCTGTCCGGCACCGGCGAATTGTCGTTCCAGATGTGGGCGCCGGCCATCGTGCTGGCGATCCTGGGTTCGCTGGGCGCGCCCTATGTGCTTGAGCGGATGACCGACGACAGCTTCCGGCAATGGACCCGCGTGATCATCTTCACGATCGCGACGGTCTATCTGATCCGCGCGGGCCTGTTGCTTTGGCGGGGAGCATGATCCCGGAAAAGCCTGCCCCGGACTTGATCCGGGGTGGAAACCGGTTTCCCGCCTGCGCGAAGCCTTGGCACCTTCTTATGGTGTAGCTGGATGCTTCGGCGGGCGAAGGCAGGTCGGAAAAGATCATGCTCAAATAAGAAAGCTCTAAAAAGAAACGCGGCCCGCAAGGGCCGCGTTAATCGTTGTCCGAAGGCAGACGTCGATTAGGTGAACATCTCGACCTTGCCGTCGAGGCTCATCAGGCCGGTCTCGGCCTTGAGCTTGGCCTGCTTCTCGCCCAATTGCTTGCGGAATTCCGCCAGCGCGTCGCGGTGCGTCTTCGTCTCGATGTCGCGATTGCCAACGGCGGCATCGCCATAGGCGATCTTGGCGGCGCCGCAATCGCGATGATTGATCACAATCACCGACTTGATGTTGTGCAGCTGGATGGACGCCTCGAGGTTATCCCAGAACGCCTTCTGCCAATCCTTGAATGCCGGCGCCACCACGCCGATGGCGGCACCCGCGAACACGAAGGCGCTGTATTTTCCGGTGAGACCGCGCTTGCCCATGTAATCGGCGACCGGCTTCTGGAAGCGCGGATCGATGCACGACAGCACCATGGCTTCATAGTTGCCCGAAGCGGCGAGGGCGAAGTACGGCGTCAGCACCGCGGCGGCAGCGCCCGCGGCAGCGCCTTTGACGAAGCTGCGGCGGCTGAACGCTCCAAGCAACAGATCGCTACAGCACGAGCATGAATCAGGATGTTGGATGGTCATGAAGCCCTCTTGTGATTCGGATCCGGACCGTAACGGTCTATTGTTATCACCTTATTACTTTAATGACTCGATTGCTTGGCTCGATTACTTGGCGCGAGGCTGCTGCCGCTACTGGCTCGCCCAGACGATGCGGGCGATCCAATCCACATCATTCATCGAAAGCGTGCGTTCGGGATGCGCGGCGTTGAGCGATTTCAGCTCCACGCTTTTGGTGGTCTGGCGCTTGAGCTCCTTGGCCATGACCTCGCCGCCTTTGGTTTTGACCACGACGCGGTCGCCGCGCCGCACCGGCGCTGCCGGCGAGACCATGATGACGTCGCCGTCACGATAGGCCGGCAGCATCGAATCGCCTGCGACTTCCAGCGCATAGGCGTGTTCGTCATTGACGGCCGGGAAGGCGATTTCGTCCCAGCCCTTGCCGGCCGGAAAGCCGCCGTCGTCGAAAAAGCCGCCGGAGCCGGCTTTCGCGAAGCCGATGAGCGGGATCGCCCGCGTCCCGCCGGCGCGGTCGCTGATCAGTTGCACGAACAAATCGATGCTCACCCCGGTCGCTTGCAGCGCCTTGGCGACCGATTCGGTGGAGGGCCACCTGGCGCGGCCATCCGGGGTGACGCGCTTCGACTTATTGAAGGTCGTGGCGTCGAGCCCCGCCCGCTTGGCCAGCCCTGAGGGTGACAGCTTGGCCCGTGCCGCCAGGCGATCGAGCGCGGTCCAGATTTGGTTGTGCGTGAGCATCGAGGCTGGCATGGCCCAGTCTCCAGTGTTTCAGTGGTAAGACTATTATCCGATTCGATAGGAATTATAGCCTTGATCGCGTCCTGTCCAGCCCCTGCCTTGAAGAACGCGGAGGCCGCCGATAGGGTCCGCGCGCCTTCCGATTCCGGAGCGCGCCTTTGATCGGCTTCTTCGATCGTCTCGCCCGTCCCCTGCTACGGGTGCTCGACCCGGAAGACGCCCATGCGCTGGCCCTCAAAGCCCTGAGATTTGCCCCGGTATCGCGGTCCGCGGCCGACGATCCGCGGCTGGCGGTGAGGGCCTTCGGGTTGCGCTTTGCCAATCCGGTCGGCCTCGCGGCCGGTTTCGACAAGCACGCCGAGGTGCCGGACGCGCTGCTCCGGCTCGGCTTCGGCTTTGTCGAGGTCGGCGGGGTAACCCCGCTGCCGCAGTCCGGCAATCCGCGGCCGCGGCTGTTCCGGCTCGACCGTGACGAAGCGGTGATCAACCGGTTCGGCTTCAACAGTGAAGGCGAGGCCGTGGTGCTGGCGCGGTTGGCAGCCCGCGCGGATGCCGGCGGCATCGTCGGCCTCAACCTCGGTTCGAATAAGGAGTCGCCCGATCGCGGCGCCGACTACGTGCGGCTGATCGAGGCGATGGCTCCGGTGGTCAGCTTCGTCACCGTCAACATCTCGTCTCCCAACACACCGGGCTTGCGCAATCTTCAGCAGGGCACGGCGCTCGATGAACTGCTGGCGCGCGTCGTCGAGGCGCGCGATCGCGTTGCGCCGCGCGCCGGCCCGACGCCGGTGCTGCTCAAGATCGCGCCCGACCTCACGCTCTCCGATCTCGACGACGTGGTCGGCGTCGCGCGCCAGCGCAAGATCGACGGCATGATCGTCGGCAACACCACGATCGGCCGGCCGCTCTGGTTGCGCGACCAAGAGACCGCGAAGGAGGCCGGCGGACTCTCGGGCCGGCCGTTGTTCGCGCTCTCGACCCGGATGCTGGCTGAGACCTACGTGCGGGTGGAAGGCGCGTTTCCGCTGATCGGCGTTGGCGGCATCGACTCCGGCGCTGCCGCGCTCGCCAAGGTGCGGGCGGGCGCCGATCTGGTGCAGCTTTACAGCGCGCTGGTGTTCCGCGGGCTCGGCCTGATCGCGGAGATCAAGGCCGCGCTGGTCGCCGCGCTTGATGGCGGCGAGGCGGAAAAGCTGTCTGACCTGGTGGGCGCGGATTCCGCCGCGATGACCGCGGAAAACTGGCCGGTCTGACTATCGGCCCTTGGGCGCATTGACGAGCCGCACGATCAGCCAGATCGGGATCACCAGCACGGCGCCGAGCAGGAAATACTTCCAGAGCCAGACGATCGCGTCGAAGCCCATGTTCCAGATCGCGCGGATCAGCCGCTCCACGCTCGAGACGATGTTCCAGGGATCGAGACCGAGTACCGAGAGCACGACGCCGATCAGCACCGACACCAGGATCAGCTTGCCGATCACCGCCAGCGGCGACCCGCCGAGAAAGCGATTGATCTGTTCGTTGGCCATCCGAATCTCCCGCACCGTGTTTACGGCAGCTTAGCACGGCGCGATTGAACCCTCTCGCCCGATGGAGAGGGCAGGGCGTCGCCGTTCTTCAGCATTCGTTCCAGCGTCTCCAGCCGGTCGGCCTCGCGCGGTGGCTTGTCCCAGCGCAATCGGCTGATGCGGGGAAAGCGCATCGCGAGGCCGGATTTGTGGCGGCTCGAGCGCTGCAAGCCCTCGAAGGCGACCTCCAGCACCAAGCCCTTGTCCGGTGCGTGCACCACCTCGCGCACCGGGCCAAAGCGTTCGGTGGTGTTGTTGCGGACGAAGCGGTCGATCTGATGCAGCTCCTCGTCGGTGAAGCCGAAATAGGCCTTGCCGACCGGCACAAGCTCGTCGCCCGTAGCGCCGCCGGTCCAAACGCCGAACGTGTAGTCGGAATAATACGACGATCGCTTGCCGTGGCCGCGCTGCGCGTACATCAGCACGGCATCGACGTTCATCGGGTCGCGCTTCCATTTCCACCACTGTCCCTTCGGGCGGCCGGGCAGGTAGGGCGCATCGCGCCGTTTGAGCATGACGCCTTCGACGGCCTCGGCATCGGGGCCGGCGCCGCCGGTTGCCGGATCGGCCCGCGCGGCTGTGAGTGCTGCCCAGGACTCGAAACCGATCAGCGGCGAGAGATCGACCCGCGGATCGTTCAGGCGCTTCACGAAGGCTTCGAGCCGCTCCCGGCGCTCCGCGAACGGCAGGTCGCGCAAATCGTCGGTGCCGTCGACCAGCAGATCGTAGGCGCGCAGGTGTGCGGGAAATTCCTGCAAGAGCTTTGGCGTCACCGCTTTTCGATTCAGCCGCTGCTGGAGAACGTTGAACGACTGCACCCGGCCGTCGCGCACGATCAACAGTTCGCCATCGATCGCGCCGGGCAAGCGCAGCGCTTCGACCAGATCGGGGAAGCTTTTGGAAACATCCTCGCCGGTGCGCGAATAGAGCCGCGTCAGGTTATGGCCATCGTCGCTGGCGCCGGTCACCGCCTGCACGCGGATGCCATCCCACTTCCACTCCGCGATGAATGCGGCGGGATCGAGCGCCGCGAGGTCCTCCAGCGCGTGCGCCAGCATGGCGGGGCGGAACGGCGCGGGATCGCTGCTCGTGGGTTTCTCGGCGCGGCCTTCGAGCCAGGCGAACAATTCGATGTAGGGCGCCACGAGGCCCGGCCAGAGGATTTCCACCTCGTTCGGCTCCTTGCCGCCGAGCGAAGCGGCGGCGGTCTTGGCGAGCCGCGCCGACACGCCGATGCGCAAGCCGCCGGTCACGAGCTTGAGCAGCGCCCAGCGCCCGGTCTCGTCGAGCGCATCGAGCCAGCGCGCGAGCTGCGCTGGCAGCTGCGCTTTGCCGAGTGTGGAGAGCGTTTCGATCACTTCGGAGAGTGATGGCGCGCGCTTTTTCTCCCCTCCCTCCGCGAGCGAAGCGAGTGGTGGGGAGGGGTCGGGGGTGGGGGGAGAAGCATCGGACTTGAAAATGCGGAGTGCTTGCGGCGAGGGCCACATCAGCGCGACCGTCTCTGACAAATCGCCCACATAGTCATAGCTCAGCTCGAACAGCACCGGATCGGTGCGCTCGGCGATCAGCGTGCGGATCATGCCCGGCTTGGCGTGTTGAAACGACAGCGCACCGGTGAGCGCCGCGAGTGCAAAGCCGCGCTCGGGGTCCGGCGTTGCGCGCAGATAGTCCGCGATCAGCCGCAATTTGTTGTTGCGGCTTGGCTCATAGGCCAGGCGGTCGAGCAATTCGGCGAAGTCGTTCATGTCGCTTCGCCGCTCTCGCCGCTCGCCAGCGGCAACTCGGGCTGCGCCTCGTCTTCATCGCCATAGTCCACGATAGCGAGCGGCCGCGCCTGCAAGCCGCGCGACTTCGCCCAGTGCACCAATGCGTCTTCCTGGCCGTGCGTCACCCAGATTTCGCCCGCGCCGGTCGCGGCGACCGTTGCGGTCAGGCCATCCCAGTCGGCGTGATCGGAAATCACCAGCGGCAATTGCACGCCGCCCTGGCGCGCTCGCGCGCGCACCCGCATCCAGCCTGAGGCGAAGCACGTCACCGGATCGGGAAACCGACGCGCCCACAGCTCCTGCATCGCCGACGGCGGGCAGAGCGCGATGGCGCCGCTGAGCTCCTCCTTGGAGGCGCCACGCACCGGCTTCAGCTCGCCGAGATCGATGCCGCGCTCCTGGTAATAGTGCGTGATCTTCTCCATCGCGCCATGGAGATAGATCGGCTTGTCGTAGCCGGCCCGCCGGATCAGCGCGATCACCCGCTGCGCCTTGCCGAGCGAATAGGCGCCAACGAGATGCGCCCGGTCGGGAAATACCATGACCGAATGCATAAGCTTGCCGACTTCGTCTGCCGCGTCGCCGTGGCGGAACACCGGCAAGCCGAACGTCGCCTCGGTGATGAATACGTCGCACGGCACCAGTTCGAACGGCGCACAGGTCGGATCGGGCGCATCCTTGTAATCGCCCGAGGCGACGATCTTCAGTCCCTTGCACGCGACCGCAACCTGCGCCGAACCGAGCACATGGCCGGCCGGATGGAACGTCACCGTGGCGCCGCCGAGCGTTAGCGTCTCGCCGTAATGCACGGCTTGCGTTGAACCTGCGAAATTGTCGCCGTAGCGTAGCCGCATCAGGTCGAGCGTTTCCTGCGTCGCCAGCACGGCGCCGTGACCGGGCCGCGCGTGGTCGGAATGGCCATGCGTGATCACGGCCTTGTCGACCGGCCGCGTCGGATCGATGAAAAAGCCGCCGGGCTTGCAGCAAACGCCGGACGGTGTCGGCGACAGCAGGTCTTCGGGACGCATGGGGTTTAGATAGGCGTAAAAGCCCGAGCGTCGAGTGCCGATTGGCGTTGCTTGATGCAAACCCTATCGCACATCCACGCCCACCGCGTCGGCGACGTTCTTCACGCCGTCGCGTTCCAGCAACTGCGCCAGACCGCGAGCGATCCGCCGCGCCAGCAGCGGTCCCTCATAGACCATCGCGGTGAGAAGCTGCACCAGCGACGCGCCCTTGCGGATTTTGGCGTAGGCGTCCTCGGCGGTGAACACGCCGCCCGCGCCGACCAGCACGAAGCGCTGCCTGTCCATGCGCCGGTAGCACTCGGCGATACACTCGTCGGTCAGCCGCGAGCAGGCCGCGGGCCCGGAGATCGCGCCCGGCATGGTGCGCACCACGGCGTCGGGTGTGCGCAATCCGGGTGGCTTGTGCGGCGACAGGTTGAACATGAAGCCTGACACGATGGAGTGACCTTCGGCCGCCGCCAACACGCGCTCGACCGCTTCGACGCCGCCGAGCGGCGAGACCTTCATGAACACCGGAATTTTCAGGCCGATTTGGCCGAGCGCCGCCAGGCACGCCTCGATATGGGCGCGCTCGGCGAAGAAATCGCGGCCATCCTCGGTGTTCGGGCAGCTCATGTTCAGCATCAGGTAATCGGCATGCGGGCTGAGCATCCGCGCCGATGCGGCGTATTCCTCGACGATTTGATCGGCGGTGAGCGGTGGTGCGCCAATCCCGCGATTGGTCACCGCAATATTGACGCCGAGCGGGACCGGCAGGTGCAAATGGGCGATGCGGTCGCGCACCGCCGCGGCGCCGTCGTTCGGCATGCCGTAATGCACCACGACCGCGCGATCGAGCGGCAGCCGCCAGAGCCGCGGCTTCGGATTGCCATCCGACGCATCGATGGTGATCGAGCCGATCTCGACGCTGCCGAAGCCGAGCGCGGCCAGCGCCTCAACCGAAAGGGCGCTCTTGTCGTAGCCGGCCGCGAGCCCGATCGGATGCGGGAACCGGATCCCAGCGACCGTGGTGGCGAGGCGGGGCTCGGACACCGCCAGCCAGGGATGCAGCGCGCCCGCGCCCCACGCCATGTTGGCGCCCAGCTTGATGGCGAGATGATGGGCCTGTTCCGCCTCGAGGCAGAACGCCAGCGGCCTGACAATGGTCGAGTAAATGCCCATCTGTCTCGTTGGAACGACTTCAGCGCGTCGATGATGCAGACTAACGTAGCGCCCGGTTGGAAGAAACGGGCCGGAAGGACACTGCGATGAAAAGGCTTTTCCTCAGCGTTGTCGCGGTTGCGTTGTCGTTTACTGCCCAGGCTGGCGCGCAGGAGAGGGTGCGGCTCGTGGTCGGCGGCAAGTCGGCGGTGTTCTATCTGCCGCTGTCGGTGACCGAGCGGCTTGGCTATTTCAAGGATGCTGGTCTCGACGTCGAGATTTCCGACGTGTCGAGCGGCGCCCGCGCGTTGCAGTCGATCGTCGGCGGCAGCGCCGAGATCGGCATCGGCACGTTCGAGCACGCGATCCAGATGCAGGCCAAGGGTCAGCCGATCGTGGCGCTCCTGCAATACGGCCGCTACCCAGGCTTCGTGCTGGCGATGATGACCGGCAAGGCGCCGCTCTACAAATCGCCAAAGGATTTGAAGGGCCTGAAAATCGGCGTCACCTCGCCGGGTTCCAGCACGCATTTCATGGCGGCCTATATGCTGGTGCGCAACGGGCTCAAGGCCGACGACGCCTCGTTCGTCGCGACCGGTGTCACGTCGACGGCAGTTGCCGCAGCCCGCCGCGCCGAGATCGATGCCATCGTCAGCTCGGATCCGATGATGACGCTGATGGAGACCGACAACCTGGTGAAGGTTGTTGCCGACACCCGCACGGCGGAGGGCGCGCAGGCGGTCTATGGCGGGCCCTATCCGGGCGGCGTGATCTATGCGGCGCCCGCCACCATCGAGAAGAACCCGCAAGCCGTGCAGGCGGTGGTCAATGCTTTCGTGCGCGGCCTGCGCTGGATCGCGAGCCACTCGGCCGAGGACATCGCCAACCTGATGCCGGCGGAATATGCGCTCGGCAATCCGCCGATCTACATTCGGGCGCTCACCGCCTCCAAGCCGATGTATTCGCCCGACGGCCTCTTCGTTCCCAGTGCCGTCGACACCGCTTATGCGGTGCTCAAGGTGTTCGATCCGGCGGTGGCGGCCGCGACCATCGATCTGCCGAAAACCTTCAACGACACTTTCGTGCAGAAAGCACAGGCAATCCGGTAACCGATGAATGTCGCGCTGAAAGCCGACGCTGCTCCGCTCCTGCCCGAGATATTTTCGGGCTGGTTCGCGCAACGCGGCTGGACGCCGCGCGCCCACCAGCTTGAGTTGCTGGCCCGCGCGCGGGCAGGGCGGTCGACGCTGCTGATCGCGCCGACCGGCGGCGGCAAGACATTGGCGGGTTTCCTGCCAAGTCTGGTGGAGATTTATGAGCGTGGCGCGACGCCGCGCCGGCTGGTCTCGACCGGCAAGGAGCTGCGCCGGTCCGAAGGGCTGCACACGCTCTACATCTCGCCCCTGAAGGCGCTCGCCGTCGATATCGCGCGCAATCTTGAGACGCCGGTGCGCGAAATGGGACTGCCCATCCGCATCGAAACCCGAACCGGTGACACGCCGACCTCGAAGCGCCAGCGTCAGCGCCGCGATCCGCCCGACATCCTGCTCACCACGCCGGAACAGCTGGCACTGCTGTTGGCGAGCGCGGATGCACCTTATCTCTTCGGTACGCTGCGGCGCGTCGTGCTTGACGAGTTGCACGCGCTGGTCACGTCCAAGCGTGGCGACCTGCTGTCGCTCGGCCTGGCGCGGCTGTTCCGGATTGCCCCCAATCTTGCAGCGGTCGGCCTGTCGGCGACTGTGGCAGAGCCGGACGACCTTTGCCGCTTCCTCGTGCCGCAACCCGAAGGCAAGACCGCGCGTGCCGATCTCGTCGTTGCCGACGGCGGCGCCGAGCCGAATGTCACCATGCTGGAGCCGGGCGAGGCTTTGCCCTGGGCCGGCCATTCGGCACGCCACGCCTTTCCGCAAATCTACGAGTTGATCAAGCGTCACAAGATGACGCTCGTTTTCGTCAACACCCGCAGCCAGGCCGAGATGATCTTTCAGGCGCTGTGGACGATGAATGACGACAACCTCGCTATCGCGTTGCATCACGGCTCGCTCGACGTGGCGCAGCGGCGCAAGGTCGAAGACGCCATGACGCACGGCAAACTGCGTGCGGTGGTATGCACCTCGTCGCTCGATCTTGGCGTCGACTGGGGCGACATCGATCTGGTCATCAACGTCGGCGCGCCCAAGGGTGCGTCGCGGCTGCTGCAGCGCATCGGCCGCGCCAATCATCGGCTGGACGAGCCGTCGCGCGGCATCCTGGTGCCGGCCAACCGCTTCGAGGTGCTGGAGTGCCGCGCCGCCATCGGCGCGGTGGCGGATCACGCGCAGGACACGCCGCCGCTGCGCACGGGTGCGCTCGACGTGTTGGCGCAGCACGTGCTCGGCTCGGCATGCGGCGAGGCTTTCCTGGCCGATGAACTCTATTGCGAAGTGAAGATGGCAGCGCCCTATGCTGGACTGACGCGCGCCGACTTCGATGCCGTGGTCGATTTCGTCGCGACCGGCGGCTATGCGCTGAAAGCCTATGAGCGCTTCGCCAAGATCAGGCAGAACAAGGACGGCCGCTGGCGCGTCGCCCATCCGATGGTGGCGCAGCGCTATCGCATGAACGTCGGCACTATCGTCGAGGCCGACATGCTGAAGGTCCGGCTGGTGCGTTCGCGCGCCGGCGGCGGCGGCCACACCGGTCCGATCGCGCGCGGCGGCCGTATGCTCGGCGAGGTCGAGGAATATTTCATCGAGATGATGGTGCCGGGCGACACCTTTGTGTTCGCCGGCGAAATCCTGAGATACGAGGCCCTCGTCCAGGACGAGGTCTATGTCTCGCGCGCCAATTCCAGCGATCCCAAGGTGCCGGCCTACGAGGGCGGCAAGTTTCCGCTCTCGACCTACCTCGCCGATCGCGTGCGCCACATTCTGGCCGAGCCCGCACAATGGAAGCCGCTGCCCGATCCGGTGCGGCAATGGCTGGAGCTCCAGAAGTGGCGCTCGCTGGTTCCCGGCGTGAGCGAGCTCCTGGTCGAAACCTTCCCACGCTCCGACAAGCATTATCTCGTCTGCTATCCGTTCGAGGGGCGGCTGGCGCACCAGACGCTCGGCATGTTGCTGACGCGGCGGCTCGAACGCGCGGGTCTCAAGCCGCTTGGCTTCGTCGCCAACGAATATGCGCTCGCGGTCTGGGGCCTGGGCGACGTCGAGCTTCGCATCGGGCGCGGCGAGCTGTCGCTAGCGGCGCTATTCGATCAGGACATGCTGGGCGACGACCTTGAAGCCTGGCTCGCCGAATCCGCGTTGATGAAGCGCACGTTCCGCAACTGCGCGATCATCGCCGGCCTGATCGAGCGGCGCTTCCCTGGCGAGGAAAAATCGCGCCGCCAGGTCACGATCTCGACCGATCTCGTCTACGACGTGCTGCGCAAGCACCAGGGCGATCACGTGCTGCTGCGCGCCGCGCGGGCGGACGCCGCAACCGGCCTGCTCGACATCAAACGGTTGAGCGAAATGCTCTCGCGCGTGCGGGGCCGAATCGTCCATAAGGCGCTCGAGCGGGTCTCGCCGCTCGCGGTTCCGGTCATGCTGGAGATCGGCCGCGAGCCAGTTTATGGCGAGGCTTCGGAGACCATCATGGCGGAAGCCGCCGAGGACCTGATCAAAGAGGCGATGGGATAGCAGTGCGCAGCGCATCACCATCGCCGGCCGCTTCACCGTATCCGGCTGTGTCCAAAGACGCAGTCGTGGTGGCGGGCGTCGGCCTCACCGCCGATCATGCCGGCGCGATCTATTGGCCGGAGCAACGGTTGCTCGCGGTCGCCGATCTGCACCTAGAAAAGGGCTCGAGCTTCGCCGAGCGCGGCGTGCTGCTGCCGCCTTACGACACGGCGGTGACGCTGGCGCGGCTCGCCGCGGTGATTGCCCGCTATTCGCCCCGCGTGGTGGTGGCGCTGGGCGACAGCTTCCACGATGGTCGCGGCCCGGCCCGTCTCGCCGACACCGATCGGGCGGCGCTGAAATCCTTGCAGCGCGGCCGCGACTGGGTGTGGATTGCCGGCAACCACGATCCGGAGCCGGCGGTCGATATCGGCGGCCGCTTCGTCACCACGCTGTCGCTCGGTGCGCTCACGTTCCGCCACGCGCCCGAGGAGAATTGCGACGGCGAGATCGCCGGCCATCTGCATCCGGTCGCCCGCGTCGCCGGGCGCGGGCGCGCCGTGAGCCGGCGCTGCTTTGCGACCGACACGACCCGGATGGTGATGCCGGCATTCGGCGCTTACACGGGCGGCCTCAACGTGCGCGATCGCGCCTTCGCCAATGTGTTCCGCACGCTCGCATTCACGGCGCACATGCTGGGCGAGCGGCGGGTTTATGCGGTCGCTGCCAAGCGCTGCCTGCCGGATTAGGGCGTACAACAGACATCGCGCGTTTCAATCCTTTCGATCGCTTGTTCGGGGGAGCCCGGCAGCCTAATAATTTCGTACGGCAGTTAGAGATTGCGCCATGGTTGAAGAAGCAGAGCAGCTTCCAGCCGCCGAAGCGAACACCAGACTTTTTATCTCGTACTCGCGCAAGGACATGAATTTTGTCGATGGGCTCGAAGCCGCCCTCAGGGCGCGAGGCTTCGAGCCGCTGGTCGACCGCACCGAAATTTCTGCTTTTGAACCATGGTGGGAGCGGGTCGAGGCATTGATCGCAGGTGCCGACACCATCGTATTTGTGCTGTCTCCTGACGCCGTTGCGTCCACCGTGGCGTTGAAGGAAATCGAGTACGCTGCCTCGCTCCACAAACGTTTCGCGCCAATCGTCTGCCGCCCTGTGGAGGACGCAAACATCCCGCAGGAACTGCGGCGACTGAATTTTGTCTATTTCGATGACCCAAATCGTTTCAAAGCCAGTGTTGATGCGCTTGCCACCGCAGTCGGCATCGACATCGGTTGGGTCAGGCGACACACGGAATTCGGCGAATCCGCCCGTCGCTGGGTAGCGGCCAAACGTCCTAGCGGCTTCTTGTTGCGGTCCCCGCTGCTTGAAGAGGCCGAGCACTGGATCAAGTACCGCCCTCATGGCGCACCAGCGCCCTCGCCAGCGACCGAGACATTCGTCGCGGAAAGTCGAAAGGCTGTGTCCGAAAGCTTGAAGGCGGAGGCAATTGCGAAAACTTGGAGACGGCGCGCACAAGCCGCGATTTACGTGCTGTTGATTGGAATCATCGTCGGTTTGGTCGCTTGGATCAATCAAGAACACATCAGGGAGCAGTGGAACTGGTACGCGGTCATGCGGCCCTACATGCTCAAAAACATTCGCCCCTATGTTCTTCAAGCCGACGCCGAACGCCGGCTCATGCCGGGAGAGTCATTCAGAGAATGCCTTGAAGGTTGTCCCGAGATGATCGTCGTGCCGGCCGGTGTATTTACGATGGGTGCTTCTGCCGCCGAATATGCCGGTGCCGACGCAGTGTTGGTCGCCCGATCACTCTACAGCAACGCTGAACCACAGCATGGAGTCCAGATTGTCAGACCGTTCGCGGTGTCAAAGTTCGTTATCACGTTTGCAAATTGGGACGCCTGCGTCTCGGTCGGAGGCTGTGCTCACATTACGGATAACGGTATGGGGCGTGATTCAAAGCCCCTTGTTAACGTGACCTGGAACGAAGCTGAGCAGTACGTCAGCTGGCTGTCGAAATTGACCGGTCGAGACTACCGGCTGCTCTCCGAAGCCGAGTGGGAATACGCGGCGCGGGCAGGTGCCACGACATCTTTTTATTGGGGCAAGGACGTCGGAAGCGGAAATGCCAATTGCATCGGATGCGGCAGCAAATGGGACGGCCGCGAAACGTCTCCGGTCGGATCGTTTGCAGCAAACCGGTTCGGCCTTTTCGACATGGCCGGAAACATTTGGCAGTGGACCCAGGACTGCTATCAGGACAACTATATCCAGGCGCCTATCGACGGGACGGCACGGCGGGACGGCGATTGCAGTTTCCGCGTCCTGCGCGGCGGCTCGTGGAGCCACCCTCCGGACACGCTTCGCTTGTTCTTTCGCGACAAGAATTCGCGCGACAAACGGAGCGACAGAGTTGGCTTCCGAATTGGGAGAACGCTGGCTCCTTAATTCTAGGATTTCAAATTGATTATGGTTCTCAATCGGCGTGCTCGTCCGGACCTTCACCTCTCTCGCGGCTTCACCAAAGAAAATTTCTTCGCCGAGCGCGAAGCGCCGGGGCGGGCCCGACGCGCTATTTTTTTAACTCACAAGAATCCAACTGAGTAGCTCCCCGCATTCTGTCATCTGCGAAGTCTCGCGATTTGAACTCGGACTCAGTCCGATGGTGTATCGTCACGCGCACTGCGCAGGTTGACCCAAAGCGGACACAATCCCCGTACAATCCTATGTAGAAAATGGAAAGACGAGGCCTTGTTCGATTCTCACGAATTGCACAGTGAGAAGGTTGGCACGTGGCGTCTCAACATGATCTCTCGATCAACCATGTTGGCCGCGTCTTTTGCGCTATGCCTGATGCTTCATAGTGATGCCGATCAACGCGACAATGCCTACGCATTGATATTTGATGACCAACTGGTTCTTCCGACGAAATGGAGTGAACATAAATGGTCAATTCCAAATCGCGGTTACTCCGACAGTTATGCTGCCGATCACGACAAATAGAGAACGGACGCAACTCACCGCATTCCGACTACGCAGCTCGTCGAGCCGTCGATCTACGCGCCGCGCCTGGGTCATGATGCAGCAGAGCCAGCGTGGAAGGGGTTCACCGACTTCAAGCAATATATGCATCCACGTCAGAAGACGGCAAAATAAACTGGGCGATCCAATGACGCTGGCCACATCCTGTGACACGCGTACCGACGAGCAGCCCGCTTTGTGAGTGGCTCTAATCCCTGCGGAACACGACGCTGGCGAACCATCCGGTCGCGATGGCCATCGCGGCGGCGAAAAGGCCATAGAGGAAGCTGTAGTCGCGCGCCGCATTGGCGACGAACTGCTCGAAGCCCGCTTTGACGATCTCGAAGGCGGTCGTGTTGCGCACCAGCAGGGCGCGCTCCGAGAACACCTTGACCTCGACGTCGTAATTGCCAAACGGCGCCTCCGCCGGCACCGGAATTTCGGCGCGGAAGACGGTCGGCGTCAGAAACGTCACGCCGTTGGTCGTCTCCGCGTAGAGGCTATGCTCTTTCTTCAGCCGGATGAAATTCATGCGGAACGGATCGTCACGCACGGTGTCGGCGAGGTCGGAGCCGACTTGCTGTGTCAGCACGAAATAGTCGAGGCCGACCTGCTGCCGGCGCAGCAAGTCGGTTTCGGCGATTTCTTCAAACGGCCGGTTGGACATGATCGCAAGATAGGTCGGCACGTTGACGAAGGTGCGTGACGCCACGTTGGCCCAGATGCCGACCACACGTTCCTTGCGCCGCGTCACCGCGGTCTGCCGCGGGCCGACCACGGTCGCAACCAGGTCGTAGCTGTTGCGAAGGCGCGCTCCGGGGCGATCCGGCTCGATTGTGCCAAACAGCACGATCTGCGTACCGGTGAAGCTCGATGTCACCATCACCTGATGGCGCGAGATCGAGAGCACAAGGCGCTCGGCGCCGGCCGACAGCGTGATTGCCGCTGATGCAGCCAGCACCGCCACCAGGATGATCGACCGGCGCAACCTCATGCGCCGTCTCCAATGAGCCGGATCGTATAGATGTCGGCGGGCTGGACGATGATCTCGAAAGCAAAGCGCAGCCCGACCGCCAGCACCAAGAGGCCGAGCAGGAGACGCAGCCGCTCGCCCCGCATGTTCTGGCCGGCGCGAGCGCCGAACTGCGCGCCGATCACGCCGCCGACCATGAGGATGAGTGCGAGCACCACGTCGACCAGGTGATTGGTGGCGGCGTGCATGACGGTCGCCGACGCCATGGTGATGAGGGTGAGCACCATCGAAGTGCCGATCACGGTGGCGGTTGGCACGCGCAGGAAATAGATCAGCATCGGCACCAGCAGGAAGCCGCCGCCGATGCCCATGATCGCGCCGACAAAGCCGATGATGAAGCCGATGCCCCAGATCGGGATGGCGGACACGTAAATCTTCGAGCGTTTGAACCGCATCTTCAGCGGCAGGCCGTGCACCCAGGTGTGAGCGCCGCCGCGGCGCGGCGACGCCGGCTTGCCTTGCTGCTCGCGCAGGATCGCGCGCACGCTTTCGGTGACCATCAGGCCGCCGACGACGGTGAGCAGCACCACGTAAGACAGGCCGATGGTGAGATCGAGCTGGTCGAGCGAACGCAGCACGGTGAACAGCCAGACGCCGACCGCGGTTCCCAATATGCCGCCCGCCAGCAGCATCAAGGCGAGTGCGAGGTCGACCGCATTGCGCCGCCAATACGTCACCGCGCCAGACATGGACGAGGCCGCGACGTGGCTTGCGACGCTCGCCACCGCGACCGCCGGAGAGACGCCGAGAAAGATCAGGAGCGGCGTCATCAGGAAGCCACCGCCGATGCCGAACATGCCCGAGATGAAGCCAACCGCGAGCCCCATGGCAAGCACGACGAAGATGTTGACGGGCAGATCGGCGATCGGGAGGTAAACTTGCACGCGCTGTCCCGCCGGTTTCCTAGGCCTGCTGTTGAAACAAAATCATGTCCGAAAACGGGTTCGCCGGTTCCGGCAGCATCAGATCCAAGTCTGAAGCATCGGGGTCTGAAGCATCTGGCCGCCACGGGGTGCGGCGGCCAGTGAGACTTGTATAGGCCTGATTGCGAAAATCTGCACGCGATTGTAGCCGCGACCGTGCGGCACAGCCGCGCTCATCGGAACGTGCTCACGGGGAGGCGGGCGTGCGCGGCTTCGGCTTGGCGGCCGGGGTGCTCAGTGAGGTCCGGTCCCAGCCGCCGAGCGGCGCCTTGACGCTGACGGCCTCATCGGGCTCGCGCTGCGCGATGAAGGACTGCACGGCAAGCCGCGCCGCCATCAGGGTTTGCGAGTCGAGCCGCGCCCCCACCTCGTCGCGCTTTTTGGCGGCATCGTTGTCGCCCTTGTTGGCGGCGAGCGCGAACCACTTGTAGGATTCGGCCAGGTTCTGCTCGGTCCCGATGCCCCGGGCATAGAGGATGGCGAGGTTATACTGGCTGTCGGCGACGCCGAAGTTCGCAGCCTTGTAGAACCACTGGGCGGCGATCTTGTAGTCCGGCTTGCCGTCGATGCCTTCGGCGTAAAGCACGGCGAGATTGTGCATCGCCTTGGCGTGGCCCTTCTCGGCCGCGGCCATATACAGCCGGCGCGCGGCGTTGAGGTCCTTCTTGACGCCCTCGCCCTTCTCGTTGAGGGCGGCGAGGCGGAATTGGGCCGGCACGAAGCCCGCCTTGGCCGACTGTTCGAGCCAGCGGGCGGCCTCTTCCAGATTCGGCGGCACGCCGCGGCCCTCGGTATAACGCATCGCAATTTCATATTCGGCTGCTGGATTGCCGGTGGCGGCCGCGGTGCGCAACTGCGTTCCGATCGATGGCGGCAGTGCCGCGATGGCGGCCGGCAGCGCGGGGGCTTGAGTGGCTGCCGGCGCAGGCGCAGGTACAGGCGCCGGCGTGGCGCGCGGCACAGGCGGCTGGCGATTGATCGATCCGGTGATGTCGGATGCCGACGGGACGGGCGGCAGCGTGTTCGAAGGATTGTAGATTTCGGCCGTGCTGAACGGAACGGTAGCGGGCGGCGCCAGCGGCGGCTGCTCCGCGAACTGCGGCAGGCTGTTCGGGAGGGCGGCAGACGGCTTCCTTTGTTCAGACGAGGCGGGGGCTTCGGCCTGATCGCCCGGCAGGAAGACGTCCATCATGGTCTGCAGCGTCATCAGCACGATGACCACCACGCTCGCCGCAATCATCACCGTCTTGATATGCGCCCCGATGCTCTTGCGCGGCGGCGCGGCGTCGGATTCGTCAGTGAACGACTCGGGCGGCCTGGGGCGCGGCTGCGCCGGCGCGGCGGCCGCGGACACCGGGGCTGCAGTCTTGGCCTTCTTGGATTTTTTGAACCAGCCTGACTTGGCCTTGGGCTGGTCGGTTTGCTCGGCGTCCGCCGATTTCGCGGCATGGCGCGCGGCGGCGACGGTGGCCGAACGGCTGGCGTGCTCGCCCATCTGTGGGCGGGCGCCGCCGAGCGCGGCCTCTGAGGCTGCGATCCGGGCCCCGGGCGATCCGGGCCGGACGCGCGGAGTGCCGGAGCCCGGCTCAAGCGGAGTGTCGGGCGGCAAGTTGGGATCGATCGGCTGCATGTCGCGGATGCGCGGCGGCGCGGGCTTCGGTGCCGGAAGCGGTGCGGCGGCGACCGGCATTGGCGCGACGGCGGCCGGAGGCGGCGGAGCGACCGGTTCCAGCAGCGCGAGTGCCGGCGCAACGGGCGATGGCGCTGGCTCGGGCTGTGCCAAGGTCGGTGCAAGGCTCGGCGCAACACGCGGAATGCGCGCGCTGCCGTTGCGCATTTCCTCCAAGTGAACCAACAGGTCCGCGATGCCGCGCTCCATGGCGCTCAAGTTGCTGAGCTTGGCATCCGACGCGTCGAGCTTCTCGGCGAGCTTGGTGATGCGATCTTCCAGGCTGCCCATGGCAACCTGATCGCCCTGGCTGAGCTGCATGCGGTCGAGGCGCTCGCTGAGCGTCCGGATCGAGCCTTCGAGCTCGGGCGACATCGGATTGCTCTCGGTGCGGCCGTGCTCGAGGCGGTTGGCGAGGCCATGCACTTCGGCCGCAAGCTGGGCGAGCGCGCCGTCGGAGGCCACGTTGGTGACGACGCCGCGCAGCGACGAAATCGCGTGCTCGATCTGATTGAGCACCTGCGGGTCTTGGCCGGCCGCGCCGATCTGGTCGATCTTGCGAGACAGCCCTTGGACGGCCTCTTCGAAGCCGACCAGGCTTTCCGCGGGTTTCAGGCCGCGCAACGTGTCTCGCACCTCGGCAAGGCCGCGTTCGAGGCCCGCCAGGGTGGTGTCGTCGGCGCCGGCTTCGCGGCCGTTCTTGACGCGCTCGGACAGCGTGCGCACCTCGGCTTCGAGCGCCTCGACGGCGCGGCGCGGCATGGCATCGGTCAGCGTGCGGCCGACTTCCGCCAGATCGCCGCGCAGCGCCGACAGTGCGTCCTCATAGGGTCGGTGCAGCGTCGCGATCTGGCTGGTGATCTCGCGGAGCTGCTGTTCGAGACCGGTAAGATCCTGCCCCGGCGGCGGTCCGGACCAAGTCTGTCCAGAATAAGCCTGTGCAGACAAAGCCTGCGGCGCGCCGCCATCGAGCGCGCGCTGGCGCGCTGAAATCTCGGCCGCCCAATTGGGTGCGCCGCCGGCAGCAGGGCGCGGCGGCGCCATCGGCGGCATCGGCTGCGCCAAGGGAGGCGCAACGCGAACGCGGCGCTCGATTTCGCTCGACATCGTCCGGCTGTCGGCCACCATTTGATCGAGGCGGCGGTCGAGCCGCGCCAGGGCGTCGGAGACGCGATCGGGCATCGGCTCGTCGCGATTGCGCGGGCCTGAGTTCGAGCGCGTGACGCGGTCGAGCTGCCGGGTGAGTTCGTCGAGCCGATCGTTGACGGCGGCCAAGTCCTCGCCGAGAGCGCCTGCCTCGTCGTCATAATCCCGGGATGATCTGCGCTTTTGTCGCACGCTTGGTTTCCATCGTTGTGGAATGACGCCTGCGCCGGCGGCTCGTGAGCCCGGCGTTAACGGAAGGTGACGAAATACGGTAAACAAGGGGTTAAGCCGCTGGCCTGCCTGCCGGATTTCCGGCCAAAGCGGCCCGAAAGACACCATGATGTTTCGGCGTGTTCCAGCGTGGGGCGAACCGCTTGATGGCCGGGCTCACGAAATCAGGGCCGGCTCGCTGCGGCCGGCCCTTTAATGCCTGCTTAACGCCACCTCAATCGGCCTGTGCGACGCTCCATCGCCCTGTTTTGCGCCGCACCGGGAACCACGCACATGCCGACCTATCAAGCGCCCCTCGACGACGCGCAGTTTCTGCTGAACGACGTCTTCCACATCGACCGCTACGCCAACCTGCCCGGTTTCGCCGACGCGTCGCCCGATGTCGTGTCGGCTGTTTTGGCCGAGGCCGGAAAGTTTTGTGAGCACGTGCTCGCGCCGCTCAACCGCACCGGTGACATCGAAGGCTGCACGCGCCACGCCGACGGCAGTGTGACCACGCCGAAAGGATTCAAGGACGCCTTCAGGCAGGTGGTCGAGGGCGGCTGGATCGGTATTTCGGCGCCGTCTGAGTTCGGCGGCCAGGGCCTGCCGATGATCATGACGCAGCTCGTCAATGAATTCCTCTGCTCGGCCAATATGGCGTTCGCCATGTATCCGGGCCTGACCCAAGGGGCGATCGCGGCGATCCTGGTGCACGGCTCACCCGAGCAGAAGCAGCAATATCTGCCGAAGATGGTGGAAGGCGCCTGGACCGGCACCATGAATCTCACCGAGCCGCATTGCGGCACGGACTTAGGCATGATCCGCACCAAGGCCGCCAAGCAACCCGACGGCAGCTACAAGATCACCGGCACCAAGATCTTCATTTCGGCCGGCGAGCACGATCTCGCACACAACATCATCCACCTGGTGCTGGCGCGCATCGAAGGCGCGCCGGAGGGCACCCGCGGCATCTCGCTGTTCATCGTGCCGAAGGTGATGGTGAATGCCGACGGCTCGCTCGGCGCCAAGAACGCCGTCGCCTGCGGCTCGATCGAGCACAAGATGGGCATCCACGGCAACGCCACCTGCGTGATGAATTACGACGGCGCCACCGGCTTCCTGATCGGCGAGGAAAATCGCGGCTTGCCTGCCATGTTCGTGATGATGAACGAGGCGCGGATGGGCGTCGGCGTGCAGGGGCTCGCGCTGTCCGAGGTCGCCTATCAGAACGCGGTGGCTTACGCGAAAGAGCGTCTGCAGGGCCGCGCGCTCTCGGGCGCCAAGGAGAAGAGCAAACCGGCCGATCCGATCATCGTGCATCCGGACGTGCGCCGCACCCTGATGACGATCAAGGCGTTCAACGAGGCGGGCCGCGCGCTGGTGATGTGGACCGCGCTGGCCTCCGATCTGCACCACCACTCGCCCGACGAGAAAACCCGTCAGGCCGCCGACGATCACATGGGCCTGCTGACGCCGGTGATCAAAGGCGTGCTGACCGATTCAGGGTTTGCCAATTGCGTGCTGGCGCAGCAGATGTTCGGCGGCCATGGCTACATCGCCGAGCACGGCATGGAGCAGTTCGTGCGCGATGCGCGCATCACCATGATGTACGAGGGCGCCAACGGCATCCAGGCGCTCGATCTGGTCGGCCGGAAACTCCCGAAGGACGGCGGCCGCGCCTTGCAGGCGTTCTTCGCCGAGACACAGGGCTTCATCAAGGAGCAGGGCGCCGACGCCGCAATGAAGCCTTACGTCGAGCCGTTGGGCAAAGCGCTCGGCCATCTGCAAGCCGCGACGATGTGGTTCATGCAGAACGCGCTGGCGAAGCCCGACAACGCCGGCGCCGGCTCGACCGACTACATGCACATGTTCGGGCTCTGCGCGCTCGGCTACATGTGGGCGAAGATCGCGGCGGCGGCGCAAACCAAACTCAAGGCCGGCGTGGATGCGCGGATGAGCGCCAAGCTCGTGACCGGACGCTTCTTCATGGAGCGGATCCTGCCGGAAACCACGGCGCAGCTCGCGCGCATCCAGGCAGGGGCGGCGAGCACAATGGAATTGCCGGCGGAGATGTTTTGACAAGCAGAAAGCCCCGGCCGAGGGCCGGGGCTTTCTTCGCTTTAGGGCAGATGCTTACTGATACTTGAACTGCGGCATCGCCTTGAGCTGATCCTTCGTGGCGTTCAGCATCGCGTGATCCGGGTACCACTTGCGCTCGGTGGTCGCGGACGCCGGAGCCGGGGCCGCGCCGGTGGTGGACGGCCGCGCGCCGTTCGCCGGAGCGTTGGCGCTGCTGCGGATCGGCTCATCGACGAACTTGAGCTTGTCCATGCCGACCAGGATGTCGTGCTGGCCCATGCCAAGGAAACCGCCGACGCCGATGATGACGCCGCTCACGCGGCCGGACTGGTCCATCAGCACTTCGCTGATGTCGCCGAGCTTTTCGTTCTGGCCGTTGTAGACGTTGAGGCCGACGAGCTTGGAGGCGCGCCACTGACCGGCGGGCGCCGTCACGGTCTGGTTCGACGCCGCAGGCGCGGGGGCGTTGGCGGCGGGGCGATTGGTCTGCTGCGCGAGCGCAGCGGGAACGAGCAGGACCGATGCGAGTAGTCCGCTCACGATAACTTTCCGCATATGGAACTCCTGATGTGTTGAAGGAAGTAAACGTGTGGGATGCGAACGCCGTGGAATTTGTTTGGTTCCGTCTGTCGCCAAATCGACGCGAGTTTTCTTGAGCGATCCTGGGCGACACTGGTGTGTCCGTCATTGCGAGCGAAGCGAAGCAATCCAGAAACACGGCATGGAGCTGGATTGCTTCGCTTCGCTCGCAATGACGAGGCTACGGCGCCTTCTATGATTCTCGACCCTAGTTTCCGCGGGTGACAATTTGTGCCGGAACTTTCCCCGCAGGAGTTCCTTTGCGGCACGCGGAACCGAACATGCGCAAAGACATTTTTCAGATGGGCATCTCGCCCATAGGGAGACAACACATGAAGCGTCACTTGTTGGCTGGCATCGCCGCCACCGTCCTGTTCGCAGGCGGCTCGGCGTTCGCGCAGTCGGTTACGATTGAATTGTCGCCGCAGCAGCGGACGACGATTCAGGAATATGTGGTGAAGGAAAAGGTGCGGCCGGTCACCGTGCAAGAGCGCATCACCGTCGGCGCGACGCTGCCGGCTGGCGTGGAACTTCGCACGGTGCCGTCGGCCTGGGGCCCGTCGGTGTCCAAGTATCGCTACATCTATCACGACAATCACGTGTACTTCGTCGATCCGGCGAACCGCCGGGTGATCCACAGCCTCGACTGACGCTGAGGGACTTCGTTCGCAAAAGCGGCGCGCCTTCGGGCGCGCCGCTTTCGTTTGGGCTGCTACAATGGCGCGGATGGCCGGCGCTTTGGCGCGGGGAGGCACCAATGAGCATTCTGGTCGAGTTCCCACAGCAGTATTACACCGATTTCGGCAGCACGGCATTTGCGGCCTTCACGCCCAAGCCCGACTTCGACCTGCACAACGCGCGGGCGATGATGTGGATGTCGCAACTCGCTTACGAGACCGGCCAGCAAGCCACCATCGATCACGCAAAAGCGCTGTGGGGGTTCGACACCATCGACAAGATCATCTTGCGCGACGCGAGCGTCATCAAGCGTGTCGCGTTCGACACCCGCGGCGTCCTCGCCGAGCGCAACGATGCGATCGTGATCGCTTTCGGCGGCACCGATTGGGCGGTCTGGGAGAACCTGGTGACGGACTTCAACGTCGTGCCGCGCCAGGGCACCGACACCCATCCGGGTTTCCAGGCGGCAGCCGATGCGGCCTTGCCGCTGATCAAGTCCGCGTTCCTGAAAGGCAAGCCGGTGTTCCTCACCGGTCACAGCCTCGGCGCTGCGCTTGCAGTCCTCGCGAGTTTCCACGCGCATACGGCAAACACGCCGCCCATGGCGGTCTATCTGTTCGGCTGTCCGCGCGTCGGCAACAGCAACTTCGTCACGCGCTACAACGCGGCGCTGGGCGATGTCAGTTATCGGCTGGTGCATGGGCACGATGTGGTGCCCTGCGTGCCGCCGCCAGACCTCGCTTTCCATCACATCGGCCGGATGCTGGCCTGCGCCTCGGGCGGCAAGTTCGATCCGGCCGCAGCGCTAGCGCCGTTGAGCGGCGACGATCCGCAGCTTGGCGCAAGCCTGCGCACGTCATTGCAGCAGCGCTTCCAAGGCTTGCTTTCGGGCACCATCCTGGCGCCGCCCGGGCCGGGGCCGCTCGGTCAGATGTTCAGGCTCTTGCCGATGCCGTTCCGCGATCACTTGCAGGATCGTTATCTCGACGCGCTGGCGTGAGCGACGCCGGCCATTCATGATTATGCTTGCGAACGATGCGCCGGTGACTGGCGCTCAACGACAGATCGTCGGGATCGGACGACGCAGAGGGAGGCGCGCGTGAAGCGAAGCGATCGGCGGATTCTCACCACTCACGTCGGCAGTCTGCCACGGCCGGACGACCTCATGGCGCTTTATGCGGCCAATGCACCTGACGACAAGCTGCAGCCACGGCTGCGCGCGGCTGTGGGCGGCATCGTCCGCCAGCAATCCGAGTCCGGCATCGATGTCATCAACGACGGCGAGTACGGCAAGGCGATGCGGAGCGCGATGGATTTCGGCGCGTGGTGGTCGTACGTCTATCCTCGCCTCGAAGGCTTCCAATTGCGCGAGGAGCACGCCAAGAAGGGCCGCGCCGCCTGGACCTTCGGCAGCAAGGAGCGCAAGGACTTCGCTGAATTCTACGCCGCCGAGGCGAGCGCCGCCGCGAGCGCGGCCCGGCAGAGCGGCTCCAGCAGCGCGCAGCTCTACGGTCTGACCTGCACCGAACCCGTCAAATACGTCGGCCACGCCGCCATCAAGCGCGACATCGACAACATGGCCGCCGCAGCCCGAGCCGGCGGCGTCGAAGAGGTGTTCATGACAGCGGTGTCGCCCGCGACGCTGCAGATTCTTCCCAACGCCTATTACAAAAACGCCGAGGACTACACCATCGCGTTGGCCGAGGCGATCCGCGAGGAATACAAGGCCATCGTCGATGCCGGCTTCATCCTTCAGATCGACGACCCGGCGCTGGTCGACATCTACGACTGGTGGTTCTCGATGAACGACGACAAAGCCGGTTATCGCAAATGGGCGGCGTTCCAGGTCGAGGCTGTCAACCACGCGCTGCAAGGCATCCCTGAGGATCGCGTCCGTTTCCACATCTGCTGGGGCAGCTGGCACGGCCCGCACAAAGGCGACGTCGAGCTCAAGGATGTGGTTGACCTGCTGCTCAAGGTGAAGGCGCAGGGCTACTCGGTCGAGGCCGGCAACGTGCGCCACGAGCACGAGTGGAAAGTCTGGCAAAGCACCAAGCTTCCAGACGGCAAGGTCATCATCCCGGGCGTGGTCAGTCACGCCACCAACGTGTTGGAGCATCCGGAGCTGGTGGCCGACCGCATCGTGCGCTTCGCCAAGACGGTCGGCCGCGAGAATGTCATCGCCTCGACCGACTGTGGCCTCGGCGGGCGGGTGCATCCGCAGATCGCTTGGGCCAAGCTTGCGGCGCTTTCTGAAGGCGCGAGGCTCGCAACAAAGGCGCTGTGGAAGTAGCTGAGCGTTTCGTTTGCTGGCGTCGTGCAGGAATCTGCATGACGCGCTTGACCAATGGCTTTAGCAAAAAGGTCGAAAACCACGCGCGCGCGATGAGCTTGCATTTTCTCTATTACAATTTCGTGCGGATCCACCGAACGCTCAAGGTTAGCCCTGCGATGGCCGCAGGCGTCAGCAAGCGCCTTTGGGAGATGAGCGACGTGGTTGAAATGCTGGAATCGTGGGAAGCGACCCGCTGACTTTAGCGAGCGGCTTTTCGCTTCTTGGCCCTCGGGGGATGCTTGATCCTCAGCAGGTGTATTTCAGAAGGTGAGCGCACGCCCGCATCGTTTTCCTTGTAAACGATTAGCACATCCCCCGTGACTTCTGTTTTCGTAAACAAGGTTTCCGGCTCAATCGATTTATCAAGCTTCATGGGAACCCGATCTTCGAATAACGCCGGGATGTGACCCGCCCAACCCGACCGTCCCCGATCGCGGTCCATCGCGTGGACAATGATCCTCTGATTATTTTCGAACTGACTTTCTGTTTTCTCTTCCTCTTCCACGATCTCTGGCAACGCAAGCTGCGGTATTTGCGCGATGGCCGCTGGCGTTATTTCGATGCCGTGGCCGCCGACTATTTTTGCTCCCGGCTGTCCCGCCGCAGGTGCAAAAAAACCCTTCACAAATGAGCTGATCTGGCTTGGCTTTTTGCCGCTGTATCGCGCGCGAACGGCGGCGTCGATTGTGCTGGCGGGGACTTGAATAAGATCGCCAGCCACAACGGTAAGGGCACTATAATTTTCATCTAGCGCGCCCTTCTTGCGGCCAGGGAACAACAGATCAATGACCTTGCTGATCCCATAGACAGCAATCATCATCACCAACACTGTGATGAGCGTGTTGTAGTGCGGCGGGATTTGGTAGCCCGTTAGATCGGTGATTATGGCCGGCACATCACGCTCAAGCTTCGGCTGGAAAGCCGCGACAATCGCAACGACAAACGCCTGTTTGAGGGGCGAGTCTTGAGAGACCCGTCGAACCGATACAGCGGTCGCCTCAATAACGAGGCCGGGGATATACGCTTCCAACAGAAGAACGGCCTCTTTAGCCAATTTCTCATTGGAGATGAGGCTCTGAGCCAATGCCGTGACGACGGGTGGCCATGCACGTCGTATTCCACGAAATGCGGTAACGACACGTCCATCGGTTGCTCCACGCCACGCCGGCGAAGGACAAGAATAGCGCAAGATTTGCAATTCAGGGTTGGTCATTCTTCGCCTCATCCAAACTGGCCACTACCGGAATTTGGACGATCTTGACTTTATTCCTAATATTGATTATATTCCTTCTGTCCCACCCTCCCGAGGGCGTTCTCATGAGACGTCATTTGAATGGGGTGGGACGCGGCGCCTGCGGATTGGCTTCGTAAACCAATCCCCGGGAGGCCTCGGGTAACTGTCCCCCCTACTACGAGGGGCGCCCAGTTTTGGGTGACACGGGGACCGGATGAACGGCGGCGTAAGCCACCGGGATCAGGGCGGGCGAGAGCTCGCTGCCGGTTCTTGTCAGTCACGGTTCCGAGACGCCCAAAATCGCCGCGATGGAGCGTCGGCCGGCGACGCGCCCACGAATTTGGGCGCCACGCCGGTTAGTCCCCGATGGAGTAATCCATCGGCGGATAAGGCGTGATCGAGATGTGGCGTCGACCGGCGCTCCATCCCCTCGGACTGATGATCCGAGGGTACGGACATCCCCCAACTTCGACGCCGACCGCGCCGCAGGACGAAGACGCATGCGTGCAAGAAACTTGAAGTGGAGAGCTGTGCCGCAAACGCGAGATTCGATCCGCCTCATCCTGAGGAGCGGTCCGAAGGACCGCGTCTCGAAGGACGAGGCGGCCACTGTGGCGGCCACATGGTTCGAAACGCGATGCTACGCATCGCTCCTCACCATGAGGCCGAGAGAGGCTGGTGAGGTATGCGCGCGAGGTCGCGGCAGCGCATGTGTGATGACGCCCGCGGCCGAGGCGTTACTGCGCTTTCAATCCCGAGGCGCGGATGATCGGCCACCACTTCTCGATCTCGGTCTTGTGGTAAGCGGCGAGCGCCTCTGGGGTCTGCTGCTCGCGCGGCCATACGTCATGGCCGACATCGGAGAGCCGCTTCGCCACGGCGGGATCGGCGAGCGCCGCCATCACGGCGGCATTGAGCTTGGCAACGATCTCCTTCGGCGTGCCCTTTGGCGCCCACAGGCCGTGCCAGTAGGACACATAGAGTCCCGGCGCGCCGGCTTCGTCGATCGAGGGCACATCGGGCAGCGCGGCCCAGCGCGTTTTCGCCATCACCGTATAGGCCTTCACGGTACCGGCGCGCACCGGGCCGAGCGCATTGGCGGCCTGGTCGAACATCAGATCGACCTGGCCCGCCGCCATGTCCTGCACCGCCGGCCCGCCGCCGCGATACGGCACGAAACGGCAGGTGGTGCCGGTCTCTTTCTGGAAATACAGCGCCGACACTTGCGCGCCGCCGGCCGCGCCAACCGTCGCGCAGGTCGCTTTGTCCGGATTGGCCTTGAGCCAGGCGATCAGCTCTTTCACGTTCGCCGCTGGGAAATCCTTGCGCGCGATGATGAGCTGCGGCGTGATGGTGAGCAGCGCGATCGGCTCGAAGTCGGTTTGCACATTGTAGGGCAACGCGTAGGTCACCGGATTGACCACCTGCGTGCTCCACTGACCGATGCCGATCGTATAGCCGTCGGGCTCCGCGCGCGCGAGCCGGCCGATGCCGAGATTGCCGCCGGCGCCCGGCACATTCTCGATCACCACCGGCTGGCCGAGCGACGCTCGCATCGGATCGGCGATGATGCGCGCAATGGTGTCGAGCGGCCCGCCGGCCGGGAATGGCGCGATGATGGTGATCGGGCGCGACGGCCAGCTTTGCGCCGCCGCCATTCCGGCGCTCGCAAGCCATCCCAGGAGCGTCGCGCCCATGAGCGCCGCGATGCCGAGCCATCGTCGCATGTGTTCTCTCCGCCGCCCTGCGGGATGGACCCTTCGCACCCGCGCATACTAGTGTCCGTCATTGCGAGCGAAGCGAAGCAATCCAGAAACACAGCATGGAGCTGGATTGCTTCGTCGCCATAGCGCGTCGAAGACGCGCGTAAAAGCGCTTATGGCTCCTCGCAATGACGGACACGTCAGTGTACCGATCTTTTTATGGGTTTTGACACTAGCCTACGCCAAACTTGTTGCCCTGGGAGTCCTCGATGGCGGTGCGTAACGGAACTGAATTCATCGAAGGCCTGCGCCGCAATCCGCGTGAGGTGTGGATCGCGGGCCGCAGGATCGACGATGTCACCAGCGACCCGGTGTTCCGTCGGCCGGTGGCGGCGCTTGCCCATCTCTACGATCTGCAATGCGCGCCTGAGCATCGCGCGACGATGACGCACCAGGAAGATGGCGAGGTGTTCGGCACCTCGTTCCTGATGCCGCGCACGCCGGCCGACCTGCTGAAGCGGCGGCAGTCGATGACAATCTGGGCCAATGCCTCGTTCGGCCTGCTCGGCCGCTCGCCGGATTTTCTCAACACGGTGCTGATGGCCTGGGCTGAGAACGCCGATTTCTTCGGCCAGCGCGGCGCGCGCTTCGCCGACAACGTGCGCAACTACTACAAGTTTTGCCGCACCCACGACCTGTTCGCGACGCATGCCATCGTCAACCCGCAGACCGACCGCTCGCGCAGCTCGCACCAGCACGACGATCAGTTCGCCCATCTGGGCGTGGTCGAGGAGACCAAAGAGGGCCTGATCGTGCGCGGCGCCAAGATGCTCGCCACCCATGGCCCGACCGCCGACGAAATTCTGGTCTATCCGCAACCCGGCATCCGCGAGGGCGACGAGCGCTATGTGCTGGCGTTCGGCATTCCGGCGTCGTCGAAAGGGCTGCGCTTCATCTGCCGCGAGCCGTTCGACGATGGCACGCAGTCGGTGTTCGACCATCCGCTCGGCGCGCGCTTCGAGGAGCCGGATGCCGTGTGCGTGTTCGACGACGTGCTGGTGCCGTGGGATCGCGTCTTCCTCTACGGCGACGTGAAGATGGGCAACGCGCTGTTCGGGCAGGCCAGCATCCGCAACAACACCGGCCATCAGACCGCGGTGCGCGGGCTCGCCAAGTGCTCGCTGCTGGTTGGCATCGCGGTTACGCTGACGCGCACGGTGAAGTCCGACACCTTCCTGCACGTGCAGGAGCAGCTCGGCGAATGCCTCAGCTATTTGCCGCTGATCGAGGCCGCCATCGTGCTGGCCGAGCAGAAGGCCGAGCCGACCGGCCGCGGCTCCATCCGTCCCGCTTACGCGCCGCTGCAGGCGCTGCGTTACCAGTTGCCGCGCTGGTACGAGCGCATGGTGCATGTCACGCAGGTGCTGGCGGCGGGCGGCTTGCTCATCAGCCCGACCGAGGCCGACCTGCGCTCGCCGGCCGGGCCGGACATCGCGCGCTATTATCGCGGCGCCGGCGTCGATGCCGAAGAGCGCATCCGCATCTTCAAGCTCGCGTGGGACGCCACCGGCACGCAATTCGGCCAGCGCATGCTGCACTACGAACGCTATTACGCCGGCGATCCGGTGCGCGTCGGCGCGAGCTATTATAACGACTACGATGTCGCGCCATTGCTGGCGATGGTGAAGCGGGCGCTGGCGGGGAAATGACCCGCTGCCAGCGCCTTCGGCCCCCGCCGGTTACTTCACGGTGACGTTGACCAGCACGACCGCAGCGCCCGCGTTGGCGCCCGATCGGCCTTCCATGGAGAAGGCGAAGGAGTCCTCGCCTCTGAAATCTTTTTGCGCGCGATAGATCACACCGGTGCGGCCACGCGGGCTGACGGCACCGTACTGCGGCGATTGCGTGACACTCAGCTCGTTGACCGACGCACCGACCGGGCGGACCCAGATCGAGCAGGGCCGGTCGCCTGTCACCGTCATCGTGGTGGTGAGGCTTGTGCCAAACAAAAGCGCTATCGGATTGGTTTGGCAGACCGGTGCTGCGACCACATCGGATCGATGTGCAACAAACAAAGTGGACATCGCCGTGAGTGCGATGGCCGAACCGAACAGCAGAAAGGCAGACGAAAAATCGCGGGGCAGGACGGCAGCAGAGGAGGTGAGGTCCGCCGTAAGGCCCTTCGAGTGCTGAGTGCGCATGGTACTCCTCGGGGTTTGGATAAAGTTGAAGTGGGTGAAGTGCAGCAAGCTCCTATGGCATCAAGTTTCCAGGCGAGGGATCGCGTTGGCGCGCCAGCATCCCGAGAGGGGCGCTGATGCAACCTGTTCGACGGCACTCATCGGCATTGCGAACCAGCGGCGCAGCGCGCCGTGGTGCGATCAGCGTTTCAGTGCGATGACGACGCGATGATGTGTTGAAAACATTCGCCCTCTCCCGGCATTCACTATTGGGATGTGAGGGCGGTTCGGCGGCGCGGTAGGTGCGCGCAAGCAGAAACGTCGATTAAATTTTTGTCATGGGGTTCGCTGCTAATCCCTGAGAAAAAAGGAGATTTTCATTCTCTCACAGCATGCCGCGGATAGCAGATTTCTGCGGTCGGATTGGAAAGATAAGGGAAAGAGGCGCCGTTCAGCGGCGCAGGATGCCGCCCAGCGTGCCGCGCACGATGGCGCGTCCGACCGTGCCGCCGACCGAGCCGGCGATCTGCCTGCCGAAGTCGGCGGCGATCTTGCCGGCGACGCGCGTGGTGACCGAGCGGGTGATTTCGCGCGCGACGATCTGACCGGTCGAAAGCCGTTCGCCGCGCGGACGATTGGTGCCGAAAATTCCGCCCAGCACGCTGCCGAGACTGCCGAGCAGTCCGCCGGACTCCGGAACCGGCTGGCCTTGCGCGGTGCCGCCCGGCGAGTGCGGGTCCTGCGTGCGCTTCTGCAACATCTCGAACGCCGATTCCGAATCGACCGGTGTGTCGTATTTTCCCTTCATGGGGCTCGCAGCAATGAGCGCCTTGCGTTCGTCCGGCGTCAGCACGCCAACGCGCGCGGTCGGCGGCCGGATCATGGTGCGGTCGACCATCGCGGGAACGCCGTTGCCTTCGAGGAACGACACCAGCGCCTCGCCCTTGCCGAGTTCGGTGATGACCTGCCCGGTGTTGAGCTTGGGATTAGGCCGGAATGTCTCGGCGGCGGCGCGGACGGCGCGCTGATCGCGCGGCGTGAACGCGCGCAACGCATGCTGCACGCGGTTGCCAAGTTGCGCCAACACTGTCTCGGGAACATCGAGCGGGTTCTGCGTGACGAAATAGACGCCGACGCCTTTGGAGCGGATCAGCCGCACCACCTGCTCGATGCGCGTCAGCAGCGCCTTCGGGGCGTCATTGAACAACAGGTGCGCCTCGTCGAAGAAGAACACGAGCTTCGGCTTCTCCAGGTCGCCGACCTCGGGCATCTCCTCGAACAGCTCCGACATCAGCCACAGCAGGAACGTGGCGTAGAGCCGCGGGCTCTGCATCAGCTTGTCGGCGGCCAGGATGTTGATGACGCCGCGGCCGTCGCGGTCGGTGCGCATCAGGTCCTTGATGTCGAGCGCGGGCTCGCCAAAGAATTTCGGGCCGCCCTGCGCCTCGAGCACCAAAAGCTGGCGCTGGATGGTGCCGACCGACGCGCCCGACACGTTGCCGTATTGCTTCTGCAGTTCGGTTGCGTGTTCGGCGATGAAGCCAAGCATCGCGCGCAGATCCTTCAGGTCGAGCAGCGCCAGCGCCTGCTCGTCGGCGATCTTGAAGGCGATGTTGAGCACACCCTCTTGCGTGTCGTTGAGGTCCATCATGCGCGAAAGCAGCAGCGGCCCCATCTCGGCGATCGTCGCGCGGATGGGATGACCCTGCTCGCCGAAGATGTCCCACAGCACGGCGGGAAATTCATCGGGCTCGTAGGCGATGCCGAGGCTTTTAGCACGCTCGACGAACGCGGGCTTGGCGTCGCCCACGGCAGCGATGCCGGCGAGATCGCCCTTGATGTCGGCTGCGAACACCGGAACGCCGACGCGAGAAAATCCTTCGGCCAGCACTTGCAGCGTGACGGTTTTGCCGGTGCCGGTCGCGCCGGTGATCAGTCCGTGGCGGTTGCCGAAGGCAAGTGTCAGCGCCTCGGGCTTCTCACCCTTGCCGACGAAAATACTCTTGCCGTCGTCTGCCATGACCGCTCCCAGTCCATTTCTTCAATTCAGTGTTGGTTTGTCAATGCGTTGCCACGATGACGCAACCGGGATGCAACCGCCAGCGCCGATGTTGCCTAGAACCGCTTCGCGCCGGTCAGCGCTGCGAGCGCGGCGTTCGCCACCTGCCGGTCTTCCTCGCCGGTGCCGGAGCCGACGCCAATGCCACCGATGACGTGGCCATCGACGATGATCGGCAATCCGCCGGGCAGGTTGACGCGTTTTCCTTGGGTCGCGATGGCAAGCTTGATGTCGATGCCGGCCGGAATCTCGCCGGTCGGCATGCCGTAGGATGCGGCCGTCATCGCCTTCACCAGCGCGGTGTCGAACGACAGCACAAACGCGCCGTCCATGCGGGCGAAGGCGAGCAGGTGCCCGCCGGCATCGACCACCGCGATGCACTCCGGCACCTTCATGTCGTGCGCCTTCGCCATCGCGGCCTGGAGGAGTTTCATCGCGCCATCGATCGTGAGTTTCAGAGAAGCTGCAGTGTCTGCCATTGATTACCCCTGTGGTCTTGAAACCTGATTGACGTGATAGCCGGCGGTCTTCTGGTAGTCTTCCATGATCGCCTTCATCTCGTCCTGGCTGATGACGTCCTCCAGCCGTTTGAACGGCTTGTCGCCGGTGCGCTGCTCGACCAGATCGACCAGCAGGTTCGGCGGCGCGGTGCGGTTCTGCACCACGATCTTGCTGGTGACCGGCAGTCGTTCGCTCTCGTAAGCACGCAGCGCCGCGATGGGATCGCTCTCGCGTTTGAGCAGGCGCGCCAGCGCCGCCGCGTCGAGGATCGCCTGCGCGCCGCCGTTGCCACCCTGCGGATACATCGGGTGCGCGGCATCGCCGAGCAGCGTGACGCGCTCGAAGGTCCAGCGCGGCAGCGGATCGCGATCGACCATCGGATAGGACAGGATTTGCGTGGCGTTGCGGATCAGCTCCGGCACGTTCATCCAGTCGAACACCCAGTCCTTGTACGTCGGGAAGAAATCTTCCAGCCGCCCCGGCTTGTTCCAGTCCATCGGCACCGCCACGTCGCGTTCGATCTCGCAAACCCAGTTGACGAGCTGGTTGCCCTGTCCGTCGTAATTGTTGCGCAGCGGATAAATGATGATGGTCGAGTGGCGCGCGCCGACGCGGGCCAAACTCGCGCCGGTGAGATAAGGCTTGGTCACCGTCGTGCCACGCCAAAGGTTGAGGCCGCGAAAGCAGAACGGGCCTTCGTTCGGATAGAACTGCGCGCGCACTGCCGAGTGCACGCCGTCGCAGGCGATCAGCACATCGCCCTCCACCGGCGGCAGCGCCGTATTGTCGGGAGCGGCGAAATGCGCGGTGACGCGGCCGCCGCTCTGCGTGACGCCGGTGCAGCGGTGGCCGGTGAAGAAGTTTTCGTCGCCGATCCGCTCGCGCACGGCGCCGAGCAGCACGCGCTGGAGATCGGAGCGCAGCAGCGAAATGTGCGGCCAGAGGTGGCCGGCGGCCTTGCCCCAAGGCTGGCGATAGACGAGCTGGCCGTGACGGGTGAAGAACGCGTAGTCCTGCGGCTGGCAGGAGGTCGCGACGAGCGCGTCCTCCAGCCCGATCGCGCTCATCTCCTTCATGGCGTGCGCGCCGAGATTGATGCCGACGCCGAGCGCCTTCATTTCGGCCGCGGCCTCGAACACGCGGATGCGGCCCGCGACCTTCGCGGCATGCAGCGCCAGCGTCAAGCCGCCGATGCCGCCGCCAATGATGATCGTGTCCATCACAACCTTGTTAGGCTTGCGGCGCGGACCGGTGCAAGTCGCTCATGCACAAGCCACTCATTCCGGTTGCAATCCGATCTCGCGCACGAGCTTGCCCCATGCCGCGTGCTGCGCCGCGATGTAGTCCTGGGTCTGCTTCAGCGTGCCGCCGGCGTAGGGGACGAAGCCCATGCTCCTGAGTTTATCCGCAACCGCGGGGTCCTTGAGGATGGCGTTCACCTCCTGATGCACGCGCTCAACGATCGGCGCGGGCACGCCGGTTGGCACCGCCAGCGCAAACCAGCCAGCGAAGTCGAAGCCCGGGAAGGTTTCGGCGACGGCCGGCACGCCGGGGAATTCCGGCAGCCGTTGCAGCGACGTCACGGCGAGTGGACGGAGCTTGCCGGCCGCGACGTGCCCCTTGGCGGCCGGTACCGCGATGATGATGAGTTGCACCCGGCCGGCGAGCACGTCCTGCACACCTTGCGTCATTTGCGTGTAAGGCACGTAGGGAATGTTGGTCCCGGCGAGTTTGTTGAGCCAGGCCGCGATCATGCCGGAGAACCGCCGCGCGCCGTCGGTCGCGACCGCGACCTTGTCCGGGTTGGCCTTGGCATAGGCGAACAGCTCGGCCAAGTTCTTCGCCGGCACGTCGGGATGCGCCAGCACCATGAAAGAGACCTCGGCGATGCGCGAGATCACCGTGAAGTCCTTGATGGGATCGTAAGGCAGCGACTTGAACGTGTAGGGATCGACCACCAGCGCGGCAGCGGTCGCGTAGAAATAGGTGTAGCCGTCCGGCGCCGAGCGCGCCGCCGCTTGTGTGCCGATGACGTTGCCGCCGCCCGGCCGGTTCTCATAGACGACCGGCTGGCCGACGCGGGCCGCAAGCTGATCTGCCATGAGGCGGCCGATGATGTCGGTGCCGCCGCCCGCGGCCTGCGAGCTGATGAACTTGAGGGGCCGGTCAGGCCAGGTTTGCGCTTGCGCTGTGCCGAGCGTGCCGATGAGCAATGCCGAAACCACGGCGGATCGAAGCAGCGTGTTCATCGGCGCGACCTCCCGGAATTTTCCGCATTATGAGGCCGAGAGTTGCGCGGAGCTAGGCCACGTTGTCGCGCTCGGCTAGGTTTGCAGCTGTGGCGCTGACACTCAAGCTCGTACTCGGCACGCTCGCCTTCGTCTGGATTCTCTGGACGGTGCGCAACGTCAATCCGCGCGCCGTCGGCATGACGCTGACGTTTCCGACGCTCAACGGCATCGTACTGCTGACGGTGACCGACAAGCTGGCCGACGAAATCATCGTCGGCATCTTTCCGCTGATGTTCTTCAACAGCCTGCTGCCGGCGCTGTTCATTGCATTGCGGCGCGGATTTCACGAATGGCTTGCCATCGCGATTTGTCTGCTGATCTGGGCGGCGCTCGCAGTGTTTTTCGAATGGCCTACGATTTGGCCCTATCGCTCGAATATCGCGGTTGCGACCGGCATTCTGATTTGCATATGCGCCGCCTGGGCATTCTGGCGGCTGCGCCAGACCGGGCAGCCATTGCCGCCACCGCCAGCGCGCAGCGAAGGCCTGCGCGATTTCCTGCGCGACCGCGGGGAGCGGATTTTCTGGTTCGTGGTGTCGTTCCTGATCGTGTCGCTCGTCGCTTATGCGTTTGCCGACGCGCATTCGTTGGTTGGCCGCCTGAGCGCGCTGCCGCTGGTGCCGTTGTTCGTGCTGCATTGGGCCGTGAACGCGCGCCGCGCCGATCTCGGCGAGCTGCGCATCGCGGCGCTGATCGGCCCGGTCGCGGTGATGGGCTTTCTGCTTGTTTTTGCCGGCACGCTCGGCTTTATCCGCACCGCAGACGGCGTGCTGAGTCCGTGGTACTGGCCCATCGGGCTCGCGGCGCTCTTGATCGAATGGGAGCTAACGCGGCTCGCCATCATTGGAATTTCGCGGCTGACTTATCGCATCTAGTATACTCGCGCGGCTTGCCGCCTGCCGCTATGGTGCGGCTCCGGATTCGACCAAGCCCGCAACAAGAGCCCGCCATGGACGCCGTCAATCTTCCGCGCCCGGCCTGGATGACCGAGGACCTCGTGCTGTTGGAAGAGCAGGCGGGGCGTTTCATGCACACCGAATTCGTGCCGCATCTCGACAAGTGGCACGACGAGCACATGTATCCGCGCGAGGTCTGGACCCAGGCCGGCGCGGCGGGCCTGCTGTGTGCCTCGATGCCGGAGCAATACGGTGGCGCCGGTGGCAGCTTCGCGCATGAAGCCGTCATCAACCGGCAATACAGTCTCGCCGGCTTCGACACCTTCGGTGCGCCGCTGCATTCCGGCATCGTCGCGCCTTACATTTTGCATTACGGCTCCGAGGAGCAGAAGAAGCGCTGGCTGCCCAAGCTCGCTACCGGTGAACTGGTCGGCGCCATCGCGATGAGCGAGCCCGGCACCGGCTCCGACCTGCAAGGTGTGCGCACCACGGCAGTGAAGAAGGGCAACCGCTATCTGCTGAACGGCTCGAAAACCTTCATCACCAATGGCCAGCACGCCAATTTGATCGTCGTGGTGGCCAAGACTGATCCCAAGGAGCGCCACAAGGGCATCTCGCTCATGGTGGTGGAAACCGACGACGCGCCGGGTTTTCGCCGCGGACGGAAGCTCAAAAAGCTCGGCTACGATTCCGCCGATACGTCGGAATTGTTCTTCGAGGACGTGTCGCTGCCGACCGAGAATCTGCTCGGTTCCGAGGAAGGCCAGGGCTTCGCGCAACTGATGACCGAATTGCCGCAGGAGCGGCTGATCGTGTCGGTGCATGCGGTCGCCATGATGGAGCGCGCGCTTGCGCTCACCGTCGACTACGTCAAGCAGCGCCAGGCCTTCGGCAAGAAGATCATCGAATTCCAGAACACGCAGTTCGAACTTGCGGCCTGCAAGACTGACGTGACGGTTGCCAAGGTGTTCGTCGATCATTCCATCGAGCGGCATCTCAGGGGCGAGCTCGACACCGTGACCGCCTCGATGGGCAAGTATTGGACCACCGACCTGCTCGGCAAGGTCGTAGACCGCTGCCTGCAATTGTTCGGCGGCTACGGCTTTATGGACGAATATCCGATCTCGCGCCTCTACCGTGACGCTCGCGTCATGCGCATCTATGCGGGGACGAACGAGATCATGAAGCTGATGATCGCGCGCAGCCTTTAGGGCGCGCAGGAGAGCCCAATGACCGACGCCTTTATCTACGACGCCGTTCGTACCCCGCGCGGCCGCGGCAAACAGGACGGCGCGCTGCACGAGGTGACGGCGCTCAATTTGGCGAGCCATGCGCTCGCCGCCATCCGGGAGCGCAACAAGCTCGCACCGAAGCTGGTGGATGACGTGGTGCTGGGCTGCGTCGATCCGGTCGGCGAGGCGGGCGGCGATATCGCGCGCGTCGCCGCGATCATGGCGGGCTTCGGCGACGAGGTGCCGGGCATTCAGATCAACCGCTTCTGCGCGTCGGGCCTCGATGCGGTGAACTTCGCCGCGGCCGAGGTGATGTCCGGCCAGCACGACATGACGATCGGCGGCGGCGTCGAATCCATGAGCCGCGTCGGCATCGGTGCCTCGGGCGGCGCATGGCCGGTCGATCCGTCGATTGCGCTGAAATCCTATTTCATGCCGCAGGGCATCTCGGCCGATCTGATCGCGACCAAATATGGCTTCTCGCGCGACGACGTGGACGCCTACGCGGTCGAGAGCCAAAAGCGCGCCGGGAAATCCTGGGAAGATGGCCGGTTCAAGAATTCGGTGGTGCCGGTCAAGGACATCAACGGCATCACGCTGCTCGCCAAGGACGAGCACATGCGGCCGACCACCACGATGCAAAACCTGGCGCAGCTCAACCCATCATTCATACAGATGGGCGAGATGGGCGGCTTCGACGCGGTCGCGGTGCAGAAGCATCCGGAAATCGAGGCGATCAATCACGTGCACACGCCGGGCAACTCGTCGGGCATCGTCGATGGCGCGGCGGCGGTGCTGATCGGCAATGCCGAGGCCGGCAAGGCAGCGGGTCTCAAGCCGCGTGCCAGGATCCGCCAGTTTGCCAACATCGGCTCGGAGCCGGCCATCATGCTCACCGGGCCGATCCCGGTGACCGAGAAGGTCCTCCGCAAGGCCGGCATGACCACGAAGGACATCGACCTGTGGGAGCTGAACGAAGCCTTCGCCTCGGTCATCCTGCGTTACATGCAGGCGCTCGACATTCCGCACGACAAGATCAATGTGAACGGCGGCGCGATTGCGATGGGCCATCCGCTGGGCGCGACCGGCGCCATGATCCTCGGCACCGTGCTCGATGAATTGGAGCGGCGCGATCTCAACACCGCCCTGGTGACGCTCTGCATCGGCGTCGGCATGGGCACCGCGACGATCATTGAGCGCGTGTGATTGCATGCCCAAGATCGATATCGCCAAGCTGCCGGTCGATACCGTCAGCCTCTATCCCGACCCGTTTCGGCAAGTCACGGTCGGCCGCGAGCGCAAGCGGCTCGGCAACGCCATTGGCCTGAACCAGTTTGGCGTCAACATGACCACGCTGAAGCCCGGCACCTGGTCGTCGCAGCGCCACTGGCATCAGAACGAGGACGAGTTCGTCTATGTGATCGAAGGCGCGGTCGTGTTGCAGGAGGACGCAGGCGAGACCGTGCTGAAGGCCGGCGACGCCGCGGGCTTTCCGGCCAACAGCCGCAATGGCCATTGCCTGATCAACCGCACCGATCGCGATGCGGTCTATATCGAGGTCGGCACGCGCGCGAAGAGCGAGCGCACCGTCTATTCCGACATCGACATGAAGGTCGAGCGCGACGACAGCGGCGCCATGGTCTACTCGCGCAAGACCACTGGTGAGCCGTATCCGAAGCGGAGCGGGTGAGAGCAACATGCCGAAGATCGACATCAAATCGCTGCCCTGGACCAACAATGTGTCCTACCCGAAGGAATTTGCGCACGCGATTGCGGGCCGCGAGAAGCAAAAGCTCGGCGACGCGGTCGGCCTGACGCAGTTCGGCGTCAACATGGCGCGCATCAAAGTCGGCGGCTCATCGGCGCTGCGCCACTGGCATGAGACCGAGGACGAATTCATCCTCGTGCTGGAGGGCGAGCTGGTGCTGCATGAAAACGACGGCGAGATCGTATTGAAGCCTGGAGATGCCGCTGGTTGGCGGGCCAACGGTGGCGTTGGGCACTGCCTGATCAATCGCAGCAATCGCGATGCGGTCTATCTCGAGGTCGGGACGCGCTCGAAGGCCGAGCGCGTGCACTATCCCGACGTCGATTTCATGATGGAGCGCGACGACAAGAGTCGCCGCTGGATGCGCAAGAACGGCACGCCGATCAAGGAGTGAGCGCAATGCCCGACAATTTCAAGCTCGACGTGGACAGCGACGGCATCGCGCTCGTCACCTGGGACATGCCCGGCCGCTCGATGAACGTGATCGACGTGAGTGCGATCCAGGAGCTTGCCGCCATCGTCGAGAAGATCGCGATCGATGCTGCGATCAAGGGCGCGGTCATCACGTCGGGCAAAGAGACGTTCTGTGCGGGCGCCGATCTGACGCTGTTGGAATCGCTTGGCCGTACCTTTCAGGAGTTGGCCAAGTCGCAGGGCGAGGAGGCGGCCGCGACGCGGCTGTTCGAGGAGAGCCGCAAGCTGTCGCAGCTCTACCGGCGGATCGAAACCTGCGGCAAGCCGTTCGCTGCCGCAATCAACGGCACCGCGCTCGGCGGCGGCTTCGAGCTTTGCCTGGCGTGCCATCAGCGCATCGCCGCCGACAACGATAAGACTCGCCTTGGCCTTCCCGAAGTGAAAATCGGACTGTTCCCTGGCGCCGGCGGCACGCAGCGCGTGTCGCGCATGATGCAGACTGCCGACGCGCTGCAATTCCTGCTCAAAGGCGACCAGCTTCCGCTCAACCGTGCCAAAACGATGAAGCTCATCGACGCGGTGGTGCCGACCGCCGACACAATCAAGACCGCGAAGGAGTGGGTGAAGGCCAATCCGAAGGCCAAGGCGCCGTGGGACACCGAAGGTTTTCGCCTGCCGGGCGGGCCGGTCTATTCCAAGGCCGGCATGATGACGTGGCCCGCCGCGAACGCGATCTACCGGCGCGAGACCTACGACAATTATCCGGCCGCGCGCTCGATCCTCCAGGTCGTCTACGAGGGCCTGCTGCTGCCGATCGACCGCGCGCTCACCGTCGAGTCGCGCCACTTTGCGAAAATTCTGCGCTCGCCGGAAGCGGCGGCGATGATCCGCTCGCTGTTCGTTTCTATGCAGGACTTGAACAAAGGCGCGCGGCGGCCGGCCGGCGTGCCGGCAACGCAGCTCAAGAAGATCGGCATCATTGGCGCGGGCTTCATGGGCGCCGGTATCGCTTCGGTCAGCGCGCAGGCCGGTATCGATGTGGTGCTGATCGACCGCGATCAGGACAGCGCCGACAAGGGCAAGGCCACGGTTCAGAAAAGCCTTACCGATCAGGTCAACAAGGGCCGGATGCAGAGCGCCGCCCGCGACGCCGTGCTGGCGCGCATCACGCCGACTGCGGATTACGGCGCGCTGAAGGATGTGGACTTGATCGTCGAGGCGGTGTTCGAGGACCGAAAAGTGAAGGCTGACGCCACCACCAAGGCGCAAGCTGTCAATGCCGGTGTGGTGTTCGGCTCCAACACATCGACGCTGCCGATCACATCGCTTGCGGAAACCGCGAAGGATCCAGCGCGCTTCATTGGCATTCACTTCTTCTCGCCGGTCGAGCGCATGATGCTGGTCGAAATCATCGTGGGCAAGAAGACCGGCGATGCGGCGCTGGCGACTGCGCTCGATTTCGTACGGGCGATCCGCAAGACTCCGATTGTGGTGAACGACACGCGCGGCTTCTACGCCAACCGCTGCGTGTTGAACTACATCCAGGAAGGCCACCTCATGCTGCTGGAGGGAATTCCGGCGCCGATGATCGAGAACACCGCGCGCATGGCCGGCATGCCGGTCGGTCCGTTGTCGCTCAACGACGAGACCGCGCTCGACCTCGGCTTGCGGATCGTCCGCGCCGCCGAAGCCGATCTCGGACCGCAGGCGATCGATCCGCGGCAGAAGAAGCTGCTCGAGGACATGGTCGAGAAGAACGGCCGGCTCGGCCGCAAGAACGGCAAGGGCTTCTACGATTATCCGCAGGGCGGCAAGAAGCGGCTGTGGCCCGAGCTTGGCAATCTGATTCCGGCCAAGCTCAGCCGCGACCAGGTCGATGCGCTCGACGTCGAGGAGTTGAAGCAGCGTTTCCTGGTGGTGATGGCGGTCGAGGCCGCACGCACCTTCGAGGAGCATGTCGTGACCGACGTGCGCGAGGCGGACGTCGGCTCGATCCTGGGCTGGGGCTTCGCCCCTTACTCCGGCGGCACGCTGTCCTATATCGACATGATGGGCAGCAAGAAGTTTGTCGAACTGTGCCAGCGGTTCGAAAAGAAGTACGGTCCGCGCTTCGCGCCGCCGCAGCTCCTGCTCGACCTGGCCAAAACCGATGACCGTTTCTACCGGCGGTTCCCGCCGGGAAAGAAAGCGGCGTAATCGCCGGAGGAATTCATGCAGATTTCAAGAACGATCATCATCGGCCTCTTGGCTTGCGGCGCGCTGCTCGCAGGCGCGCAGCTTCCGGCGTCGGCGCAGGATTATGGTGCTCTCATTGCTGCGCCAGACCGCAGCGACGCCGATCGGCAGACCGACCAGCGTCGCGATCCGGTGAAGCTGCTCACATTCACGGGCGTGCGCCCCGGCATGAAGGTGCTCGATATGGGCGCTGGTGGCGGCTACAGCACCGAACTGATGGCGCGCTCGGTCGGTCCGGCCGGCACGGTCTACGCCCAGGATTCCACTGACGCCAATGCGCGCGCCAGGGAGCGGTTCGAGGCGCGTATGAAGACGCCGATCATGAAGAACGTCACGGTGCTGACTCGCCCGTTCGACGATCCGCTGCCGGCTGACGTGGGCGGCTTCGATCTCATCACGTTCTTCTTCTACTACCACGACACCACCTATATGGCGGTCGACCGCGCCGTCATGAATCGCAAGCTGTTTGCGGCGCTCAAGCCCGGTGGCTTCCTGGTGGTTGCGGACCATTCCGCCAAGCCCGGCGCGGGCGTCACGGTGGGCAAGACGTTGCATCGGATCGAGGAGGCCGCGCTTCGGCAGGAGATCGAGGCTGCGGGCTTCCGGCTCGTCGCAAAGGCCGATTTCCTGCGCCATCCGGAGGATCCGCGCGACGAGCCGATCTTCCGTCCCAAGGTCCCGGTCGATGAATTCGTGCTGAAATTCCAGAAGCCGAACTAGGCGATGAACTAAGCGACTTTGACCTGCCGCAAGCGTTTTGCCGCTGGTCAGCCAGACCCTCATCCACGTTGCCCTTTCGTCGCGCCCATGATTAAGGTCGCGACCTTTTGCTGCCGGAACCCCTGAATGGCTCGCGACCAGGTCGACATGACGCCGATCAACTCGCGCGACGAGCTCGTCGCGTGGTTCGCGGAAGGCTGTAAGCCGAAGGAGCAATTCCGGGTCGGCACCGAGCACGAGAAGTTCGCCTTCACAGTGAAAGGCCATCGGCCGGTCCCCTATGGCGGGCCGCGCGGCATCCGCGCGCTGCTCGACGGCATGCGCGACATGCTCGGCTGGGAGCCGATCATGGAAGGCGAGAACATCATCGGCCTCGCCGACGTCACCGGCGGCGGCGCGATCTCGCTGGAGCCCGGCGGGCAGTTCGAACTGTCCGGCGCGCCGGTCGACAACGTGCATGAGACCGCGAGCGAGCTGTTCGCGCATCTTGCGCAAGTGCGCGAGGTGGCGCGCCCGCTCGGTATCGGCTTCCTCGGCATCGGCATGACGCCGAACTGGAGCCGCGCCGACATGCCGGTGATGCCCAAGGGCCGCTACAAGATCATGACGAATTACATGCCGAAGGTCGGCTCGCTCGGCCTCGACATGATGTATCGCACCTGCACGGTGCAGACGAACCACGACTTCTCCTCCGAAGCCGACATGGTGCGGAAGATGCGGGTTTCGATCGCGTTGCAGCCGGTTGCGACTGCGCTGTTCGCGAACTCGCCGTTCACCGAGGGCAAGCCGAACGGCCTGCTGTCGTTCCGCTCGGAAATCTGGCGCGATACCGACAATCAGCGCGCCGGCATGCTGCCGTGGGTGTTCGAGTCCGGCATGGGCTTCGAGCGCTACGCCGATTACGCGCTCGACGTGCCGATGTATTTCGTCAAGCGCGGCGACCGGTATATCGACGTCGCCGGAAAATCGTTCCGCGATCATCTTGCCGGCAAGCTTATCCCCGGCGAGCGCGCCACCATCTCGGACTGGGCCAACCACGTCTCGACAATCTTTCCGGAGGTGCGCCTCAAGCGTTACATCGAGATGCGCGGCGCCGACGGCGGGCCGTGGCGCGTGCTGCCGTCGCTGCCGGCCTATTGGGTCGGCCTGATGTATGACGACGACAATCTCGATGCGTGCTGGCAGATCGTGAAGGACTGGACCGCGGCAGAGCGTCAGAAGCTGCGCGACGATGTGCCGAAGCTTGGCTTCAAGGCCACCATCCGGGGCCGCACTCTCTTGGCGCTCGCCATCGAAACGCTCACGCTGGCCCAGAAGGGTCTGGTCCGGCGCAAGCGGCTCGACCGCAACGGCCGCGACGAGACGCGTTATCTGCGCGTGCTGGAGGAGATCGTCGCGCGCGGCACCACGCCGGCCGAGGATCTGCTGGCGCGGTACGCAGGGCCGTGGAACGGCTCGGTCGATCCGGTGTTCGACGAACTCGCTTATTAAGTCGCGACTGGCGCAGCGCAAGCCAGCTCCACCTCGTGTACGGGTGTATGCCGCTTCCTTCTACCTGTGATAGAGTGCACTCATGACGAAAAAGGGGGGCATCCATGTTGAACCGTCGTCAGGCAGTGACTGGCGTTCTTGCGAGCGTCGGCAGTTCGCTCGCCGTCAGCCGGGGCTGGGCTCAGACGAGCGTGGCTTGCAGCGGGCAGAGCCGATTCATCGATGTGCATTGCCACATCTTCAACGCCGGCGATCTACCGGTCGAGGGCTTCCTGAAGAAGGTGGTGATTCGTGGAAGCCAGGAGTTGGGCGGGCTATTCGCGCGCTATCCTGACGCCTTCGCCATCTTGATTCATGAGTTGACGAAGCTGTTGCAGGATCGCTCGCCTAAACCGGCGGAGGAGATCGGCTTCATCGAGGAAATCGAGCAGGGGCGCAAGTCAGTGCCGTCGGCCGCGCAGCGCCAGCTCGACGGCCGCGAGATCGTGGAAACCTTGCTCGATAAGATCTGGGACAGGGACATCCTGTATTGGCGTTCCTTCATGGCTGCCGAAGCCATCGACAACGCGCTCAACCGTCTTCAAGAATTGCTGATCACCGAGGCGTACCCACAGTTCTTCTGCTGCGGCGCCTCCCGTGACGACATCGATCGCGTGCAGCGCGCCGACCTTGCGGTTAGGCTTTACGCCAGCAACAAAGTGATAGGCCGGTACATCCGTTGGGCGCTTCTGTTTACGCGTCACCGCTTCGAAATGGCCGAAGACCTGAGCCGGATTCACCGCGGTCGCGTGCCGCTAATGACTCCGGCGCTGGTCGATTTCTCGATGTGGGTGGAAGACGAGCCGAAATTCGCGCTCGCAGACCAGATCGAGGTTATGGCGCGGATTTCGCGCCGGAAGAATGGGCCGCATGTGCACGGCTTCGTCGGATTTGATCCGCTCCGGCAGGCGATCCACGAAAAGAACAGACGACCGGAGGCGGATGCCCCGCTCAAGCTCGTTCAGCGCGCGGTGATGGAGAAGGGATTCATCGGGATTAAGCTTTATCCGCCGATGGGGTTCCAACCGTCCGGCAATGCCGAGCTTGGCAAGAAGTTTCCATGCTACGTGCGATTCGGCGGCGATAACTCCAATAGATGCAACGACAACACGCCGGTGAGGTCAAACGGGCTCGGATCGATCCCGGGCAAGCTGCTCGATGACGCGCTGATGCAGTTGTACGCGTGGTGCAACGACAACAATGTGCCGATCATGGCGCACACCACCGACTCGAATGAAACCAGCCCGACCTTCGGTCAGCGCGCTAATCCGCGCTACTGGCAGCCCGTGCTGTCGAAATTCCCGAACCTGCGGGTGAACTTCGCCCACTTTGGCCGGTTTGCCGGGCGGAGCGAGACCGGCGAACTGCTTGCCCGCGATCAGACCTGGGACTGGTTCATCGGCAAGACCTGGATCGAGAGGCCGAAACCGAACGTGTTTGCCGATCTCAGCTATTTCAGCGAAGTCCTAAACAGTAAGGGCAACATCCTCGGCATCCAGGATTACGGCCGGAAGCGGGTCATCGAGAACCTGAAGGTCTTCAAGTCCGGATTTCCCGATTGTGCGCGGCATCTGATGTACGGCACCGACTGGGCGTTGGTTGGCCGGGAAGAGGGTATGCCGCCAATCGATCTCTTCGCCCGCCGATCCTATCCGGACCAAATGCTGGCCGCGCTCTGCGACGCCGGTTTCAGTGCGACTGAGGTTGACGCGATCATGTATCGCAATTCGATCCGTTTCCTCGGACTCGGAATCGATCAGCGCGCGAACGGCACACGGGGCCGGCTGGAAGCATTTTTATCGGAACGCGGGTCTGCCCACGGCGTGGCTCGACGAATTCAACGCCTGAACAAGTCGGTTGTTTCACTCCGCCGCTTGAGCCGCATCCGACAGGTTATCGAGCGACGAAATGATGTGCTCGGCGAGTGCGTCAGCAAGCGCGCTGGTCTCGTGCGGATTGCGGATCAGGCCGACGCGGCAGCCCGGCAATTCCGGAAAGCCGTCGCCCGGGCTGAGCACGCGCATGCCGGGCCGCAATCCCGACTCTGGAAACACCGACACCGCAAGCCCGGAGAGCACCGCGGAGGCGACCGCGCTGGCGTTGGGGCTGGTGTAGAGGATGTGGTGCGGACGGCCGATGGTCTCCAGGCATCCAATTGCGGCGCGGCGCCAGCCGCAGCTCGACCGGCCGAGTGCGAGCGGCAGCGGCTCCTCCACATGAGTGGAATGGCGGTTCGACGTCACCCACAGCAGCCGCTCGCGCCGGAAGGTTTCCGATGCGCGTGACGTGCCGCAGTCGGTGACGATGGCGAGGTCGAGTTCGTTGGCGTCGATCAGTTCGACCAGCTCGACCGAAGGCTCGCACATGACCGTAAGCTCGACGCCCGGATAGGCGCGCGAGAACCGCGCCATGATCTCGGGCAGGTAACGGTCCGCGTAATCGTCCGGTAGTCCGAGCCGCACGCGGCCGGTGAGTTCGGCGTCGGAGAAAGCAGCGAGCGCCTCGATGTTGAGCTTCACGATGCGGCGCGCGTAGTCGAGCAACCGCTCGCCGTCCTCGGTCAGCTTCGAGGCGCGGCCGTCGCGCGCGAAGATCGCGCGGCCGAGGCGCTCTTCGAGTCGCTTCATCTGCATCGACACTGCCGACTGGGTCTTGTGCACAACCTCGGCGGCCTTGGTGAAGCTGCCGGTCTCGACGATCGCGATGAAGGTGCGCAGTTGGTCGATGTCGATGAGCGCGCTCATGGAAAATTCCCTGCGTGATCCCGGGAGCCGCCCCGGCAATCCATCATCTTCGATGATCAGTTAGATTACAAACATTCGTTTCACTTATCAATTGCTGCGGTGCATATTAGGGGGGTTCCGACGACATCGGATGGAAGGTGAGCGCGGCTCCGCAACATTGCGGTGGCCGCTAAAGGCACCTTCCCCTGATTTTTCAAGCGATTGGAGGATGCCATGCCCGCCATTACCAGCCTTACCCTCGAAGCCGGCCGCCCAGCCGTCCGGGCGCTTGTGGCCTTGATTCGCAAGCTCAAGGAGATGGGCCGCGGGCTGAAGAATCGCCGTCATGCCGCGATGCTGACGCGCCTCGACGATCGCATGCTGGCCGACATTGGGCTGACGCGCGGTGACCTGCGCGACGCCTATTCGGGCTCGCCCTGGCAGGATCCGACCGACACGCTGGCCCAGCGGGCCGCCGAACGGCGCATGAGCCGCCGCAAGGTGGCGTTCGAACGATCGGCCGGAGCCAATGACTCGGCGTGCGACTCGCCACGCTATCCGGCGGCCGATCGCCCGGCTTGCTTCCTGATGTGAGTTTTGCTGCTCCGGCCGATCCTCCCATCGGCCGAACTCCGGAACGGCGAATCCCCTCTCGCTCTCCGGATGACGCGCCCGCCGGCACCCCCGGCGGGCGCATTCTTTTGTGGGCGGCCCTATACGCAAACGCTCTCGCCTCTACGCGCCGCCTTCATTAACATGGTGCGGGGCTGCGGTTGCATTGATCGGAAGGCGGGACTTGAGGCGATTTTTCCCAAGCTTTTTGGGCTGCGCGATTTTCGCTTTGATCGCTGTGAGCGCGGCGCAGACCGCAAGCGCACAGCGGGGCTTTGACCGGCCGGGCGGCGATTTGCTGCGTTTCGTGGTGCCCACCGGCGACCCGGAGATTTGCGCGGCGCGCTGCGAGCGCGAGGGGCGCTGCCGGGCCTGGACGTTTTCATATCCGGGCACGGCTGCGCTCGGCGGCAGCAACAACGCGGTCTGCTTTCTCAAGAGCCAGGTGACGCCGCGCGTCGAGAACGCCTGCTGCGTGTCCGGCATCAAAGGCGGGGGCCTGCTCGAATCGCGCACCGGTCCGGTGGAGACGTCAATCGACCGCACCGGCGGCGACTATCGCAGCTTCGACATCGCCTCCGATCCGACCGGCGAAACCTGCAAGAAGACCTGCGAGGGCGAGAGCCGCTGCCGGGCTTGGACCTACGTGCGGCCCGGCTATCTGGGCGCCTCAGCGCGCTGCTATCTCAAAAGCCAGATCAAGCCGCCGCGGCGCAAGCCGTGCTGCCTATCGGGCGTGGTGCGGTAGCAAACCGCTTAGATGCCGGTGAACAGCAGGTCGAGTGCGGCGATGATTTCATAACGATTTGCCTCAGCTGACCCAACGACAGCGCCCAGCACACCAGGAGGGACCGCCGCCAGTTCCTCGGTAAGAATGAAAAACTGGCTGGCGCCAATCGTGATCGAAGGATGGAGGCGCGAACTGGCTGGCGCGTTGGCGGATGGCACTAACGGCGCGGCGATCATGCTCCTCAGCGACGCGACACGGTCGTGTTGGAGCACCACAAGAAGCGGATAGTGCAAGCGGGTGCGTGGATTCAGATTTTCAACGATGTCGAACTGACGCGGCAATCAAAACATCCGAACGCCATCGGAAAACAGGCCGTGCACTTCGATAAACGCATTATAGGAATCGACTGCTTTCTTGTTTTCTTCATACCATTGACGGGCGGCCTGATCTCGTGCCGCACCATCAAGCTGCGGCAGCCGGCGCCGTAGTGCCTCGACCAACAATTGCGCCAAGTCGATGTTCGCTGCGCGTGCCGCAGCGAGCGCTTTGGCGTCAAGTTCGAGAGTGACTCGCTCGCCCATCGGGTTCTCACATTCAGCCGCGACGACAATAGCCGAATCGGCGGCCAAAGGCCATTTCGGCCCTCAACCCGTTCCGCCGACAGTGATTCGGTCCATCCGCAGCGTCGGCTGGCCGACGCCGACCGGCACGCCCTGACCGTTCTTGCCACAGGTGCCGATGCCGGTGTCGAGCTGCAGGTCGTTGCCGACCATGCTGACGCGGTGCAGGTCGGTCGGGCCGTTGCCGATCAGCATGGCACCTTTGAGCGGTGCGCCGAGTTTGCCGTTCTCGATCCGGTAGGCCTCGGTGACCTGGAACACGTACTTGCCCGACGTGATATCGACCTGGCCGCCACCGAAGTTGACGGCGTAGATGCCGTTCTTCACCGAGGCGAGAATTTCCTTCGGGTCGCGGTTGCCGGCCAGCATGTAGGTGTTGGTCATACGCGGCATCGGCACATGTGCGTGGCTCTCACGCCGGCCATTGCCGGTCGGCTTCATGTTCATCAGCCGCGCGTTCTGGCGGTCCTGCATGTAGCCGACCAGGATGCCGTCCTCGATCAATACGGTGCGGTTGGTCGGCGTGCCTTCGTCGTCGATCGAGAGCGAGCCGCGGCGGGATGCCATCGTGCCGTCGTCCACCACGGTGACGCCTTTGGCTGCGACCTGCTGGCCCAACAGGCCCGCGAAAGCCGAGGTCTTCTTGCGGTTGAAATCTCCTTCGAGGCCGTGACCCACGGCTTCGTGCAGCATGACGCCCGGCCAGCCCGGGCCGAGCACCACATCCATCTCGCCGGCCGGCGCCGGGATCGATTCCAGATTGAGCAGCGCCTGACGCACCGCTTCGTCGGTCGCGTGCCGCCAAGTCTTGTCGGCGATGAACTGTCCGTAACCCTCGCGGCCGCCATAGCCGAAGGAGCCGACCTCCTGCCGGTCGCCTTGGCCCGCCACCACGGAAACGTTCACGCGCACCAGCGGGCGAATATCGCGATAGGTCTCGCCGCCCGGCCGCACGATCTCGACCACCTGCCACGAAGCGCCAATGCTGGCGGTGACTTGCCGCACGCGCTCGTCCTTGCCGCGCGCATAGGCGTCGATCGCCTCCAGCAGCTTCACCTTGGCGTCGAAGCCCGGCGCCTCCAGCGGATTATCGTCGCCATAGAGCTTGCGGTTGCTGCGCGCCGGCGCATCGGCATATTGGCCGGAGTGGCCGCCCTTCACCGCGCGCACCGCGTCGGCGGCGCGTTCGATTGCGGCCTCGGACATGTCGGAGGCGTGCGCATAGCCGACCGCCTCGTCTTTGACGGCGCGCAGGCCAAAGCCCTGGTTGGTGTCGTAGGTCGCCTGCTTGAGCCGGCCGTTGTCGAACACCAGCATCTCGGACTGCTTGTATTCGAGGAACAGTTCACCGTCGTCGGCACCTTCGAGCCCGCGGGCCAAGAGTTTGGCGACGCGGTCGCGGTCGAGGCCGGCGCGGTCGAGGAGGGAGGAGGGGGTGGTGGACATGGGGCGATTCCTGGGGCGAGTTCCTGGGGCGAGTCCCTGATGATCGAAGTCTGCCGCAACATAGGTCCTGAATGCTGAATCTGCGAGGGCTGGCTCCCTATGCAACTGAAGCGCGTAACAATATCGTCCCAATCATCCTGCGCCTTGCGAGTTTGCCGTGAGCGAACACCCTCCAAAACCTCGTCTGGCCCTGGCAATCGGGGTCATCGGCCATCGTGCCGACCGTCTGCCGCCAGCGGCTCAAGGGTGGGTCAAGGCCGAGATTGCGAAGGTGTTGGACGAAATCGCCGTTGCGACGGCACAGGCGCACGAAACGTACCGCGCGTTTTTCAGCCCTCAATCGCCGTCATTTTCGATTGTAACCGGGCTCGCGGACGGCGCCGACACAATGGCAGCCGAGATCGCGCTCGAACGCGCTGCGCGCGGCTTCACGCTGGCCGCGGCGCTCCCGTTTGCAACCGAGGAGTATGCAAAGGATTTCAAAGCCGACAGCGCCAAGACAAAACTCAGCGAATTGGTCGGTCGCGCCAACGCCTGCCTGGAGTTGCCCGGCGAACGGCGGCTGCCGGGCGATTCCGACGCCGAAGGCAGCCGGAAAGAGCCACAATCGTACGAAGCGACCGGCCTTACTGTGTTGAGCCAAGCGGACATTCTGCTGGCGGTCTGGGACGGCGGCCCCTCGCGCGGCCGCGGCGGCACAACCGAGATGCTCAGCGTTGCGGCGCGTCAGGGCATTCCGGTCATTCATATTCACGTCAACAACGAAAAGAGCAGCGCTGGACCGCCCGAGGCAGAAGCCACCTGCCTCCGCTGGAGCGGACTCACCGAGTTCCCGGTTTCGGTCAACGCCATCGAGGATGCGCCGCGCCAGATTCTCAGCGGGGACTTGCTGCGGCATTTGATCGATCGCCTGGTCCGCCCGCCGGTCAATCCCGATGAGCGCAAGTCGCTCTCCGATTACCTCGGTGAGCGAAGCAGGCGATTCCATTTCCGTCCTGAATTTCCCCTCCTGATGGTCCTGTCCGGCCGGCGGTTCCTGTTCAAGGACCTGTCATCGACCGAGCCCTTCATCCTTGCGGCGCGATTGACCGCGTTCTCCGATCCGGCGCGCGGCGGCGACGTCAGCACGATGGCGACGGCCTACGGCTGGGCCGACGCCATCGGCTCGCATTTCGCGCTGGCCTACCGTAGCGCCTTCGTGAGCAATTTTGTGCTGGCATCGTTGGCGGTGATGTTTGCTGCGCTTTCTGTTCTGTTTCCCGGAAACAAGCCGGCTCTGGTGTTCTTAGAGATGGTTTGCATCGGCTTGATTGTGGTGAATACCAATTTTGGCCGGCGGCGACGGTGGCACCGCCGCTGGTTCGAAGCGCGCGAAGTCGCCGAGCGCCTGCGCGCCGTGTTGTTGCATTGGATGCTGGGCATCCGCCCCGCAACGTTTTTCCCGATCCAGGAACCGACCTGGACCGGTTGGTACGCCCGCGCGATTTTGCGCGAGCAGGGCTTACGCTCGGGGTGGCTTGCTTCCGAGTGGGTCGCCGCGGCGCGATTTGCCATGGTCGAACTGCTGCGAGATCAATGCCGTTATCATTTGTCGAATGCCCAGCGCATGGAGCATCTGGAGCGCTGGCTGGAGCGCATCGGCTTCTGGCTGTTTATTGGGACGATTATCGTCGCGGTGGTTGCCCTGTGTGTTTGGCCATACCATTCTTTCTTAGAAAAATTTTACCTCCTGCATCTACTACCCGAAGCGCTCCTGTTCCTGAGCGTCTGGCTACCTGCCGCCGCAACAGCAGCCTACGGCATTCGAATTTTTGGCGATTTCGAGGGCATCTGCCGGCGCTCGCGGCGTACTGATACAACGCTGCAGCAGCTGATCCGCGCCATCCAAAACGAGAAGTCCGATCTGGCGGCTTTGCGCTATCATGCGGCTGCGGCTGCCGATGCCATGCTAGGCGACGTCGAAAGCTGGCGGCTTGCTGCGGAAAACCACAATCTCGCATTTCCGCATTGAGCGGGTGCGGCCGCTCTGGCGACTTTGGTGACAGTCAATCCGGCTTGGCGCCGGAGAACTTGACCACCTTGCTCCACTTCTCGGTTTCGTCGGCAATGAAGCGCGTGAATTCGGTTTGCGAAGCCGGAATGGGCGTCATGCCGAGCTCGGTCAAACGCGATTTCATTTCCGGATCGGTGAGGACCGCATTGATATCCTTGTTGAGTCGTTCGACGATCTCGGGCGGCGTGCCGGCCGGCGCGCCGACGCCGTACCAGTCGCCGGCATCGTAGCCCGGCACGAATTCGCCAATGCTTGGAACGTCCGGCACCGCCTCAGAGCGCTTGGCGGGTGTCACCCCAAGGGCGCGCAGCTTGCCGCCGCGGATATAGCCGATCGCCGACGGCAGCGTCGGAAACATGGTCTGGAGTTGTCCGCCCAAGAGGTCGATCAGTGCCGGCCCAGCGCCGCGATACGGCAGATGCACCATGTTGATGCTGGTCATCATCTTGAATAGCTCGCCCGACAGATGGGTCGGCGACCCGGTGCCGCCCGAGCCGAAATTGATTTTCTCGGGATTGGCCTTCGCGTAGGCGATGAACTCCGGCACGGTTGCCGCAGGAAACGTCGGCAACACCAGCATGACATTGGGCATGCGGGCGATACCCGCGACCGGAACGATGTCGCGGGCGAATACGAAGCTGAGCTTGTCATAGAGCGTGGTGTTGATCGCGTTGAAGCCGCCGACCACCAGCAGCGTGTAGCCGTCCGCCGTCGCGCGCACGACACTCTCGGTGCCGATGTTGCCGCCGGCGCCGGACCGGTTCTCGACGACGACTTGCTGGCCGAGCCGCTCCGACAGCGCAGGCCCGACCAAGCGCGCGATGATGTCGGATGCGCCGGCCGGCGCGAATGGCACGACCAGCCGCACCGGCCGCGCCGGATAGGTTTCGGCCTGCGCGGACCGCGAAAGCGCAGGAAGCGCCAACGCGCTTGCGGCCACTTGCAGGAAACGGCGGCGTGGCAGCGTCATGGTGTTTTCCTCAGGTCGAGAACCGGACCGAAATCGTCCCTATCGGTCCTCCTATCGATTCCAACGCAAAATCCACGCCAGTCTCGCCCGGCTCCAGGAACAGCGGCGCGGTCAGCGAGCCGCAGATGATGAAGTGGCCGGCGCGCAGGCCGTCGCCCAGCGCCGCCGCCACGTCGGCGACGTGACGCACGATGCCGACGATCTCGCCGATGTTGGTTTCCAGGTTGGCCGGCACCGGAACGTCCTTGCCCGAACGGGTGACGCGCGCACTCAAGCCGTCCAGCCGGGCGCCGGCACGCGAGGTGTCGCGTGGCCCCAGGATCACATGGCGCTGGAAAATGTCTCCCGATAGCACTGCCTCGACGTCCTCCATCGGGCAGTCGACATCGGCAAGCTCGATGGCGGGACCGAGCGCCGCAATCGCGGAGCGCACAGTGTCGCGGCTCGCTCCGGCGGGCAGGTCGTGGCCGATATAGGCCGCGATCTCGGCCTCAGCGACGGGCTTTTGCCAGTCCTTGAGCGACACCGTGGTGCCGGACGGCAGCGGGGCACTGTCGAGCAGGAAACCCACAATCGGTGCCGTCAAGTTCAGCTTTGCCTTGAGCGGCGGCGCGCCCATGCCGACCTTCCAGCCGATCTGCTTGGCGCCGGCGTCGATGTGTTTCCGCCGCAGCGCCATTTGCGCCCGCATGCCATTTGCGATGCGCGGGTCGTTCAGCGTGGCGCTCATGGGGTGCGGCTTTCGCGGGCGAAGGAGATTTCCCAGCACAACGCTATGGCGCGCCAGCACTATCGTCAACGCAGTGGATAACTCCTCTAAGCATGAAGTCCGCGGTGGAAAGCTTCGGCGGCATTCTTGTTGGTGCAACACAGCAATGAAACGTTTGCAACGATCCGGGCGGGGGGTTCATGCGCGTATTGCCATCGCTGTTGCTCCCGATTGTTGCGTTGGGTTTTGCTGCGGTTCCGGCGCTTGCCGCGAGCAGGCCGGCGTCGATGGCGGCTGTGCAGAGCGTTGACGTCAACGCCAGCTGCCGCATCCCGTTTGACCAGCTTCGCGATTCGAAAACCGGCGAATTTTTCCCGCTGTCGGCTGCGCAAAATGAGAACGACAAGCTGCCGGAGCGCTATCGCCAGCGTTATGTGGTGGCCGACCTGAATTCGGCGGATGCCGACGGCTATTGCCGCGGCGTGCAGGAGTATTTCTCGCCGGTCGAAGAGCTCAGCGAATTCCCACGCCTGCGTGCGATTGCGGCGGCGCGCAATGTCGAGATCGCGGCGCTTGCGAAGGCGAACCTCGCCTCGTTGCTCGCCGCCGATGCAACGCCGGACGATACCGCGGCGCTCAAGACCGAGCTGGAGGACCTGCAGAACTACGTGCAGCAGGTCCAGCGCTTCAAGGCCGAGCCGGTCGTTAAGCCGCCGGTGTTCAACGGCTATTGCGTCGGCCAGACGCTCAGCTTCTGCGAGATCGTCAACGGCGAGCCGAAGCTCGTCTATCGCTTCGTCACCTCATCAAGCCGTGGCATTCCGCCGCTCAATCGCTATTACGCGCCGATCAACGTTATCAAATCGCGCAGCTGGAGCACCGACCGTCCCTACACGCCGGCCGACGCGCGACGCGATGCGCGGCTCGGCGGCGGCGACGCCCGCGCGGTGCCGTTCGAGAACGGCGGCCGTCCCATCGAAATGCCGAACTTCATGCATTTCGTGCCCGACAAGGGCTATGTCGGAGAGACCGGCAACGGCATCCATCAGATCGCCGGCGGCCTCGATTCAGGCGGCACGTTCGGCTCGCCGGTCAGCCTGGGCTGCATCCGTCTCAACAAGTTCCAGGCCAAGCTCGCCCGCTGGTGGACGCCGCGCCAAGCCAAGTTCTTCATCTACTTCGAGCCGAACCGCTACCGTCACTTCGGCGACGTCAAAACCGCCAAGGCCAAGGGGTTGCCGTACTACGGCCCAGGCACTGCCACGGCGTCCAGCCGTAACGATGTCGTCGCGCGTTCGAGTTCGGCGCCGGTTGGCAATTCGCTGATGCAGTGGTGACCGGCGCGACTGCGCCGCTCGGCTTACTTGTGTCCGCCTTCCGGCACCTCATAGCCGGAATCGTCGATCGATCCGGCTCCCATCCAGCCCCACACCAGCACGACGTCTTCTTTCGACGTGTTGTTGAAGCCGTGCCAGCAGCCGCGGGGTGAATAGACCACGTCGCCCGATCCCGATGGCTCAAGTCCCTTGTCAGTGATGATGTGGCCCTGGCCCTTGAGCACGATGAAGAACTCATCGCAATTGCGATGGAGATGGCACTCGTGGCTGGCGCCGGGCTTTAGAACTGTCCAGCCCACCACGTGATCCGCACCGGCGGATTTCTTGTCGATCAGGAATTGCACTTGCATATCGATCCAGCCGTCGTCGCGTTTCAGGCCTTCGACCTTCGGCACCTTTGCGATGTTGGTGCGGAACATTTTGGCGCCCATCTGAGCCGACGTGATGCCGGTCGTGGCTTTGACCGCCTTGGCGAGCGCGGCACCGATTTTTTCAGCCTTGTTGGTCACGATTGTCCTCCGGAATCTTGTCCACCAGAATCTTGTCCACCAAGCCGGCGATAGACTTGGTGTGCGACGACGAAGTCATTGTGATCGATGCCGAGCCCGCGACAGGCGTTCATCATCTCGTTCGCGGCGGCGGCGAGCGGCGTCGGGCTGCCGAGCGTCCGCCCGAGGTTGAGCGCGAGCAGCATGTCCTTTTGCTGCAGGCTCACGTCGGCGAGCGGCACCGCCGGCATCTTGCCTTCCAGGATGAACGGCCCGCGATAGCCAAGCACTGGCGAGGCCGCCACGCTTTTCAGGATGGCGTCGACGGCGACGTCGCGCGCCACGCCGCCCTTCTCGGCGAGCGCAACCGCTTCGCCGAAGCAGATCACCTCGACCATCAGGAGGAGATTGACCGCGATCTTCATCTGGCAAGCGAGGCCCTGGCCGCCGATGCGCGTCACCTTGGGCCCGATCGCAAGCAACACCGGCTTGGCGCGCTCGAATGCCGCCTCGTCGCCGCCGATCATGACCGAGGCCTGACCCGCTTTTACGGTGACCGGGCTACCGGATAGCGGGCCGTCGAGCATGATCGAACCGGCTTTGGCGAATTCGGCCGCTACCTCCCGGCTGGCGTCCGGCTCGATCGTGCTCATGTCGATATAGATGCCGCCCCTGCGCAGGCCGTCGATGATGCCGTCCGGGCCGAGCGCTATCGCTTTCACGGCTTTCGAATCGGTGACGATGGAGAACACGATCTCCGAACGCTCGGCCACCTGCCGCGGCGTGCCGGCGAACGTCATGCCGGCGTCGATCAAGGGCTTGGCCTTGTCGGGCGTGCGGTTCCAGCCGGTAACGGCGTGGCCAGCCGCCATCAGCCGCGGGACGATCAACTCGCCCATGGCGCCAAGGCCGACGAATCCGAGGTTCACGCAACGGCTCCATTCACAAAGATGGTGTCATGCTCCGCGAAGGCGGAGGAGCATCCAGTATCCATGGATCAAGCGTAGGAGGCGAGGCCATCCGGCGGAATGCGGTGGAGGGTCCTGGATCGCCCACCTTCGCAGGGACAAGCTTCGCGGGCGATGACAGCCGAGGTTCAGGGCAGCTTGTCGAAGCCTTCGCCGAACCCCTTCAGGCTCATCGGGAGCCCGATGCCCTCTTCGGGGGTCTGGAAGATGATGAAGGTCGCGGTTTGGCCGGTGCGAAGCTTCTGGATCAATTGATCGTCCATGATCACTTCGGCGACGCAGCCGTTGGGCACGCAGCGCACGAAGCCGGCGCGGCCCACCTCAGCGCTATCGACCTTGAGCCCCAGGCCGGACGGCAGCAGCACCCCGGGGGGCGCGATCACCCGCATCAGCCGGGTCTTCTTGTCGGCGGTCTTGAGCACGATCACGGTCAGCCCGATGTTGGGCCGGTCGTCGGCGGTCACGCTCTGCATCAGCGCGCACTGCTCGGATTGGGCTCCGGGCGGGGTGTCGCACCGGACCTGCCAGTCGTTATGCACCGAACGCACGGCACCCTGGGCCAAGGCTTGGCCCGCCGTGCCCAAAACGAGCGCAATCAGGAATGCTGCGCCCAACGACCACGGTGCGACCCGTGATCGAATGCCGATATGCCTGTGATCGCCGAATTGACCCATGATCCAGTCCTCTGGCTGGCTGGAAACCCATCGCCCGACGCGAATCACGACCTCCAAGACAACCGCAGCGACATGCGCTTCACGTACATGGCGGCCCTGGCATGTCAAGGACGCAAGGGCGCCAGCATGCCGGTCCGGCGCTATAAACAGATAGTCGCATCGAACCCACACCCAGGCACATTGCGAGTGCGCCAGAATTATGGTTTGAGAGGCGCGGGAAGCCCCCTCCCGCCGCACCGCCTGCCGATCCACGCCCGCCCTTTGGGCGCTATCCGGAAGCGGGCATTGACCTGCATAAAGCTGGCCGGTGCGGCTCGGACGCGTCACGACCGATTTTCGCCGAAGGAGCGAACAAGACGATGCTGGTGCACAAACGGTTGGCCGCGGTAGCGGCTGCGATCGTGTTCTTGGTGGCGGGTGGCGGAGTGGCGCTCGCCGGCATGGGTCAGCCTTCGCCCTGGCAGATGGGCTTCCAGCAATCGGCGACGCAGGTGATGGACGACATCACCTGGTTTCACAACGTCCTGCTTTGGCTGATCGTCGCCATCACGGCCTTCGTGCTGGTGCTGCTGCTGATTGTGATCTTTCGTTTCAACGCGCGGGCCAATCCGACGCCGTCGAAGACCACGCATAACACATTCATCGAAGTGCTCTGGACGTTGGTCCCGGTGGTCATTCTGGTCGCCATCGCGGTGCCGTCATTCAAGCTTTTGTTCCTGCAAACCACCATTCCGCCGGCCGACGTCACCGTGAAGGCGATCGGCAAGCAGTGGTTCTGGAGCTACAACTATCCGGACTCCAAGTTCGAGTTCGACTCATTGCTGGCTTGCGATCGGGAGCGCATCAAGTGCGAACAGCCGCGCTTGCTCGCGGTCGACAACGAGATGGTGGTGCCGGTCAACAAGAACATTCGCGTCCAAGTCATCGGCGCCGAGGTGATCCACGCCTTCGCGGTGCCCTCGTTCGGCATCAAGATCGACGCGATTCCGGGCCGGCTCAACGAGACCTGGTTCAAGGCGAATCGCGAGGGCGTCTATTACGGCCAGTGCTCGGAGCTTTGCGGCAAGGACCACGCCTACATGCCAATCGTGGTGCGGGTGGTGAGCGATAAGGATTACGCCACCTGGCTCGAGCAGGCGAAAAAGAAATACGCCAGCACCGACAGCGAGCGCCCGACTGCGCTTGCGGCGGCGCGGTAACGAAACATCAGCGGGCGACAAAGCAAAGTCGAAGGGTTAGACGATGGCAACGGTTCAAGGCGCACACGACCACGCGCATGACGATCACGCGCACCACACTCCGACCGGGTGGCGCCGCTTCGTTTATTCGACCAACCACAAGGACATCGGCACGATGTACCTTGTGTTCGCCATCTGCGGCGGACTGATCGGCGGCTTCATGTCGGTGGCGATCCGCATGGAGTTGCAGTTCCCCGGCATCCAGATCTTCCACGACAGCCATCAGTTCAACGTCTTCACCACCGCCCACGGTCTGATCATGATCTTCTTCATGGTCATGCCGGCGCTGATCGGCGGCTTCGGCAACTGGATCGTGCCCCTGATGATCGGGGCGCCCGACATGGCGTTCCCGCGCATGAACAACATTTCGTTCTGGCTGCTGCCGGCCTCCTTCATCCTGCTGTTGACGTCGGCCTTCGTCGAAGGCGAGCCCGGCGCGCCAGGCGTCGGCGCCGGCTGGACGATCTATGCGCCGCTCTCGACCACCGGCCATCCCGGCCCCGCGGTCGACTTCGCCATTCTGGCGCTGCACATCGCGGGCGCCTCGTCGATCTTGGGCGCGATCAACTTCATCACCACCATCTTCAACATGCGCGCGCCCGGCATGACGCTGCACAAGATGCCGCTGTTCGTGTGGTCGCAGCTTGTCACCGTGTTCCTGCTGCTGTTGTCGCTGCCGGTGCTCGCCGGCGCGATCACCATGCTGCTGACGGATCGTAACTTCGGCACGACCTTCTTCAGCGCCGAAGGCGGCGGCGATCCGATCCTGTTCCAGCACCTGTTCTGGTTCTTCGGCCACCCCGAGGTCTACATCCTGATCCTGCCGGGCTTCGGCATCGTCAGTCAGATCGTCGCGACCTTCAGCCGCAAGCCGGTGTTCGGTTATCTCGGCATGGCCTACGCCATGGTCGCGATCGGCGGCATCGGCTTCGTGGTGTGGGCGCACCACATGTACACGGTCGGCATGTCGACCGGCGCGCAGGCCTACTTTATCGCCGCCACCATGGTGATCGCGGTGCCGACCGGCGTGAAGATCTTCTCCTGGATTGCCACCATGTGGGGCGGCTCGATCGAGTTCAAAACCCCGATGCTGTGGGCGGTGGGTCTGATCTTCCTGTTCACGGTCGGTGGCGTCACCGGCGTGGTGCTGGCCAACGCCGGCGTCGATCGTTCGCTGCAGGACACCTATTACGTGGTGGCGCACTTCCACTACGTGCTGTCGCTCGGCGCCGTGTTCGCGGTGTTCGCGGGCTGGTACTACTGGTTCCCGAAGATTACCGGCTACACCTATTCCGAGGCCTGGGGGAAGGCGCACTTTTGGCTGACCTTCGTCGGCGTCAACATCGTCTTCTTCCCGCAGCACTTCCTCGGTCTCGCCGGCATGCCGCGCCGCATCGCCGATTATCCGGATGCCTACGCGGGCTGGAACTACGTGTCGTCGGTCGGCGCCTATATCTCGACCGCGGGCCTGCTGGTGTTCTTCATCGGCATGATCGTCGCCTTCACGCGCAAGGAACGCGCGGCGGGCAATCCGTGGGGCGCTGGCGCGACGACGCTGGAATGGACGCTGTCCTCGCCGCCGCCGTTCCATCAGTTCAACGAGTTGCCGCGGATCACCTGATGTCGCTCACGAGCGAAAGCGCCGATCTGGCCCAGCCGATGCGTACCGGCGGCGTCTATGCCGAACCGAGCATGGCCGGCGTCGGCGACTATATCGCCCTGCTTAAACCGCGGGTGATGTCGCTCGTGGTGTTCACGGCGCTGGTGGGTCTTGTGGTCGCGCCGGGCCATCTGCATCCGGTGCTCGGCTTCTTTGCACTGTTCTGTATCGCGGTCGGCGCCGGCGCTGCCGGCGCGCTCAACATGTGGTACGACGCCGACATCGACGCCAAGATGGCGCGCACGTTGGACCGGCCCATTCCGGCCGGGCGCGTGCAGCCCGGTGAGGCACTGGCCTTCGGCATTGTGCTCGCGGGCTTTGCAATCGTGTTCCTCGGCCTGATGATCAACCTGCTGGCCGCGGGCCTGCTCGCCTTCACGATCTTCTTCTATGCCGTCATCTATACGATGTGGCTCAAGCGCTCGACGCCGCTGAACATCGTCATCGGTGGGGCGGCGGGCGCATTCCCGCCCGTGATCGGCTGGGCGGCGGCGACCGGCAGCATCGGCATCGAGCCGATCCTGCTGTTTCTCATCATCTTCTTCTGGACGCCGCCGCACTTCTGGGCGCTTGGGCTTGGCCGCGCCGACGAATATGCGCGCGCCGGCATCCCGATGCTGCCGGTGGTCGCGGGCTCGAACGAGACGCGGCGGCAGATCCTGATTTATTCGCTGGTGCTTGCGCCGGTCGGCGCGTCGCCGTGGCTGCTGGGTTATGCCGGATGGCCGTTCGGCGTGGTGTCGATCCTCGGCGGTGCCGCGATGGTGGCGCTAGGGTTGCGGCTGTGCGCGTCCGAAGGCCCCGCCGTGGAACGCACCGCCAAGCAGCTCTTTACGTTCTCGATCCTCTATCTCTTCGTCTTGTTCGCCGCGCTCCTGGTCGAGCGGGTGCTGGGGATGCAAGGCGTCGGCGCTCCGTTCGGCCGAGTGTTGGGATGAGCCTGGCGATGGATGAAAAGCCCAACGAACCCGGGATCGTGTTGACGCCAGAGCAGTTGCGCCGCCGTCGCGCGCGCTCGATTGCCATAGCACTGGCGCTGGGGGTGTTTGCGATCCTGATTTGGGCGGTCACCTTGGTGAAGGGACCCGGAGTCCTCGTCAGGCCGTTGTGACATCATGACCGAGCGCTCCGCAGCACCTGCCCGCAAACGCGACATCCTGGTCGCCGCGTCCTGCGGCGTGTTCGTTGCGTTGATGGTCAGCATGGCCTACGCGGCAGTGCCGCTCTACAACTGGTTCTGCCGCGCCACCGGTTTCAACGGCACCACGCAAGTCGCGACAGCGGCTCCGGCCAATGTGCTCGACCGCGTCGTGACGGTGCGGTTCGACGCCAATGTGGGCGGCGGGCTGCCGTGGCGGTTTGGCCCCGAGCGCACCTCGATCGATGTCCGCCTCGGCGAGGTGGTGACCGTCGAATACACCGTGGTCAACGAGTCGGCGCGCGAGACAGCCGGCGTCGCTGCCTACAACGTCACGCCGCTCAACGTCGGCGCCTTTTTTCAGAAGATCAACTGCTTCTGCTTCACCGAGCAACGGCTCAAGGCCGGCGAGAAGCGCGAGATGGCGGTGGTGTTCTATGTCGATCCGGCGATGGCGAAAGATGCCGACGGCGTCGATGTCAACACCATCACGTTGTCTTACAGCTTCTTTCCGCAGCGCGAGCCGTACCGGCCGGTGGCGGACAACACGCCGGCTAAAGCGCCGGGACGAATTTAAGATCTAAACGGAGCCGAGACACATGGCCGACGGTCACGCCAAGCCTCACCACGACTACCACCTCGTCGATCCGTCGCCGTGGCCGATCGTCGGCTCGATATCGGTCTTTGTGATGGCGGTCGGCCTTATCACTTGGATGCACAAGATGTTCGCGATGGCGCCCCTGCTGTTCTTCGCAGGGCTCATCGGCGTGCTCTACACCATGCTGAGCTGGTGGCGCGACGTGGTGCAGGAGGCCGAGCACGGCGGCTACCACACCCGCGTCGTCCAGATTTCCCATCGCTACGGCATGATCCTGTTCATCGCCTCCGAGGTGATGTTCTTCGTCGCCTGGTTCTGGGCCTATTTCAGCACCGCGCTGTTCCCGAGCGACATCCATCAGTTCATGCGCGGCGATCTGATCGGTCACGTCTGGCCGCCGCATCCGAGTCCGGACGGCCAGCATTTCCGCGGCACCTTCGATCCGTGGCATCTGCCGCTGCTTAACACGCTGATCCTGCTCACCTCGGGTACGACCGTTACCTGGGCGCACCACGCGCTGTTGCACGGCGACCGCAAGGGCCTGATCAACGGCCTGTGGCTGACGATCCTGCTCGGCGCCACCTTCACCTGCGTGCAAGCCTACGAATACGCCCATGCCGCGTTCACCTATTCGGGCCACATCTACGGCGCCACCTTCTTCATGGCGACCGGCTTCCACGGCGCGCACGTGCTGATCGGCACCACGTTCCTGATCGTATGCCTGATCCGCGCCTACGCCGGGCACTTTACGCCGACGCAGCATCTCGGCTTCGAGTTCTGCGCCTGGTACTGGCACTTCGTCGACGTGGTGTGGCTGTTCCTGTTCGCCGCTATCTACGTCTGGGGTGCAGGAACGCCTCTCGCGCACTGACGGTGCAACAATTCGAAACCAAGGGGGCGGCGCAAGCTGCCCCCTTTTGCGTTATGAAGGCGATATGAACGACATGAACCCGCCGCCGCTGTCGCCGTTTCGCACTGGGCTCGCGTGCCGCTGCCCACGCTGCGGCAAGGGACGGCTGTTTGCGGGCTTCCTCGATCTGCGGCCGCGCTGCGAAGCGTGCGGACTCGAATACGACTTCGCGGATGCCGGCGACGGGCCGGCGGTGTTCGTGATCTTTTTTGCCGGTATCATCGTGGTCGGCAGCGCGCTGATTACAGAAGTGCTCTACGCGCCGCCGTTCTGGGTCCATGCGCTGCTGTGGGGGCCGCTGATTCTGGCGACCACGCTTTTGCCGCTGCGATCCATGAAGGGATTGATGATCGCGCTGCAATACCACCACAAGGCTGCGGAGAGCCGGCCGGGGGCCGGCTCTCCGTGAGCGCGATTCGCGCGCGCCTCCTGCTGCCGAGCCTGTTCGCGCTCGCGGGCTTTGTCGTGCTTCTGGGTCTTGGCACCTGGCAGCTTGAGCGCAAGGCGTGGAAAGAGGGGCTGATCGCGAACCTGACACGGCAGCTCGATGCGCCGCCCCAACCGCTGCCGCCGCCGCAAAGCTGGGCGACGCTCGACCGTTCGGAATCCGAGTTCCGCCGCGTCACCTTCCGCGCCGAATTTTTGCCCGGCCAGGGTCCGTCGCAGCGCGAGGCCCGGCTGTTCACCGGCGGCACCTCGCTGCGCGATGACATCAAGGCGCCGGGCTATTTCGTGTTCGCTCCCGCGCGGCTGCCTGACGGCAGCGTGGTGGTGGTCAATCGCGGCTATGCGCCGGCGGCTCATCCGACCGCCACGACGCCGCCAGCCGCGCTGCCGGGAGGGCCGGTCGGTGTCGTCGGCGTTCTGCGCTGGCCGGATCAGCCTGGCTGGTTCGACAGCGACTACAGCGCCCGCGACGATCTCTGGTTCGTGCGCGATCAGATGGCGATGGCGGTGCGCAAGAATTGGGGCGCGGTCGCGCCGTTCTACGTCGAGATGGAGGAGCCGGTTCCGTCCGGCGGCTTGCCGAAGCCTGGGCGGATGAAGGTCAATCTGCCAAATAATCATCTGCAATATGCGATCACCTGGTATGGCCTCGCGGGTGTCCTCGTGGCGGTCTTTGCTTTCTGGGTGCGTAGCCGCCAACGCGAGGCCAAGGCGGCCCCGATGGAGGGTGGCGAAAAGGCCTAATTTTTAGGAAAATCAAGGAATTAGCCGCTTCCTTGTGAAAGCCGGGGGTTGCCTCTAGTGTCCCTCCGCGCGCCCCAAGGATCGACCGTGCGTTATGTGTCCACCCGCGGCGAAGCCCCGCCGCTCGGCTTCATTGACGTGACCCTTGCGGGCCTGGCCCGCGACGGCGGGCTTTACGTGCCAGAGGCTTGGCCGCGCTTCTCCCCGCAGGCGATCGCGAGCTTCGTCGGCCGGCCCTACGCCGAGGTCGCGGTCGAGATCGTCAAGCCGTTCGTGGGCGGTCTGATTTCCGACGCTGACCTGTCGCGCATGGCGCGCGAGGCCTATGGCATGTTTCGCCATCCGGCGGTTGCGCCGGTCGTGCAGCTCGGCGTGAACACCTTCCTGCTTGAGCTGTTCCACGGCCCGACGCTCGCCTTCAAGGACGTCGCCATGCAGTTCCTGGCGCGGCTGATGGATCACGCGCTGGCGGCGCGCGGCGAGCGCACCACCATCGTGGTGGCGACCTCGGGCGACACCGGCGGCGCCGCGGTTGAAGCCTTCCGCGGCCGCGATCGCACCGATCTGTTCGTGCTGTTCCCGGCCGGTCGCGTCTCCGACGTTCAGCGCCGCATGATGACCACGGCCACCGACGCAAACGTGCACGCGCTCGAGATCGAGGGCACCTTCGACGATTGCCAGGCGCTCGTGAAGGGCATGTTCAACCATCACGCCTTCCGCGATCGGGTCCGGCTCTCCGGCGTCAATTCGATCAACTGGGCACGCATCGTCGCGCAGGTGGTCTATTACTTCACGTCCGCGGTGACGCTCGGCTCGCCGCAGCGCAAGGTCGCGTTTACGGTGCCGACCGGGAATTTCGGCGATGTGTTCGCTGGCTATGTTGCTGAGCGTATGGGTCTGCCGATCGATCGCCTCGTGGTCGCAACCAATGTCAACGACATCCTGGTGCGCGCGCTCGCGACCGGCGCCTATGAGGTGCGCGACGTGATCGCGACGTCGTCGCCCTCGATGGACATTCAGGTGTCGTCGAATTTCGAGCGGCTGCTGTTCGAAGCGTCCGGCCGCGACGCGGCGACGATCCGCAAGCTGATGGGCTCGCTCGCGCAGTCGCGTCGCTTCTCGATCTCGACCCGCGCGCTGTCTGATGTCCGCGCCTTGTTCACCGCCGATCGTGCCGATGAAGAGGAGGTCGCGGCCACCATCCGCACGGCGCTGCGCGAGACCGGCCGCTTCGTCGATCCGCACACCGCCGTCGGTGTCGCGGTGGCCGAAAAGGAAGTGCGTGACCCGACCGTGCCGATGATCGTGCTCGGCACCGCCCACGCCGCCAAGTTCCCCGATGCGGTCGAGGCGGCCTGCGGCACGCGGCCGCCGTTGCCGGATTGGCTCGCCGATCTGCCCGATCGCGAAGAACGCTTTACGCCCTTGATCGCCGATCAGGGCGTGGTTGAACGTTTCATCTTGGCGGCGAGTCGTGCCGCGCGTGAAGGAGCCGCGGCATGAGCGTCGAAGTCACCCGCCTGCCGTCAGGTCTCGCGGTCGTTACCGACGACATGCCGCATCTGCAAACCGCGGCGCTCGGTTGCTGGATCGGTTCGGGCAGCCGCGATGAATTGCCTGACGAACACGGCATTTCACATTTGCTCGAACATATGGCGTTCAAGGGCACCAAGCGCCGCACCGCGCGCCAGATCGCCGAGGAGATCGAAACGGTCGGCGGCGACATCAACGCGGCCACCAGCGTCGAAACCACCGCCTATTACGCGCGGGTGCTCAAGGCCGACGTTCCGCTGGCGCTCGACGTTATCGCCGACATCCTGTCCAACCCGACCTTCGATCCGGCCGAGCTGGAGCGCGAGAAAAACGTCATCGTGCAGGAGATTGGCGCCGTTGAGGACACGCCCGACGATTTGATCTTCGACTTCCTCCAGGCGCAGGCGTTTCCGGAGCAGCCGGTCGGGCGCCCCATCATGGGCACGCCGGAAACCGTGCGCTCGTTCAAGGACCGCAACCTGCGCACCTATCTCGAGCGCAATTATCGCGGCCCCGACATGGTGGTGGTCGCGACCGGGGCGGTCGATCACGCCGCGGTGGTCGCTGAGGTGGAGCGGCGCTTCGGCGGGTTTAATGGGCCTAAAGCGCCGACGCCCCAGGCGGCGCGCTTCGGCGGCGGCGCGCGGCTCGAGGCGCGCGATCTCGAGCAGGTCCATATTGCGGTCGCCCTCGAAGGCCTGCCGCAGCGTCATCCCGACCTCTACAGCCTTCAGGTCTATTCGGCGGTGCTCGGCGGCGGCATGTCATCGCGGTTGTTTCAGGAGGTGCGTGAGAAGCGCGGCCTCTGCTACGCGATCTATTGCTATCACGCGCCCTACACCGACACCGGCGTGTTCAGCCTCTATTCCGGCACCGACGCGGCCGACGCCGATGAGTTGATGCGGGTCGTGGTCGGCGAGATGGCGGCAGCGGCGAACGACCTCAACGAGGCGGAGGTCGCCCGCGCCAAGGCGCAGATGAAGGCGGGCCTGCTGATGGCACTGGAAAGCTGCAACGCGCGCGCCCAACAGCTTGCCAGTCAGATGTTGGCCTATGGCCGTCCGATTCCGCTCCACGAGATCATCGCGAAGGTCGATGCAGTGACGGTGGAAAGCGCGCGCGCCGCCGGCCGTGGACTGATCGGACGCGGCCGTCCGGCGATCGCGGCACTCGGGCCGGGCAAGGGGCTCGACGCCGCGGCGTCGATCTTCGACGGCTTGGCGACCCGCGCAGCTTAGGCTTAAAGAGCATCCCATGGCGCTGTTCCGCTCCATCAGCTCGCCCGAGGCGCTCCCGCCTGTCAACGGCGATGGCGTGGTGCTGAAAACGCCGCAGATGAGCGACTACGCACAGTGGGCGCAGCTGCGTGAAGCGAGCCGCGACTTTCTCACGCCATGGGAGCCGACCTGGCCGGCCGACGATCTCACGCGGGCCTCGTTCCGTCAGCGCATGCGGCGCTATGCCGAGGACATGCGCACTGATCAGGCCTATCCGTTCTTCATGTTCCGCAAAGAAGACAACACGCTGATCGGCGCGCTGGCGCTCGCCAACGTGCGGCGCGGGGTCGCGCAGGCCGCCAGTCTCGGCTACTGGGCCGGCGCGCCGCACGCCCGGCGCGGCTACATGACGGCGGCGGTGCGCGCGTTGCTGCCGGTGGCGTTCGACCTGTTGCGGCTGCATCGCGTCGAAGCGGCCTGCATTCCGACCAATGTCGCCTCGGTGCGGCTGCTCGAGCGCACCGGCTTCCACCGCGAAGGTTACGCCCGGGCCTATCTGTGCATTAACGGCATGTGGCAGGACCACCTGCTTTATGCGCGGCTGCGCACCGACCCGAAACCTTAATGCTTACATAGCGTTGTGCCGTCTTTGAGCCGCCTTGGGGCCGCCACCTTGGCCCTGCTATAAGGGCGCTCGTTTACGCGGATTTAGTCTTGTAAATCTAAGCGTTGAGCATGTTCGGAGTGGGGATGGGGACGTTCGGGACTGGATCTTGCCGTAGCGCGCTGGCGGTCGTTGCCGCCGCGGTGGCGCTGGCTGCCTGCTCTTCGATTCCAACGCCCTCGATGCCGTCGCTGCCCTCGTCCTCTTGGTTCAGCTCGAGCCGTCCCGAGCCCGCCACCGCCGCCGATGCATCCGCCGCAGTGCCCGAGGCCAAGATCGAATGTCCGAGCGTCAGCGTGCGGCGCGGCGCGTCCACCTACACGATTTATACAAATCCAGCCGATCAGTCGGCTTTGAACGTGCGCTATCAGGCCACCGTCGTCGACACCGCACGCGAATGTCACGTGGTGAACCGGATCGTGACGATGCGGGTCGGTGTGCAGGGCCGCGTGATCGTCGGGCCGGCCGGTGCGCCGCCGCAGGTCGAAGTGCCGCTGCGGCTTGCCGTGGTGATGGAAGGCATCGAGCCCAAGCCGATCACCACCAAGCTGGTGCGTATTCCGGTCACTGTGCCGCCGGGCGACATGAACGTGCTGTTTACGCACGTGGAGGAGCAGGTCAGCTTCCCGCAGCCGCCCGGCGATCAGATCGATTCCTATATCGTCTATGTCGGCTTCGATGCACTCGCGGTGCGTGAGCCGCCGGTCAAGAAGAAACCGGCCCCGAAGCCCAAACCGAAGCCCAAGCCCGCCACGTAAGGCCCGCCACGTAACGGCTTACCAGCCGCGCAGCGCGACCACGGTGCCTTTGAGCGCGCGCATGTCGGCGATCACGGCGCGCGCGCCCGCGCTGGTGAGATAGGCGCCGAGATTGGGGCTGGCGTGGCTGCCGCCGATGAAGCCAATCGGGATCATGCCGGCGGCAGTGGCGGCCGCAACTCCGGCCGGTGAATCTTCAACCACGACGCACTGCGCCGGATTGGCTTGCATCTTGGCGGCGGCATGCAGGAACAGATCCGGTGCCGGCTTGCCGCGCGGCACGTCGCTCGCGGAGAACAGGTAGGGATCGAAGAAGCGCAGCAGGCCGGTGCTCTCGAGGCTCACGCGCACGCGGTCGAGCGTGGAGGAGGAAGCCACGCATTTCGGCCCGCGCAGCCACGTGAGCGCGTGTTCTATATGTGCGGTCGAGCGCAGTTCGGCGCGCAGGCGGCGCAGCGTCGCCGACGCCAGTACGGCGTGGAAATTCGGCGGTAGTTTGCGGCCGGTGGCGGCTTCGACGTCGGCCAGCATGTCCACAGGACGCCGGCCGGCGAAAAATCGCGACACCACCTCAGGTGAGACCGAGAAGCCAACTCGCGTCAGTTCCTGCGCAGCGACGGTCGCAGCGATAGCCTCGCTGTCCACCAAGACGCCATTGCAGTCAAAGATCAACACGGGAGGCCCCCAAATCCGGCCGCCGCACACGGGTGCGTCGCTTTTTTCCGTAAAGCGATTCGCGTGGCCGGATTATGGATAGGGGTCAGAGCATTGATAGTGCGGCACTTCGCGGCCTGGGCTTGTGCACAGGTTCCGCACAGGGTTTTCCCGGAGTTTAGAAGAAGCGGAACTTTACGCTGTTGCGATGTTCCGCGGGTCTAAGCGCCTGTACTCAGGGGCCTGCCGTTCCGAAAATTCGCGCCTTAGTTCAGCTTGGTCTTCACGTCTGCGATGCCCTGCGAAATGAGGTCATCGGCGATCTTGCCCTTGGTCGTTTGCGCCAGGATTTTCTCGGCGGCGGCGACCGCCGCATCTGCTGCGGCAGCACGGACGTCGGCGAGGGCCTGTGCCTCGGCAAGGCCGATTTTGTTTTCGGCGACCTTGGTGCGGCGAGCGACGAACTCTTCCATCTTGGTGCGGGCCTCGGCGGCGGTGCGTTCGGCCTCGGCGCGGGCGTCCGCGATGATGGCGGCGGCCTCGCGTTCGGCCTCACCCTGCTTGCGCTTGTATTCGGCGAGCAGCGCCTCGGCCTCGTCGCGCAGGCGGCGCGCCTCGTCGAGCTCGGCCTTGATCCGAAGCTGACGCGCGTCGAGCGCATCGAGGAACATCTTGTGGGCGCCCACATAGGCCAGCACGCCGAGGAAGATCGCGAACGCGGCGGCGACCCAGAATTCCGCTTCCAACAGCAGGTGAAGCATCGCGCCCTCTATCGCTTCAGCACGTCGGCGATCGCGGCATCCACGGCCGACGACGCGGGCGCTGCGCCGATCAGCCGTTCCACGATCGCGGCGGCCGTATCGGTGGCGATCCCGCGCACGTTGGCCATGGCGGCGGTCTTGGTCGCCGCGATGGTCTTCTCGGCCGCGGCAAGCTTCTCGTTGAGCTTCCCTTCGAGCGCCTTGCGGTTGCCTTCGGCCAGCGCGTTGAGCTTGTCGCGGGTCTCCGCCGCCAACGCCTGCGCGCGAGCGCGGGCGTCGGCCAGTGCCTTCTCGTAGGCGGCCAGCGCCGCGTCCGACTGTTGCTTGAAGCGGGCGGCTTCCGCGAGGTCCCCGGAAATCTTATTCGCCCGGGCCGCCATGATGCCGCCAATGCGCGGGATCGCGACCCGCGACATCAGCACGTAGAGCCCGATGAAGAAAATCGCGAGCCAGATCAGCTGCGACGCGAATGTGTCCTTCTGGAACGGAGGGAATACCTTCGTTCCAGCGGGCACTTCGGTATGGGCGTTGGTCGCCATCGTGGGCCGGTTCTGACTCTAGGCCTTAGAGCACGAACAGCAGCAGCAGCGCGATCAGCAGCGAGAAGATGCCGAACGCTTCGGCGAGCGCGAAGCCCAGGAACAGCGTGGTGTTCTGGCCGGCAGCGGCCGACGGATTGCGCAGCGCGCCCGCCAGGAACTGGCCGAACACGTTGGCGACGCCAATCGCCGCACCGCCCATGCCGATGCAGGCGAGGCCTGCGCCGAGGAATTTTGCCGCTAACGGATCCATGTTCAGAACTCCTTTGAGAGATTGAGGGACAGCGCTGACGCCTAGTGTCCCGGGTGGATTGCGTCGTTGAGATAGATGCAGGTCAGAATGGTGAAGACGTAGGCTTGCAGGACCGCGACCAAGAGCTCGAGCGCGGTCAACGCAATGGTGAGCGCCAGCGGCGCAATGGCGCCGAAGACGCCGAGCGCGCCGACGCTGCCCATCATCACGACGAACCCCGCCACGAGCTTGAGCGTGATGTGGCCGGCCAGCATGTTGGCGAACAACCGGACGCTGTGCGAGATCGGGCGCGACAGGAACGACAGCAGCTCGATGACGATGAGGATCGGCGCCATCCAGCCCGGAATGCCGCTCGGCAGGAACAGCTTGAAGAAGTGCCAGCCGTTGCGCCAGATGCCGTAGATGATCACGGTGAAGAACACGGTCAGCGCCAGCGCCGCCGTGATGATGATGTGGGTCGCCACCGTGAACGTGTAGGGGATCAGCCCCACCACGTTCGACACCAGGATGAACATGAACAGCGAGAGCACCAGCGGGAAGAACCGCATGGCCTCTTCGCCGGCGGTGTTGCGGAGCGTGTTCGCCACCAGCTCGTAACTCATCTCGGCCAGGGACTGCAGCCGCGTCGGCACCAGCCGGCGGCCAGAGGTCGCGCCGATCAGCAGCGCCGCCGTCAGTCCCACCGCAACCGCCATGAACAGGGCCGAGTTGGTGAAATGAATCTGCGTCGCACCGATCTTGAAGACCGGGAAGTAGTTCTGGATTTCGAATTGGTGGATGGGATCAGCAGCCATGATCTCGGTGTCGCTTCAGTCGGTCGTCGTTTCGTCCATGCCGCGTTGGCGGCTCAAACCCTTACTGCTTTGGCCCTTGGCGTTGCTGCGCCAGGCCCGCCGCACGCATCACGTTCAACAACCCGGCGGTGAATCCGAGCAACAGAAACACGATAAACCCCCACGGCGAGATGCCCAGCCAGCGGTCGAGCAACCAGCCGATCCCGGCTCCGACAATCACGCCCGCAACCAGCTCGGTCGAGAGCCGCAACCCGCGCGCCATCGCCGACGTGTCGGCTTGTGGGCGAGGAGCCGCAGGATCAGGAGGCTTGCTCGATTTGACTTGATCGAGCTGTTGGCCGAGACGCTGGAGCCTCGCGGAGAGGGCGGCCTCATCGGCCAGCCGGTTGCCGTGCTTGCCGTCGTCGTGCGCGTCACCGGCCATGTTTGGAGGCCATGCTTCCGACACCGCACCGCAACGGGCAAATCCAGCGAATTCCTGCCGCCCTCAAAAGCCGCGCGGACCATAGTGTTTGGGATTTGCCAAGTCAACAATCCGGCGCATTTCGCCAATGGCTCGAAACACCAGTCGCATCAAGGCTTTCCGCGGCTTCCACAGGGCCGCAGAAGTGGCGTGCGGCGCGTTTTAGGCGATCGCCGTGGAGTGCTACGCTGCAGGCCACGTGCCTTCGCAGAGCTGCCGCAATAGCGGCGTCTAAGTGAGCCCAATACTGTGAGCCCAAATCCGTACGGAGAAACGTCATGAGGCGCTTTGCGCTTGCGTTGCTTGTTGCTGGTGTCGCGGCTGGCGGATCGCCCGCGCTCGCGCAGGATCAGCCGCCGGCAGCGCAACCCACTCCGCCGGTGCAAATTCCGCAAGTGCAAAATCCACAAGACACGCCGGTGCCGCCGCTGCCCATCCCGCCTCCCGCGCCTCCGGCCGCCGCCATACCGGCGCCCACGCCGCCGCTTGCGATGCCGGCCCCGGCGCCAGCCCCGGAAGAGGGCCGTTATTCGATCCACCCCGTCGGCGACAAATTCGTGCGGCTCGATATCCGCACCGGCCAGGTCTCGGTCTGCGGTCATGGCCCGACTGGTTGGGCCTGTCAGGCGGTGGCTGACGATCGCGTCGCGCTGGATGCCGAGTTCAACCGTTTGCAGGCTGAAAATGCAGCGCTCAAGAAGACGTTGTTGGCGCGCGGCGTCGAATTGCCCGGCAGCATCACGGCGCCCCCTCCGGTCGCGCGGGCGCCGGACAAGCCGGCGCCTCCGGAGGTTCAGTTGCCGAGCGACGCCGAGCTTAATCGCGTGTTCGCCTTCACGGAGAAGGTTTGGCGCCGGATGATCGAGATGATGGCCTCGATCCAGCGGGACATTCAGCGCAAGAACTGATGAGAGCTGACGGAGGCGACGACGTGGCCGGCCGTCTATCGGCGATCAGCAGCATCGCGCCGGAGCTGATCGCGAGCGCGGAGCTTGTGGTCGAGACGCCCGGCGAGGGCCTCACCGAAATCACGCGCGAGGCCGCGCATTTTGTTCGTGAGTGCAGAGCAGGCGACGGTGTGCTGCTCGCCTTCCTGCGCCATACCTCGGCGTCGCTCACGATCCAGGAGAATGCCGATCCGGACGTACAGGCGGATCTCGTCACAGCGCTGCGCCGGATCGCGCCCGAAGACGGGCCTTGGATCCACACCGTCGAGGGGCCGGACGACATGCCGGCGCATATCAAAGGCATGCTCACGGGCGTATCGCTGCACATTCCGGTGCGCGGCGGGGCGCTGGCGCTCGGCACCTGGCAGGGGCTTTATCTGGTGGAGCACCGCCGCCGCCCACACCGGCGCGCGGTGGTGCTGCAGTTCGTCGGCAGCCGGGCGTGACCATCTGATGCAGGAGTCGAAAGCATGATCGCCGTCATCTTCGAAGTCTGGCCCGCGTCCGGCCGGCAAGGCGATTATCTCGCCATCGCGGCGACCCTGCGCGACGAGCTTCAGAAAATGGACGGCTTCATCTCGGTTGAGCGGTTTCAGAGCCTGACCGACCCGAACAAGCTGCTTTCGCTGTCGTTCTGGCGCGACGAGGCGGCGGTGAAGGGATGGCGCAACCAGCTCCATCATCGCGAGAGCCAGGCGGCTGGGCGGGGCGGGATTTTTGCCGACTATCGGCTGCGGATCGCGAGCGTTGTGCGGGACTACGGCATGACGGAGCGCGGCGCGGCGCCGGCGGATTCGCAGGCCTATCACGGCGGATAGCGGAATACGCGGCGTGCATTGGCGGGGCCAAGTATTGTAGGTTCCACCGCGAGGCTGCGACGCGCCGTGGGGGCCGCGTCCGCGCCTGGGATCCGTTGTGACCGACACGAACTATCGCCTGGTCATTGCCGACGACCACCCGCTGTTCCGGGGCGCGTTGCGCGAAGCCGTGTCCGGCGTGTTCGGCAAGGCCGAGATTTCGGAGGCCGGCTCGTTCGACGAGATTGCCAAGCTGCTCGACAAAGGCGGTGAAGTCGATCTCATTCTGCTCGACCTGTCGATGCCGGGCGTGCGCGGCTTCTCCGGCCTGATGTATCTGCGCGCGCAATATCCGAGCGTGCCGATCGTGGTGGTGTCGGCCAACGACGATCCCGCGGTGATCCGCCGCTGCATGGATTTCGGCGCATCCGGCTTCATCCCGAAGACGCTCGGCATCGAGGCGATGCGCTCGGCGATCGTTCGTGTGCTCAAGGGGGGCGTGTGGACGCCGCCGGATGTCGATCTTTCGGCTGGCTCGGACGCCGACGCAGCTGCGTTGATGGGCCGGCTCGCCACGCTCACGCCGCAGCAGGTGCGGGTCCTCATGATGCTGTCCGAGGGCATGCTCAACAAGCAGATCGCCTACGAGCTCAACGTGTCCGAGGCGACCGTGAAGGCGCATGTTTCGGCGATCCTGCAAAAGCTTGGCGTCGATAGCCGCACCCAGGCGGTCATCGCGGCGGCCAAGATCGAAGTGGGACAATGGCCACAGGTCGCGGCGCACGGGGAATGACCCGGGGCACTGGCGCTCGCCATGAATTCGCCTAGCGTGCGTTTCACTCCATGCTGACGTTGAATGCTGGCACGTGGTAGCCTTCACACATGGCTTGGGTTGTTCGAATCATCGGTATGAGCCTGGTCGCTGGGGCGGGATTCCTCGCCTCGCCGGCCCGCACGGCGTTGGCCAGCAGCCAGGATGACTGGGAAAGCTGCGCCCGCGTCCAGGACAAGCACCGGCTCGGTTGCGCGCGGCCTTTGGATGAAAGCAAAAGCACCGAAAACCAGCGCTATCGGCTCATGTCGGTAGAGCCGGTGCGCTACGGCGTGCCGGCGGCGGCCCGCAACGAGGCGACGGCGCCGAAGTTGGACGCTGCGCCCGCCGTCGATTGTGCCGCGGCAGCCATCCACTGGAAGACCATCGCGGCGACAACGTCGACCGTGGTGTTCGAGGAATATTTGGTGCGCTTTCCGTCCTGCTTTGTCACCGAGGCGCGCGAGCGCATCCAGTTCCTGAAGAAGCAGTAAGAGCGGCCGGACGCTCCCGCCGGTATCACTCGGCTGCGGCGACGCGCGGCACGCGCCATTGCGACATCAGGGCGCGCAGCGCCGCGGGTTTCAGTGGCTTGTGCAGGGCCTGGATGTCGTGCTCGCGGGCGGCGTCGCGCACATGCGGCGAGCGGTCGGCGGTGATCAGGATTGCCGGCAGATCGGCGCCGAAGCGGCGGCGCAGCTCGACGATGGCATCGACGCCGTTGTCGCTATCGAGATGGTAGTCCACCAAGAGCCCGTTCGGCGGCGCCTGCGCTTCGGATATTGCGGTGATGGCGGTTGCAAGGTCGGGTGCCTTGATGACCTGACAGCCCCAGCCGCCGAGCAGCGTCTCCATGCCGTCCAGGACCTGGGGCTCGTTGTCGATGCAGAGCACGACGGTGCTGAGCAGCCGGCTGCGATCGATGCTCACCAGGTCGCGCGGCAATTCGCGCGCCGGCGCGGCGATTGAGACCGGCACTTCAACCGAGAAGCACGAACCGTGTTCCGAAGACTTCAGATCGATGTTGTGGTCGAGCACGCGCGCAATGCGCTCGACGATGGAGAGACCGAGCCCAAGCCCGCGGGCCACCCTGGCGCCTTCGTCAAGGCGCTGGAATTCGCGGAAGATTACCTTGCGCTTCGACTGTGGAATGCCAAGCCCGGTGTCATAGACGTCGATGCGCAAACGGTCGCTGACGCGCCGGCAGCCGACCAGCACGCGGCCTTTGGGCGTATATTTCACCGCATTGGAGACGAGGTTTTGCAGGAGCCGCCGCAGCAGCCGGCGGTCCGATCGCACGCTGAGCGAGCAGGGCACAAAGCTGAGCTCAAGCCCCTTTTCGCGCGCGAGCGGCGCGAATTCGACGTCGAGCTGGCGCAGCAATTCGTCGATGCGGAAGTTCGCTTGCTCGGGGCGCATGGCGCCGCTGTCGAGTCGGGAGATGTCGAGCAGCGCGCCGAAGATTTCCTCGACCGCTTCGAGCGAGGCATCGACGTTGCCGATCAGGCGCGCCTCCTCGCCGTTGCCATGCCGCTCGATCAGCGACGTGACATAGAGGCGGGCGGCGTTGAGCGGCTGCAAAATGTCGTGGCTCGCGGCGGCCAGAAACCGCGTCTTGGAGACGTTGGCCTCTTCGGCGTCGCCCTTGGCGCGGCCGAGTTCGGCGTTTAGCCGGGTAAGCTCGGTGGTGCGTTCGCGCACACGCATTTCGAGCGTCGCATTGGCGCGTTCGAGCGCTTCGGCTGCCGCCACGCTCGGCGTGATGTCGGTCGCGGTGGTGACGAGGCCGCCGTCCGGCATGCGATTGGTGCGGACCTCGACCACCAGGCCGCGATCGGGGAAGCGCTTGAGATAGGGCTCGCGCTCGGTGACGTAATTCGCGAGCCGCTCGCGCACCAGCGTGTCCACGGGACCGGGCCCCAGCGCGCCGTGCTCCGCATTGTGGCGGACGATCTCTTCGAGCGAGACGCCGATGCGGGTCAATTCCGGCGGCAAATCGAGGATTTCGCCGAATTGCCGGTTCCAGCAAACCAGCCGCATGTCCTTGTCATAGACGGCGATGCCTTGGCGCACATGATCGAGCGCGGACTGCAGGATTTCGCGGTTGTAGTGGATCGCGGCGTTGGCGTCGTCGAGCAGTTGGAGCGCAGCCTTGGTCGACAGCGTGCGTTTGCGCAGAAGCAGCGACAGCACCAGCCGCGATGACGCGGCGCCAATGGCGGATGCGAGCAAGTGCTCGGCGTAGCGCAGCAGTTGGAAATCGGCCTCGGCCTGCGGGTGCAGGCTGATGCGTCGTGTTTCCGCGAAGCTCGCGAACGACAATCGCGTGCGCTCCTCGCCCAGATAGCGTGCGACCGTTGTGGTCAGTTCTTCCACTGTCACCGACGAGCGCCATAGCCGGAAGCTCGGCGTTGGTGTCAGATTCGATGGCACAAACACATCGGCCTGCATGCGCTCGATCGAGCTCGGCTGCGACGCCAGCGAGAAGCCGATATAGCCGAGGATGTTGAGCGCGAGGCTCCAGATCACGCCATGAACCAGTGGCGGCAGATCGAACAACCCAAACAAAGCCTGCGGCCGAAGCGCCACGAACCCGAATGGACCCTCGGTGAGAATATGGCGGCCGATGACGCCGATGTCGGTGATGCTGGGGAGCAGAAGCGTGTAGGCCCAGGCCAAGATGCCGAGCGCCATGCCGGCAATCGCGCCGCGTGCCGTGGCGCGCCGCCAGAACAATCCGCCGAAGAAGGCGGGCGCCAATTGCGCCACCGCCGCGAAGGCGAGCAGGCCGATCGCGGCAAGCTGGGCCTCGCCGGCCGAGCGATAATAGACGTAGGCCAGCAGCAGAATGACGAAGATCGCGGTCCGCCGCACCCGCAGCAGCATTTGGCCGACGTCGCCGCTGCTTGCGATCAGCGCCTCGCGCCGCTTGAGCACCAGCGGCATCACGATGTCGTTCGACACCATGATGGCGAGCGCGACGGTCTCGACGATCACCATCGCGGTCGCGGCCGACAGTCCGCCGATGAAGGCAATCAGCGTGAAGGTGTCGGATTTGGCGATCAGCGGTAGCGCCAGCACGAACATGTCGCTGTCCACGCCGCCGGCCGGGAAGGCGAGCAATCCGGCCATCGCGATCGGCAGCACGAACAGGTTAATCAGCACGAGATAGACCGGAAACAGCCAGGCGGCGCGTTTGATCTCGCGCTCGCTGTTGTTCTCGACCACCGTGACGTGGAACTGGCGCGGCAACAGCACGATGGCGACGAACGAAAGCAGCGTCATCGCGGTGAGCGTCGCGATCTGCGGCTCGCGCGTCAGCACCGCCGACGTGTTCGCCTGCTCCATCGCTTGCGAGAACAGCGCGACCGGTCCATCGAACATCCAGAAGGTGACGAACGCGCCGACCGCCAGGAAGGCAAACAGTTTGACGATCGACTCGGCGGCGATCGCCAGCATCAACCCGTCCTGGTGTTCGGTGGCGTCGATGTGGCGGGTGCCGAACAAGACCGCGAAGGCCGCCATCGACAGCGCCACGAACAGCGCGATGTCGCCGAGCAGCGGCTGCACAGTGCCGGTCTCGGCCGCCACATGCGCCAGGATGGTGCTGAGCGACGAGGACACCGCTTTGAGCTGAAGCGCGATGTAGGGAATGGTGCCGACAATGGTGATGAGCGCCACGGTGGCGGCCACCGCCTGGCCCTTGCCGTAGCGCGCCGCGATGAAGTCGGCGATCGAGGTGATGTTCTGCGCCTTGGCGAGCCGCACGATCCGCACGATCAGCGGCGCGCCAAGCCCGATCATCAGGATCGGGCCGACATAGATGGTGAGGAAGTCGAAGCCGGTCCGCGACGCAAGTCCGACCGAGCCGAAGAACGTCCAGGACGTGCAGTAGATCGCAAGCGACAGCGGATAGATCAGCAGCCGCGAGCGGCCGAGCTGCCGCACGCGGTCGCCGTAGCTTGCTACGACGAACAGAAAGCCGATGTAGCCGAGCGCGACTGCGACGACGACCCAGCCTTGCAGCATGTCGTCTCCCAAAAACCGGCCGCGCCGGAGCCTTGGCGGCCCGCGCTGCCTTGCATCCCCGGGGCAGGGGACCACAGAACCGCGAGCGTTGTCCACCTTCCGGGCGTCCTGCTAAGCGCCTGCCGGGCCAAGCGGTTTTGGCCCTGGCGGAGCCCCATTCCGGCCGCTGCAGCCGACGCTAAGATGGTGGCGCGGACCCATCCGGGTCGGTGCAGGAGGGCGTCATGCTGAAGAAATTCCAGGACTTCGCGATCAGGGGCAACGTGGTCGATCTCGCGGTCGGCGTCATTATCGGTGCAGCGTTCGGGCAGATTGTCACTTCGCTGGTCGGCGATATCTTGATGCCAGTGATCGGAGCGCTCGCCCCCGGCGGTCTCGACTTCTCCAATTACTTCGTTGCGCTGTCGCCGAAGGTGACGGCGGCCTCGCTCGTCGAAGCGAAGAAGCAGGGCGCCGTGCTGGCGTGGGGAAATTTCATCACCATTGCGATCAACTTTGCCATCATCGCGTTCTGTCTCTTCCTGGTCGTCAATCTGATCCAGAAGCTGCGCCACAAGGAGGAAGCCAAGCCGGCCGCGCCGCCGAAGCAGGAGGTGCTGCTGACCGAGATCCGCGATCTGCTCGCGCGCAAATAACGAGCCTTGCTCGTGTCGTGAATCCGAAGTTCGCACTGCCGTGCTGCAAGCGCTTTGCGAGCTTCGGATTCAAAGGGACACTGCCCCCACTTGATATTTCTTAGCCTTCGTCCCAACGTGACGATGTGTCTGTGTCCCGGTGGTGGAAGAACGGCGCATGAGTCAGGAAGCGCTGCAAGGCGACGTTGGTGGACAGGGGCCGCGCTCCAAGCGGCTTACGCCGCGCGAGCAGGAGGTGCTGAGGCTGGTCGTCGGGGGCTCCTCCAACAAGGAGATCGGCCGCCATCTCGGCATCAGTCCGCGCACCATCGAGGTCCATCGCGCCCGCATCATGGACAAGCTCGGCGCGAAGAATGCGGTCGATCTCGTGCGCATCGTGATGAGTGGATCGCGCGGGCATTGAGCCGATTGCCCCGAACCTCCTTTCTGGGCATTGATCGGGCTCGATGGCTCAACCTCCGACCCAATGGCAACGCACGGCGTTGCGCGCCGCCGAAACACTGCTGATCGGCACGGTCGGCGGCGTGATTTTCACGCTGATCGGCTTTCCGGCGGGGCTGGTTTCAGGGTCGCTGCTGTCAGTGGCGGTGGCGGCGCTCGCCGGCCGGCCATTGATCGTGCCGCGGCCGCTGTCGCGGGTCATTTCGGTGCTGGTCGGGATCTCGCTGGGCGCAGTGGTGACGCCGGAGACGCTCATGGGGCTCGCGGCCTTCCCGCTCAGCATCGCGGTGCTCCTGGTCGCGACCGTCTGCATGATCGCCGCCACCGGATGCTATCTGCGCTTTGTTCACGGCTGGGACCCGCAGTCGGCGCTGATGGGGGCGAGCCCCGGCGGGCTCGGGCAGGTGATGGTGCTCTCCGCCGAATACGGCCTCGACGTGCGTGCGATTGCGATCGTGCAGGTCATGCGCGTGGTTTCGCTCACCATCGGCATCCCGATGGGGCTTGCGCTGTTCGGGCTGACGACCAAGGGCATCATGCTGCCGCGCTCCGGCACCGGCATCGCGTCGCCCACGGAGCTTGCGATCCTGGTCGCGGCCTCGGCCGCCGGCGGCTTGCTGCTGCTGCGCCTGCGGCTGCCGGGCGGCTTGATGTTCGGCGCGATGATTGCGTCGGCGATTTTGCACGGCACCGGCTTCATCCAGGCCGTGCTGCCGTGGTGGGTTGCGGCCGCGGCGGTGATCGGGATTGGCGCGGTGACCGGCTCGCGCTTCGCAGGCTCTGATCCGCGCACGCTGCTGCATTATCTTGGTGCGGCGCTTGGGTCGTTCGCGGTGGCGCTATCGGTTGCGTCGGGCTTCGTGCTGCTGCTCACAACGCTGCCCTCGATTCGCATCGCCGATGCGGTCGTGGCGTTCGCGCCCGGTGCGCAGGACACCATGATGGTCTTGGCGCTCGCGCTGCACCTCGACCCGATTTTCGTCGGGGCGCATCACGTGGCGCGTTTTCTGCTGGTGTCGGTATCGGTGCCGCTGCTGGCGCGTTGGCTCGCAGCGCCGCCACCGCCTCCGCCGCAAGTCGAAATGCCGGCGCAGCGCCCGACGATCGAAGACTAGTTTTTTGTTTGGGTTTAGCGGATCACGCCGCGATCGCTTGCCGCGACCTTCACGATCGCATTGGCCTTGATGACCGGGCCGGCCACGCGGACATCGGATTTTGTGACGCTTGAGGCCGAGATCAGCGCCATAAACACCGCCGAAACCGCAAGGGCCAGAAACGCAATTTTGGCGTGGGTCTTGCCGTCGGCGTTGATCAGCGAATGGTTGGTCATGGCGTGTCCCTCGATCTCAATACCGAAAGGGATAACCCACGTTTGTTTCCGGCGAATGTTGCGAATGTTTCGTCTGTATCGCGCTGACCCGCGAGACGCGCGGCGGCCTCAGACGATGGATCGCGGCCGCTAAGCTATTAATAAGCCTTGAGAAATGGCTATTCCGCCGCCAGCGGCCGTCGCGCGAGCGGCAGGCCAAGCTGCTGCCACACATCGACGAGCGCTTCGGCGAGCGCATCGATCAGCGCGTCGTCATGGTACGGCGACGGCGTAATGCGTAGCCGCTCGGTGCCCTTGGGCACGGTCGGATAATTGATCGGCTGGATGTAGATGCTGTGCTCGGCGAGCAGGAGATCGCTCGCGGCCTTGCACTTCTCCGGCTCGCTCACCATCACCGGCACGATGTGGGTCGGCGTCGCCATCACGGGCAGGCCCGCCGCGGTGAGCACGGCCTTCACGCGCGCCGCGCGATCCTGGTGGCGCTCGCGCTCCCAGTTCGACGACTTCAGGTGACGGATCGCGGCTGCGGCCGCTGCGCAGACCGCCGGTGGCAGCGCCGTGGTGAAGATGAAGCCCGGCGCGTAGGAGCGGACCGCGTCGCACAGCGCGCCATTCGCCGCGATGTAGCCGCCGAGCGAGCCAAACGACTTGCCGAGCGTGCCTTCGATCACATCGATGCGGTGCATGGCGTTGTCACGCTCGGCCACGCCGCCGCCGCGCGGGCCGTAAAGGCCGACCGCATGCACCTCGTCGAGATAGGTCATCGCGCCATAACGCTCCGCCAGATCGCAGATAGCGTTGATCGGCGCGATGTCGCCATCCATCGAATAAAGGCTTTCGAACGCGATCAGTTTCGGCCGGTCACCGGCTGTGCGCAAAAGCTCTTCGAGGTGCGCTAGATCGTTGTGGCGGAAAATCTGCTTTTCGCAGTGCGCCTGCCGGATGCCTTCGATCATCGAATTGTGGTTGTAGGCGTCCGACAAGATCAGGCAGTTCGGAAGCAGCTTGGCGATGGTCGAAATGCCGGTCTCGTTCGAGACATAGCCCGAGGTGAAGACCAGGGCCGATTGCTTGCCGTGCAGGTCGGCAATCTCACGCTCAAGTTCGATCAGCGGATGATGGGTGCCGGCGATGTTGCGGGTGCCGCCCGCGCCAGCACCCATCCGGGTCGCGGTCTCGACCATGGCTCCGATCACCTTCGGGTGCTGGCCCATGCCCAGATAATCGTTCGAGCACCAGATCACGACCTCGCGCGGCCCCTGCGGCGAATGCCAGATCGCGTGCGGAAAGCGCCCGGCCATGCGTTCCAGATCGGCAAAGACCCGGTAGCGCCGTTCGTCCCGCAGCCGGCCAAGGGCGTTAACGAAGAAAGCATCGTAATTCATCGGGAGCAGACCCTGATCGCCCGGTGGGACATCGCCTCTTTTTGCTTTTTTAGAAGGCTTCTAGGCGGTTTGTCGAGCCGATATTGCCAGAAAATCAGTCACTTCAGTTTGAGCTGAGTCAATTTGTGGCGGTTTTCCGGTCTGTTCGAATGGTTGCCGGGACCCCCCTCTGGGCCGCATAATCCCCCCGCGGCAGAGGGGGCCCGCAATGCACAAACTGTCGATCCCGCAAACAATTATCGATCGGGTCGTGGCGCGGCGTGGCCGCGAGCACATCCACGACAATCTCGATCCGGCCAAGACCGCTCTGGTCGTCGTCGATATGCAAAACGCCTTCATGCTGCCGGGCGTGGCGCATGCGCTCTGCCCGATGGCAGAGAAGATTGTCCCGAACATCAATCGGCTGGCTGCGGCGGTGCGCGCCACCGGCGGCACAGTGGTCTGGATCAAGACCACCTTCAAAAATGACGCGCTGCAAAACTGGTCCACCTATTTCGCCATGGTGACACCCCAGCAGGGCGCCAAGCGCATCGCGGCGCTGACCGCCGACAGCAAGGGCCACGAGCTTTGGCCCGCGCTCGACGTGCAGTCTGACGACTTGGTGGTGGAGAAAAACCGCTTCAGCGCCTTTATCCAGGGCTCGTCCAATCTGGCCGAGGTCTTGCGGGCTCGCGGGCTCGACACGCTGCTGATCACCGGCACCGTCACCAACGTGTGCTGCGAGTCGACGGCGCGCGACGCCATGATGCTCAACTTCAAGACCGTCATGATGACCGACGGCAACGCCGCCAACACTGACGAGGAGCACAACGCCTCGCTGTGCGCGTTCTACCTGACCTTCGGCGACATCATGTCCACCGACTTCGCGATCGGCTGCCTTGAGCGCAACGCGCACAAGGGGCGCGCCGCCGCAGAATAGCGACCGAGCCCGGCCGCCTACGCTCCTGATCATTGGAGCGGCCGGGATGTGCAACAAGGAGTGGGGCCGCTGGCAGTCGGCGGCAGGTAGAGTTTATGCGTGTAGTTCCCGATGCGTAGCGGCGCTTGTGCCCATAATTCACAGCTCGCGCTGATTGCACCGCCGCGCGTCCAGCTTCCAACTGGTCTGTTCGCGAATCGTTGGAGGCTGGGAACGATGGTCTCCCGCCTGTTTCGCCTTTTGGCGATACTGGCGATGGTGAGTTTTTCGTACGTCGCTGTAGCGCAGGTCAGTCTTCCGTCGGGCGCGCAGCCGGGGCGGGAGCGCGATCAATTTGCGATTCCGCCGAGCCCGCAGGCGCAGCCCCGCGGTCCTGGGATTTCGCTGCCGAGCACTGTCGCGCCTGAAGGCGCCACCGGCACCAAGCTCGTCGTCCGCAAGATCGTCGTGGTCGGATCGACAATCTACAGCACCGAGCAATTGGCGCCGCTCTATGAGGAGCTGATCGGGCGCGAGGTGCCGCTGCAGGCGATCTACGACCTCGCTCAGCGCATTACCGCCAAATACGGCGCCGACGGCTACGTGCTGTCCCGTGCGATTGTGCCGCCGCAGGAGCTGAACGAGCGTGGCGCGGTGGTCAAGCTCCGCGTCGTCGAGGGCTTCGTCGATAAGGTCGAGTGGCCGAGAGAGAAGCTCGCCAAGTATCGCGATTTCTTCTCGCACTACACGGCTCGCATCATTGCCGAGCGGCCGGTCAACGTTCGCACCATCGAGCGTTACCTGTTGCTGGCAAACGATCTGCCGGGCTTGAAATTCTCCACCACGCTCAAGGCATCGAAGCGCGAAACCGGCGGGGCCACGCTCGTCGTCGAGGTCACGGAGAAGCCAATTGAAGTCAACGCGCGCATCGACAATCGCGGCACCAAGTCGCGCGGTCCGTTGCAATTCCTGGTGTCGCCGACGATCAACAATATTTTCGGCCAGCACGCGGCGTTCACCATGGCCTATGCGGGTGCATCGCCGCTGTCGGAATTGCAGTACATCGCGCCCGGCTGGCGGCACGTTCTCACCGCTGAAGGTCTCACCGCGTTCGTGAACGCAAGTTATGCTTGGGGCTATCCGGGCGTGGCGCTGCCCGAACAATTCAAGCTCAGGACTCGCAGCACCTATATCGAGTCGGGTGCTTCCTATCCGGTCATCCGCGAACGCGAGCGCAACTTCACGCTCGTCGCCATGACGTTCATGAGCGACAACTACAGCTTCCTTGGGATCGATGCGAACCAGTGGGACCGCCTGCGCGGCATCCGCATCCGGGCGGATGCGGATTTCGCCAGCCAAGGCGGGGTCAGCCAGTTTAGCTTGACCTACAGCGAGGGCTTCGTTGGCTTCGGCAGCCCACCAACGACAGCGCGTTTAAGTCCACGCCCGACGGGCGGGTCGATTTCCAGAAGATCGAGGGCTTCTACAGTCGGACGCAGCCGCTTTTTGATCGCGTTTCCGCCTTTATTGCCGCCTATGCGCAACACGCCTTTACGCCGCTGCTCGTTCCCGAGCAGTGCTCGTTTGGCGGCCGGGTGTTTGG
>CAMDDZ010000007.1 GCA_945893145.1 Rhodoplanes serenus | reverse complement strand
AATCCTTTGGATTGATGATGCGGAAGTTGTCGGTGACCGAATCGCGGAATCGCGGCCAATTCCGGGGAACTCTTTCACGCAGGAACCCAAGCGTCGCATCGGCGAATTGGGCGCAAGTCGCGTAGGATTTATTGTGCGTGACATGCTTGTGCATCACGCCCCATAGCCGCTCTATCGGGTTGAGATGCGGGCAATAGGGCGGGATGAAGTGCAACTTTATTCGCCGCCCCGGCCGAGCGAGCCATTCGCGCACGACCCTCGCGTGATGATAGCGCGCGTTGTCGAGAAAGACATGGATGAGGACCAGCATCGGGTAGAACGCCTCGATCGATTCCAGAAGCCTGATCGTCGAGGCGGCGTCGACGGTTTCGACCTCGATCATTCGGGTTTGGCCGGTCTCGAGATCTACCGCACCATGGATGTTGATGCGCTGGCGCCCGCTCGTCTGCTCGATCGCGAGATTCTCCTGGCTCGGCGCCCAGCAACCGGCGCACCGCGCGGCATGGGTCGGATGCACCGCGTCGGCGAACAGTACGGCCTCGTCGTCGGGCAGCGAATTCAAGACTTTTTCATAGCTCGCGATGAAAGCCTTCTGCTTTTCCTCGTCGAGCTTGCGCGGGATAACTTCCGGCTTGTGATATTCGAGCCCCAGGCGATGCAGCAATGCGATCAACCCCGAGCGGCCCGCATAGACGTGGCCGAATTCCTTCTCGATCCAGGCGCCGATCTGGCGCGTCGAGCGCGGCAACGCCGCCGCGACCCAGGCCTTCAGGTTTTCCTGTTGCTCGCCGTTCATCTGGCAGGCGCTGCCACCGGCCTCAAAACGCGTCAGGCCTTCGAGGCCATCCTCGATGAACAAGCCGTGCCACCGGCGGATCGTGTCGTCGTCCAGCAGCAAGGCCCCGGCGACCTTTTCGCAACTCCAGCCGGAATCCAAAAGCACCAGCGCATTGGCACGCCGCGCCAATCGATGCGCCGCCGATCCATCCCGCGCCAGGGCGGTCAGGTCGGCGCGGTCAACGGAAGACAAAAAGCCGGCGCAAATCATGCCCCATCACGAATCCCAAAATCGTCCCGTGGCAAGCGGTTTTTCGGACTATCGATGAATCGGGGTATGGCTTGAGAAAAACCTCTATTTGTCAGGCCCGCGCTATGACGCGGTGCTACCGCCCTGTGACGCACCGGCCGCGCTGTCGAAAATTCAGCAGCGCTTCGCCAGCAAGGAGGGCCGCTTCTGGAACTCCGACTTGCAGATCGTCAACTTCGAGCGGATCCATGAAGTCGCGTTCCGGCCCTGGGCCGAAAGCACAATCCCGCGCCGGTTCTGCAGCGGCCGCGCGCTGATCTCCGACGGGGTGTGGCGGCGGCTGGATTATTCCATCATCGAAGACAGCGGCATGATCAGCGCAAGCTGGGGCGTCGAGTGGTGCGTGGTGGGCCTCGATCGCAACTGGGCCAATAGCCCTCGCTGCAAGATGGCGCGGCCCTGAACCGGGCCGGCGCGGCTCGTGCCGCACCCACGACGGCTTGGCTCACGAAGGCTTGGCTCACGAAGGCTTGCGCGCCCGGTCACGCGCGGCATCGACCTCCACGGCCTTGGCCATCAGTTCGTGGCCAAGATCGGATAGCATCTTGGACAAATCCGCCGTCGATTTGAGCCCGCGCTCGGCCTCGCGCGCGAGCTCGAAGCATTGCTCCGCCTTGGCCAGCAGATAATCCGCGTTTTGCACCGTCATCTCCACATGCGCGTCGCTTGATGCGCGTCACTTGCCGCGACGGCGCTGGTCGGCCTGTGGGCGCCGCGGCGGGCTTAAGATCGCCCTCCCGTTGGGCCGGCCATTTTCGAAACCAATGGCGTCGTTTCGTACACAATGTCCGTCTGGCTGTTGCGCTCGGCCAAGCGGGCAAGGTCCAGATAGCTTTGCGCCAATGCCTCATATTCCAGGCGACGCCTCCCGTTCGTCTCCTCCTGCGCCATGGCGCGGAATTCGACGGCCTTGGCCCGGTAGCGATCTGATCTGATCATTGGCGGCGTGTCGTTTGACGTACGTCCGTTGGTTGAACCGCAAACCGCGCGATTGGTTCCGAACCCGACATACATTGGTGCACGATGCCGCCAAGCGATGCCGCGAAAATCCACACTGGGCCTGGTTTATTGCCATTTTGTTCTTGAAATGTTCTTTGAGTTCATTTACGCTGTTTTGCATCCTTCAAGGTCGCGTCAGGGGGCGTCCATGGTCAGTCTCGTCATTCGCAAGGCGGCACTCGCCGTCTTTTTGTTTGCGGTCGCGCTTGGTTCCGCGTCCGCGCAAGCCCAACGGCAAGAGCAGCGTCAAGATCAGCAGCGTCAAGATCAGCGTCAGCACCAGCCGGGACGGTTCGATTTTTACGTGCTGGCGCTGTCGTGGTCGCCGTCATTCTGCGAGGCGACCTCCGAACGCGGCCGGCAGGCGCCGCGCGAGCAATGCGGCGAGCGGTCCTATTCGTTCGTCGTGCACGGGCTTTGGCCACAGTACGAGCGCGGCTTTCCGAAGGACTGCCAGGTGCCGGCGCCGCGGCTCAATCGCGAGATCATGTCGTCGATGCTCGATTTGATGCCGGCGCCGCGGCTCATCTTTCACGAATGGGACCAGCACGGCACCTGCTCGGGCCTCGCGGCGCGCGCCTACTTCGATCTGGTGCGGCAGGCGCGCGGCGCCATCAAAATTCCCGAAAACTACGAGGGGCTGAAGAGTCCGCTGATGGTGACGCCGGATGAAGTGGAGGAAGCCTTCGTGGCGGCCAATCCCGGGCTGTCGCGCAACGCCATCGCGGTGACCTGCGACTCGCGACGGTTGAGCGAGGTGCGCATCTGCATGACCAAGGACCTGCGCTTCCGTGACTGCGACGAGGTCAACCGCCGCTCGTGCACGCGCGACAAGGTCGTGATGCCGCCGACGCGCGGCGGCTGAGACCACTGCCAACGATCAACCGCCTTTTTACTTACCGGCGCCTGATCTTTCCGAAAACCGGTTTCCACTTTTCGGGATCATGCGCTGCCGCGGTTGCATCAGGATGAAATTGATGCTTTGGCGCAGGCGATGAATTATCGCCACGCCTATCACGCCGGAAACTTTGCCGACGTCCTCAAGCACGCGGTGCTCTGCCGCGTGCTAATGCATTTGCGCGAGAAGCCCGCCGCCTTCCGCATCATCGACAGTCATGCCGGCGCCGGCAGCTACGATCTCTCGGGCCTCGAGGCCGGCAAGACCGGCGAATGGCGCGAGGGCATCGGCCGGCTGCGCGACGCCAAGCTCGAACCGCCGGTCCGCGAGATGCTCGCGCCCTACCTCGATGCGGTCGCGGCGCGCAATCCCGGCGGCCAGCTCACGACGTATCCGGGCTCGCCTGCGCTGGCCTTGGGAATGATGCGACCGCAGGACCGGCTGATCGCCTGCGAGCTCGAACCGAAGGCACACGCGGCTCTCGACCGTGAGCTGCGGGGCGACGCGCGCGCCAAGGCGATCGCCATCGACGGCTGGACCGCGCTGTCCGCCTATGTGCCGCCGAAAGAACGGCGCGGATTGGTGCTGATCGACCCGCCGTTCGAGCAGCCGGACGAGTTCACGAGCCTCGTGCAAGGGCTGGAAACCGCGCACCGCAAATGGGCGACCGGCAGTTATCTGCTGTGGTACCCGATCAAGGATCTGGCGGCAGTCACGGCCTTCAGCCGCAAGCTCAAGCGGCTCGGCATCGCCAAATTGTTGCAAGTGGAACTGTCGGTTGGCGGAGCCGCCGACGACACAGGCCTGCGCGGCAGTGGCCTGGTCGCGGTCAATCCGCCCTGGACCTTGCACGACGAATTGAAGGTCCTGCTGCCCGCCCTCGCGGAGGTGCTGGGCCGCGACGGCCAGGGCCGCCACTCCCTCGCCTGGCTGTCGGGCGAAACGTCGCGGTAAGGGGGTTCGCCCCTTTTCACCCGGACAGCATTGTGGATACGCTGGAGGGCTGGCTTAGACGTTCCGCCTCCTCTGGGGGGTCGGCGGGGTGACTGAGGCCTCTGGGGGCTGACGCTTTCTCCGAATCCGAATGTCTGGCGAGCCGCCGTCCGTGTGGCCGGTGACGGTATCGCTATGTGTGGGGTGAGGAGTTTTCGATGGCTATGACCGGTACGGTCAAGTTCTTCAATGGCGAACGAGGCTATGGCTTCATCAAGCCGGACGACGGCGGGCGCGATGTGTTCGTGCACATCACCGCGGTCGAGACCGCCGGCCTGAAGTCGCTGAACGAAGGGCAACACATCCAATTCGATGTCGAGCCCGACAAGAAGGGCAAGGGTCCAAAGGCAGTCAACCTGATCGTCACGGGTTGAGCTTCGGCGGGCGTTGACGCGCGCAGGCGAGCGGTTCTCGCTGGCGGAATTTGCTAACGTGTTGGATAACCGTGGCCGCGTGCGGCCCCGCATGCGGCCGCCTTACGAGTAAAGCACCCCCATGATGATCCTGCGTTCCGCTCCCGCCTCGCCGTTCGCCCGCAAGGTCCGCATCGCCGCGAGCCTGCTCGGTCTGAAGGACCAGATCGACGTTCAGAACACCGACACGGCGGATCCCAACGACGCGATCCGGCAGCAGAATCCGGTCGGCAAGATTCCCGCGCTCGTTCTCGACGATGGCACCACGCTGTTCGATTCACGGGTGATCGTCGAATACCTCGACCATGTGGCGGGCGGCGGCAAAGTCATTCCGCGCGAGCCCAAGGCGCGTTTCGCGGCGCTCCGTCTCCAAGCGTTGGCCGACGGCGCGACCGACGCGCAGATCCTCGTGGTGTACGAAGGCCGCTGGAGGTCGCCGGAAAAACACGAAGCGAAATGGGTCGACTACCAGGCCGACAAGATCAAGCGCTCGCTGGTGTCGGTCGAAGCCGATCCGCCGGGGCTCGATCCCATTCCGAACGTCGGTCAGATCGCGCTGGCCTGCCTGCTCGGCCATCGCGACCTGCGCTTTAAGGGCGATTGGCGCGCGGATCATCCGAAGCTCGTGGCGTGGCTCGATCGTTTCGCCGCCAAGGTGCCGGAATTCGCCGCGACCAAAATCACCGCGTAGCACGATCACGGCATAGCTGACCTGCGGTTTAACTCGGCGCGCATTCGGTTACGATCCCCGGATGCCCTCCCTTGACGATGTCATGCACGGCTCCTGGCGCGCGGTGCCGGTGCTTGGCATCACGCAGATTCTCGCCTGGGGCACGATCTTCTATTCGCCGGTGCTGACCGTGCCGCTGATCGCGGCCGAGCGCGGCTGGTCGATGACCTTCAGCATGGGCGGCTTCTCGCTGTGTCTGCTGACGGCGGGCCTGGCCTCGCCCTATGTCGGCGCAGCGATCGATCGCCACGGCGGCCATGTCGTGATGACCGCGGGCTCGCTGATCGGCGCACTCGGTCTCGTTGCCCTGGTCTACGCCAGCCATCCGGCCGCCTATCTGGCGGTCTGGATGGTGCTGGGCTTGGGCCTCGCGGGCTCGCTCTACGATTCTGCTTTTGCCACGCTCGGACGCATCTTCGGTGGCGCCGCGCGCACACCGATCACCGTGTTGACGCTGGCGGGCGGCTTCGCCTCGACGGTCGGCTGGCCGAGCACGCACCTGCTCCTGGGCTCAGTTGGCTGGCACAACACCTACCTGATCTATGCCGCGGTCCTGGCATTGATCTGCGCGCCGCTGCACGCCTTCGCGCTGCCGCACCAACCGGCTGCGGGTGCCACGCCCTCTAATGCGACGGCCGCAAAACAGCCGGCGCTGCTGCCGCCCGGCGGCGCGGCCTTCTTCCTGGTCGCTGCGGCGTTTGCATCCTATGCGTTCGTGCCATCGGCGCTGTCGGCTCATCTGCTCGCGATCTTCGGCCGCACCGGCATTGAGCCCGCAACCGTGGTGCTGATCGGCACGTTGTTCGGACCCGCGCAGGTGATCGCCCGCCTCACCGAATTCATCTTCGGCCGCAACCAGCATCCGCTCATCATCGCGCGTTGCGCGGTGACGCTGCTGGTCGCGGCGTTCGGGCTGCTCGCGCTGTTCGGATTTTCGGTTCTGACCGCAACCGCGTTCGCGCTGATGTTCGGCGCCGCCAATGGCCTGGTCACGATTGCGCGGGGCGCGGTGCCGCTGGCGCTGTTCGGCGCATCGGGTTACGGCGCCCTGATCGGCCGGATCGCCGGGCCATCGTTGATCATGCAGTCGATGGCGCCGCTGGTGCTGGCGTTCGTCGCCGAGCGCGTCTCAGATCCCGCTGCGCTCGCGTTCGCGGCATTGTTCGCGATGATTTCGCTGGCCTGTTTCGCCGTGATCCGCCGGCCCAAGACTTAGCGAGCTGTTGAAAATTGCTCTGCTGTCATTCCGGCCGACCCCGGCCTTGAGCCGGGGGAGTGCCGGAATCCATAATCCCAGTGCTGATTGTTATGGAAATACCGGGGTTATGGATTCCGGGTTCGCGCCATAGCGCGTCGAAGACGCGCGTGAACGCGCTTATGGCGCGCCCCGGAATGACGCCGAGGTTAGGCGCAGCCGAACAGCGTGTCGATGTCCTCTTGCGAGGAATGACCGGCGTCGCCCGCAAGCCGCGGGCCGTTGAGGAGTTCGTCGCCCTCGCCCTTGGTATCAAGCACGACCGGCTTGAACTGTTCGATGCCTTGCCAGATCTGCATCAGGCGCGAGACGTGCTCCTCGATGAACGTCAGCGTCGCAAGCACGTTGGCAACGCGCTGGCCGGTGAGGTCGTGGAAATTGCAGGCCTCATAAATCTGTCCCACGCTGTCGCGCACGTCGTGCGCCATGCCCCGCTCATGTTCTGTCTTGAGCGTATCGACGAGCGTGTGGGCGTTCTGATCGATGTCCTCGGCCGCCTGCAGGATCGTCTGCGTGGCCTGTTCGGTACCGGAGACGATGGCTTCGAGTTCGCGGCTAACGCGGCCGATCTCTTGCACGGCCGATGCGCTGGCGTTGACGCCCTTGCCATCCTGCCGGGTCTGCTTGACCGCGGCATAGATCAGCTCGAGCTCGTGCTTATAGGCCTGCGCCTCGGCGATCTGCGCGCGGGCGCGATCCATCGCGGCGCGGTCCACGTCGATGCGCGGTTCGATCAAGGACCGCAGCGCCTTCAGCTCGGTCATGTATTCGTGGTGCCGCATCGCGGCTTCCGCCTGTTCGGCGGACAGAGCATCGCGCGCGTTCACGCGCGCCTGCTCCTCGATCCGAAAAACCTTACGCTGCACCGGCATCGACGCCCCAGCTCCCGGACCAAGAGCTACGACGGGGCCGCTTAAAATGGCGTTCATGCGCGATTGTTGGACCATCACGGCCGGCCGCGGCGCGGAGCTGGAAACTCCGGGTTAACCATAACGTCTCGCCATTCACTCAAAATAAACTCTAATTCGACGAAGCCCGCCGCAATGGCCCGATGCTAACAATGCGTGCATCGGTTTTTACCGATCAGTACATTTTTCACCATGTACTACGCGTGCACGGGAGCAATCCCACCGACGATCGAGTAACCAGTAAGAAGAGTACGTCGATGCATCGCGTCATCCCTTCGGCGCTCATCACGAGCGCGCTTGCCTTCTGCACTCTCAGCACTCTCCCGGCCGCAGCCGATCCGCTGCCGCTGCAGGCCGATCGCTACGCCCAGGCTCGCCAGACACCGGCCTATATCGCGCCGCAGCTGCAACCGGTCCAAGCTTACCCAGACCAATCGTATGAAGCGCCGCAGCAGGCGCGTTACGAACAGCCCCAGCCGGGTCCCGATCTCGGCGGCGGCTTCCTCGAGTTCCTGTTCGGCAACAACCGGCCGATCGGCCCACTGCGTCCGCAGGCCGAAGTCGCGTCGCCCGATCCGGCCTACGCGCAGCCGCAACAGCGGGTCGCCTCGATCGACCCACGCACCGTGCCGGTCGATCCGCAGTTCAACCGGCAGACGGTTGCCTACAACGGTCCGGAAAAGCCCGGCACCATCATCATCGATACGCCGCACCGCTTCCTGTATCTGGTGCAGCCCAACGGCACCGCGATCCGCTACGGCATCGGCGTCGGCAAGCAAGGCTTCACCTGGGCTGGCGTGAAAACCGTCTCGGCCAAGAAGGAATGGCCGGACTGGACGCCGCCGCCCGAGATGCTGCAGCGCCGCCCCGACCTGCCGTCCTGGATGGCCGGCGGCCCGGAGAATCCGCTCGGCGCGCGCGCAATGTATCTCGGCTCCTCGCTCTACCGCATCCACGGCTCCAACGAGCCCTGGACGATCGGCCAGGCGGTGTCGTCCGGCTGCATCCGGCTCCGCAATGAGGACGTCGTCGACCTGTACGATCGCGTCAAGGTCGGCACCCGCGTCATCGTGATGTGATCGCTTCGCGCGCACAATGAAATGAAAAGGCCGCCGGTTTCGGCGGCCTTTGTGTTTGAGGCATCGTTGAGTGAATGCAATCAATTTGAACGACCGGCCTTACCGTTCTGCCACGCACGATTGGTATCTTTGTCCGTAGACCGGCAAAGGTAGCACTCATGAAATGGGCGAAGTGGGCGGCTGGAATTCTTGCGGTCCTGGTTTATTTGGCATGGCCATATTATGCGCTGTACGACCTCGCCCAAGGCATTCGATCCGGCGATGCGGCGACCATTAACCAGCGGGTCGATTGGGATTCCGTTCGAGCGAGCGTCAAAGCGCAAGTTCAAACGATTCTGACCAGCCGGCCCATGATGGCCATGCAGCGCCAGAATCCAAACTCCGCGGTTGGCGACGCCACGCGCGCCGCGACAATGGCAAATTCCTTTATCGACACGACGCTCACTCCTGAAGGCATTGCAAATATGCTGCAGCGCCTGAAGGCCGCGGAGACACCCAACAAGTCAACATCGCGAATGCCAATCCCGAGACTATCGGAACGGGAAATAGAGGCCCTGTTCGGGAGCGTAAAATTCGCGTTCTTTGTATCGCCTGTTCATTTCCGGCTCGATCTCGGATCGCCAAATCGCAATGGATCGACCGATGCATTGACGGTCAGGGTGATGATGACGCTTAAGGGTACGCGTTGGCAGGTGACTGACGTGAGATTGGCGAATCTGGATATGCTGAAGATCTAGATTGACCAAGAACGTTCAACAACGCATGCCCGCTCAGGCGGTGTCGCTGCCGCCTAAATCGCCGCCCATATCGCCAGCCAGGTCGCCAACGTTATCGCCGTCGATGTCGTCGTCATTGTCCGCCGAGCCGAACAGGCCGGCACGCTGTGACGTATCGTTATCGAACGCCGAGGCGCGATCGTTGCGGCCGATGTCGTCGAGCCCGGCCTGACGCGCGAGATCGCTGTTGGCCGCGCTGCTGGCGTTACTTGTGGCGCTACTTGGACCCCACGGCGAGCCAGTCTGGTTGCTGGAATCGAACGCCGCATGACCGGTGTTGTTCTGGTTGCCGCCGAACATACCGCGGAAGCTGTTCATCAACAGCGCACCGCCGACCACGCCTGCGGCCGTCGCCGCCGCGGTGCCGAGGAAGGAACTGCCGGGCGACGGTTGCGCCGCATAGGCGCTGGGGCCCGGCTGTGCCGCGTAGGCGTTCGCGGCGGGCGGCGCCGCGTATGTGCTGGCGGCAGGCGGCGTCCGCGCCGCACCCCAGACGCTCCCGCTGACGCCCGGCCGAACGGTTGGCACCGAACCACGCGGCTCGGGATTGCCGAACAGCGCGTTGCGCATGTTGTCGAGAAAGCCCGGCTGCTGTTGCTGCGCCGGCTGGCCGGACTGGATGCCGAGTTGGCCTTCAAGCTCGCGGATGCGGGCGTCGGCACGCTTGAGCGCCTCGTCCTGCACCAGCACGCTCTGCACCAGCGGGTACATCGCATTGGGCGCTCGCGTGAGCCCGTCGTTGATCACTTCCACGGCGTCGGGATCGCGCGGCGCGCCTTCCAGCGAAGCCAGCCGGTCGAACAGCTCATCCAAAAGCTTGCGTTCCTGCGGCGTCATCATTGTTCTCCCTGTGGCGCCTCAACGTCCCGCAGCATGTAGGCAGCGCCAAGGCGCTCCGGAATGACGGTGGACGAAAAATCGCAGGCACCTCGCCGCATGGCGGCTAAGTGCCTGTCAGGCCAATGCTACGCCGTGTGACCGCAGCACCGCCGGGAAGCCCTCATCGGCCATAAAGGCATATTCGCGCTCGCGCAGCGCGGTCAGCGGGTCGAGCCGGGCCAGCTCGGCATCGACCTTGCCGGGATGGCACATGACGATGCTGCCGGGCGGCAATCCGTTGAGGAAAGCCGGGAACAGTTTGGCGAAATCCGGCTCGGGCTCAGCGTCGAAGTCGTAGGTGCCGGCGAACGCCGGGTTGGTGGAAATGCCAAGCGCTGCGGCGCGGGCGCGGAATTTGTGGCTCAGCAGATCGAGCACCAGCGCCTTGCGATCCGAGAGGCGCCGATACAGCGGCCCGACGCGGCCGCATTGACGCACCGATGCCCTTGGCGCCGCCTCCTTCACCACCGTGAGGAACGCGTCGCGGACCTGCGGGAACAGATGCACGTGCTGATGCCCGTCGATGAAGTCGGGCGCCCGGCCGAACGCATCGACGAACGCCTTGAGCTGGGTCGCGATCTCGATCATCAGCGCCTTGCGCCGCAAGAGCCGCAGCGAGCCGCGGATCAGCATCTCCGGGAGCGGCAAGAACGCGCCGTTCTGCACCGGCCGGAAGCTTGGGCTCAGCGGCCGGAACGGCGCCGTGAGCGTCACGTGCAGCCCAATCGCCGCGCGCCGCGCGCCGGCGTTGAGCATGGTGAGCGCGATCGCCTCGGAGCGGTTGAAGCTCGGCGCCGCCACCATGACGGAGGTGGCGTTAATGCGCCCGCGCATGACGAGATCGCGGATCGCGACATTGACGGCGGGCGAGATGCCATAGTCATCGGCGCAGAGCCAGATCGGCCGGCGCCGGGCCGGCGCCCTGCCCGGCCTGACGTCTCCCGCTTCGACACGCCCCTCAGCCGACACGTTCAACCCCACAAAACCCAAACGCTCTATTCTGCCGCGGTCCGGGCCGGCGCCGGTTCGGCGCGGCCCTGTGCGGTCTTCACGCTGTGCTCGGCGACGAAATAGACCGGCCGCGCCTTCATCTCGGACAGGATCTTGCCGATGTATTCGCCGACAACGCCGATCATGATGAGCTGGACGCCGCCCAGCACCATCAGGCCAACGATGACCGACGGATAGCCGGCGACCGATTTGCCATAGACCACGGTCTCAAACAGGATCATGCCGCCGAACACCAAAGCGGCGGCGGCGAGCCCAACGCCCAGCAGGCTCGCGGCCCGCAGCGGCGCCACCGAGAACGACGTCAGGCCTTCGATCGAAAGCGCCAACAGTCCGTAGGTGTTCCAGCTGGTGCGGCCATGGGCGCGCTCGGCAGGCTCGTAATCGACGCGCATCTGCCGGAAGCCGATCCAACTCGCCAGTCCCTTGAAGAAGCGATTGCGTTCCGGCAGTTGGCGCAAGGCGTTGGCGGCGCGCGGCGACAGCAAACGGAAATCGCCGGCGTCGGCGGGAATCTTCTGCCGCACGCCCCAGTTGATCAGACCGTAGAACATGCGCACGCCGAGGCGGCGCATCAACGGTTCGTTCTCGCGATGGGCCTTGGCGGTGTAAACGACGTCATGACCGCCATCGAGCCAATGCCCGACCAGCGTGTCGATCAGTTGCGGCGGATGCTGGCCGTCGCCATCCATGAACAGCACGCCGCCATGACGGGCATGATCAAGGCCGGCCATCAGCGCCGCCTCCTTGCCGAAGTTGCGCGACAGCGAAATCGCCTGCACGTCGAGCGCCTTGGCCGGCAACGCGGTCGCAATCGCGAAGCTGTCATCGCGGCTGCCGTCATCGACATAAATCACTTCGGTGACGAGCCCGCGCTTTTGGCGCAGCTCGCGAGCGACTTCGACCAAGCGGTCATGGAACCGCGCCAGGCCGGCCGCCTCGTTGAAAACCGGCACGACGATGGAGAGGCCCGACGCGGATGTGCCCTTCCCCGTCACAACTCCCGCCGGATCCTTCGTGTTCATCGCAATTTCGCCCGTCCTTTCAGCAATTTATAGCGTGCCGCCGCGGCCCTGTCGCGGTACGGATTGCCCAGGAAAATCAACGTTTACGGCTTGGTTTAAGGCTTGGCGGCTTTGCCTCGGGCGCGAAAGCGGTTAAGCGATGCGAGATGCCCCCCCTGCGCCGCCTGATCGATCAATCGCTGAGCGCCTGGCACGACCGTGGCCCTGCGCTGAAGGCCTTGAGCTTCGGCATCATCGGCGTCGTCAATGTGGCGATCGACGCCTGCGTGTTCTTCCTGGCGCTGCATTTTCTGACCACGTCACTGATCGCCGCCAACGTGCTGGCGTGGCTCGTCGCGGTGTCGGGGTCCTATGTGATGAACTCCTTCATCACCTTCGCGCGTGAGTCCGGGCGCAAGCTGCGCTGGCGCGATTACGGCACATTTGCCGCATCAGGCATCGTCGGCGTCATCGCCAACACCACAACGCTCGTGGTCGCGGCGATGTTCATGCCGGTCTGGGCCGCCAAAGGCTGCGCCATCCTGGTGAGCTTCCTGGTCAACTTCTCGCTCACGCACCTGGTGGTGTTTCGCACCCGACCGCGATGATCGCGCTTATGCGCGCACCCGCTGCGGCTCGCGCTGCAACATGCTGGGAAGCCGCTGCGTCAAAATCTGCTCGGCCTCCTGCGCAATACGGGTGACAAGCTCGCCCGCGGGCGCAATGTCATGAATGAGACCGGCGTCCTGGCCCATCGACAACGGCCCCTCATCGACGTCGCCCATTTCCCGCGCCGCGCGCAGCTGCGCAATCGCTTCGGCGCGGTTCTGCCGCAGATGCCATTCGCGCCCGGCCCAGCGCTCGATGAAGCGGTTGCGGCGCGAGCGCGTCATCGCGCCGGGCCACACCTGACCGGCCGCGATGTCCGGAATTTCCGAAAGCTGCGTGTCGTGGCCGTCGCTGTCGACGATCGCCTGCTTGAAGTTCGGGTGCAGCGGCGACTCGATGCTGGCGAGGAACCGCGTGCCGAGCAGAATGCCCTGCGCGCCGAGCGCCAGCGCCGCGACCAGACCGCGCCCGTCGGCGAAGCCGCCCGCCGCCAGCACCGGGATCGGGCCGACCGCATCGACCACCATTGGAATGAGCGGCATCGAACCCATCCAGCCGACGTGGCCGCCGCCCTCGCTGCCCTGGGCGATGATGACATCCGCGCCGGCCTTGGCGGCGCGCACCGCCTCAGGCACCTGGCCGGCCATGTAGGTCACCTTGCATCCCGCCTCATGGGAGCGATCGAAAAAGGATTTCAGGTCTTGGTCGGGCCGCGCCCAGGCGAATTGCATCACGGCGGGGCGCAGCTGCAGCGCCTCGGCGAAGCTGTCCTCGCGCACGTCGAACAACAGAAAGTTCATGCCGAACGGCTTGTTGGTTTCCTTGCGGGTTGCCACCGCGCGCTCCCGAACCTGCGCCGGCGTCAGATAATGGCACCCCATCGCGCCAAGACCGCCGGCGCGCGACACCGCGGCGGTCATCGCCGGCGATGACGCCGACCCCATACCGCCCAGCGCGATGGGGTGTTCGATATCGAGCAAGTCGCAGACAGGTGTGTGGATCATGAAAGGCTCCCGGCAAGGAGATTGTTCTGATCCGAGAGGTTGCGGCCGCACGAGGTGCGGCGCAAGCGATTTCGCCCGATTACTCGGCGAGGTTATCGCGCAGCGTCTTGCCCTCGTAGGATTTCCGGAAACGCCCGCGCCGCTGCAACTCGGGAACCAGCAGGTCGACCACGTTGAGAAGCTCGCGCGGCACTGCCTGCGGGTGGACCACCATGAAGCCGCCGCGGCTGCCGCCAGCCTCGAACTCCTCCTCGAGCATATCGGCGAGCTTGGCGGGCGTGTCCGCATAAGTGCGGTCGTAATTCGTCGCGGTGCGCAGCGCGTGCTCGAAGAAGTCCTTGCGCGAAATCTCGGCGTTGCCGCCGAGCGTCTGGGCAAGCTTGTAGACGAAGCCGACCGGCGAGGCGTTCTTCTTGGTGATCTCGGCGTTGAGCTCGGTGAGCGAGAAGCGCTCCGGAAGCTTGGAGAAATCGTAGCCCGAGTTGTGCGAGAGGTAAGGCCCGACTGCCTTCTCGGGGATCATGGTGAGAAGCTGCTCGCGGCGTGCTTCGGCCTCCGCCTTGGTCTCGCCGACGATGAGCCCGCAGCCCCACAGGATGCCGATCTTGGACGGATCGCGGCCGGCCGCGACGATCTCCTTGTCGAGTTGCGCCCGGTGCTTGGCCTTGCCCTCTTTGGAGGGCCAGCGGGCGAAGACGTGGTCCGAGATATAGGCCGAGGCCTTGATGCCGCGCGGCGAACTGCCGGCCTGGATCAGGATCGGATGGCGTTGCGGCGACGGCACGCAGTTGAGCGGCCCGCGCACCTTGAAGAATTTTCCGGCGTGGTCGATGGCGCGGACCTTCGCCGGGTCGGCGACTACGAGGCCGGATTCGCGGTCCCACACAAAGGCATCGGGTTCGACGCTGTCCCACAGCGCGCGGCACACGTCGATGAACTCCTCCATGCGCTCGTAGCGCAGCCCGTGCTCCATCAATTCGTCGAAGCCGTAGTTCGCGGCGTCGGCACCACGGCTCGACGCGATGACGTTGAAGGCGATGCGTCCATTGGTGACGTGGTCGAGCGAGTTGAACAGCCGCGCCACATAGAACGGATGCATGAATGTCGACGCATAGGTCAGACCAAAACCAACATGCTTGGTGACCCGCGACATCGCCGTGATCACCGGGCTCATGTCGTGGCGCGGCCAGCCGATGCCCCAGCGCACCGCTTCGTCGCGCGAGTTGCCCCAGGTGGCCGGAATGCCGGTGCCGTCGCCGAAGAACAGCATGTCGATGCAGCCGCGCTCGGAGATGCGGGCGATCTCTTCGTAGACGTCGAGGTCCGGATAGATGCGGCCGGTCCACGAGCCCGGCATCCGCCAGCGGCCGTCGAGGTGCGTGTAGGAGATGTCGAAGGCGAGATGGATTTTTTTCTTTTCGGCCACGGGTCTGTTCCTCAAATGCAAAGACAGGCGAGCATCGCTGCCCGCCTGCCCTCAAGCAAAACACATAGCCGCGCTGGCGTCACTCAATTCGCAGGCCGGCCGACTTCACCACTTCGCCCCACTTGGCGCGTTCCGCCTTGCCGAACGCCGCGAACTCGTCGGGCGTCAGCGTGAAGGGCTCGCCGCCGACATTCTGCAAAGCCGCCTTCACCTCGGGTTGCGAGAAAATCCGCTTCACTTCGCCGGCGAGCAGTTCGACGATCGGCTTTGGCGTCTTGGCGGGCGCGAACAGGCCCTGCCAGCCGATCGCCGCAAAGCCCGGCACGGTTTCGCCGATGGTCGGCAGATCGGGCGCCGCGGCGACGCGCTGCGGCGTCGTCACGCCTAACGCGCGGATCTCGCCGCTCTTCACCAGCGGCCAGATGGTCGTCATACTGTCGATGCACAACTGGATGTGACCGCCCACCAGCGCGGCGGTCTCGTCCGCGGTGCCGCGGAACGGCACATGAGCCATCTTCACGCCGATCGCTTTCATGAACATTTCGGTCGACAGGTGGCCGGACGTGCCGATGCCGGCCGAGCCGAAATTGAGCTTGCCGTCGTTGGCTTTGAGGTAGGTCACCAGTTCGGGCACGGTCTTGGCCGGGACCTGGTTGTTGACGACCAGCAGATTGGGCAGCCGCACGATCGGCGAGATCGGCTCGAAATCGGTTTCGGCGTTGTACGCCGGCTTGGCGTAGAGCGACGGATTGATCGAATGCGTGCTCACCGTGCCGAGGAGCAGGGTGTAGCCGTCGGGAGCCGCTTTCGCGACATAACCCGCGCCGATGCTGCCGCCGGCGCCGCCCTTGTTCTCGATGACGACGGTCTGGCCGAACTTCGCCTGCAAGGGCTGCGCGAACATCCGCGCGATCAAATCGGCCGAACCGCCGGCGCCAAACGGCACCACGATGGTGATGGATTTTTGCGGCCAGGCGCCCTGGGCGAACGAGGTGGTTGGGGCGAGACAGGCTGCGGCAGCAGTTGCCAGAAAATCACGGCGTCGCATTTCGTCAAATCCTCCGCGTTTCCGGCGCGCCGAGCGTAGCATCGTCGCTTTGGTGCCGCCAGCGACACCTTGTCGTCGTGGGAAACAGCAGGAGCGGAGTTTTACAACCCGGCCGTGAGCTTGGCGTAAAGCGGATTGTCGGGCGCGAACACGTATTCGATCTCCGCCACGATAATGCTGTCGGCGCCGTGCTGGCGCAGGAAGCTCGCGAGCCCATAGACCTTGTCGGGCGGAACGTGCAGCGTCAGCATCCCGGACGACGTGGGGCCGCCGATCGGTGCGATCACGCTGAACTTTTCTTTGGCTTCGGCCAAGAGCACATCGTTGCAGTTCTTGAAGCGCGTGCGCACCTCGCGGATGGTGCGAGCGCGGGTGCGCGCCGCGATCCGGTCGAGGATCTGCCGCGCGGTGTCGCGCTCGGCCTCGCCCCAATTGGCGGATCGCGATGCCACGAGGTTTGCCTGCGAGCGCAGGATCACGCCGTCGTCAATAATCTTCAAGCCATTGGCCGCAAGCGTGGAGCCCGTGGTGGTGATGTCGACGATCAGCTCGGCTGAGCCTGCCGCCGGCGCGCCTTCGGTCGCGCCCGAGCTTTCGACGATCCGGTAATCGACGATGCCGTGCTGCACGAAAAACGTGCGCGTCAGATTGATGTACTTGGTCGCGACCCGCATCTTGCGGTCGTGGCGCAACCGGAACGCGGTCGCCACATCGTCGAGATCGGCCATGCCGCGCACGTCGATCCAGGCCTGCGGCACCGCGACCACCACGTTGGCATGGCCGAAGCCGAGCGGCTCGATCATGACGACACGCTGGTCCGCGTTCGGAATGCTCTCGCGCACCAGGTCTTCGCCGGTGATGCCGAGGTGAATCGTGCCCTGCATGAGATGCTGGGCGATCTCGCCGGACGACAGATAGGCGATCTCGACGCCGGGCAATCCGGCGATGGCGCCGCGATAGTCGCGGGCGCCGCCGTGCTTCACGAGCTTCAGCCCGGCGCGGCCGAAGAACTCCTCGGCGTTTTCCTGCAATCGGCCCTTCGAGGGCACCGCAATGACGAACGGCGCGCTCATGGGTTACCTCCAAAGGCGGCAAGCCGCTCGACCCAGACCGCGAAGCCCACCGCAGGCGTCTGCGAATTGGCGCCCAACCGGGTGAGCAATCCGTCGTAGCGTCCGCCGGCGACCAGCTGGCCCTCGATACGGCCATTCGGATCGTGCAACTCGAACACGCAGCCGGTGTAATAGTCGAGGCCGCGGCCGAACGCGGTGGAGAAGCGGATGCGGGCCACATCGATGCCGCGCGCTGCGAGGAAGCCGGTGCGGCTTTCGAATTGATCGAGCGCGGCTCCGAGCGAGACGCGCGCATCGCCCGCGAGCGCGCGCAATTCAACGGCCGCCTCGTCAGGGTCGCCTTTGACGGCAAGGAATTTTTCGATCAGCGCGCGGGTTTCCTGCGGCAGCGCATTGCTGGCGCCGAGCGCCGATTGCTCCAGGAAACGCTCCGCGATTTCGCCAACCGAGCGGCCGCCGACCGCCGTGATGCCGGCGATCGAAAGGAGATCAGTGACCAGCGCATGCGCAGCCTTGGGATCGGAGCCGGCCAGCGCCGTGAGCACGCCCTGGTATTCGGGACGCTCGTTGGCGGCGGCAAGCGCCAGCCGGTCGAGATCGTGCGCGAGCGAGGATTTGCGATTGAAATCTTTCACCAGCCGCCGCTTCCAGGCCGGCGCGAGATCGAGCGCCGCGACCAGCGCCGAGAACAGCGCAACGTCGCCCATGCGGATTTCCGGCGCGGCGATGCCGTAGTGCGCCGTGGCGTCGAGACCGAGCGCCAGCATCTCGGCATCGGCTGCGGCCTTGTCGGTGCGGCCGAACGATTCGATACCCGCTTGCAGGAACTCGGCAGGCGCCGAGCCGCGGTCGCGGAACACCGGGCCGAGATAGCAGAACGCTTTGGGTGTGCCGGCCGCCGGCGAAGCCAGATAATCGCGCGACACCGGAATGGTCAGATCCGGCCGCAAGCAAAGCTCGCGGCCCTCCGGATCGCTGGTGAGATACATCCGCTTGCGGATGTCCTCGCCCGACAGGTCGAGGAACGGCTCGGCCGGCTGCAGGATCGCGGGCGCGACGCGCGCATAGCCGGCGCGCTCGTAGGCGGCGACAAGCGCCTCGGCCCGGGCATCGGGCCCGCTTGATGTGGTCTCACTCGTCATAACCGACTGCCGTCCCGCCGCGCTCTTTTCCGCGCGTTTGGCGGGGCTTTAGCACGATAGCTTTAAGGTTTCGACGCCAACCGCCGGACGGCCTTAATGCCGGGCGGCCAACTGCTCCTACGGTTGATTGGACGGTTAACAGGTTCTGTTCCGCCCGGCCTTGACGGGCTGCACTGTTATATTGTTACATTTCGATACAGAGGGGCCTGACCATCGCGACGATGGCAGGCGGGACATGGGTTTGCGGCCGATGCGTTGGTTCCGTGCGCGGAGAGGCCCGGCAGGTTGGGCGGCGCTGTTCGCGCTCGGCCTGCAACTGTTCCTTTCGTTCGGCCATGTCCACGGCGCAGCGGCCTCGGCCTCGGCGACGCCCATCACCAGCGTAACCAGCAACCTCCAAGGCAGCGCGCCAAGCGACCAGGGCGCGCCGGATCGCGACGACGTGCTCTGCGCGATCTGCATCCTCAACAGCCTCGTTGGCTCTGCGCTGTCGTACGCGCCGCCCACGGTCCTGCCGCCGCACGCATTGGTCGCGGCGGCGCTGCCGCTGCGCACTGAGCCCATCGTCGCGCAATCCGATCGCATCGCGTTCCGCTCGCGCGCACCACCCATCGCCTGACATCGCTGAACGTCGTTCGTTCCGCGGCGCGGTAGCGCCGCACGTCAGTCATTCAGGAGTTGGTCATGCCAAAGCGCATCGCGCGGGCATTGTTGCTTGGTTCTTCTTCGTTATCGTTGTTGACGCTCGGCTGTCTCGATGCCACCGCGCAGGCGGTCGATCTGCCGCAGATCGTGGTGCACGCGCCGAGCCCGATCCGGCGCGCGCCGGTGCGTCCAGCGACCCCCGCCGCCGTGCCCGCCGCTCCGGCACCGGCCGAAGAAACGCCGCTGCAAGGCGCAACGCCGATCGTGACCGACCAGTTCGCCACCGTCACGGCGGTGTCGCGCGAGGAGCTGCAACGCAGTCCCGGCTCGACACTCGGCGACGTGCTGTTCTCGAAGCCCGGCATCACCGGCTCGAGCTTTGCGCCCGGCGCATCGAGCCGGCCGATCATCCGCGGCCTCGACGCCAATCGGGTCGGCATCGTCGACAATGGCGTCAGCGGCGGCGGCGTCTCCGACTTGGGCGAAGACCATTTCCTCCCGGTCAATCCGCTGTCGAGCAGCCAAATCGAAGTCGTTCGCGGCCCAGCGACATTGCGCTACGGCTCGCAATCGATTGGCGGTGTCGTGGTCTCGACCAACAACCGCATCCCCGAGGCTTACCCGTGCGGTCCGCTCAACCCGCTGCGTGGCATACCCGGCATTCCGGGTTTGCGGCAGCCTGGATGCACCAGCGTGGAGTTCCGCGGCGCCTACAGCAGCGCTGACAACGGCCGCGAAGGCGGCGCGCTGTTCGACGTCGGCGCCGGCCCCTTCGCGTTCCACGTCGATGCGTTCGGCCGCGGTACGGATAACTATTGGGTGCCGGGCTATCCGTATCTCGGCGCCGTCGATCCGTTGGCGACGCAACGCGGCCAGTTCAACGGCAAGCAGCCGAATTCGTGGACGCGCTCCAACGAACAGTCGTTCGGCGGCTCGTATCTGTTCATGGGCGGCTATTCAGGCCTCGCCTTCGTCCGCAATCAAACGACCTATGCGATTCCGGGCACCGATGGGGAGATCAACAAAACCCGCATCATGGCGTTGCAAAGCAAGCTGACCGGCAAGGGCGAATATCGCCCAGACGGAACAGCGATCGATGCCATCCGCTACTGGTGGGGCTACACCGATTACAAGCACAACGAGGTCGGCCTCGCCGATCCAAACGATATGACGACCGACGGCGTGCGGCAGACCTTCACCAACAAGGAATGGGAAGGCCGCGTCGAGGTGCAGTTGGCCTCGTTCAACGCGCGCTTCGCCCAGGTGACCACAGCACTTGGCGTGCAGGCAGGCTATCAGCAGCTCACCGCGCCAAGCCCCGACGATCCCGGCACGCCGCTCAACGGGCTGTTCGATCCGAACCGAAACAACCGCATCGCCGCCTATATTTTCAACGAGTTCAAGTTCAACCAGAATACCAAAGCGCAGATCGCAGGCCGCATCGAACGGGTGAACCTGACCGGCACATCGCCAGCATTCGTCCCCGATACATTTGCCGACCCGTCCGCGATCGGACCCGCCACCGCGCGGAACCTCAATTTCATGCCGAAGAGCGCGAGCTTCGGGCTGATCCAGAACCTGGGTTGGGACCTAGTCGGCAGCCTGACGGCGCAATACGTCGAGCGCGCGCCAAAGCCCGCCGAACTGTTCTCGCGCGGCGCACACGATGCCACCGGGACCTTCGACATCGGCAATGCCGATCTCAAGAACGAAGTGGCGAAGTCTGTCGAAGTGGGCCTGCGGCGCGCCAAGGGCGCGTTCCGCTTCGAGGCCACCGCCTATTACACGCGCTTCGACGGCTTCATCTTCCGCAGATTGACCGGCTTGCAGTGCAGCGAAACGACCTGTGGTCAGGGCACCCCGGACGAGGCCGCAAACCAAGCCATCTACTCACAACGCAACGCGACCTTCCGTGGCGGCGAATTCCAGTTCCAGTGGGATACGCTGCCGATGTGGGGCGGCTTCTACGGCGTCGAAGGCCAGTACGACATCGTGCGGGCGACCTTCGCGGACGGCAGCAATGTGCCGCGCATTCCGCCGCAGCGGCTCGGCGGCGGCGTCTATTTCCGCAACGCCGTGTGGTTCGCGCGGGTCAACCTGCTGCACGCCTTCCCGCAAAACGACATCGCGGCGATCGGCGAAACATCGACCGCGGGCTACAACCTGCTCAAGGCCGAGATCAGCCGCACGGTGGCACTGAAGAACGACCCAACCGGCATCAGCAAGATCACCGTTGGCCTGGTTGGCAACAACCTTCTCAACCAGAATATCCGCAATTCCGTGTCCTACACCAAGGACGTGGTGCTGATGCCGGGCGCGAGCGTGCGGGCGTTCGCGAGTGTGAAATATTGAGTGGAAGCACGCCCAGCCGTTCAGGCCCAATTCACGCCGTGGCGCGTTAGCACTTCGCGCACGGCATCAACCAAAGTGGCCTCCGGCACCGCTTTCTGCGCCTCGGCCTGCTTCTTCAGATACTCGTCGCGGTCTTTGATCGCGGTCAGCGTGGCACCGAGGATCAGATCCTTGATCTGCACCTCGCCCTTCTGTTTTTCGTCGCCGCCCTGGATGACGGCGCAGGGGCTGCCGCGCTTGTCGGCATATTTGAGCTGCTGGCCGACACTGTGTTTGGGATTGCCCAGATACAGCTCGGCGCGGATTCCGGCGCCGCGCAGCGCCGCAACCATCTTCTGGTAATCGGCGACGCGCTCGCGGTCGAACACCGTCACCAGCACCGGGCCGGGCGCCGCCTTGTTGTCGAGCTTGCCGATCAGCGTCAGCGCGGCCTGCAGCCGCGACACGCCGATGGAGAAGCCGGTCGCCGGCACCGGCTCGCCGCGGAAGCGCGACACCAGTCCGTCGTAACGCCCGCCGCCGCCAACCGAGCCGAATCGCACCGGGCGGCCCTTCTCGTCCTTGGTCTCGACCAGCAGTTCGATTTCGTAAACGGGACCGGTGTAGTACTCGAGGCCGCGGACGACGGAAGGATCGACGAGAACGCGGTCGTCGCCATAGTTCGCAGATGTGGTCAGCGCGGAAATTTGCCGAAGCTCTTCGACGCCGTCGGCTCCGCTCGCCGAGCCGGTGACCACATTCTTGAGATTGGCGATCGTGGCATCGCCGTTGGCACCCTTCGATCCGACAAACGCCAGCACGCGGTCAATTCCGCCGCTGTCCAACCCGGCGCCCTTGGTGAAATCGCCGCTCTCGTCCTTGCGGCCCGGCCCCAACAGTAGCTTCACGCCTTCCGCGCCCAGCCGATCCAGCTTGTCGATCGCGCGCAGCACGGTGAGCCGCATACCGGCGTTGGTTTCGCCACCGAGACCAATCGCTTCCAACACGCCGTCGAGAACCTTGCGATTGTTCACTTTGACGACGTACTGCCCGCGCGCGATTCCGAGCGCCTCCATCGTGTCGGCGGCCATCATGCAAATCTCGGCATCGGCGGCCATGGTGCCGCTGCCGACCGTGTCGGCATCGAATTGCATGAACTGGCGGAAGCGGCCCGGGCCCGGCTTTTCGTTGCGAAACACCCAGCCGAAGCGGTAGCTGCGATAGGGCAGCGCGAGGTTCTGGAAATTCTCCGCCACGTGGCGTGCCAGCGGCGCGGTGAGATCGTAGCGCAGCGACAGCCACTGCTCGTCGTCGTCCTGGAACGAGAACACGCCCTCGTTCGGCCGGTCCTGGTCGGGCAGGAATTTGCCGAGCGCGTCGGTGTATTCGATCGCCGGCGTCTCGACCGGATCGAAGCCGTAGCGTTCGAACACCACGCGGATCGTCTCGATCATGCGACGCGTCGCCGCGATCTCGGCAGGTCCCCGATCGGCGAGCCCGCGCGGCAGGCGCGCCTTCAGCTTGTTGGTTTTGTCAGCCATTGAATGTCAGGTGTGAGTGAAATTTGGTCGTGTAGGTACCAGCCACCCCCTCTTTTGTCATTACCCGCGAAAGCGGATAATCCGTCGGTCGATCCAGACAGCGAGGTGATTCATGGCCCAGGCCCCCAAAGCGGCGCAAAAAACCTCCGTCACAGCGGCGGTGCCGAACGACCTCGAAGCCTTTTTCATGCCGTTCACCGCCAACCGCGCCTTCAAGGCGCGGCCGCGACTGATCGCGCGCGCCAAGGACATGCACTACTACACGCCGGAAGGCCGCCCGATCCTCGATGGCGCGGCGGGCCTGTGGTGCACCAACGCCGGCCACAACCGCGATCCGATCGTGCAGGCGATCCAGGCCCAGGCCGCGCAGCTCGACTTCGCACCGACCTTCCAGTTCGGCCATCCGCGCGCCTTCGAGCTGGCCAGCCGGATCGCGGCGCTGGCGCCGGGCGACCTCGATCACGTGTTCTTCTGCAACTCAGGGTCGGAAGCCGCCGACACCGCGATGAAGATCGCGCTGGCCTATTGGAACGCGCGCGGCCAGGCCCAGCGCACCCGCTTCATCGGCCGCGAGCGCGGCTATCACGGCGTCGGCTTCGGCGGCATGGCGGTCGGCGGGCTCGCCAACAACCGCAAGGCGTTTGGCCTGATGCTGCCGGGCGTCGATCACCTGCCCTCAACCTACAATCGCGAGCAGCAGGCGTTCTCCAAGGGCGAGCCGGAATGGGGCGCGCATCTGGCGGACGAATTGGAGCGCATCGTCGCGCTGCACAGCGACACCACGATTGCGGCCGTGATCGTCGAGCCGATGGCGGGCTCGACCGCGGTGCTGCCGTCGCCGAAGGGCTATCTGCCGCGGCTGCGCCAGATTTGCGACAAGTACGGCATCCTGCTGATTTTCGACGAGGTCATCACCGGATTCGGCCGGCTCGGCCACGCGTTCGCAGCCGAGCGCTACGGCGTGGTGCCCGACATGATCACGTTCGCCAAGGGCGTGACCTCCGGCAGCGTGCCGATGGGCGGCGTGATCTGCCGCAAGGGCATCCATGACGCCTTCATGCATGGCCCTGAGCATGTCGTGGAGTTCTTCCACGGCTACACGTATTCGGCCCATCCGCTCGCCTGCGCGGCGGGCCTCGCGGCGCTCGATCTTTATCGCGACGAGGACCTGTTCGCGCGCGCCAAGAAAATGGAGCCGATCTGGTGCGACGCCGCGATGACGCTGAAGGGCGTGCCAAAGGTGCTCGATATCCGCTGTGTGGGCCTCACCGCCGGCATCGATATGGCGTCGCGTCCGGACGCAGTCGGCAAGCGCGGCTACGAGGCGATGGAGCGCGGCTTCCACGACGAGGGCATCATGTTCCGCGTCGTCGGCGACTCGATTGCGGTGACGCCGCCGCTGATCGTCAGCGAAAGCCAGATCGGCGAGATTTTCGAGAAGGTCGGCAAGATCATCAAGGGGCTGAATTAGCGCAGCGCCACCGCCGGCCGCGGACGCAGCACCGCCCAGCCCACCGTCACCTCGCCCTTGCCGCGCCGATAGGGCAGCGTGAACGGCTCCTGCACTTCGGCATCGACCGCGACCGAACGGAATGCCGGTGGCAGCACACGCGGGTCGCCTTCGGTCCACACCACCACAGCGCCCTTGCTGTAGAGGTCGGAGAGGTCGATCCAGGGCGCCCGCACCGGCCGGCCGTCGATCACGACGCGCGGGTGCTCGGGCGCGTAATGCGAGATATTACCGCCGGTCCACATGGTGCCGACCACGTAAGCGAGCGGACGGCCGGTGAGCGCGCGGAAGCGCGTGGAAATCTCGGCGCCGAGTTGATCGCCCGGAAAGAACACCGCGCGGTAGCGCCCATCGTAGCTTGGCAGCACTGCGTAGCTGACGAAGAACGCCGCCGCGAAGCCGACAAACACGATCGCCCATGCGGTGACGAGCCGGGCGAGCCGGACCCGTTCGAGCGCCGCGCCCACCACCAGCACGATCCACAGGCCGAGGAACAGCCAGAGCGGATAGCCCCACATCGCGATGGTGCCGCGGCCAGTCGAAAACGACAGCGCCACAACGGTCACCGCCGGCCCGAAGGCCAAGAGCGTCACGATGCGCCGGTCGAAGTCGGTCGTGGTTCGCTGCGCCGCGCTGTCGCCGCGCGGAAAAATCAGCGGCAGCGCAATCGCCAGCGCCGGCAGGATGAATGCAAGCTGGCCGATGGCGAACTGCACCGGATGCAGCACATGATCGAGCACGCCGCGCGACGGTGCCGCGCGCGCATCGGCGTAGCGGAACGGCAGAAAATCGTTCTGCACCAGCCAAATCAGATGCGGCGACGCCACCAGCAGCGCGACCGCCACCGCCACATAGGGGCCGGGTGTCATGAGATGCCGGCGCGCCTCGCGGTCGAACACCAGGAACACCCCGAGCGGCAGCGCCAGCACCAGCACGAAATACTTCGCCCAGAGCGCCATGCCGATGGCGAAGCCGAGCAGCGCCCAATGCACGGTGCGGCCCTGACGCAACGCCAGCCAAAAGCTCAAGCCGGCGAGCGCCCAGAACGGCAACTGGATTACGTCGTGGTTGAACTTCGCGGCGGTGAAATGGACGTAGTGCAGGCCGTCGAGGATGAGCAGCGAAACCAGCGCGCCGGTTGTGCCGACGAGACGCCGTCCCATGGTCCAGACCAGCCAGAACGCCGCGATCACCGCCGCCTGCGCCAGCGCGTAGTAAAACAGGTCGTAGCCGAGCACCCGATGCACGACCTCGACGAGCCACCACGGCAGCGGCGGCAGCTTGTCGTAGCCGAGCTGCCATTCGCGGCCGTAGGTCAGGGCCTCGATCAGGTCGAGCGGCAGATTGGGATAAAGCGCGGCCGGCAGCGCCGTCCACACGACGAGGTGCAGCGCCGCGAATGCCGCAAAGACGGCAGCGGGGCGTTGCTCGATCGCGGTCAGGAGCGCGTTGATCGGCGGCCTCGGTTCAATCGGTGTGCCGCCCGTGCGGCGCACCGCAATGCTGTGTCACGTGATTCAGCACCACCTCGACGGCCGCCAGCATTCGCCGCAGCAATTCCATGTCGTGCTCGTCGCGGTAAGGCCTGGTGTCGAGATCGGCTTCTTCGATGACCGGCGACGCGCCATAGGAGGCTCCCCAAATCGCCTTGGCTCGGTATTTCGCAATTCTGGCGATATGACCGCCGGGGCATCCCCCGGTCAAGGCCGCCCCTTGGTCACCGGCTCTTAACGCAACCAACAACCGGAACCCGCAGGTCGCTTGCGCCCCCGGTGGCCGTCATGGACATTGATCTCCGGCCGCGAATCAGTACGGCCCTAGTGCCCCGTTTCCGAAGTTCGTTATGCACGGCGGCGTACTCTGACACGAACTTCGGAAACGAAAGGGCACTAGCAAGCAATATGATGCTAGTGCCGCTTATCGATTTGAAGTTCCTGAACGAATTTTTCTGCCAGGTGGGCAGGAACTTCAAATCGGCGGCACTAGCCGCCTGGAGCCCGCATGCTGCGCCTTGGCGCTCTGTTTATCGGCCTGTGCATGACCCTGATCGCCGGCTCGCTCGCCGCGGTGCTCTATCTTGTGTTTGGCGTCAGCGGCACTGAGGCGACGATCACCGGGCTCGCGGCTTTCACGGCGCTTGCGGTCTATAACGCGGTCACCACGCGGTTGCGCGAGCGCGTCGATCTGAGCGGGCCGATCTCGGATCTTTCGCGAGGCACCACCGACCTGGCGCGCCAGGTGGCGGAACTGGGGCGGCGAACCGCGGCCCTCGAAGGCGGTCCCGACCGCGCTCGCGAGCAGGCGCGTGCCGCCACGGCGCCAATGTCAGCAGAGCTGAGCGAGCTTGGCACGCTGGTCAAGCAGCTCGCCGAGACGGTGGCGATCCATGAAACCGCGATCTCCGGCAAATCCGACGGCAACGTCAGGCCCAATTCGCCGGTGATCGAGCCGGCGGCGCTGTCCGAGCTCGGCGAGCCGGAGCCGAAATCCACCGCTGCGGTTGCCGCGTCGGCCGTGACCCGCAATCGCGACGAATTGCTGGCGACGATCCGCAGCGCGGCCGATGCCAACCGCGCCGACCTCTACCTGCAGCCGATCGTGACGCTGCCGCAGCGCAAGGTCCGCTATTACGAAGCGTTCACACGGCTGCGCACCGACAACGGCACGCTGTTGCAGCCGTCCGACTTCCTGGTGGCGGCCGAGACCAGCGGCCTGATCGCACGGATCGACAACTTGCAGCTCTTCCGCTGCGTGCAGGTGCTGCGCCGCCTGCTGTTGAAGAACCGCGAGGTCGGCCTGTTCTGCAACATCTCGGCAACGACGCTGAACGACGGGGAGCTTTTCCCCCAAATGTCGCAATTCCTGGAAGCGAACCGGGCGCTGGCCGGTTCACTGACGCTGGAATTCAAACAAAGCGCCTGGCGCGATATGGGCCCGCTCGAACAGGAAAGCCTCGCCGCGTTGCGCGAGCTGGGCTTCCGCTTCTGCATGGATCAGGTCACCGACCTGCGCATGGACCCGCGCGACCTCGCGGCGCGCGGCGTGAAATTCGTCAAAGCACCGGCGGCGCTGCTGCTGGGCAAGACCGGCGCCCCGGGCACCGACATTCATGCCGCCGACCTGTCCGATCTACTCAACCGCTCCGGCATCAGCCTGATCGCCACCAAGGTCGAGAGCGAAGGCCAGGCGGTCGACCTGCTCGATTTCGACCTGCGCTTCGGCCAGGGCTTCCTGTTCTCCCCGCCGCGGCCGGTACGGGCCGAAGCCTTGCAAACTGGCGCCGAGCCAGACGCCCCGGCGCGCGAGCCTTCTTCTTCCGACCGGCAGAGGGCGGCGCTCAGAGGCACCCCCGCCACAGCGGCAGTTTGAAGGTGACGGCGCGGGTACAACCCGCTAGAGCATGCCGCAATCTGAACCGCTGAAGGGATCGGACTGTCGAGCTTCCGCGCCGCCGCCATGCCGCCCTCTCCTGCCATCGTCACCAACCATTTCGCCGCGCTCGCGCCGCACTATGACGCGGTGCTGAGTGACGTCTGGGGCGTGGTGCATAACGGCATCGTTGCAACGCCGGCCGCCTGCGAGGCGCTCGTACGCTTCCGCGCCCAGGGCAAGACCGTCATCTTGATCACCAACGCGCCGCGGCCGGGTGCCGTGGTGACGAAATTCATCGACCGGGTCGGCGTACCGCGCGAAGCCTATGACGGTATCGTCAGCTCAGGTGACGTCACGCGCGCCGTGATGGCGGCGCGGCCCGGCAAGCGCGTGTTTCATCTGGGGCCCGAGCGCGACCTGCCGATCTTCGAAGGGCTGGGTCTGAGCTTCGTGCCGATGGAGCAGGCCGACTACGCGGTTTGCACCGGCCTGCGCGACGACGAGACCGAGACCGCGGAATCCTATCGCGCCGAGTTTGGCGAAATGCGCAAGCGCGGCCTGTTCATGGTCTGCGGCAATCCGGACGTGGTGGTCGAGCGCGGCGACAAGCTGGTCTATTGCGCCGGCGCGCTTGCCGACCTCTATGCCGAGATGGGCGGCGACGTCCTCTACGCCGGCAAGCCGCACCCACCGATCTATCAAGAGGCGCTGGCGCGGATCGCCGCGGTGCGCGGCACGGCGCCGCCACTCTCACGCGTGCTGGCGATCGGCGATTCGGTGCGCACCGACCTCACCGGCGCGACCGGAATGGGCATCGACTGCCTGTTCGTGACCGCCGGCATCCACGCCGAGGAATTGGGCGGCCGGGAGGATCCGAACCTCGAGGCGCTGACCAAAATGTTTGCCGCCGCCGGGATTGCGCCCAAGGCGGTGATGCGGGGTTTGGTCTGGTGAAACGTGCCGCCCGGGATCCGGGTCAGGCGGAGGTCGTGTCAGGGTAATCCTGACGCGCGGCGGGCAATTTCTACGCCGGGAAGACCGTGTCGATTTTGCTTTTGAGCGTCTCGGCGTTGAACGGCTTCACGATGTAGTTGTTCACGCCTGCCTGCTTGGCCGCAATCACGTTCTCGGTCTTGGATTCGGCCGTGACCATGATGAATGGCGTCGTGCCGAGCTCGGCATCCGCCCGCACCTGCTTGAGCAGTTCGAAGCCGGTCATCGGCTCCATATTCCAGTCGGAGATCACAAGGCCGTATTTCCGGTTGCGCATCTTCTCCAGCGCGGCCGTGCCATCGGCGGCGTCATCGACGTCCTGGAATCCGAGTTGCTTGAGCAGATTGCGGATGATGCGAATCATCGTGTTGTAGTCGTCAACGACGAGGATCGGCATGGACGGATCGACAGCCATCAAGCCCCTCCATCGGCGCAGGTCCGGCGTTTTGAGCCCGCCGCTTCGCGCCATGGCCGCATAACAAAGGGGCCCCGGCACAGTGCCGGCGCTCCCGAACCTCGCGACGGTACCAAGTTCGGGTTGAATATCCGGTAAACGACTGTGCCATCGGTTGCCGGCCAGCGTCGGCCAGCGCACCGATTTAACGACGCGCTAACCATTTTGCGGACAAGCCTGCTGGCCAACGCCATACTGGCCGCCATGCCGCCCGCTATGTCGATATCCGCAGAATCTCAGCAGTTTGTGGTCGCGCGCGACGACGGGCCCGCGCTCGACCGCCTGCGGCGGGCGGTCGTTGCCATCGGCAACTTTGACGGCGTCCACCGCGGCCATTGCGCGGTGATTGGGGCGGCGACGGAGCGCGCCCGTGGCTCGCACCGGCCCGCCGCGGCGCTCACCTTCGAGCCACACCCGCGCAGCTTCTTTCAACCGGATGCGCCGTCGTTCCGGCTCAGTTCCGCGGCCGCGAAGCTGCGGCTTCTGGCAGCGACCGGCATCAACGGCGCCATCGTTCTCAACTTCGATGCGGCGCTGGCGAGCCTGCCGGCGGAAGAATTCGTCAGCAGCATTCTGGTCGATCGATTCGCGATCAGCGGCGCGGTCATCGGCTTCAATTTTTACTTCGGCAAAGACCGGCAGGGCTCACCGGACTTCCTGGTGGCGCAGGGCGCGCACCATGGCTTCTCGGTCGACGTGGTGCCGCCGTTCAGCCTCCATGGGAAGCGCGTCTCCTCGGGCGCGATCCGCGATGCGCTCGCGGCCGGCCGCGTGGCGGAGGCGAACGACCTGCTCGGCTACCCCTGGTTTGTCACCGGCCAGGTGGTGCATGGCGACAAGCGCGGGCGCGAGCTCGGCTATCCGACCGCGAACCTGCGGCTCGATCCCGACTGCGGCCTCAAACACGGCGTCTATGCGGTTCGCGTGGGCGTCGGCGGCGCGCGCTACGACGGCGTTGCGAACTTCGGACGCCGGCCGATGTTCGACACCGGCGCGGTGCTGCTCGAAGTGTTCCTGTTCGATTTTTCCGGCGACCTTTATGGCGCCGCGCTCGACGTCGCCTTCATCGCCTGGATCAGGCCGGAGATGAATTTCCCCAATGTCGAAGAACTGATCCGGCGCATGGATGACGACTCGCGCCACGCCCGCGTGACGCTGGCTCGGATGCCCGATGCGTTTCCAATCTTGGGTACGCCGCAAGTCTGAGCTGCTGTCCGAAACGCCCAATTGGCGGGCCTTTTCGCCGCCGTCATCGCCTGCTAGGAACCCGCCATGACCGACAAGCCCGGCGATTCCAAAAAAGGCGCGCTGGCCCCCGAAGACGACTACAGCCAGACGCTATTTCTGCCGCAGACCGAATTTCCAATGCGCGCCGGCCTGCCACAGCGCGAGCCGGAAATCCTCACACGGTGGAAGACGCAGGGCCTCTACGGACGCCTGCGCGCCGCCGCCAAAGGCAAGCCGCGATTCATTCTCCATGACGGGCCGCCCTACGCCAACGGCAACATCCACATCGGGCACGCGCTCAACAAAATCCTCAAGGACGTGGTGACGCGCAGCCAGCAGATGCTTGGCTACGATTCCAACTACGTGCCGGGCTGGGACTGCCACGGCCTGCCGATCGAATGGAAGATCGAAGAAGAGAACTACCGCTCCAAGAACAAGCAGAAGCCGAACCTGTCCAACCCGGCCGCGATGATCGCGTTCCGCAAGGAGTGCCGCGCCTATGCGGAGCATTGGCTGAACGTGCAACGTGAGGAGTTCAAGCGGCTCGGCGTCGAAGGCGACTGGGACCACCCCTATACGACGATGAGCTTTCCGGCAGAGGCGCAGATCGCCCGCGAGCTGATGACGTTCGCCGCCAACAAAACGCTGTATCGCGGCTCGAAGCCGGTGATGTGGAGCGTGGTGGAAAAGACGGCACTCGCCGAAGCCGAGGTGGAGTACGAGGATTATACGAGCGATACGGTTTGGGTGAAGTTTCCGATCAACGCGGACGACGGCTTCTTCAAAAACACGTCTGTTGTCATCTGGACCACCACGCCCTGGACTCTTCCAGGCAACAGAGCAATCTCATTCTCACCGAAGATTTTTTATGGACTTTATGAAGTCACGGAAGCTCCACCAGAGAATTGGGCAAAGGTCGGCGACAGATACGTCCTGGCCAACAAACTGGCGGAAGCAGTCTTCAAGGCAGCCAAAGTAACTGCCTGGAAAATGGTCGAGGCAACCAATCTTACTGGCCTCGAAAAGCTAACGTGCTCACACCCGTTGAAAAGCAAAGGTGGCTACGACTTCCACGTTCCACTTCTCCCCGGCGATCACGTCACCGACGACGCCGGTACTGGTTTCGTGCACACCGCGCCGGGCCACGGTCGCGAGGACTTCGAGGTCTGGACCGCAAACGCGCGCGCCCTCGAAGCACGCGGCATCAATCCGACGATTCCCTACACGGTCGATGAGAACGGCGCCTTCACCGAACAAGCGCCGGGCTTCACCGGCAAGCGCGTCATCAACGACAAAGGCGAGAAGGGCGACGCCAACGAGGCGGTGATCAAGGCGCTGGCCGAGGCCGGCATGATCATCGCGCGCGGCCGCCTCAAGCATCAATATCCGCACTCGTGGCGCTCGAAGAAGCCGGTGATCTTCCGCAACACGCCGCAGTGGTTCATCGCCATGGACCGGCCGATCAAGGGGCTCGACGGCACGCTGCGCCAGATCGCGCTGCGCGAGATCGGCAAGACGCGTTGGGTTCCCGCAGCAGGCGAGAACCGCATCACCGGCATGATCGAGAGCCGCCCCGACTGGGTGATCTCGCGCCAGCGCGCCTGGGGCGTGCCGATCGCCGTGTTCGTGCGCGAGAAGGGCGACGGCTCGGCCGAAATCCTCGACGACCCGCGGGTCAACGAACGCATCGCGCAGGCCTTCGAGCAGGAGGGCGCCGATGCCTGGTATCAGGCCGGCGCTCGCGAGCGCTTCCTCGGCTCGCGCGCCAACGAAGACTGGAAGAAGGTCGACGACATCTGCGATGTCTGGTTCGACTCCGGCTCGACGCACGCCTTCGTGCTGGAAGACCCGAAGCATTTCCTGGCGTTCGCCGGCATCAAGCGCGAGCACGACGACGGCAACGAAGTCGTGATGTATCTCGAAGGCTCCGACCAGCATCGCGGCTGGTTCCACTCGTCGCTGCTGGAAAGCTGCGGCACGCGCGGCGTGGCGCCATTCGACGCGGTGCTGACCCACGGCTTCGTGCTCGACGAGAAGGGCCGCAAGATGTCGAAGTCGCTCGGCAACACGGTCGCGCCGCAGGACGTCATCAAGAATTCCGGCGCCGACATTCTTCGCATGTGGGTTTGCGCCTCCGACTACGCGGATGACCTGCGCATCGGTCCGGAAATTCTCAAAACCACCGTCGACACCTATCGCAAGCTGCGCAACACCATTCGCTGGATGCTGGGCAACCTCGCGCATTTTCGCGAAGACGATCGCGTCGCGCCAGCCAAAATGCCGGAGCTCGAGCGGCTGATGCTGCATCGGCTGGCCGAACTCGACGCGCTGGTGCGCAAGGCCTACGCCGATTTCGATTACAAGCGCATCTTCGCGGCGCTGAGCGCATTCATGACCGCCGACCTCTCGGCGTTCTATTTCGACGTGCGCAAGGACGCGCTCTACTGCGACCCGATCTCTTCGACCACGCGCCGCGCCTGCCTGACCGCGCTTGAACAGATTTTCCGCTGCACCGCGATCTGGCTCGCGCCGATGCTGTGCTTCACCACCGAAGAGGCCTGGTGCGAGCGCTACGGCTCCGACGCCACCTCGGTGCATCTGGAGCTGTTCCCCGACGTGCCCGCCGCCTGGCGTGACGATCAGCTCGCCGAGAAGTGGCGCAAGATCCGCCTGGTGCGCCGCGTCGTCACCGGCGCGATCGAGATCGAGCGCGAGGGCAAGCGCATCGGCTCCTCGCTCGAGGCCGACCCGATCGTGCATGTGTCGAACCCCGATCTGTTCGCCGCATTGCTCGATGCCGATCTTGCGGAAATCTGCATCACCTCGGCGGCGACGCTCGCCAATACAGAAGGCCCGGCCAACGCCTTCAAGCTTGCGGAGGTCCCCGGCGTCGCCGTGGTGGTGAACCTCGCCGAGGGCCGCAAGTGCGCCCGCTCGTGGAAAATCTCGAACCTGGTCGGCAGCGACTCGAAATATCCCGACGTGACGCCGCGCGACGCCAAGGCGCTGCGTGAATGGGAAACCCTGCGCAAGGCCGCGGAGTAGTTGCTGTCGTCCCGCCCAATCGCGACTGGAAATTGGTCTGATCGAGCAGGACACCCTCGAATGGCGCGATCGATCCGATTTGCTGATCTGAAAACGCGGTGGCCATGGGTCCCCGCCTTCGCGGGGACGACAGACTGATGGCTACCAATCCGTCTCGCAATCTCTGGGGCCCGGCGAGTACGCTCGGGCTCATTGTCGCGGTCAGCACCTGCGTGCTCGATCAAGCGCTCAAGCTTTGGGTGCTCCACGGCCTCCAGCTCGCCGGCAAGGGGCGCGTCGCGATGGCGCCGTTCGTGGACTTCGTGCTGACCTGGAACACCGGCATCAGCTACGGCTGGTTGCAGCAGGATGGACCATTCGGCCAGTGGGCACTGCTGGCGCTGATGGCGGTGGCGGTGGCGCTGCTCTGGCTCTGGCTCGCCCGCACCGGCACCAGCCTCGGCGCCCTGGCGCTGGGGCTCATCATCGGCGGCGCGGTCGGCAACGCCATCGACCGCATGGCCTATGGGGCGGTGGCCGATTTCGTGCTGCTCCACATCACCCGGCCCACATGGCGGTTCAATTGGTATGCCTTTAACCTCGCCGACGTGGCCATCGTTGCTGGGGTGGCCGGATTGTTGTATGAATCCTTCGTCGGGGACCGCGCCGCAAAAGCGCCCTGATCGCGGGCTAAAAACCCGTCCAAATGCCGCCATTTCCCGCGGTTTTTGAGGGGCGCCTTGGAACTCGGCATGATGACATTCGCTTCGAAGCACCGGCTGACCCGCATCGCCCTGCAGGGCTTTCTCGCTGCGACACTTTTGCTCAGTGGCGCGGGATTGAGCGCTTGCGCCGACGATGACGACGACGTGGCGCCCGACACCAAGTTCATCCAAGGCCTGCTGAAATCGTTCGGGCTTCGCCGCGACGAGTCGAGCATCGACTACCGTGAGCGCTCGCCGCTGGTGGTCCCGCCAGCCCGCGATCTGCCAAAGCCGGAGGCCACGAACGCGGCACCGCGTGGCCCGGCTTGGCCGGTCGATCCCGACGACAGGAAGGCCGTGAAGAAGAAGGTGACGCGCGCGGCGTCAAACGCAGACCCGATCGATGCGACGCGCCCGCAATTGCCGAACCAGTACGGCAATCCGAATGCGGCCCCCAAACCCGGCAGCAAGCCGGACGGCACCGACCGGCCGGACCCATCCCGTCCGTCGACGCCGGCGGAGCTGCAAGCCAAGAACATGTTCAGCGGCATCTTGCAGAGCAAGGAAGAGTACACGCCCTTCAGCGGCGAACCGGCGCGTTCGAGCCTGACCCAGCCGCCGGCAGGATATCTCACGCCCTCGCCAGCCCAGCCTTACGGCATCGGCAAGCAAAAGTGGGATTACAAGCCGGGCGACAGGCAGGACCCGACGCGCTAAGAGATTGCGGCGGCCTGCTGCCGATTTTTTCGTCGTGCGCGTGATCGCCTGCGACCAACAACGAACTTCGCAACCCCGTCAAACCATTGGCGAGACCGCATACGTGAAAAACCGTCTGACTTACGTCGTTACCGCTCTCACGCTCATCGTCGCCCTGTCGGGCCTTCGCGCCGACGCCGCACCACCCAACGTCAGTTACTTCAAGCTCGCCAACGGCATGGAAATCGTGGTGGTGCCTGACCGCCGCACGCCAGTCGTCACCCACATGGTCTGGTACAAGGTCGGCGCCGCCGACGAGACGCCGGGCAAGTCCGGTCTCGCGCATTTCCTCGAACATCTGATGTTCAAGGGCACTGCGACCAATCCGGCCGGGCGCTTTTCCAAGGAGCTTGCCGCGATCGGTGGCCAGGAGAATGCCTTCACGGGCAGCGATTACACCGGCTACTACCAGCGCGCCTCGCGCGAACACCTGCGCATGCTGATGGAATTCGAAGCAGACCGCATGACCGGCCTCGTGCTCACCGATGAGGTCGTCGCGCCCGAGCTCAACGTTGTCCTGGAAGAGCAGAACCAGCGCGTTGCCAACAGTCCGGCCGCGCGCCTCGGCGAGCAGGTCGAGGCTGCGCTCTATCTCAACCATCCCTACGGCAGACCGGTGATCGGCTGGCGGCCGGAGATCGAGAAGCTCACGCGCGAGGACGCGCTCGCGTTCTATGTCCGCTTCTATACACCCAACAACGCGATCCTGGTCGTCGCCGGCGACGTCAGCGCTGACGAGGTCAAGGCGATGGCCGAGGCGACCTACGGCAAGATCGCGCCGCGCGCCCAGATCGGCCCGCGCATCCGGCCGCAGGAGCCGCCGCAGGTGTCGCGGCGCCAGGTCACGTTGGCCGATCCGCAAGTCGCCCAGCCGAGCTTCCAGCGCAGCTATCTGGTGCCCTCCGCCGCAACCGCCAAAGCCGGCGAGTCCGAAGCGATCGAGGTGCTCGCCCACGTTCTCGGCAACGGCACCGCCAGCCGGCTCTATCGCACGCTCGTCGTCGATCGCGCGCTCGCCGTCAGCACCGGCGCCTGGTACCAGGGCTCGGCACTCGACTCAACGCGCTTTGGCGTCTACGGCACGCCCAAGCCGAACGTATCGCTCACGCAGATCGAAGATGCGATCGATGAGGTGCTCAACGAGGTGCTGGTGAACGGCGTCAGCGAGGATGAGTTGACGCGCAGCAAGAACCGCCTGCTCGCCGACGCCATCTACGCCCAGGACAGCCAAGCCACCATGGCGCGCTGGTACGGCACCGCACTGACCACCGGCTCGACCGTGGAAAAAGTTGGAAGCTGGCCGGATCGCATCCGCCAGGTGACCGCCGACGCAGTGCGCAATGCCGCGCGCTCCTGGCTCGACAGGAGCCATTCCGTCAGCGGCTATCTCATCAAAGAACAACCGAAGCGCGAGGAAAAGCGTTCGTGAACATGCAAGCCCGATCGATCAAGCTCGCCGTCACCGCCGCCTTCGCGGCGCTGTTTTTTGCGCTGACCGCGCCCGCTCAAGCCACCACCATCGAACGCGTCGTCTCGCCCGGCGGCATCGAAGCCTGGCTGGTGCGCGAGCCCGCGGTACCGGTGATCGCCATGGACTTCTCGTTCCGTGGCGGCAGCAACCAGGACCCCGTGACCAAATCGGGCCTCGCCTACATGGTCTCGTCGATGCTCGACGAGGGCGCCGGCGATCTCGACGCGAACGCGTTCAACCGGTTGATGCAAGAGAACGCGCTGGAGCTGCGCTTCAACGCCAGCCGCGATCATTTCAGCGGTTCGGTGCGCGTGTTGCGCGACCGCCAAGCGCAGAGCTTCGATCTGGTCCGGCTGGCGCTCACCGCACCACGCCTCGAGGCCGAGGCGCTGGAGCGCGTGCGCGCGCAGGTGCTCTCCAGCCTGCGGCGCGAAACCACGAGCCCCGGCGACATCGCCACCCGCCTGTGGTGGAAGACCGCCTTCCCGAACCATCCCTATGGGCGCCCGAACAACGGCTCGCTTGAATCGGTGCCGCTGCTGACGCCGGACGATCTGCGGTCTTACGTGAAGCGCGTCTTCGCGCGCGACAACCTCAAGGTTGCGGTGGTTGGCGACATCGACGCGGCGACGCTCGGCCCGCTGCTCGACCGCGTGTTCGGCGCACTGCCGGCAAAGAGCAACCTGTCCCCAGTACCGCAGGCCCCGCCCCAGGCCGCCGGACGCCGCATCGTGGTCGATCTCGACGTGCCGCAGGCCGTGCTCAGTCTCGGCGGCACCGGCATCAGCCGGAAGGACCCCGATTTCATCCCGGCCTTCATCGTCAACCATATCCTCGGCGGCGGATCGTTCTCGTCGCGGCTTTACAACGAGGTGCGCGAGAAGCGCGGACTGGCTTACGGCGTCTATTCTTATCTGCTGCCGCTCGATCACTCCGCCCTCTTCATGAGCAGCACGCAGACGCGCGCCGATCGCGCCGGCGAGGCGCTCGACCTGATCGAAGCGGAAATCCGCCGCATGGCTGCTGAAGGCCCGACCGAGGACGAACTGGCCAAGGCTAAGGCTTACCTCAAAGGCTCCTACGCTCTTGCCTTCGACACCTCGACCAAGATCGCGGGCGCGCTGCTGGCGATCCAGACCGCCGAGCTTGGCATCGACTACATCGACAAGCGCAACGGCCTGATCGATGCGGTGACCATCGCGGACACCAAGCGGGTCGCCAAGCGCCTGGCGGCCGGCGGCTTGCTGGTCACCGTGGTTGGCCGGCCCAAGGGCATCACCTCCAAGGACAACGGCGGCTGAGAATATTTCCAACGTTGGTGGCGTGGATGGCCGGGCCTTCGCCCGCTGAAGGGTTTAATTCCGCAGACTCCTTGTGATGTGCTACGGGCCCGCAGGCGGGACAAATTGGCCATCTCGGAGTTAGACATCACGCCATGCCGCTCGTTACCCAATCCATCGATAAGGCCGGCGCCTCGGGCTTTGCCGACGCGCTGAAGCGCACCGGCGAGGCGCTCGACTGGCTGCGCGCGCGTCACGCCGACCGCACCCTGCCACTGCTTCGGCTGCCGGAGAAGCAGGACGACATCGCAACCATTCTGGGCTACGCGACGTTATTGCGCGCCAACGCGACCGACGTGGTGTTTCTCGGCACCGGCGGCTCGAGCCTCGGCGCCCAAACGCTGACGCAACTGGCCGGCCATGCGGTGCCGGGCGTGGGTCTGCTTCGCGATCCGCCACGCATTCATTTCACCGACAATCTCGATCCGGCAAGTTACGGCACGCTGCTGGACAGGGTGCCGCTGCAATCCGCCCGTTTCGTCGCGATCTCGAAGTCCGGCGGCACCGCCGAGACGCTGATGCAGACCATCACGGCGCTGACCGCACTCAAAGCCGCGCGGCTCGATCCGGAAAAGCACGTCCTTGGCCTCACCGAACCGGCCAAGCCTGGCAAGGCCAACGGGCTGCGTGATCTGCTGGCGGCCCATCAGATCCCGATGATGGAGCACGATCCGGGTGTTGGCGGCCGCTATTCGGTTTTGACCAACGTGGGCCTCCTGCCCGCGGCCGTCACCGGCCTCGACATTGGCGCGGTGCGCGCTGGCGCTGCGGCGGCGCTCGCGCCGGTGCTGGACGGCAAGCCGCCCGCCGAGGTGCCCGCGGCCGTCGGCGCGGCTTGCGCAATGGCTTCCGGCAAGCCGATCGCCGTGATGATGGCCTATGCCGATCGCCTGGAGCGCTTCACCCACTGGTATGTGCAGCTCTGGGCCGAGAGCCTCGGCAAGGACGGCAAGGGCACCACCCCGATCGGCGCCCTGGGCCCGGTCGATCAGCACAGCCAGTTGCAACTTTTCATCGCGGGCCCGCGCGACAAACTCTTCACCATCATCACAGCCGGCACGGCCGGACGCGGCCCGCGCGTCGATGCCGAACTCGCCAAGCGAGCCGGCGAGCCCGGCCTCGGCGGCAAGACCATCGGCGATCTCGTCGCCGCGCAAGGCCGCGCCACCGCCGAGACGCTCGCCAAGAATGGCTGTCCGGTGCGCACGATGCACGTCGAGACCATCGACGAGCGCAGCCTGGGCGAATTGCTGATGCATTTCATGCTGGAAACCATCATCGCGGCGCGATTGCTTGGCGTCGATCCGTTCGACCAGCCCGCGGTCGAAGAGGGCAAGGTGCTGGCGAAAAAGTATCTGGCGGGCTAATTGTCCCCGCGATGATCCGCATCACCGACACCATCAGCATCGACGAGAGCGAGCTTGAGGAAAGCTTCGTGCGCTCGTCCGGCCCGGGCGGACAGAACGTCAACAAGCTTTCAACCGCGGTGCAGCTTCGGTTCGACGTGCGTCGTTCGCCATCGCTGCCGAACGACGTGGCCATTCGGCTGATGCAGCTCGCCGGCAAGCGCATCACCAAGGACGGTGTGTTGGTGCTGATCGCGCAAACTCACCGCACCCAGGAGCGCAACCGCGCGGAGGCGCAAGACCGCCTGGTCGCGTTGATTAAAGAGGCTGCGGTCGCGCCAATCCCGCGCCGGCCAACCAAGCCGACACGCGCATCGAGGCGCGAACGCCTCGATACCAAGAAGCGCCGCTCCGGCATCAAGCGGCTGCGCCAGGACAAGCCGTCGTTCGAATAGCGGGAACAGCACCGCCGCGGCCCTCGTGACCGCCGCAATGCACCGGTAGATTCGAGGCTGATCCGAATCAGGCTACACAATGCCCGTCCGCCAGTTGCCAGAGACCCTCGTCAACCGCATCGCCGCCGGCGAAGTGGTCGAACGGCCTGCGAGCGTGGTCAAGGAGCTTGCCGAGAACGCCCTCGATGCCGGCGCGAGCCGCATCGAGATCGTCACCGACGGCGGCGGGCGGCGGCTGATCCGCGTCAGCGATGACGGCGCCGGCATGACGCGCGGCGACCTTGAGCTAGCGGTCGACCGGCACGCCACCTCCAAGCTCGACGGCGACGACCTTTTGCAAATCAAGACGCTGGGCTTCCGCGGCGAGGCCCTGCCGTCGATCGGCGCGGTCGCCCGCCTGACGATCACGACGCGACATGCCAGCGAGCCGCACGCCTGGGCGCTGACCGTCGATGCCGGCGACAAACAGCAGGCCAAGCCCGCGGCGCTTTCGGAAGGCACCCGCGTCGAGGTGCAGGACCTGTTCTACGCCACGCCAGCCCGACTGAAGTTCCTCAAGAGCGACCGCACCGAGGCGGAAGCCGTGCGCGAAGTGGTGCGGCGGCTGGCGATGAGCCGCCCGGACGTCGCCTTCACGCTGGCGGGCGAGGAACGCATGCCGGTGACTTGGGCCGCGGCGCTGCCGGGCGCGGCCGGGCGTCTCGCGCGCCTCGCCGACGTGCTCGGCCTTGAGTTCCGCGCCAACGCCATCGAGGTCGGCGCCGAGCGCGACGGCGTCGTTGTCGAAGGCTACGCCGCACTGCCGACGCTCAGCCGCGCCAACGCGCTCGGGCAGTATCTCTTTGTGAACGGCCGGCCGGTGCGCGACAAGCTCATGCTCGGCATCGTGCGCGCGGCCTATGCGGATTATCTGCCGCGCGACCGTCATCCGTTGGTCGCGCTGTTCGTCACGCTGCCGCCGCGCGAGGTGGACGTGAACGTGCATCCCGCCAAGACCGAGGTGCGCTTCCGCGACTCCGGCCTGGTGCGCGCGCTGCTGCTGCACGCGCTCAAGGACGGGCTGGCGCGCGGCGCGCAGCGCGCCTCGACCACCGGCGGCAGCGCCACCATCGCGGCCTTCCGTCCGGCCACCCTGCCCCGGCGCGGCGGATTCGACTGGCGGAACTCGCCATCGCGGCCGTTCCCGCCACCCGGCGGGGTCGCGGCCTGGAGCACGGGCTCAGGCTTCGCAGAAGCAGCGCAAGCCGCCTTCGACGTCGGCGGTGCTGCGGTTGCGGCGCGGGTCGAAACGATCGAGCCCACACCCGACGCGCTCGACCGTCCGCTCGGCGCCGCCCGCGCCCAGGTCCACGACACCTACATCGTGGCGCAGACCCGCGACGGCCTCGTCATCGTCGATCAGCACGCCGCGCACGAGCGCCTCGTCTACGAGCGCATGAAGGCCTCACTCGGCGAGCGCGGCGTGGCGCGGCAGATCCTGCTCATTCCGGACATCGTCGAGCTCGACGAGGCGGACGCCGAACGTCTCGTCGCCCGCGCGGCGGAGCTGGTGCGCTACGGCCTTGCAATCGAGTCGTTCGGGCCTGGCGCGGTTGCGGTGCGCGAGACGCCGTCCATGTTGGGCGAAATCGATGCCGCGGCGCTGCTGCGCGATCTCGCCGAGCACATGGCGGAATGGGACGAGACGCTGCCGCTCGAGCGGCGCCTCCTGCACGTCGCCGCCACCATGGCGTGCTACGGCTCGGTGCGCGCCGGCCGGCGGCTGAAAGCCGAGGAAATGAACGCGCTGCTGCGCGAGATGGAAGCAACGCCGAACTCCGGCCAGTGCAACCACGGCCGGCCGACCTATGTCGAGCTCAAGCTCACCGACATCGAGCGACTCTTTGGCAGGCGGTGATTCCGTCGTGCCGTGCAGGGCGTGGATTCATAAATTCGGGTCATCGTGGGATGGTCGCTGAGAACAGGACTGCCGGGGTATCGGCGTCGTCGGCATCGGTCACAAGCAAAAGACTTACGACATCGCCTTCCATTCGGGCATCCACACCTTCGACCTTATAGGGCCGCTCCAGCCGATGCAGGCAGCGCAGTTTGTGGTCCGCGATTCCGATGGCTGCGCCAACACAAGCTCCATCGTTGTAGGCGTCGTCGGTATCTTCCGCGACAGCTGTAAACACCATTGCGCCATCCGGCAAAGCCGCTGCGTCGGTGAAGCAGAGCGGAATTCCATCGATCTGCCCAAGGTCGAATGTAGCGATGGCTGATGGCTTGATCGCGCCGGTATTCTCGGAGCTCAACGTGTCGAGCAAAGCCGAAAGTGGAAATCGTATGACAGCGTTATCGACATGGCGTTTATTTCCGCGCTGGAACAATCGCAGCTCGCCGCCGCTCACGACAGCGCCTTCGATGTTGAGCGCAGGGAACTCGTCGTCGAGGGGGGCAAGAATTGGCGAAAGATCGACGACCTGCGGTGACCCGCGCACAGCGCCTTGCGCGTCCAGTCCGAGCAAAGCGCCCAAGCGCCGATTGGGCCTGGAGCCGGAGCCGAGCGCCAAAAGCGCGCCGTGAGGGTAATCCCCGTAAGCAGGAAGCAGCGTGAGCGCTTCCAAGTCGGGCTTTTGCTTCTTGCGGTCGGCTTTGGAAGCGGGCAGCTCGCCACCGAACAACCGAATCAGATGACCGGGTTCGCTGGAGTTGGCGCGAAACACGCCGAGGTGAAGTTCGTCGTCAGCAACGACGTAGTTGAAAGAGTTAAGGCACGCGAGCCCGCTTGCGGCACTCAAATGCAAGGGGCGCCCCGCAGTCGCGGCTGAAAGGTTAAGTTCGCGAACTTTGGTGAGGGTGATCATCTCTGTGTGTGCTCACGTTGGGATAGTGCCCGCTTTGGGTCAATCACTACGGATGTGAAGGCTGTGGTTGCGTGTTCATGGGTTCACGCCCTAGCCTACGCCCGCATTGGGAGATCGCCATGTCACGCACGCTGTCCGCCCTCACTTCGCTTGGCCTGCTTTTGTCCGTCGCGCCATCGCAGGCGCAGCAGGATTGGCCCAACCGCCCCGTGACCATGGTGGTGCCGTTTGCCGCTGGAGGCGCGGTCGATCTGCTCGGCCGCGCGCTCGGCGCACGCATGGCTGAAATCCTCGGCCAGCAAGTCGTGATCGAGAATGTCGGCGGCGCGGGCGGCATGACCGGCGCGAACCGCATCGCCAAGGCTACGCCCGATGGCTACCAATTCGTGCTCGGCAGCGTCGGCACGCATGCGCAAAACCAGTGGCTCTACAAACATCCGGCTTACAATGTCATGGCCGAGTTCGAGCCGGTCATTCTGACCGCCGAAACGCCGCTGCTCCTGGTCACGCGCAAGGATTTTCCGGCTACCAATCTCCAGGAGTTCATCGCCTACGCCAAGACACATCCTGGTGCGCTGAAGTTCGGCTCGGCAGGCGTCGGCTCCGCCATTCACATGGGCTGTGTGCTGTTCAACGCGTCGGCCGGCGTCGACGCATCGCACATCCCCTATCGCGGTGGCAATCCGGCCATGCAGGATCTGCTCGCCGGACGCATCGACTACAGCTGCAACATCATCACCAGCGCCTATCCGCAGGTGCGCGACCAGTCGATCAAGGCGCTGGCGCTTTTGGCGGCGCGGCGCGCTCCGCTGATGCCCAATCTGGCCACCGCGCAGGAGCAGGGCATGACGGGCTTCGACGCCGGAAGCTGGAACGTCATCTTCCTGCCCAAGGGCACGCCTGAGCCGATCGTTCGCAAGCTCAATGCCACGATCAGCGAGGCGCTCGATTCGCCCGAGACGATCAAACGGCTGCACGCGCTCGGCATCGACATTCCCGCGAAAGACCGCCGCAGCCCGGCCTACGCGGCGAAATTCGTCGAGGACGAGATCAAGAAATACGAGGGCCCGATCAAGGCCAGCGGCCTCCTCATCGAATGATAGTCCGCAGGCATGCCGGCGCGGCAATAGCGCCGCTTGACCTCGATCCCGGCGGCGGCAAGTCTCCGTCACAATACAGGAGACCGCCATGCGCAAAACCGTGTTCGGATTTGTTCTCGCAGCCGCATTGGGAGGCCTTGCAGGTCCGGCTTCCGCCGAGGACTGGCCGAGCCGCCCGATCACCGTGAACGTGCCCTGGGCAGCCGGCGGACCGGTCGACACCGTCGCCCGCATCGTAACGGCGCGGATGAGCGAAATCCTCGGCCAGCAGCTCATCATCGAGAACGTCGGCGGCGCCGGCGGCTCGACCGGCGCGGCGCGCGTCGCCAAGGCGGCACCCGACGGCTACACCTTGCTGTTGTCCGGCAGCGCCGTGCTGGCCCAGAACCCGGCGCTCTACAAGCGCCAGCTCTACAACCCCGTCACCGATTTCGAGCACGTCGCATTGCACAACGACTCGGCGCGCGTGCTGATCGTGCGCAAGGATTTTCCGGCCGACAACTTCCGCGATTTCGTCGCTTACGTGAAAGCCAACGGTGACAAGATGCAGTACGGCTCGCCCGGCGTCGGCTCGGGCGGCCACGTCTGCGCCATCCTGTTCGATCAGGCGACGGGCGCCAAGGCGACGCACGTGCCATATCGCGGCGCCGGTCCGGCGATGCAGGATCTCTTGGCCGGCCGCCTCGATTACATGTTCGAGCAGATCTCGACCGCGATCCCGCAGATTCGCAGCCACACCGTAAAGGTCTTGGCGACCATGGGATCGGAGCCAGGCCCCGGCCTGGAGGACGTGCCGACATCCGACTCGCAGGGATTGAAGGGTATCGACTGCGGCGCCTGGGGCGCGTTCTCGTTCCCCAAGGGCACGTCGAAAGTCGCGGTCGACAAGCTCGCCAAGGCCATCAGCGGTGCGCTCGACACGCCGGCCGTGCAGGCGCGGTATAAGATGCTCGGCGTCACGAACATCGCGCCGGACCGCCGCTCGCCGGAATATCTCAACCAGTTCCTCAAGACCGAAATCGAGCGCTGGGGCTCGGCGATCAAGGCGAGCGGCGTACAAATCGAATAGGGAGACTCAGAGTGAAGAATCTTGGAATTGTGGCGCTCGCCGCGCTGACGGCTGTCGCGACCCCCGTCGCTGCCCAGGACTGGCCGACACGGCCGATCACGCTGGTGGTGCCGTTCGCGCCGGGCGGCGGCATCGACGCCAGCGCCCGCCTGCAGGCGCTCGCAATCGGTGAAGCGCTCGGCCAGACGGTGGTGATCGAAAACATCGGCGCCGCGGCCGGCACGGTGGGCAGCGCGCGCGTCGCCAAGGCGGCGCCCGACGGCTACACGTTCCTGATCGGCAACAGCGGCACCCACGTCTACAGCCAGTCGCTCTACAAGAAGCGTCCCTTCGATTCCGCCGAGGATTTCGAGGCCGTCGCGATGGTGACGGAATCGCCGCGCATCCTGCTCGCCCGCAAGGGCCTGCCGGTGAACAACCTGCAAGAGCTGATCGCCTACATGAAGGCGAACCAAAAGACGATGCAGTACGCCTCCGCCGGCGTCGGCTCGGGCACCCACCTGCCCTGCGCGCTTTTGAACTTCACGCTGGGCGTCGACATCACGCACGTGCCGTATCGCGGCGAAGGCCCGGCGTTGCAGGACGTGATCGCCGACCGCATCGATTACATGTGCACCACGATCCAAAGCGGCGCAGCGCAAGCTACGCAAGGCACCGTGAAGGGCATCGCCGTAATGGCGCCGCGCCGCGCCTCGATCATCCCGAACCTTGCCACCACCGGTGAGCAGGGGCTGCCAGGCGTCGAAGCGACGGTGTGGAACGGCTTCTTTTTGCCAAAGGGCACGCCGCAACCGATCATCGACAAGCTGCACCGGGCGATCGAGACGATGGTGGCGCGGCCCGAAATCCGCAAGAAACTGGAAGACCTCGGCCTCGAAATCCTGCCGCCCAACCAGCGCACCGGGGCCTATTTCAGCACGTTCCTGCGCGCCGACATCGAACGCTGGGGCAAGGTGATCAAGGCCGCCGGCATCACCGTGGAGTAACGTGCAGGAACGTCACCTGCGTGTCGCCATAGTCGCGCCGCTCCAGCGCGTCGAAGCCTACGGGCGGCGTGAAACCGGCATCCGCAGCCTCCTCGACCACGATCAGCGCGTCCGGCGTGAGCCAGCCACCGTCGCGCGCGGAGGTTAGCGCTTTCTCCGCAAGGCCCGCGCCATAGGGCGGATCGAGGAAGGCCAGCCCGAACGGGTCGAGCGGGCTAACCGGCCCGAGCTTGGTGGCGTCACGGCGATAGACCTTGGTGGTGCCGCCGAGGCCGAGCGTCTCGACATTGCCGCGCAGCAGCGCCCTCGCCTCGGCGCCGTCATCGACGAACAGCGCAAACGCAGCCCCACGCGACATCGCTTCGATGCCGAACGCGCCAGTGCCGGCGAACAGGTCGAGCACGCGCGCCCCCGCAACCGGATCGCCGTAGGCGTGTGCCAGCACGTTGAACACGGCTTCGCGCAGGCGATCGGCGGTCGGGCGGATCGCCTGCGACTTCGGTGCGCTCAGCGTGCGCCCGCCGAATCGGCCGCCGACGACGCGCATTCAGCGGTCCCGTTTGCGATGATCGTTGCGGTGACGACGCCCGCGCGGCGGCCTCTCGACGTCATCCTGAGCCGCCCGCCGATCGCGGGCCTCGAACGGCTTGCCGCGGCCGCGCTCCGGGGACGAACGGCCCGGGCCGCGGCCTTTCGGAGCGCTGCCCTTTGAAGCGCCGCCCTTCGAAGCTTGCTCCACTCGCGTTTCGGCGTGACGGGAGGACGGCTGCACTGGCCGATCGGCCGGTGCACGCTCGACAATCGGAGCGGAAAAATCGGCGCCCGCCTGCGCCGCAAGCCGCTCGCCGAGCTGCTCACGCAGCGTGCGTGTCTTGACCTCCTCGACCGCGCCCGCCGGCAGATCGCCCAGTTGAAACGGCCCGAACGAAATGCGGATCAGCCGGTTCACTTGCAGCCCGAGCTCGCGCAGCACGTTCCTGATCTCGCGGTTCTTGCCCTCGCGCATGGCAAAACTGAGCCACACGTTCGAGCCCTGTTCGCGTTCAAGCGTGGCCTCGATCGCGCCATAGTGGACGCCGTCCACCTCGATGCCGTTGCGCAGCCGGTCGAGCCGATCCTGGGTAATCTTGCCGAAGGCGCGAACGCGATAGCGCCGCAGCCAGCCGGTCGCCGGCAATTCGAGCGCGCGAGAGAGCCCACCGTCATTGGTCAACAGCAGCAGACCCTCGGTGTTGAGGTCGAGACGGCCGACGCTGACGAGGCGCGGCAGGTCCTTGGGCAGCGCGCCGAAGATGGTCGGCCGGCCGTGGGTGTCGACGCTGGTGGTGACGAGGCCGCTGGGCTTATGGAACAAAAACAGCCGCGTCCGCTCGCGGCCCGGCAGCGGCTTGCCGTCAACCACGACGCGATCCTGCGGCGTGACGTTGAGCGCCGGCGAAGAGATCGCCGCGCCGTTGACCGAAACGCGGCCCGCAGCGATCAGAGCCTCCGCCTCGCGGCGCGACGCCACCCCTGCACGCGCTATCACCTTGGCGATGCGCTCGGCAGCTTTCCGCTCGGGCAACGGCGCGGCCGGGGCCTCGGGCCGCGGCAATGACGTACGCAGCCGCTTGCCGCGAAATTTGCGGCCGCTGTGCGGGCGTGGCTCGTCGCTGTGCTGGGTCATGTTATGGTGCGGCTGATAGCAGAGTTGCCGGTCCGTGTCGCGGATACGGTGCGGCGCCCGGACCGCGAGAAACGCGATGCCGTCGTTGATGGATCTGGCCTTGCAGGAGGCCCGCGCGGCGCAAGCCGCCAGCGAGGTGCCGGTCGGCTGCGCCATCGTGCGCGACGGCACCGTGATCGCGCAGGCCGGCAATCGCACGCTGCGCGACCACGACCCGACCGCACACGCCGAATTGCTGGCGATTCGCGCTGCCGCCGCAGCGCTGGGCTCCGAGCGTCTGACCGATTGCGACCTGTACGTGACGCTCGAGCCCTGCGCCATGTGCGCGGCGGCGATCTCGTTCGCGCGCATCCGGCGACTCTATTATGGCGCCCCCGATCCCAAGGGCGGCGCCGTCGAGCATGGTGTGCGCTTCTTTACCTCCCCGACCTGTCATCACAGGCCGGAGGTCTATGGCGGGATCAACGAGGGCGATGCGGCCGCCCTGCTGCGCGGCTTCTTCGCCGCGCGGCGGGGTTAAATTGCTTCAGCCCAAGGCCTACTGGACGTACACGAACACCGAGTTGCGCGGCCGCTCCTGCTTGCCGAGACGCAGCACGAGCTCGACCTCGGCGCCGCGCTTCTTCGGCCACACATAGACAGTGCGGGTGCGTTCGGAATCCTCTTTGACGCGCGGCGCGCCGGGGTTGGTGCCGAGACAACCGGAGATGATTTCTTTGAGGTCGCTAGCGCTGCGGTTAGCCTCGGTGGCGGTCAACCCGACCGTGTAGCAATTGTAGTTCTTCAGCTCGATATCGACCCGGCAGGTGCGCAGCCGTGGCAACTCAATGCTGGCATCCCATTCCTTCGTGCTGTCGTAATACTCCCCGGTCTTGAAAGTTTCGAAATCGTTCGGCTTGTCCCGCATGACGCGGTCGAGCGTCGAGCAGAAGCGCGACTCCTGCGCCATGACGTGCTGAGCGCCGACGAGCGTGAGAGCCGCGATGGCGGACACCGCCACTGCCGGCAGGAAGCGCGCAGACAACCGATCCGTCTTCATGATGTGATGTCCTGCTGAAATTTCCCCGAGAAGCCCCCAACCGTCGCCTTGGCCGGTGACAACATTGTGTCGCGACTCGAAATGCTAGCGAGCTTGCGGCCCTTGCTCAAGACCGTTTCAGAACGGCGCGCCCGTTTGTGCGCGCCGATCCGGCCACAATTCAATGAGCGATTTGCCGTCGCGCGTGCGGCGGCAGGCTTTCCGAACCGGCGGTTCAGCGAGCGTTCAGATTGGGTAGGCTAGCGCCGCCCTACTGGCGCGGGCATGAACACGCCTTCCGGCAAGCGCGGCCGCTGCGCATCTTCTTGCGGCTTGTTGCTCAGCGCGACGCCGCGCCAGCGCGCCACCACCGAGGCGACCAGCGTCTTGTTGACCTTGGTGCCCTTGTCGACCCGGCCGCCCGACACCGCTTCGCTGCGTGGAATGAAGTCAGGGGGCAATTGCTTGAAGCAAAGCCGCGTGGCGACCGGAACGCCGGCGCCGAACGCCAGCGCCTCGCGGGTGCCGAGCGACGCCAGGAAGCCGAGCAGACGATTGGCCGGATCGGACACCGCAGCGCGCACGATGCGCTGGTCGCTCTCGTTGCCCATGCGCATGGCGAAAACCGTGCTGCATTGGGAGATCAGCGTCGGATCGATCTGCGCCGGGCGCTGCGAGACGAGGGCCAGGAACACGCCGTACTTGCGGCCCTCCTTGGCGATGCGCGAGACCGCCTCGCGCGCCGGGCGGAAGCCGATGCTGCGGTCGGCGTTGGCATAGTTGTGCGCCTCTTCGCAAACGATGAGCAGCGGCAGCGCGCCATCGCTCCACAGGCCGAACTCGAATGCGAGCCGGAACAGCACCGACACGATGGCGTCGAACACCTCGGCCGGGAAACCTGCGAGCTGCATGACCGTCATCGGCTGGCCGTCGTGCTGCAGGCGCAGCAGCTGGCACAGAATGTCGACCATGTTGTCGCCGCCGCCGCCACCCGACTCGTCGAAGATGAACGAGTAGCGCGGGTTCTTGCGCGCCGCATTGATGCGCATCAGCAACCGCTGGTAGTGCACCGCGACCGCACGATTCTCGAGCTTGCCCATCCGGCTGTCGACGAGCGCAATCAAATCCTCGATGCGATACGGCACCGGCGTGTCTACCGTGTACTTGCCGCCCTCCGGCTCAAATTGCTTGTAGTGCACCGGACCACCCTGACGGGCCCGCGCATAGTCGTTCTTGGCGAGCGGGATGAGTTCGGCGAGCAGACCGATCTCCTCGTCGAACTCGGTGCGACGGCCGAAGAACACTTCGACGATCTCGTCGAAATTGAACAACCAGTACGGCAGCCGCAGGTTTCCGGGCCGCACCACATAGGAGGCCGCACCGAAGCACTCGCCATATTCGTTGTGTGGATCGATCAGCAGGATGCGCAGATCCTGCCGCACCTGCATGATCTCACGCAGGATCAGGGCGACGCCGGACGACTTGCCGGCGCCGGTCGAGCCGAACACGGCGAAATGCTTGCGCACCATGTCGTCGACGTCGACGTAGGCGCCGATCGAGCTGTCTTGCTGGAGATGACCGACGTTGATGGTGTTGGGACCGGAGACGTCGAAGATCAGCCGCAGCTCGCGATTGCCGACCGGGACGATGGCGGTGCCGAGCTTCGGATAGACCATCACGCCGCGCTGGAAATAGCTGTTACCTGCCTTGTCGGTGAGGATTTCGCCGAGCAGGTCGAGCCGCGCGGTGACGTTGACGGGCTGCTCACCGGCGGAGAGGTTGTCGAGCGAGATCTCGCACAGCACGCCGATCACCAGCGAATTGCGGTTGCGGATGCCGAGGAACGTGCCGACCGTGATCTCCGGATGATCCTCGGACTTCGACAACGACTCGGAGGAGAACTGCGCGATGACTTGAGCGCCGCTCACGGACACGACGCGGCCGAGCGGCTCGGTGGCCGCAATCGAAATGGATTCGGTGTCGGCCACGAGCCGTGCGAGATTCTGTGCTGTCATGATGAGGCGTCTCCCTCCGCGCAGCATGGCCGGAAAGTCTGAATCTGCGCTAAAGAGGGAACCGCAAATGGTTCGGATCGCGTGGGCACCTGCGGGTTGGCCGTGCGATCGCGTAACCTTAATGATCCGTTCGACTGCTAGAGGATTTTGCAAACCTCATCGAAGGCGAAGCGCTCGTAGCGCGGATCGAGGCTCTTCGGATCGCCATAGCCAAGGCAGCACAAGAAATTTGATTTGAATCGGCCGTCGGGGAAAAACTCGGCGTCAACCTTGTCATTATTGAAGCCCGACATCGGACCGCAGTCGAGCCCCAGGGCGCGGGCCGCGATGATCAGGTAAGCACCCTGCAAGGTGGCGTTGCGGAGCGCCGTGGTGCGGATCGCCTCCGGCGTGGTCTCATACCAACTGCGCGCCCGCGGATCGGGGAAGAAGCGCGGCAGATGCTCGAAGAAGCGCATGTCGTAGGCGAGCAAAGCCACCACCGGCGCACCCATGGTCTTCTTCAGGTTGGCCGAGGACAGCGCGGGCTTCAGCCGTTCCTTGGCCTCTGCGCTGCGGATAAACAGCAGTCGCTGCGGCTGCGAATTGGCAGTCGTCGGCCCCCACTTCATCAGCTCGTAGAGCGCGCGCAGCACGTCGTCGCCGACCGGCTCGGGCCGATAGTCGTTGAAGCTGCGCGCCTTGCGGAACAGCAGATCGGCGGCTTCGTCTGAAATCCGTGGCGTGGCTTTGGCGTTCATGCTGGTAACCCCGATCGGCCTCAATCCTTCGAAGGCGGGCATCTCGAAGGATGCGGCGGATTGGCGGTCGTGAAAAGGGGCCAGATGCAGCAGCCGCCCGGTTCCTCACCGGTTCGGTTCTCGGGTGCCGACTAACTGGTGGTCAGCTCGCGACCGGCACGAGCTCGGTCGCGGCCTTGCGCACCAGACGCTTCACCGCGTTGGCGGCGACCACATTGTGGCCTTCCGCATAGGCCTCGTGGTTCTTTTCGATGTCGTCAAGGTCATAGAGATAGTTGACCATCAATCCGTGCGACTGGGCGATGCCGCGCTCGCTGGTGTCGGCGAGCCAGTCGATCTGCTCGAGGCGCGCGCCATTGCCGAGATGGAAGCGCGCGACCGCATCGACCGGCAGGCCCCGCGAATTGCGCGCGCGCAGAAAATACCACGCCGCCGCGCGCAGCAACGGCTCGCGGATCGGCTCGCGCACCTCCGGCAATTGCCACCAGCCCTGCCGATCCAGGCCCGCCAGCGCCACACGATCGGCCGCGCTCAACGCGACAGAGGACTCCGACTTGCGTTCGCGGTCGAGCCAGCGCTTGAAGTCGGGCACCGGCGACAGCGTCACGAAGATGCGCTTGCCGTGGTTCTCCCGGATGATCTCCTGCACCACCTGCTTGATCAGGAAGTGGCCGAACGAAACGCCGGTCAGCCCGCGCTGACAGTTGGAGATCGAATAGAACACCGCCGTGGTGGCCTGATCGACCGGCACCGCCTCGCGCTGCACCGACAGGATCGGCGCGATCGCATTCGGGATGCCGCGCATGAGCGCGACCTCGACGAAAATCAGCGGCTCATCCAGCAGCGCCGGATGGAAGAAGGCGTAGCAGCGCCGGTCCGGCGGATCGATGCGCCGGCGCAAGTCGTCCCAGCTCTTGATTCGGTGCACCGCCTCGTAGCGGATGATCTTTTCCAGAATCATCGCGGGCGTCGCCCAATCGATCCGCCGCAGCACCAGGAAGCCGCGGTTGAACCAGGACGTGAACAGGTGGACGAAGTCGGCATCGAGCGGCGCGAGATCGCCGCGATGGTCGAGCGCGTCGATCAATTGCTCACGCATGCGCACCAGTGCGGCAGTGCCGCCGGGCGCAAGATTGAGGCGGCGGAACAACTCCTGCCGCCGCGGCTCGGCGGCGTGATGGATCGCGGCCGCGGCCACATCCGACGGATTGGAATGCCAGGCCGCGATGGCGGCTTCGAGCGCCTCGCGATCGGGGCCGAGCCGGTTGGCCAGTGTTTCAAAGAACGCGATGCGCGGACCGGTGGTCAGCTCTGCATATTTGGCGAGGATTTCGCCGGCGAGCGCCACGCCGGACGCTTCGCCGCGCCCCGACAGCAATTCCTCGCACAAATCCGCAAGGCTCTCCGAACGCGCCGCCGGCTGACCGCGGCGGGCGCGCGCGCGGTCGAGCAGCGCACGGCCGCGTTCCGCAATGCTGGTGAGCATTTCGCCGAAAAATGACGTGTTCATCGATCGCTGAAATCCCGAGAAACCCTAGATGGCGATTTTACCGGAAAATTTGAAGGGCTGAAGACAACCCGTCGCCATCGTTAAAGCCAACGTTAAGCTCTGGACAAAAGTGCGGCGGCACGCCAGAGGTTCCGGGCCTTTCCACTGCTTAAGGAGTAAGCATGTCCGGTCCGCTGGCGGGTGTCCGCGTGCTCGAATTGGCCCGTATCCTGGCGGGACCGTGGGCCGGCCAGATCCTGGCCGACCTCGGCGCCGACGTGATCAAGGTGGAGCGCTCCAAGGCCGGCGACGACACCCGCGCCTGGGGGCCTCCGTTCATCGAGGCCAAGGACGGCAGCCACCTGGGCTCTGCCTATTTCCATTCCACCAACCGCGGCAAGCGCTCGATCGAGGCCGATTTCGAAAGCCCGAATGGCAAGCGCATCGTTACGAAGCTCGCGGCGCGGTCCGATATTCTGATCGAGAATTTCAAGGTCGGCGGGCTCGCCAAGTTCGGGCTCGACTACAAAAGCCTCGCGGCGGAGTGTCCGCGGCTGATCTATTGCTCGGTCACCGGCTTCGGCCAGGACGGACCCTATTCGTCGCGCGCCGGCTATGACCTGATGGCGCAGGGCATGGGCGGTTTCATGTCGCTGACCGGCATGGCCGATGGCGAGCCGACCCGCGCTGGCGTGCCGGTGTCCGACCTCTGCACCGGCATCTATTCGGTGGTCGGCATCCTGGCGGCGCTGCAGCAGCGCCAGCGCACCGGCAAAGGCTGTTACGTCGACACCGCGCTGGTCGACACCACGGTCGGCATGCTGGCCAACCAGGGCATGAACTTCCTGGTCGGCGGCAAGGTGCCGGAGCGCATCGGCAATGCGCATCCGAACATCGTGCCCTACCAGGTTTTCCCGGTGGCCGACGGCTACATCATCATCGCGACCGGCAACGACAGCCAATACGTCAAGCTGTGCGGCGTGCTGGGCGAACCGAGCCTCGCGAAAGACCCGCGCTACATCGACAACAAGGCGCGGCTTGCCAACCGTGCTGAGCTCGTCGGCAAGCTCACCGCACTGACGATGAAGTTCAAGATGCAGGACCTGGCAGACGGGCTCGAAGCGGTCGGCGTACCGGCCGGCCCGATCAACACCCTCGATCAGGTGTTCGCCGATCCGCACGTCAAACACCGCGGCATGAAGCTGTCGCTGCCGTTGCCCGAGGCCAAGGCCGGCAGCATCCCCGGCGTGCGCACGCCGATCATGCTCGACGGCGCGCCCATGGCGTCGCCCCGCCCCGCGCCAAAGCTTGGCGAGCACACCGCGGAAATTCTGAAGGAAATCGGCGAGGGCTAAGCTGGCGTCAAAGCGCCCTGCCGGCGTCCTGCCACCGCTTCGTCGCGGTCGGATTGGCGACGATGTCATCCACATTGGCGAGCCGCACGCGGTCGCGCACCAGCCCCTTGTAGAAGTCGGCTTTTGAAACCGGCGGCACGTCGGCGATGATGGTCCAGGTGTCGCCGCCGTCGAGGCTTTCGAACACCTGGCCGTCGGTGTCGGCGGCGTGGAGCGAATAGCCATCCGGGCGCGCCTCGATCGTGAGCGCACTGAACAGCGCACGCTGACCATTGGGCAGGCCGCCCAGCAGCCGCTGCCAGGTCTTGCCGGCGTCCGGGCTTCGGAAAATTTTCCCGCGCGCCCGGCCAAGTTCATACCAGTGCACCGGCCAGCCGACGCCGGCCGACATGAACAGCAGGTCCGGCTGGTCGGGATGAATCACGATGGCGTCCGGGTAATTGGCATCGGGCGGCATTTTCATCTTCTGCCAGGTCGCGCCGCTGTCCTCGCTTGCCATCATGCCAACGATGCCGTTGGCGATGATGATGCGATGCGGCCGCTCCGGATGCACCAGGATGCGGTGGATATCGCACTCCTGCGGATCGGGATCGACCGGCAACTCGACAAAGCTCTCGCCGAAGTCCTTCGACACCTGCAACGAGCCGATCTCGACGCCGACCAGAAGGCGGTCGCCGTCGAGCACGATGTCCTTGATATGGCCAATGCGCGGCGGCGGCGGAAAGGTCCATTGCGCGACGCTTTTGGCGTTGCGGAACGCCTTCAGCTCGCGCCAGGAGCCGCCTTTGTCCTCGCTGACATAAAGATGCGCCGGCAAAGCGCCCGCGAACAAAGCCTCGCGGCCTTGCAGGCGGCCGGCGCGGGTCGACCAGAACTCGTGGTGCGCGAGACCCTCGTTGACCCATCGCCATTTGATGCCGCCATCGTCGCTGCGGGCGATGCCGACGCCGCGGGTCGAAGCGAACAATGTGCCGTCTTCGAGCGCGGTCATGCCGCTGACGAAGATGCCCTGCAGGGCACGGTTCTTGAGCGTCCATCCCCGCTCGGTCTTGCCGAGCAGCGCCACGCCATCGACGGTGCCGACCAGCATCGAGTCGGATGGCGCTTGCGAACGCTGGATGTTGGTGCCGCCGTTGGAGAGGAGGATCATCGTTGTCACTCGCGCCGGGTTTGCACCGCAATATTAGTACAGTTTTCGCGTTCGGCCTTGAACGACCGGAACCGCTGCGGCGCCGCGACCCTGCGACCATCGGTCCGAACGGCAATTCAAAGTGGTGGCGCCGAGCCCAATCGGCTATAGGTCCGGCCGGGGCGGCACAAGAACACAATAACCTTCGAGTCCTGGGTGGAAGCGCTAACGGCAACACGACCGCAACCGGCGGCAGCATCGGGCGCGTTGCTCGAAGTTGAGGACCTGCACGTCCATTTCGAGACGTCGCACGGGGTCGTGCGCGCGGTCGAGGGGCTGAGCTTCGAGATCGGGCGCGGCGAGGTGGTGGCCATCGTCGGCGAATCCGGCTCTGGCAAATCCGTCACGGCGCTTGCGATCATGCGACTCTTGCCGCGGCTGACCGGCCGCACCCGCGGCCGCGTCACCTTCGACGGCAAGCAGCTCCTGGACCTCGACGACGAAAGCATGCGCGAGCTGCGCGGCCGCGACATCTCGATGATCTTCCAGGAGCCGATGACATCGCTCAACCCGCTGCTCACCATCGGGTTGCAGATCACCGAGCCGCTGACCATCCATCTCGGCATGAGCGACGCGCAGGCCCGCGCACGCGCCTGCGAGCTCCTCTCGCTCGTCGGCATTCCCGATCCGGAGAGCCGGCTCGATCAGTATCCGCACCAGTTCTCCGGCGGTATGCGCCAGCGCGTGATGATCGCAATCGGGCTCGCGTGCAATCCGAAGCTCATTATTGCCGACGAGCCGACGACGGCGCTCGACGTCACCATCCAGGCGCAGATCCTCGAATTGATGAAGGACCTGTCGCGCAGGCTCAACATCGCGCTGATCGTCATCACACATAATCTCGGCGTCGTCGCCCGCTACGCCGACCGCGTCATCGTGATGTATGCCGCCCGCATGGTCGAGCAGGGCGAGGCCGAAGCGGTGTTCCACCGTCCGCGCCATCCCTACTCGATGGGACTTTTACGCTCGGTCCCGCGGCTCGACCGGCCACGCGGTTCGAGACTCGAAACCATCGAAGGGCTGGTGCCGAACCTCGCCAATGCTCCACCCGGCTGCCGCTTCGCGCCGCGTTGCCCGTTCCGCATCGAGATCTGTGCGCAGGAACCGTCGCTGTTTCTGACCGATACCGGGGCGCTGTCGCGCTGCCATCGCCACGCCGAGATCGCCGAGAACAAGATTGCGTGGGCGGCGGCCGACGCGGGTACGCTCGCTGTCGCGGCAGAGCACGGCGCGCCGCTTCTGTCGGTGAAGAACCTCACCAAGCACTTCCCGGTGCGCGGCAAGCTCGCCAAAAAGGGTGCGGTGGTGCGTGCGGTCGAGGACGTCAGCTTCTCAATCTATCCCGGTGAGACGTTGGGCCTCGTAGGCGAATCCGGCTGTGGCAAGACCACAGTCGGCCGGCTGATCCTACGCCTCGAGCAGCCAACCGCCGGCGAGATCGCCTTCGAGGGCACCAACCTGCTCACCGCCACGGCCGGCGAGATGCAGACCATCCGCCGCAAGATCCAGGTGATCTTCCAGGATCCCTATTCTTCGCTCAACCCGCGCATGACGGTGAGGCAGATCATCGGCGAGCCGCTGCACGTCTATAAGCTCGCCCCCACCCGCAAGGCCGCGGACGAGCGCGTCGGCCAGTTGCTCAGCCAAGTCGGCTTGCGGCCCGAACTTGGCGAACGCTACCCGCACCAGCTCTCTGGCGGGCAGCGCCAGCGCGTCGGCATCGCGCGCGCGCTGGCGATGGAGCCGTCTTTCATCGTGTGCGACGAGGCGGTTTCGGCGCTCGACGTGTCGATCCAGGGCCAGATCATCAACCTGCTGGAGGACCTCCAGCGCCGGCTTGGCCTCGCGTACCTGTTTATCGCCCACGACCTTGCCGTGGTCCGCCACATCTCGATGCGCGTGGTGGTGATGTACTTCGGACGCGTCATGGAGGTCGCCGACCGCGACACCATCTACCGCGAGCCGCTGCATCCCTATACCAAGGTCTTGCTGGACGCGGCTCCGGTTCCCGATCCAACGGTTGAGAAGGCCCGCGCGCCTCGGCTGATCAAGGGCGAGCTGCCGAGCCACATGGCGCCGCCGACCGGATGCGTGTTCAATACCCGGTGCCCGATAGCAAGCCAGGAATGCCGGGAGACTATTCCCCCGCTGGAAGAAAAACGGCCGGGACACTATGCCGCCTGCATCAAGATTTAGCGGCGGACCACAATGAGGGCGACTTCACCGGAGGAAATGCCATGACAACGACAACAAGACGGACAGCCTTAAAGCAGATCGGCGGCGCATTCGCCCTCGGAATGGGCGGCTTGCATTGGGACATGGCCAAGTCCCACGCCCAGGCGGCAAAGCGCGGCGGCACGCTGACGTTCGCGATCAGCGCCGAGACACCGCACTACGATCCGCACGCCAGCGACACCTTCGCGACTCTTCATTTCGCGTCACCGTTCTATTCGACATTGCTGCGCTTCAACCTGCCCAAGTTCCCGGAGGTCGAAGGCGACCTCGCGCAGTCCTGGACGGTCGCGCCGGACCTGATGACCTATACGTTCAAGCTCCATCCCAATGTGAAATTCGCCGACGGTACCGTACTCACCTCGGCCGACATCAAGGCCACCTACGACCGGCTGCGCAACCCGCCACAGGGCGTGGTTTCCACCCGCAAGGCAACCTTCGCCGACATCGGCACGATCGAGACGCCGGACCCGCTCACCGTCGTGTTCAAGATGAAGGCGCTTAACGCCTCGATGCTCGAGCACTTCGCCTCGCCGTGGAACGTCATTTACTCGGCGAAAGACTTGGCCGAAAATCCCGCGGCACCGCGGACCAAGATCAACGGCACCGGACCGTTCCTGTTCGTCGAGCACGTCAAGGGCAGCCACGTCGCCGGCAAGAAGAACGACACCTACTTCAAGAACGGCCTGCCCTATCTCGACGGCTGGAAGGGAGTGTTCACGCTGCAAGCCGCCGCCATGCTCAATGCATTCCAGGGCGGCCAGGTGCAGGCGGAGTTCCGCGGCATCTCGCCGGCTGAGCGCGACCGTCTGGTGCAGACAATGGGCGACAAGGTCCGGATCGAGGAGTCGAGTTGGACGCTCAATCTGCTGGTCTGCTTCAACATCGAGAAGAAGCCGTTCGACGACGTGCGCGTGCGCAAGGCGCTGCTGATGGCGATCGACCGATGGGGCGGCAGCCAGGGTCTCTCCCGTATCTCGACGCTGCGTTCGGTCGGCGGCGTGGTCCGTCCCGGCTCGCCGTTCGCGACGCCGGAGGCCGAGCTCGTCAAGCTGCCGGGCTTCTCCAAGGATATCCGCAAGTCGCGCGAGGACGCCAAGAAGCTTCTTGCCGAAGCGGGCCAGTCCAACCTGAAGTTCACGCTCTGGAACCGCAACCTCGCCATGCCCTACACACCGGCTGGCGTTTTCCTGGTGGATCAGTGGCGGCAGATCGGGATCGAGGTCGAGCACAAGCAGTCCGACACAGCGCCGTATCTCGCCACCATGAACGCCGGCAACCACGACGTGGCGATCGATTTCTCCAACCTGTTCATGGACGACACGAGTCTTGGGCTTGCCAAGTACCTTTCGCTCAGCCGTGCGCCAGAGAACCGGTCGCGTTCAAACGACCCCGAGCTCGACAAGCTCTATGACGATCACCTGCGCGAGCGCGACGTCGAGAAGCGCAAGGTGATGATCCGCGCCTTCGAAAAGCGGTTGTTCGACCAAGCTTACCAGCAGCCGCTGTTGTGGTGGCACCGCATCATCCCGACCCATAAGGTCGTGATGGGCTGGAAGATGTCGCCCAGCCACAACCTCGGCCAGGACCTCGGAGAGGTGTGGTTGAATTCGTAGGCGTCATATCCGCCCTTGTCGCTCGAGATGCCGTGCTACACACGGCTCCTCAGGATGAGGATTACGAAGAGACGACCTCACCCTGAGGCGCGGCCGAAGGCCGCGTCTCGAAGGGTGGGGTCGCATCGCAAGGCCAAACTGACATCGCATGCTCCGCTACACTATCAACCGCGTGCTGCTGGCGATCCCGACGCTGATCGGCGTCGCGGTGCTCGTGTTCTTTCTGCTGCGCATCGTGCCGGGCGACATCGTCGAGGTGAAGCTACGCGGCGACGGCGGCAGCGTCTCACAGGAGACGATCGAAATGGAGCGCAAGCGGCTCGGTCTCGACCGGCCGCTCTATGTCCAGTTCGGCGAGTGGATGGTCGGCATGGCCACCCTCGACTTCGGAAAGTCAATGTGGACCGAGCGGCCGGTGCTTGAGGAGATCGCGATCCGTCTCGAGTTGTCGCTTCAGGTCGCCATCATGGCAACGCTGATCGCGGTCTTCATCGCCATACCATTGGGGACGATGGCGGCGCTATTTCGGGATTCCTGGATCGACTACACGATGCGTCTTGTGACCATCGGCGGCCTGTCGATCCCGTCATTCTGGTTCGGCATGCTCATCATGTTGAGCCTGCTCGCGCTGTTCAACTGGCTGCCGCCGATCACGTTCACACCGATCTACATCGATCCGATCGCCAACCTCAAACAATTGATCTGGCCGGCACTCGCGGTCGGCTACCGCTACTGCGCCGTGGTGGCGCGCATGATCCGCTCTTCGCTGCTCGAGGTGCTAAACGAGGACTACATCCGCACCGCGCGCGCCAAGGGCGTGTACGAGAAGCTGGTAATCTCGCGCCATGCGCTCCGCAACGCGCTGTTGCCGGCGATCACCGTAATCGGGCTCGAGTTCACCTTCCTGATCGGCGGCCTCGTCGTCACCGAGCAGGTGTTCAACCTCAACGGCATCGGCCAGTTGTTCGTGCAGAGCATCTCGCGCAACGACTTCACGCTGATCCAGGGCATGGTGATGCTGATCGCGGCGTTCTACGTGTTCGTTAATCTGGCGATCGACCTGCTCTACGCAGTATTCGATCCCCGTATCCGTTACGGCACATGACGATCGCAGCCCCCTCCGTCCCCGAGACCGGCACGCGGCCGCGCGGCGCGGCGCTCGAATTCATCCGCCAGCAGCCGCTCGGCGCGGTGAGCCTCGTCATCATCGTGATCATGATGTTCGCCGGCATCTTCTCGCCGCTGGTCGCGCCCTACGATCCGCTGAACATCGACTTCGCTTCGATCCTGGGCGCGCCGTCCTGGGAGCACTGGTGCGGCACCGACGCCTACGGCCGCGACATCTGTTCGCGCTTGATCTACGGCTCGCGCACCGCGCTGGTGATCGGCTTCACCTCTTCGTTCGTCGGCTCGTCGATGGGCGCGGTGCTCGGCATCGCGTCTGCTTATTTCGGCGGCAAGATCGACGACTGGATCCAGCGCTTCGTCGATGTCCTGCTGGCCTTCCCGCTGATCGTGCTGGCGCTGGTCGTGGTCGCGGCGTTCCGCCGGTTCGTGGTCGGCGGTGTCGACGTCAATCTTATCCTCGCCATCGCGATCCCGATCATCCCGCGGGTCGCTCGCGTGGTGCGCGCCGCAGCGCTCTCGGTTCGGGTTATGCCTTATGTCGATGCTGCGCGCGCGGCGGGCTATTCGCACACCCGCATCATCTTCCGCCACATGGCGCCGAACGTGGTGGCACCGTACCTCATCATGCTGACCGCTTTCATCGCGCAGGCAATCCTGGCGGAAGCCTCGCTCTCTTTCCTGGGTCTCGGGGTCACGGAGCCGACCGCCGCCTGGGGCCTGATGCTGTCGGGCAATGCCGCCGACTTCTACCGCGAAGCACCGTGGATGATCCTTTTTCCGGGTGCGATGATCAGCCTCGCGGTGTTCGCGTTCAACCTGTTCGGTGATAGTCTGCGAGACTTCCTCGACCCGCGCTTCAAGGTGTGACGTGAACGTTCTGCCGCAACCGGCCGCGATGGCGCGCAACGCCCAGGCCCCACTTGTCATCCGCCGCGTCGATGCCATTCCGGTGGCGCTGCCGCTGAAGGCGCCGATGAAGATGGCGGCCGAGACCATCACGGCCGCGAACAATCTCCTGGTTCGGATCGAAGCGGCCGACGGCACCGTCGGCTGGGGCGAGGCCGCGTCCGCGCCAACCATGACCGGCGACACGCAGGGCGGCATGGTCGCCGCGGTGCGCGATCATCTCGGTCCGATGCTGGTCGGGCAGGATGCGCACAACTGGCAAACGCTGCGCCCGGCGCTGCATCGCGCGCTGCTCGGAAATGGCGGCCCGCATTCGGCGGTCGAGATGGCGGTGCTCGATCTGCTCGGCCGCGCCTCCGGCAAGCGCCTCATCGATCTGGTCGGCAAGCCCAAACGCAACGCCGTGAAACCGATGTGGCTCCTCGGCAACAAGACCGCCGAGGAGGACGTCGCCGAGGCGCACGCCAAGGAAAAGCTGGGCTTTCATTTCTTCAAGCTCAAGATCGGCGTGAAACCGCTGGCGAAGGAAATCGCCATCGCGCATGCGGTGCGCTCAGCCTTGCCGAAAATGCCGCTCTGCGCCGACGCCAATTGCGGGCTCACGTTCGCGGCGGCGCACAGCTACGCCGAGAAAACCAAAAAGGCCGGATTGCTGTTCGTCGAGCAGCCGCTCGCCTATGACGACATCGAGGGTTTGCGGAAGCTCACCCGCGCCACCAAAGTCCCGATCGGCATCGACGAAGGCATTCATTCGCTTGCCGACATCGGCGCGAGCGCGCGCGCCGGCGCCGGTGGCGTGTCGCTGAAACTGATCAAGCTCGGCGGCATGACGGCTGCGCTCGAAGCCGGCAAACTTTGCCAGCGGCTCGGCCTGTCGGTGAACATCGCGGCGAAGATCGCGGAGTCGAGCATCGGCAGCGCCGCCGCCGTCCATCTCGCGTGCGGCGTGCCGAAGGCCGACTGGGGCGTCAGCATCACGCACTTCTATCTCGCCGAGGACATCGTGCGCCGCCCGCTGCCGCTCGCCGACGGTTTCGTCGCGTTGCCGTCCGGCCCCGGGCTTGGCGTCGAGGTGGACGAAGCGGCTGTCGCGCGCTTCCGGGTCCGCTAGAGTACATTCAACGAAACGAGGAACACGTCATGGCGGGGCCGCTGAGCGGTATTCGCGTGCTTGAATTGGCGCGCATCCTGGCTGGTCCGTGGGCGGGACAAACGCTCGCTGATCTCGGCGCCGAGGTGATCAAGGTCGAGCGGCCGGACGAAGGCGACGACACCCGCGCCTGGGGCCCGCCGTTCATGGATGACAAGGACGGCGGCCGGCTGAGCTCCGCCTACAATCTGGCCTGCAATCGCGGCAAGCGCTCCATTGCGGTCGATTTCGAAACCGAAAAGGGCCAGCGTATCGTCAAGAAGCTCGCGGCACGTTCGGATGTGCTGATCGAGAACTTCAAGTTTGGCGGCCTCGCCAAGTACGGCCTCGATTACAAAAGCCTCGCGCCCGACAATCCGCGGCTGGTCTATTGCTCGATCACCGGTTTTGGCCAGGACGGCCCCTATGCGCATCGCGCCGGCTATGACCTCCTGGTGCAGGGCATGAGCGGCATCATGGACATCACCGGTCCGGCCGACGGCGAGCCGATGCGGCTCGGCGTCGCCTTCGCCGACGTGTTCACCGGCGTCTATTCGGCGCTGGCGATCACCGCCGCGCTGAAGGAGCGCGAGACCTCCGGCAAAGGCAGCTACATCGATATGGCGCTGCTCGACTCGCTGGTCGGCGTGCTGGCCAACCAGGCGCTGTTCTATCTCGTCTCCGGCACGCCGCCGAAGCGCATGGGCAACGCGCACCCGGCCGTGGTGCCCTACCAGACCTTCCCGTGTTCCGACGGCCACGTGCTGATCGCCTGCGGCAACGACAGCCAGTTCGTGAAGATGATGGCGATCCTGGGCGACCCGTCGATGGCAAAGGACGAGCGCTACGTCACCAACGCGGGCCGCGTGGTCAACCGCGCGACGCTGATCCCCAGGCTCAGCGAGCTGACGCAAAAATTCACCCGCGCCGAGCTTTGCGCCCAGTTCGAGAAGTCGAGCGTGCCGGCCGGGCCGATCAACACCATCGCGGACGCCTTTGCCGACCCGCAAGTCATCGCGCGCGGCATGCGGATCGACCGCCCTCACCCCGACGCCAAAGGCGGCAGCATTCCGGGCGTGCGCTCACCGATGACGATCAATGGATACCGTGCCGCCGCCGAACGGCCACAGCCGCGCGTCGGCGAGCACACCGACGAAGTTTTGCAAGAGATTGGAGAAGCCTAATGGCCCGCATTGCATACATCGAAGAAAAAGATCACCCCGAGCTCGCCGCCGAAATCGCCAAGATCAAGGGCGGGCGCGGCGCGCTGATCAACATTTACAAGCTGCTGCTGCACTCGCCCGCCGTGTGCATGAACTGGTTCGAGCACATCGGTGCGATCCGCTGGAAGACCAAGCTGTCGCCGCGCTTGCGCGAAATCGCGATCGTTCGCATCGCGCAAGCGGCGCGCTACGGCTACGCGCTCCAGCAACACATACCGGGGATCGCGGTGCCGGACGGCGTGAGCCTGGAAGAATGCAACGCGCTGAAGGACTGGAAACCGTCGCCGTTTTTCAACGAGGCCGAGCGGGCGGCGCTCGCCTATGTGGACGCCATCATCGCCGGCCCCGAGGTGCCGGACGATGTGTTCAATGCAGTGCGCAAGCACTACAGCGAGCGCGAGGTCGTGGAGCTGACGGTGCTCGCCGGTACCTACATCATGCACAACCGCGTGTTCACGGCGCTGCGTGTCGATCTCGAACCGAAAAAGAACTGAACGCGCGTGCCGGCCCATCCCATCATCGTGGTCGAGGACGATCCGTTCACGCGGCTCATCCCGATCGTGCTCGATCCGAACTCGAGCGATGAGCGGCGCCTGGCGTTCGCCGATTTCATGACGCACGACGAACCGGATTTCGACGGTTGGATCGGGCGCGTGCGCGCGGGCGCCAAAGGCCTTTATCCTGCCGAGGTCAGGATGGTGAACTCGGAAGCCGAGATGCGGGCGGCGCTATCGGACTGCCAGGCGCTGGTGGTCGAGTCGTTGCAGGTCGGCCGCGACGATCTGATTGCGGCGAAGCAACTCAAGGTCGTGCAAAAGTTTGGCACGGGCTTGCGCAACATCGACGCCAAAGCCTGCGCGGACAAAGGTATTACGCTGCTCACATTGCGGCGGCGTGCCAACATTTCCTGCGCCGAGCACGCCTTCGGGCTGATGCTGGCGCTCGCCCGCAAGCTCGAAACCGTCAGCGGCCTGGTCAGCGCCGAACGCATCAAAGCTGCCGGCCTGCCGTTGCGGCCGTTCGACCGCCGCCACACCCCGGGCGGCAATTATCCGCGCGTCGGTGGCACGCGCGCGCTCCATGGTGCGACCATCGGCATCATTGGCCTCGGCGAAATCGGGCGTGAAATTGCGCTGCGTGCCGCGGCCTTCGGCATGCGCACGCTCTATTACCAGCGCACGCGCGCCCCAGAAGCCGAGGAGCGCGAATTCAAAGTCACCCACGTGCCGCTCGACACGTTGCTCGCCGAAAGCGATTGGATCGTGCCGCAGGTGCCGACCGCGCCTTACACGCGCAACCTGCTCGGCCGCGCCGAGCTTTCGCGCATCAAGCCCGGCGCCAGCATCGTCAACGTGGCCAATGCACCGATCATCAATCGCGACGCCCTGCTCGAAGCGCTGCGGGCCGGCCGGCTGGGCGGCGTGGCTCTCGACATTCACTACCAAGAGCCGGTCGCCGACGACGATCCCCTGCTCGGCTTTGCCAACGTGATCCTGACGCCGCGCATGGCCGGCTCGCCGCGCCACAACGGCCTGAACGATTTCGAGGAGCTGATCACCGGCCTTGCCCGCGCACTGGCCGCATAGCGGGAACGGTGCTGTTTTCCTGCGTCGTGTCTTGCTAAGACAGCCCGTCCAAAATCCCGAAAGGCCCGCCATGCCCGCGACCGCGCTCGACTCCGCCATTTTCCGCGACATCTTCGGCAACGAGGCCATGCGGAACGTTTGGTCGGACGGCAACCGCATCCAGAAATATCTAGACTTCGAAGCCGCGCTGGCGCGCGCGCAGGCCAAGCTGAAGATCATCCCGCAGGAGGCCTGCGACGAAATCCTCAAACACGTGACGTTCGATCAGTTCGACATCGAAAAGCTGAAAAAGGAAACCGAGCGCATCGGCTATCCGGTGCTGCCGGTGGTGGCGCAGCTCGTCAAGCTCTGCAAGGGCGGCTTGGGCGAATGGTGCCATTGGGGCGCCACTACGCAGGACATCACCGACACCGCGACCATCCTGCAGATCCGCGAAGGCCTCGACCTCATTGAAAAAGACATCAATGCGATCTCGGATTCGCTGGCGGCGCTGGCGAAGAAATACCGCGACACGCCGATGGCCGGGCGCAGCAACCTGCAGCAGGCGGTGCCGATCACCTTCGGCTACAAGTGCGCGACGTACCTGGCGGCGTTCGAGCGCCACAAGGAACGGCTTAAGCAATTGCGCGAGCGCGTGCTGGTGTTCGAGTTCGGCGGAGCGGCTGGCACGCTGTCATCGCTGGGTAAGGATGGCCTGCGCACGCAGGTGGAGCTCGCGAAGGAGCTGAATCTCAAGCAGCCCGAAATCGCCTGGCACACCGTTCACGACCGCATGGCCGAGGTCGGCTGCTTCCTCGGCCTCGTCACCGGCATCTGCGGCAAAATCGCTTTCGACGTAAAGCTGATGATGCAGACCGAAGTGGAAGAGGTCTACGAGCCGTTCCACGAAGGCCGCGGCTCATCCTCCACCATGCCGCAGAAGCGCAATCCCATCTCCTGCGTTTACATCACGGCGCAGACCGCCGTGATCCGCACCCAGGTTACCGCGCTACTCAATGCCATGGAGCAGGACCACGAGCGCGCCACCGGTCAGTGGGAGATCGAGTGGATCGTGATGCCGGAAATCTTCGTGCTCAGCGCCGGCTGCCTGGCGCAGACGCGCTTCCTGGTGAGCGGGCTTCAGGTCAACGAGAAGCGGATGCGCGCCAACCTCGACATCACCAAAGGGCTGATCGTGTCCGAGGCAGTGATGATGGGGCTCGGACCGCACCTCGGCCGGCAATACGCGCATGACCTGGTTTACGACATCTGCCGCCAAGTGGTGGCGACCGGCCGCCCGCTCGTCGATCTGCTCGCCGAGAACAAGGAGATCGCCAAGCACATGAGCAAGGCTGACCTGCAAAAGCTCTGCGATCCGGCGAATTATCTCGGCCAGGCCGGTGAAATGGTGGACCGGGTGCTGGCGATGCGCGAACGCGCATAGCTCAGGCCGCCCAAAGGCTTTGACGGCAAGCGCGCTATGCGCTTTGCTTGCCGCGCTCTCCCTGTTCTTGGGCTTCAAGGCTGCAGCGTAACCGATGAACGTTTCAGGCGAATTCACCGTCAAGGCACCGCGCGAGGCCGTGTTCGAGACCATCCGCGACCCCAAGAGCTTCATCGCACTGGTCGATGGCCTGCACGATCTCAAGGAGATCGACCCGACCCACTATGAGGCGGTGTTCGAAACCAAGATCGCCTACATGAAGTTCCGCTTTAACGTCAGCGTCGAGGTGACCAAGCTCGAGATCGGCGAGATCGGCGCCAAGGTCGAAGGCACGCCGCTCGGCATCGTCGGACGGCTGACCGCGATCGCGACCACGAAACTCGACCAGACCGGCGACGAGACCAAAGTGACCTATTCGGTCGATGCCACGCTCGCCGGCAAGCTCGGCAGCATGGGCCAGCCTGTCCTGCGGTCGAAGGCCAAGGACATGGAAAAGGAATTCTCCAAGCGGCTGCGCGAAAGGCTCGCGCAAGCCACCTCGTAGAACAAGCTCCGTCATAGAGGATGCAATGATCCCGTTTGACCTCGCTGAACCGAAATCGCTTTCCGAAGCGATCAAGCTGCTCGATCCGGACGACGCGACCGTGCGTCCGATCGCGGGCGGCACCGCCTTGATGCTCATGATGAAGGCCGGCGTGTTCCGCCCGCAGAAGCTCGTCAGCTTGCGCAAGATCGAGAGTAAATATTCGGGGATTGTCGCGAGCCACGATGGCCTGCGCATCGGCGCCATGACGACGCTCGGCGTGATCGAGCGCTCGGCTGAAGTGCGCAAGCACGCGCCGGTCATCACCCGCACCATGATAACGCTGTCGAACGTGCGGGTTCGCAACGTCGCGACGGTCGGCGGCGCACTTGCGCACGGCGACCCGCATATGGACCTGCCGCCGGTTCTGATGGCGCTCGGCGCCACGATCACCATCGTGGGGCCGAAGGGCGAACGCAGCCTCGCACTCGAAGATCTGTTCAGCGGCTATTACGAGACGACGCTGGAAAAGAACGAGCTGATCGCCGAGGTGCACGTACCCTCGCAAGGGCCGAAGAAGGCCGCCTACATGAAGGTAACCACCGGCTCGGCCGACGACTGGCCGGCGCTGGGCGTCGCGGTCGTGATGGAAGCCGACGGCAAGGCAATCAAATCCGCCCGCGTGGTGGTGAGCGCCGCAACCACCAAAGCGACTCGGATGAAATCCGCCGAGGCTGCGCTGGCGGGCAAGACCGTCGACGACAAGGTATTGGCGCAAGCCGGCGATGCGGCCGCCGAGGACGCCGAGATCCTCGCCGACGTGCGCGGCTCGGTGCCCTACAAACGCGAATTGATACGCGTCTATGTGCGGCGCGCCGTGCGCGCGGCGATCGACGGACAGGGAGCGCACTGATGGCCAAGATCACACAAGACGCCGCCAAGGTCGGCGCCCAGGTTGGCCGCTCGGTGCCGCGGCTCGAAGGCCGCGACAAAGTCACCGGCCGCGCTGAATACACCCACACCATGCGCGTTCCGGGCATGCTGCACGCCAAGCTGTTCCGCAGCACGGTGGCGCATGGCCGCATCAAGTCGGTCGACACCAGCGCGGCGAAGAAGGTGCCGGGCGTGGTTGCCGTCATCACCATCGACGACGTGCGCAAGGTCATCCCCGACCCGTATTACGGGCCCGCGTTTCACGACCAGCCGATCCTCGCCGACGGCAAGGTCCGGTTCGTCGGCGAGCCGGTCGCGGCCGTGCTCTCCTTCGATCCGCATATCGCGGATGAAGCGGTGCAGCTCATCACCGCCGAATATGAGGAGCTGCCGGCAGTGTTCGACGAGGTCGATGCGCTGACCTCCAAAGTCTACGTCCACGACGTGCTCAAGCCCGCCGGGACCTTCGCGGACCTCAAGCACCTCAAGAACGCCAAAGACACCAACATGGCGCTCGACTACCGGCTGCGCCGTGGCGACTTCGACAAGGCCTATGCCGCGGCCGCGCACAAGTTCGAGCACGAATTCAAGACGCAGAAGGTGCTGCACCTGCCGTTCGAGCCACACGCCACCATCGCCGACTACAAGGACACCGGCGTTACGCTTCACACCGCGTCGCAAGGCCCCTCGTTCGTGCGCACCGAGATTGCCCGCCTGCTCGGCTGGCAGGAAAACAAAGTACGCATCAAGGTGCCGTATCTCGGCTCGGGCTATGGCGGCAAACTCTACATCAAGCTCGAGGCGCTAGCGCTGGCGCTATCGATGATCGCGCGGCGGCCGGTCAAGGTGGCGCTTACCTTTGAAGAGCTGTTCTACCAGATCACCAAACATCCCTGCACGTTTCGCATCAAGAGCGGCGTCGACAAGGACGGCAAGATCGTCGCGCGCAAGTGTGAGGTGTACTGGAACGGCGGCGCCTATGCCGACATCGGCCCGCGCGTCACGCAGAAATCCGGCCTCACTGCTTCGGGGCCCTATGACATCGACAACGTCTGGATCGATTCCTACGCGCTCTACACCAATGTGACGCCATCCGGTGCGTTGCGCGGTTTTGGCGTACCGCAACTGGTGTGGGCCTACGAGAGCCACACCGACATGATGGCGCGCGAGCTGAAACTCGATCCGGTCGAATTCCGCCGCAAGAACATCATGCGCGAAGGCGGCGAGCACACCACCACGCACATCCTCAAGGATGCGGCGTGCGAGAAGGCGATGGACACGGTGCTCGAACGGATGAACTGGTCGAAGCCGTTCGATAAGGGCAAAGGCGTCATCCGCCGCGGCCGCGGCTTCGGCGTCGCCATCAAGGCGGTGATCACGCCGACCACATCGGTGGCCATCGTCAACGTCTCGGCCGATGGTTCGGTTGCGCTCTATTGCGGCACCGTCGACATGGGCCAAGGCTCCGACACCGCCATGGCGCAGATGGTCGGCGAGGTTCTCAACATTCAGGCGGAGTCGGTACGCGTGGTGCAGCGCGACACCGATGTCACGCCCTACGACATGGGCACGCTGGGCTCGCGCTCGCTGTTCCACATGGGCCACGCCGTGAAGCGCGCCGCCGAGGATGCGCGCGAGAAGCTCAAAGCGCTGGCGCGCGAGGTCGGCGAGCCGGAGGGCTCCAACATCCCGATCCGGGAGCTGTTCGTGAAGCGCTATGGCATGCAGGCCGGCAACGTGATCGGTAGCGGCATCTTCAAGCCGGACTACATTCCGCCCGCGCCCGGCACCGGCCTGTCGAAGAACGTCACTGCGTTCTGGATGGTCTCCAGCGCCGGCGCCGAGGTGTCGGTCGATACCGAAACAGGCCACGTGAAGATCGACAAGCTGGTCAACGTGGTGGACTGCGGCAAGCCGATCAACCCGCGCATCGTCGAAACGCAAATCTCAGGCGGCGCGACGATGCAGCTCGGTTTCACCATGTTCGAGAAGATGCATCTGGATGGCGGCCAGGTCACCAATGCGTCGCTCGCGGATTATAAGATCCCCGGCTTTCACGACACGCCGACCGTGATGGAGAACGTAGCCCTCGAGGTGTTCCAGTCGAACGGCCCATTTGGTGCCAAAGGCGTTGGCGAGGTTGCGACCTTCTGCGTGTCGCCCGCCATCGCCAACGCCATCGACGATGCGGTCGGCGTGCGGCTCACCGAACTGCCGCTCAATCCGGAGGCCGTTTATCGCGCCATCCGCGCTAAAGCCGGCAAGCCGCTGGAGGATGAGTGACATGATCGCCGCCCGCACCATTAACTTCACGCTCAACGGCGCGCCGGTCACAGCCGACGTCAAGCCGCATCACAACGTGGTCGAGCTCCTGCAAGCCCAATTCGGGCTGACCGGCGCGCGCGAGACTTGCGGCCAGGGCCTCTGCGGCTGCTGCACCGTCATCGTCAACGGCCTTGCCGTATCCGGCTGCCTCTATCTCGCGAGCTTCATCGACGGCGCCGAGGTGGTCACGGTCGAGAGCCTCGACGCCGGCGGCAAGCTCTCGCCGGTGCAGGAAGCCTTCATCGAAACGTCGGCGTTCCAGTGCGGGTTCTGTACTCCCGGCTTTGTGCTGATGGTGACGCAACTGCTCGACGAGCACCCGGACCCGAGCGACGACCAGATCAAGCACTATCTCACCGGCAACCTTTGCCGCTGCGCCACCTACCCGGAGGTGATGCAGGCGGTGAAACTCGCCGCCAAGAAGCGCAAAGGCGCCTGACCGGCTTGATCCCGCGCGGGCAGCGCGGTTAGGTGCCGCTATGAGCACCGAGCCCATGCGAGTCGAGACCGACGTGCTGGTGATCGGCTCCGGCGCCGCCGGCATGTACGCCGCGATCGAGGCGGCGCGCGCGGGCTGCCATGTGCTGCTGATCGACCGCAGCCTGATCGGCCGCGGCGGCGCGACCGTGATGGCGCAGATGACGGTCGCGGTGGCGCTGGGCGCCGAAGCCCCCGACCACTGGAGCCACCACCTTCACGACACGCTCGCCGCCGGCCGCGGGCTGTGCAACGAGGCGCTGGCGCAGCTGCTCTGCGAGCAAGGCCCCGAATGCATCAGCGAAATGGATCGCTGGGGCGTCGGCTGGGCGCGCAAAAACGGCAAGATCACCTCGGCCTTCGCGCCGGGTCATGACCGGCCGCGCTGCGTCTATGTGGACTTTCTCAATACCGGGCCAGCGGTGTCGAAGACGCTGCGCACAGCCGTGCACAAGATCGCCGGCATCGAACGCAAGGGCGACCTCTGCGTGGTCGATCTCATCAAGGCCGATGGCGAGGTGACAGGCGCCGTGGCTTGGCATGCCGGCTCCGGCGCGCCGGTGACGATCGCCGCGAAGGCCACCATCGTGGCGACCGGCGGCCTGACGCGGCTCTACCGCCGCAACAGCGCCTCGGCCAACATGGGCGGCGACGGCTATGCGCTGTGTCTGCGCGCCGGCGCGCCGCTGATCGATATGGAATTCGTGCAATTCTTCCCGATCGGTCATCTGGCCCCTCGCTTGATCGGGATGGACCCGATCATGTGGGACCCGTTCCGCTACAAGCTCGGCGGGCGGCTGCTCAACAACAAGATGGAAGAGTTCACCCAGAGCTACGGCGTGGCCGAGGGCGGCAAATACGTCATCACCCGCGATGTTGGCACCTACGCGATCCTAAAAGAGGTCGAGGCCGGACGCGGCTCGCCGCACGGCGGCGTCTATTTGAGCTTCCAGCACTGCCCGGGCCCGGCGCTGCGCGAAGCCTTTGGCCCGGTGATCGATCGGCTTGCCGCCAACGGCATCGATCTTACCAAAACGCCGGTGGAGGTAGCGCCGATCGCGCATTACCACATGGGCGGCGTGGCGGCCGACGCCAGGATGCACACCGAGGTGCCAGGCCTGCTGGTGGCGGGCGAAGCGGTCGGCGGCGCCAACGGCGCCAATCGGCTGTCCGGCAATGCCATCACCGAGGCGCTGGTGTTCGGCCGCGAGGCCGGCCGCAGCGCGGCCGAGCGGGCAAAGCAAATGCGCGCCGCGCCTGTTACCCAGAACGCCGGGCGTGCAACAACCGACCTCATCACTGCGGACGCGCCAAAGAACGTCCGCAACAGCGCCGAGATGGTTCAAACCTTGCAAGAGACTATGGCCGACGACGTCGGCCCGCTGCGCACCGAGCCGGGGCTCAAGCGCGCGCTGTCGCGCATCGACGAGCTTGCACGCGATCTCGGCGAGCGGCCGTTCGGCGACGCCGGCGCGTTCGATCTCACGCGGCTCGATTGGTTCGACCTGCGCAACATGCTGACCGTGGCGCGCGCCGTGACGCAGGCGGCGCTGCTTCGCACCGAAAGCCGCGGCGCCCATCAGCGCGAGGACTTCCCCGGCATGCTGCCGGAATGGCACGTCAATCAGACGATCCGTCTCAATGGCGGACGCACGGAAATTTCCCGCACGCCCGCCGCCGGGGCAGTGGCTGCCCAATGAGCGAAACCGCCACACTGAAAATCTGGCGCGGTGCGGACCGCAACAGCGGTTCCTGGGAACTCCACGAGGTGCCGTTCGAGCCCGGCCAGTCGGTGCTCGACGGCCTGCGCTGGATCCGCGTTCACCGCGACCCAACGCTGGCGATCCGCTTCTCCTGCATCAACGCCAACGCCTGCAAGGAATGCATGATGGAACTCGATGGCGAGACCGTCTATGCCTGCACGGCGCGGCTCGAGCCGCGCGAGATGACGCTCGCCCCGCTCGCCAACAAAAAGCTCGTGCGCGACCTCGTCACCGAGATCGCCCCGCCAGCCGAACGCCTTGCTATAAAGGGATCATGATGAGTGTTGAACGGAAGCCCGTCAGCTTTGACGGGATGCGCGGCTGGCTCGATACGCTGGAGAAGGCCGGCGAGATCAAGCACGTCAACGGCGAGGTCGATTGGAACATCGAACTCGGCACCATCGCCCGGCTGTTGCAGGGACCTGCGACCGGCCCGTCGGTCATGTTCAACAACATCAAGGACTACAACAAGCCGGACAGCCGCTGCAAAAAGGTGTTCACCGGCGGTCTGTCGAGCTACCGCCGCATCGCACTGATGCTGGGCCTGCCCGCCGACACGCATCCGCGCGAACTGGTGAAGCTCGGCCGCACTCTTTTGTCCGGCACCATCCCACCCAAGATCGTCAAGACCGGTGCCTGCAAGGAAAACATCATCACGGGCGACGCGGTCAATCTCTATGAATTTCCGGCGCCGTACTGGAACCGGCTGGACGGCGGTCGTTACCTGATGACCTACGGCGGCTGCGTCACCAAGGACCCGGAAACCGGCGTGATGAACGTCGGCGTCTATCGCGGCATGATCCATGACAAGAACCGCATCCCGATCCTGATGTGGCGCGCGCAGCACATCGGCCATCACGTCACGGCGTGGCAACAAGGCGGCGCCAGCGAGGTGCCGATTGCGGTGGCGATGGGCGTCGAGCCGTCCATCGAGTTCGTCGCCGGCGCACCGGTGCCCAAGGGGATCTGCGAGTACGACGTGGCGGGCTCGATCCGCGGCGCGCCGGTCGAGCTGGTGAAGTGCGAGACGGTCGATCTCTACGTGCCGGCCAACGCCGAGATCGTGATCGAAGGATTCCTCCAGATCGATCCGGCCAAGTATTTGCCCGAAGGCCCGTTCGCTGAGTTCACCGGCTATCTCGCCGGCGATCCGGCGCCGAAGCCGGCCATTCGCGTCACCGCCATCACCCATCGCAACAATCCAATTCTGCGCGGCACTATCGAGGGCGCGCTGCCGGGCAGCTATTCGGAAAACACCGTCACGTCATCGATCATGCGCGCCGCCACCGCCTGGAACGTGCTCGATCGCTCCGGCGTGCCGGGCATCACCGATGTGTGGTGCAATCCGGTGCAGGCCGGCATTCACCTTCTGATTCAGATGAAGCAGAGCTACCGCAATCAGGCCAAGCAGGCGGCCAACGCGATCTGGGGCTCGTCGGCGGCCCACGTGCGCTACAAGCACGTCATCGTGGTGGACGACGATATCGACATCCACGACTACGCCGCGGTCGATTGGGCCATCGCGTATCGGGTCAACGCCGGCGAGGACGACATCATCATCATGCCGTCGACCTTCGGGCTTGGTCTTGACCCGTCCACCCGCAAACGCGACCGCAATCCGACGCTCTTTGGTACCGGCAAGTGGAACCGGGTGCTGATCGACGCGACGATGAACCTCGACTACGACCCCGATCCGGATTTTGGCGGCGCGCGCTTCCCGCCCAAGGCTTGGCCGGAGCAGAAGGACATCGACGCGGTGAAGAAGCGGTGGACGGAATTAGGACTGGATAAGAAGTGAGTTGTGAGTGTCGTCGCCCGCGAAGGCGGGACATGACACCCTGAACGTTTGGCTCCCGCCGATTTACGTCTTCACCTGCGGCAACTTCAGCGCTGCATCGACCAGCGCGGTGGCGCGCTTGAAGTCGAAGTTGCGATAGACGTTCTGCTTCACGATCGCCGGCGAGCCGCCATAAAACTTCTCGTATTGCTGGTGGCGGCTGCCGAATTCTGTGCCGATAAAATCCCACAACAGCCGCACCAGCGCGGTGCGTGACTTCGCGTCCATCGTGCCCGAGCGCATATAACGCTCGATCAGCGGCGCCACTTCCGGATTGTCGAAGTCCTTCACCGACGACGGCTGCGAGATCACCGAAGAGCTGACCAGCTCGCGGACCGTTTCCAGCATCCGGCCATTGAACTCCGCCTGCATCGCCATCGCGGCATAGAGCGTGAGGACGGACGGCCACAGCACGCCGTCGCGGATCGGCGCATTGGTCTCATGCGCCAGCAGCATGCCCTCGTACATCGAGGCCAGCGCCGCGATCTCGCCCATTGCGATCTGCACCGGCGGCATGCTGGCGCTGCCGATCATCTCACAAGTGCGCTGCACGAGGCCCATCATGAAGCGCAGCTTGGTCACGTAGCGCACCTGCGCCTGGTGGTTGCCGAGCGAATGCGACGGCGTCTTGAACCACTGATCGCGGCTGATTTCGAGATTGCGGTAGATAAACACGTGTTCCCACGGCACGAACACGTTGTCGAACACCACGTAGCTGTCGGATTCATCGAACCGGCTCGACAGCGGATAGTCGAACGAATTGTCGGCGTGCAGCGCGAACGGCCGGCGGGGGATCAGCTTGACGCCCGGGGCACCCACTGGGACCACCACGCAGTTGGCGTAATTCTCATCGCCCGGCTGAAGCGGATGGATGCAGCTCAGATGAATCCAATCCGACAGCACGCCGCCGGTCGCGACCTGCTGAGCGCCCGCGATCACGATGCCGTCGTCGCGCTCCTTCACAACGCCGGCGTAGAGCGTCGGGTCGCTCTGCTTGTGCGCGGGCTTGCTGCGGTCGATCTGCGGCGGCACGATCGCGTAGCTGAGGTAGAGGTACTCGTCGCGCATCTTCTCGTGGAACGCCACGACATTATCGGCGAACTTCTGCCCGCCCGCCGCAAACACCGACGGCACCGCCGCATAGCCGGTGAAGAAGTTCGCCACGTGATCGGGCGAGCGTCCCATCAGCCCGAACGTCGCCTCCGCCCAGGTCTCGGAGAACAACCGCCGCGCCCGCAGGTCGGCATGGGTGCGAGGGATCTGATAGCAGCGCCAGACCGGCTCGCCGGTCTTTGGCGAAGCGAATGTCATCCGCTCGCGGTTCGCGGGATCGGCCGCGATGTCGAAAAGCCGCGCCACCGAGCGCGCCGCCTCGCGGAACGCCGGATGCTTGGTGACGTCTGCGACCCGCTCGCCTTCGACGAACACCACCCGTCCGTCATTGAGCGATTTGAGATACTCCGCACCGCTGCGCATGACTGCCGCTCCCGTTGAGCCGCTATTTGGCCTTGCAACCGGATGCGCCGTCAATCACGCTCTGCGCCCAAGTCTGCGCTCAAATCTGCGCGCCCATGACCATGCAGGACAAACGAATGTCGGATGAATACCAGCGCTGGCAGACGCGGTTTTCCGCGCCAGGCTATCTGTTCGGAAAGGAGCCGAACGGATTCCTGAAAAGCCAAGCCAGCCTGCTCAAGCGCGGCCAGAAGGCGCTTTCGATCGCCGATGGCGAGGGCCGCAACGGCGTATTCCTCGCCGAACAGGGCCTTGATGTGCTGGCGCTCGACTTCTCGCCGGTTGCATTGGAAAAATCGCGCGCGCTCGCCAAGGAGCGCGGGGTGACGTTGCGCACCGAACTTGCCGATGTCGCGACCTGGACGTGGCCGGTTGCGGAATTCGATGTGGTGGTCGCGATCTTCTTTCAGTTTTGCGGGCCGGAGCTTCGCTCGCGCATTTTCGCAAGCATCAAACGCGCGCTGAAGCCCGGCGGGCTGTTGCTGCTGGAGGGCTACCGGCCCAAACAGCTCGAGTACAAAACCGGCGGCCCGTCCCAGGTGGAGAACCTCTACACGCGCGAGCTGCTGGAAAAGGAATTCAAGGACTTTTCCTCGATCGCGATCGACGAGTACGACAAGATGATCAGCGAAGGCGCCGGTCACGGCGGCATGTCGGCGCTGATCGATCTGGTCGGACGGAAGTGAGCCCTGGATGATCAAAGTGAGGACTGGATGATCAAAGTGAGACTTGCATGATCAAAGTACGCCGCATGGGACACGCAACCTTCGAGACGCCGGACCTGGCCCGGCAGATCGACTACCACACCCACGTCACGGGCCTGGCTCTGATCGCGCGCGACTCCGATCATGCCTTCTTCGCCGCGCGCACCGGCCAGCTTGCGATCGAACTGCAACGCGCCGACAAACCAAGCTGCGCCAAGCTGTCGTTTGAAGTCGCGCCCGATGAAGACTTTGCCGACATGGCGCGCAGGCTTGCGGCGGAAGGCATCGCCAGCGATCTGAAGAGCGATTCGGTTCCGGGCACGCCCAAGATGCTGTCGTTCAAAGACCCCAAGGGCACCACCATCGAACTCTTCACCGAATGGACCGCGCTCGGACGCGACCAATCGCTTGGCGGCATCGGGCCGCTCAAGCTCGGCCACGTCGCCTTCATGGTGCCCGACCCCAAGGCCATCGCCGACTTCTACGCCCGCGTGCTCGGCTTCAAGGTGTCGGACTGGATCGGTGACTTTTTCGTGTTCATGCGCTGTAACGCCGACCACCATGCGGTGAACTTCATCACCGGCAAGACCGTCGGCATGCACCACATTGCCTATGAGCTGCGCGACTTCTCACACCTGCAGAACGCCTGCGACCTGTTCGGGCAGAAGCAAATTCCGATCATCTGGGGGCCAGTCCGGCTCGGCCCCGGCCACAACGTCGCGGCCTTCCATCGCAATTCCGATGATTGGGTGGTCGAGTTCTACGCCGAGCTCGACCAGATGAAGGACGAGCAACTCGGCTATTTCGACCCCCGGCCGTGGCACAAGGACTATCCGCAACGGCCGAAGGTCTGGGAGCGCCACAGCGCGGCCTACATGTGGGGCCTGCCGCCGCTGCCGGATTTCTTTCGCGGGCGCGATTAAGGGTTACGCGTCGCGGGCTTCTGCTGCATCGCCCGTTCGATGCGAGCCGCAGCCGCGGCGTTGTGGTCGGGAACGCCGGCAAGCCTCGGGGCCTTGGCGGTGCGGTCAAGCACCCGCTGAAGCTCCTGGCGTGTTGCCTCGGGGAGGACCTGGGCGCGCTCCACGCGATCCGCCAGCCGATCCAGCGAAGGTGCCTTCTGGTGCGTCAGCAGCACCGCGCACAGCAACGCAATCGCCGCAACGCCGCCTATTTCGAGCCACCTCGCGCTCGGCACCAGCGCAAAGACAGCACCGCGTTCGAGCGCAGACGCTCGCACGTTGGAGGGATTAGCCTGAAGGTCTGGATCAGTGCGGTCGAACGAATGCGCGAAGTCAGCTTGATGCTGAGCTAAACTCATCGCAGGTCCCTCTCGTTTGGCAGCGGCGCCTTGACGGCAACTCTGCGCGGTTGATGGACCCCCCTAGACGTTCTCAGCCTGTGTGGTTATGCGCCATAGCGCAACATGATAGTTTCAATGGAAACAATAGACGGACGTTATAGTGCATGCGCAGCCTGAACCTGGATCAGCTCAGAGCCTTCATCGAGGTGGTTGAGCGCGGCAGCGTCACGGCGGCGGCAAAAGAGCTCAGTCTCTCCCAGCCGGCGGTGACGCATCAGCTGCAAGAGCTTGAGCGCCGCTTCAACATTCCGCTGATGCAACGCGTCGGCAAACGCGTCTATCTCACCGAAGCCGGCACCAAGCTGATGGAGCACGCCAAGCAGCTGCTGGACGAGGACGCGCGCGCCAACGCGGCGATGCGCCGTTTCACCGGCGGGGGCGTCGAGCATGTGCGGGTCGGCACCAGCATGACGGTGCTGATGTATTTGCTGCCGCCGACGCTGCGTCAGCTCAGGACCGAGCACCCGCAGCTTGAGATCACGCTCAAGGCCGGGCTCACCGCGGCGACGCTGCACCTGCTCAAGACCAATGCGCTGGATCTCGGCATCTGCGCCTTGCCGGTCAAGGATCCGGCCTTCGAGATCATCCCGCTGTTCGACGACGAATTGCTCGCCATCTTTCCCGCCTCGTTCGGTGCATTGCCGAAGAAAGCGACGCCGGACTTCATGGTTCGCCAGCCACTCATCCTCGGCAACGAGGCGTCGGCGCTGCGGCAGACCGTGATGGATTGGCTCGGCCGCAGCGGCACAGCGGTGCCGAAGCCGGTGATGGAGTTCGACAACGTCGAGGCGATCAAGAGCCTGGTCGCGGTCGGGCTTGGCGCCTCGATCGTGCCGAGCCTTTCGCTCGGCCCGGGCCATGTCCCGGTCGACAACGTGCGGGTAATGCCGCTGAGCCCGCGCACCAGCCGGCGCGTCGCGCTGGTGCAATTGCGCAGCAAGCGGACCACCGACGGCATGAAGATCGTCACCAAGGCGATCCGCGAGCTGCGGCCGGCGCCTAGAGTTTGATCCGATTCAATTGAATCGGATCAAACTCTAGCTTTCTTGTTGGAGCATGATCTTTTCCGAAAACCGGATTCCACTTTTCGGGATCATGCTCTGGCGCGGCACCGTCGGTCAGCGCCCGCGGCGCTGAAACACCACGCTGCGATTGTTCGCCGGCATTTCGATGCGCTCGACGATATCGAGCCCGCCGCGGTCGGCGAGCTCCGCAACATCGACCAGGTCGCGCACACCCCAAGCCGGGTCGCGCGCGCGCAGGCTTGCATCGAAGGCGCGGTTGCTCGGCGCGGTGTGTTCACCGTTCTCCTTGAAGGGCCCATAGAGAAAGAGCACACCGCCCGGCGCCAGCGCCCTGCTGGCTCCCGCCATCAGCCCTTTCGCCGCGGGCCACGGCGCGATGTGGATCATGTTGATCGACACCACCGCCTCGACCCGCACAACCGGCCAGACTGGCGCGGTCACATCGAGCTCAAGCGGCGGCAGCAGATTGGGCAAGCCCGCCGCCGCGCGGCGAACCGCGATGCTGCGCAACGCATCGGCGTCACGATCGGTCGGCTGCCAGAGCAGACCGCTCAGCTCCGCGGCGAAATGCACGGCGTGCTCGCCGCTGCCGCTGGCGATCTCCAGCACCGTCCCTTGCTGTGGCAGCACGCGCCGCAGCACCGCAAGGATCGGATCGCGGTTGCGCAGCGCCGCGGGCGATGACAGGGCGCCTTCGGGTTCGCTTGAGTCCATCTGTGGGGACATTTTGTTTATCGCTTGTTTATCGCTTGCGCATGATCTGATCCGAAAACCGGCTTCCACTTTTCGGGGTCATGCGCCGCTTTAGAGTTTCTCCGCCAGGAACCGCACCAGCCGCGGCGCGAGGAATCCAGAAAAGCTTCCGGGCTCGTCGATCGGATCGCTGCCCCAGTAGTGCGGCGCGCCTTGCAGGATGGTGGTGCGCACGAAGAAGCCGGCCTGCTTGAGCGCCAGCACGAACGTGTCGGTGTTGACTTTGCGATCGACCAGATCGTCCTCGGTGCCGACGCTCAAATGCACCGCGACCTTGTTGTTGGCGCTGACCGCGTAGCTGATCGGCGAGGCATCGAAATAAAGCTGACGGTTGTCGGCGAGCGACGCGCCGGTGAACCACTCGATGTTGTTCTGCTTCGGGCTTTGAATGTTGTACTTGCCCCACATCTCGGCGACGTCATAGACGCCATAGACACCGCAGAACACCTTCACGGCAGTGCTTTCCTTGGCGTGCGTATCGTTCGGATAGCCATTGGCGAACAGCGGGCTTCGGCCACCCAGCGCCGCCAGCGCGCCAAGATTGCCGCCGGCGGAATGGCCGAACACGCCGATGCGGTCCGCCGCGATGTTGAAGTCCTTGGCGTTGCCGCGGACGAACTGGATCGCCGCCAGCACATCCTGCACCGCGTGCGGGAAGGTCTTCTGCCCCTTGGTCGCGAGCCGATAGCTGATCGCAAACAGCGCAATGCCGTGGGCCGCAAGATAGCGGCCCCAATGCTGGAACTGGCCGCGCACGCCCTGCACCCAGCCGCCGCCGTGCACGCCGACCAGCACCGGGAACGGTCCCGTGCCCTTCGGCAGATAAAGGTCGCCCACAAGCGCAACGCTGTCATGCGTCGCGTAAGTCAGGCCCGGCCGCATTTCGATTTCATTCAAGTTTCCGGCCGGATTCATCGTATCGTTCCTCCCCGTTGAACGTGTAACGTGCGACAATCTTGAAACAGCGCCTCCCCTCGTGCAATGGGAAGAGGGGCAGGAAAAACCAAGGGGCCAGCGTATGAGTGCCGACGCCGTGACATCGCTTGTGGTCAACGGCGCGACCATCGAAGCGATCGAACGCGGTCAAGGCCGCCCGATCCTGTTCCTGCATCCCGGCATCGGCATCGAAGCCAACGCACCCGTCCTGACTGAGCTGGCGCGCGGTGGACGTCTGCTGGCGCCGTCGCATCCGGGCTTCGGCACGTCGTCACTGCCCAAGGGCATGACCACGGTCGATGACCTGTCCTATTTCTACCTCGATGTGCTGGAGCAGCTTGATCTGCGCGACGTGCTGGTGGTCGGCATAGGCCTCGGCGCCTGGATCGCCGCCGAGATCGCGGTGAAGGATTCATCGCGGCTGTCTCAGCTCGTGATGGCCAACGCCATCGGCGTCAAGGTCGGCGACCGCGAGACGCGCGACATCGTCGATATCTGGTCGCTGATGCCGGACGAACTCAATGCGCTGGCCTATGCGGACCCGCAAAAGGGCCAGCGCGACTACAAGAACCTGCCCGAAGTGGAATCCATCGCCGCCGCCCGCAACCGCGAGGCGACCGCCCGCTTCTGCTGGTCGCCCTATATGCACAATCCGAAGCTGAAGAACCGGCTGCACCGCATCCGCATCCCGACGCTGTTCTTGTGGGGGACCGCGGACCGAATCCTGTCGGAGAAATACGGCCGCGCCTATTGCGCGATGATCGCGGGCGCGCGCTTCGAGACGATCGAGAACGCCGGCCACTTCCCTCACATCGAGCAGCCAGAGGAGTTCGCCCGCCGGACGCTGGCGTTCGCGAGCGCGGCGGCGCCCGAGGCGCCGCGCGCCAAGCGAGCTTAAGGAGACTGACGCGATGCAGGTCTATCAGTTCACCGAGCAGCCCTATTATCCGGCGTGGAACGAGCACAAGGGTTCGCTGCGGGTCAATCTTCCAAACCGCATCGTCGATCCCAAACTCGCGGGCGATCTGTTCCACCGCTACTACGACGAGTGGATGATCGCCGACGATCTCGGCTTCAACATCATGGTCAACGAGCACCATCAGACCGCGACCTGCATGGCCTCGACCGTGATCGTCGGCCTGTCGGTGCTGGCGCGCGAGACCAAGAAGGCGCGCATCCTGGTACTCGGCTATCCGATCGGCCACCGGCCCGATCCGCTGCGCTGCGCCGAGGAGCTCTCGACCATCGACGTGGTGTCACGCGGCCGTCTCGACATGGGCTTTATCAAGGGTGTGCCCTACGAATTCCCGGCGTCGAACCAGAATCCGGTCGGTGTCATGGATCGTTTCTGGGAGGCGCACGACTTCATCATCAAGGCGATGTCGAGCCACGACGAGCCGTTCAACTGGGAAGGCGACTATTTCCACTATCGCCAGGTCAACATCTGGCCGCGCCCGGTGCAGCAGCCGCATCCGCCGATCTGGACCACCACTGGCAACCGCGCGCAGGCAAAACTGCTCGGCGAGAAGGGCTACGTGATGGCGACACTCGGCTCGGGCTACGCCACCCGCCCGCTCTACGACTCCTATCGGGCCGGCTATATGGCCAAGCGCGGCCGCGCGCCCGGCGCCGATCGCTTCGCCTATCTGGGGCTGGTCGCTGTGGCTCACGACGAGGCCGAAGCGCGCCGCCGCGGCGAACTCATCGCCGGATATTTGCGTTCATCGGCGATCGTGCACGTGCCGTTCCGCAATCCGCCCGGCTTCCTGACCGTCGATGACAACGCCAAGATGCTGCGCGGCATGAGCGCGCCGCGAAGCTTCACCAAGGACGGCCGCCCGGTGAACATGCACCACGGCAGCGTGCAGGACCTGATCGACGCCGGCATCCTGTTCTGCGGCACACCCGATCAGGTGCACGACCAGATCGTGGATTTCTGCACCTACTGCGGCGGCATGGGCAATCTGCTGATGATGGGCCACGCCGGTTTCCTCACGCACGAGGACACCGTGAGCAATCTTGAGATTTTTGCCAAAGAGGTCATGCCGCGGCTGAAAGAATGGAACCAGCCGGTGGCCGAAGTGGTGGCGGCTTAACTCCCATGGCTGATGACCGAATCCGAAGGCCCATGACCTCGCGCGATGCCGCCGAGGCGGCATTCAAGAAGGCCACCACCAAGCCCGCCGATCTGCCGCCGCCGAAGCCCGCCGTCCCCGGCGTCCGCGAGATGGTGTCGTTGCGCATCGACCGCGACGTGCTGGATCACTTCCAGGCCGGTGGCCCCGGCTGGCAGGACCGCATCAACGACGCACTGCGGAAGATGCTCGGGAAGTAGCAGCCGCCGACTGGCGGTGCCGAAAATCTACTTCGCGTTTTCCGCCAGTCCCCGCTCCTTGATCAGCGCTGTCCAGCGCGTGATCTCGTCGCGATAAAACTTGTCGGTCGCTGCCGCATCGAGCCCCACCGGCTCAAAGCCGGTGCGACGGAATTTCGCCTGATAGGCCGGATCGTTCGCGATCGCGACCAGTTCGCGCGCCAGCCGCTCCCGGATCGCCGCCGGCACTCCCGGCGGCGCGAACACCGCAAGCCATGAGGTCTGCTCAACGCCGGGCACGCCGGCCTCCGCCATGGTCGGCACGTTGGGCAACAGCTTCAGCCGCTGCCGGCTCGCGACCGCCAGCATCTTGAGCCTCGGGTTCTCGGCCTGACCGGCGCCGACCGCCGAGCTCATCATGTGGGCGTCGATGGTGCCCGCCAGCAGGTCGGCGGTGGCCTGCGAGCCGCCCTTGTACTGCACATGCTGCATCCGGATGCCGGTCTGCTGCATGAACACTTCCGAGATCAGGTGCGCAAAGCTGCCGTAACCGGTGGTGCCGAAGTTGAGCGCACCCGGCCGCGCCTTGGCATAGGCGACGAATTCGGCGAGCGTCGAGACCGGCAAGTCCTTCTTCACCACCAGGATTGCCGACCACTCGGCCACCACCGAAACCGGCACGTAGTCACGCAGCGGATCGAACGGATATTCCTTTTGCACGGCTGCGGGCGTCACGTTGGCGCCGACCGAACCCATCAGCAGCGTGTAGCCGTCGGGCGGCGCCTTGATCGCCTCGCGAATGCCAATCACGCCATTGCCGCCCGGCTTATTGTCAACCACGACGGTCTGGCCGAGCCGCGCGGTGAGCCCTTCGGCGAGCAGGCGCGCGATCAGATCGATCGAGCCGCCGGCCGCATAAGGTGCGATCAGCGAGATTTGGCGGGACGGATAGGCGTCTTGGGCTTGCGCCGCAAACGCTGAAAGCGTGAGGCAGAAAAGCGCGAGCCGCAATCGCATGTCACCCACCCCTCAAGAGGAGGATCATGCACCCGGCGCTGGCCTGTCCGCCACTACACCGTCAGCACTTTCCAATTCAGCACTTGCCAGGCACGGCGCCCGGCGGATCGACCTTGACCTTCAGCGCCTTGGTCAGCAGGCCGGTTGCGAAATAATTGCCGACGATGATCGTGATCTCGACGATCTCCTGCGGGCTGAACTGCTTCGACAACGCGGCAAATATCTCGTCATCGATCTCGCCCCCGGCAAGGATCATCGCTTCAACGTAGCGCAACATCGAGCGCGCCTTGTCGTCGAACAGGTTGCTGCTCTCCCAGGCCTCCAACGCGCCGAGTTGCGCATCGGTCACGCCGCAGGCTTTGGCGAGCGGAATGTGCTGGTTGCGCTCGTATTCCGAATCGAGGATCTGCGAGGTGCGGATGATCGCCATCTCGCGCAGCGCCGCCGGAAGCTTGGTTTCAAAACGGATCGCATAGGCGAGATCGCGCCGTGCCTTGGCGAGCTTGGGCGCAAGACCCTGCGTCCGATGCAGATTGAGGATCTTGCCGCCGCGCGCACGGGTCTCGTCAAACAATTGCTTGAGCAACGGATCGGCGGGCTCGTCCGAGATCAGCGGCAGCCGCGAGACGGGAGCGTCTTCCGCCTGCGCCGGGACCACGACCAAGGCCAGCAACGCCGCACACAGCGAGACGCGCAACACAGAAGCTCTCATATCGACCTCCCTGAGACAGCTCAACCATGATCCGATTCGTTGACCGGATCATGGCTTGCCTTATCGCGCCGCCCCCTCGATTCCCACCCCGGATCGAGGCCGGGATGGGATTTCGCGGATTATGCTTTACGCCCGCGCGTATTTGCCGCGATTGAAGAACCGATCCTTGTTCTCGTCCGTTGCGGTTTCACGGCTCGACTTGATATCGGCCTGCTTGGCGATCATGGCCTTGACCGCCGGCCGCGCCGACAAATCGTCGAACCAGCGCTTGAAGTTCGGCAGCGCCTCGATCTTGGCGCCCTGCGCCTGATACTGGCGCGTCCACGGGAACGTCGCCATGTCGGCGATCGAGTATTCGTCGCCGCCAAGATACTTGGCCTGGCCGAGGCGCGTGTTGAGCAGATCGTAAAGCCGGAGCATCTCGGTGCGGTAACGGGCCAGCGCATACGGATCGGCCGGCTTCGGCGCGAACAAATTGAAATGCGTAAAGTTGCCGAACGCCGGGCCGACGCCGGTGACCTGAATCATCAGCCACTGGATCACGTCGTATTTCTTCGCCATGTCCTTGGGCATGAACTTGCCGCTCTTCTCGGCGAGGTACATCAGGATCGCGCCGGACTCGAACACCGTGTAGGGCTTACCGCCCGGTCCGTCCTGATCGACAATCACCGGGATTTTGCCGTTTGGATTCAGCTTCGTGAATTCAGCGCTGTGCTGCGCGCTCGCCCAAACATCGACGGGCTTGAAATTGTAAGGCAGCCCGCACTCCTCGAGCATGATGAAGATTTTCTGCACGTTCGGGCTGGTCAATCCATAGAAGTCGATCATGGTCTCTCACCGAAGGTTGGGGGCACCGCCGGTCGTTGGCGGCTATTGGAACGGGTGTGTCCTGCGTCCGCGTGTCGCGGGGCGGGACGGCGGGCCGCACCCTACCCGGTCCACGGGGCTTCGGCCACGCCCTGTTCCGCGGTTCGGAACCGCGAGTGTTGACAGGGGAACCCCCGCCTGAAAACCTCGCGCCGCCGGCGAATGGCGGGGGATCCGCGCCGGGCAGCAGTGCGGGATGGTGGGATAATGTCGATCGGGTGTTGCTTGCGGCGGATCGTCGTCGCTGGCGCCTGTGCGCTGTGGGCCGCGAACGTCGCGGCGGCGCAGGATTCGGTCGAACATTTCTACAAGGGCCGCCAGATCAACCTCATTGTCGGCTCGTCTGCGGGCGGCGGTTACGACACCTACGCGCGTCTGCTCGCACGCCATCTCGGCAACTACATTCCCGGCAATCCGTCGATCGTGGTGCAGAACATGAGTGGCGCGGGCTCGAACCGCGCGGCCGGTTATATCTATGGCGTGGCGCCGAAGGACGGCACTGCGCTCGGCGCGATCTTCCCCGGCGCCGTGCTGCAACCCCTGCTCGGCGACACGGCAGCCGGTGTCGATCCGAACAAGCTTGTCTATCTCGGCAGCGCCAACAGCGACGTCTATGTCTGCTATCTGCGCACCGACGCGCCAGTGAAGACGTTCAAGGATACGCTGAACCAAGAAGTGATCGTCGGCGCCAGCAATCCAGGCGCCACCACCTATGATCTGCCGCTCCTCCTCAACAACATCCTCGGCACGCGCTTCAAGATCGTCACCGGTTATCCCGGCAGCCGCGAGATCACGCTGGCGATCGACCGCAGCGAGGTGCAGGGCGCCTGCGGCATCGGCTGGACCGGCATCGAGGCGATGCATCCTGAATGGTTCGCCAAGGATACCGTTCGCGTGCTTGTGCAACTTAGCAACAAGGGGCACGCCGACCTGAACAAGCGCGGCGTGCCGCGCGCCGGGGAATTCGCCAGCACCGACGACGATCGCCGCGTGATCGAACTCGTATTCAGCCAGGGCGTGTTCGGACGGCCCTTCATCATGCCGCCTGGCGTGCCGGCCGACCGCGTGGCTGCGTTGCGCAAGGCATTCATGCAAGCCATGAACGATAAGACCCTGCGGGGCGAAGCCAGTAAGATGCAGCTCGACGTTGAGCCGCTCGCCGGCGATGACTTGCAGACCCTGGTCACAGACCTCTATGCCACTCCGTCGCGAGTGGTGGACAAGGCAAGGCTGGCGCTCGCCGCCAAGCCGCAGCGGTGACGATCGTGCTGACTGCAAACGCAACGGACGCCTGACCGATGGAAGGCTTCGGCACAGAAGCAGCCTTCATGGCAGCGGCGGCGGGCAAAGCCTTCCTGACGCTGATGGAACCACATCGGATGGGGTTCCTGGCGCTCGGCTGCATGATGGGCCTGATCCTCGGCATCGTGCCCGGCATCGGCGGGCTGACCGGGACGGCGATGCTGTTGCCGTTCACCTTCGCGATGGACCCCTACGCCGCCTTTGCGCTGCTGCTCGGTCTCGGCGCGACCACAGCGACCGGCGATCCCATTCCAGCCATTTTGTTTGGTGTGCCCGGAGGTGCCGCCTCTGCGGCAACGGTCTTGGATGGCTTCCCGATGGCGAAACGCGGCGAAGCCGGGCGCGCACTCAGCGCGGCCTACATGTCTTCGCTGATGGGCGGGATCTTCGGCGCAATGCTGCTGGCGATCTCGATTCCGATCTTGCGGCCCGTGATGCTCTATCTCGGATCACCGGAGCTGCTCGCGTTTTCCATATTGGGCATATCCATGGTGGCCGTGCTGTCCGGCAGCGCGCCGTTGCGCGGCGTTGCGGCCGGCTGCCTCGGCATCATGATCGCGATGATCGGGTCCGATCCGCAGACCGGCACGCTGCGCTGGACCTTCGACAGTCTTTATTTATGGGACGGCTTGCCGCTCACCCCGCTGCTGCTCGGCCTGTTCGCCTTGCCGGAGCTCTGTGACCTTTTGATCGCCCGCGTCGCCATCGCTAAGGGCGTCAACAAAGCCGACATTTACAAAGGCCAATGGCAGGGCGTGAAGGATTGCTTCGATAACTGGTGGCTGATCATGCGCTGCTCGTGGATCGGCGGCGGCATCGGCTCGATCCCCGGCATCAGCGCCTCGGTGGTGGACTGGCTCGCCTATGGCCACGCGCTCAAGACCGAGAAGGGCGCCAGTCAGACCTTCGGCAAGGGCGACGTGCGCGGCGTGATCGCCTCCGAAAGCTCCAACAATGCCAAAGAGGGCGGCGCGCTGGTGCCGACCATCGCGTTCGGCGTTCCCGGCAGCGCCACCATGGCAATCCTGCTCGGCGCGTTCCTCATTCACGGGCTGGTGCCGGGCCCGGACATGCTGCACAAGAATCTCGACATCACCTACACGATGGTGTGGTCGGTGGCGCTCGCCAACATTCTCGGCGCCGGCGCCTGCTACGCCTTCAGCCCGCAATTCGCACGCCTGGCCACGCTGCGCTACACGCTGATCCTGCCGGCAGTGCTCGGCATCGTTTACATCGGCGCGTTCGAAGCCTCGCGCAACTGGGGCGACCTGTTCGCACTGTTGCTGTTCGGCCTGCTCGGCTGGGTGATGAAGCAGTTCAAGTGGCCGCGGCCGCCGCTCGTGCTCGGCCTGGTGCTGGGCGACAGCATCGAGCGCTACATGTTCATCTCGATCGAGCGCTACGGATTTTCCTGGCTGACGCGGCCCGTGGTAGCAGTACTGCTGACAATGGCCCTCATCGGCCTGCTGCGGCCGTTCATCGCCGACGTCCGCCAGCAGGGTGGCATCGGCAGGATGCTGACAAGCTTTCAGGCGCCGAGATTCCATGTGTCGCAACTGTTCACGATGTTCTACATCGTGGTCATTGCCAGCCTCGTGATCGCGGCGGTGCCGTGGCACTTCAGCGCCAAGCTCGTTCCGCTCGTGGTCGGCACCATTGCGCTGACCGTGCTGTCGCTCAGCCTGTTCAACGAAATGTGCCGCAAGCCAACGGCGGCCAGTGCTACCGCCCTCGCGGATCAGGCACAGCACGAAGTCGAGCAGAAGATCCACATGGATCTCACCTCCGACACCGAGCACCTGCCGGTGCGCACCATCCTGGAGCGGGCGGCGCGCTTCTTTAGCTATCTGCTGGCCTTTATGGCCTGCATGGCGGTGATCGGGCTCATTCCAACCGTCGCCGTTTTCGTCGTGGTGTTTATGCGGCTCGAGGGGCCTGAACGCTGGTCACTGGTCATTCCCTATACGGTCATCCTGATCTTAGGGATCTGGATCGCATTCGATGTGTTCATGGCGATCCCCTGGCCGCCCTCGCTGATCGGTCAGCTTTTCCCAGCGCTGAAGATCATCCCATCGGTGCAGTAGCGGCGCTTGCCCCGGCCCGCCGGCCTTAATTCCTGTCATGATCGAGGGCCGGATCGGTGGTCCGTCACGATCTGCGGGCCAATCCAGCCATGACACGGTTGCAGAGGCGACCAACCGCCACCAGGGCGCGGCCCGGCCCATCGTTGTTAACAACAAATCAACAACTTGAAGGATTATGAGACAGCGGCAGACGGTATGCGATTGTGCGCCTTGTCTGATGGTTTCCACCGTGTATATGGTGAACTTATTCTTGCAGATTGGGAGAGTATGATGCGAAGCGCGCGCTTCGATCACGTGCTGACCGGTACAGCCGTGGCGTTTGCCCTCACTCTGGCGGGTTCCAGCACTGCTCTGGCCCAATCCACCCGGCAAACCAATGCGATAGCGCCTGCCTCGCAGCGCACGGCCACGCCGCCGGCTGCCAGCGAAGCTACCCCCGCAGCGATCGTGAACGAGCCGGCCGCGACCAATACCTCCCCCACCCCGGAACCGGTTACCACTACGGCTTCGCCCGATACCCAGCTGACCGACAAGCTGAAGGAAATGACGGCGGGCAAATTCGACAAGATCCTCGGCGGCAAGAAGGAGCGCACCGGCTTCGAGACGTTCTACGCCAGCCGGAACTTTGCCCCGCTGTGGATCAGCGGCGGCGCGCTGAACGATCGCGCCAAGGCCGCGATTGCGTTCCTCGCGTCAGTCGATGCCGACGGCCTCGATCCGGCCGACTACCCGGCGCCGCAAATCAGGGCGGGCGCCGATGTCGATGCGCTGGCCGACGCCGAATTGCGCTTCACCGACACGATCATGACCTACGCGCGCCACGCCCTGAACGGCCGCATCCATTACACACGCGTTTCGGGCGACATCTTGTACGAACAGCTCGTCCGCCCCGAGCCGGTGGACGTGCTGGCGAAGCTCGCCAATGCCGGTGACATCCGCGCGGCGCTCGATGGCTTCCAACCGCAGCTACCCGCATACAAGGCGCTAAAGGCCAAGCTCACCGACGCGCGCGCCAACAAGAACGCCGGCCCAGCCCGCATCTCTACCAGCGGCCCCGTCCTGAAATACGCCAAGGACAAGAAGGGCCAGGACGTGCTGATGAGCGACGAGCGCGTGCCGCTGGTGCGCGAGCGGCTCGGACTCGAAGCGAGTGGCGACACCAACTTTGACAAGGCGCTTGCTGACGCTGTTCTCAAATTCCAGAAGTCGCACGGCATCGCGCCCTCCGGTCAGCTCACCGCGGCCACCATCGAGGCCATCAACGGCCCGAAGCGCGACCGCGACGCCGACATCATCATCGTCAACATGGAACGTTGGCGCTGGGTGCCGCGCGATCTCGGCAAAGACTACGTGATGGTCAACATCCCGGAGTACCGGCTGCGGCTGATGCATGACGGCGAGCTCTACTGGACCACCAAGGTCGTGGTCGGCAAGCCGAACATGGCGACGCCGATCATCACCGCGGAGATGAAGTTCATCACCGTCAATCCGACCTGGAACGTGCCGCCGTCGATCATTCAGAACGAATACCTGCCGGCGCTTGCCAACGATCCGCAGGCGATGGAGCGCATCGGCCTCAAGGTCGAGACCGCGCGCGACGGCACCGTGCGCATCTGGCAGCCGCCGGGCGACCGCAACGCGCTCGGCCGCATGCGCTTCAACTTCCCGAACAAGTTCCTGGTCTACCAGCACGACACGCCGGACAAGAACTATTTCGCGCACGACAAGCGCGCCTACAGCCACGGCTGCATGCGGGTCGAGAACCCCACGATGTACGGCGAGAAGCTGCTCTCGCTCGTGCTGCCGAACGAGAACTACACGGCCGAGCGGCTGCGCAAGATGTTCGGCAGCAGCGAGGTCAACATCAACTTCCCGACCGTCATCCCGGTGCACCTGACCTATCAGACCGCCTACGTGAATGGCACCGGCGAGCTGCAGATTTTCGACGACATCTACGGCCGCGACGCCAAGATGCTTGCCATGCTCAAAGGGTCGGAGCGCAAGATGGCTGACGTCGCGATCGAACGGGTGAAAGGCACGCCGTCGAAGCCGGTGCGCGCCCCGAACAGCATGTTCAGCGGGCCGTCGTTCTTCGAAAAACTGTTCGGCGCCCCGACGCCGGCTGCTCCGGTTCGCCGCACGAGCGCGGCGCGCCCCCCGCAGGGCACGTTCCGCTAAGCCAGCCGTTTCGCTCACTGACTTCCTTGTTGACCGGGCCCGCCGCCTTCCAGCGTCGGGCCCGAAGCTTTTGGGCGGCCGCGCAGAAGCCGCCGGGCTTGCGCACAACCCCGATACGCCGAACACTATCGGCGGATCACCAATGGGGGCCACGGCGTGAAAGTCCTGATCACCGGCGGCATGGGCGTCATCGGCGCCGAAACCAGCCGCAAGTTCGTCAAGGAAGGCCACCGGCCGGTCATCTTTGCGCGCCACCGCGACGACAGCCTGGTTGGCGACATTCTCGACAAGATCGACTTCGAGCAGGGCGACATTCTCGACATGCCCCGCATCCTGCAAGCCATCAAGAAGAACAAGGTCACGCATGTGGTGCATGCGGCCGCGTTCGTCGGCGCGGTGTCGGCGTCCAATCCAGCGCTCAGCGTTCAGGTCAACGTGATGGGCCTCGTCAACGTGCTGGAGGCCGCCCGCGCGCTCGACGTGCAGCGCGTGGTGTTTACCTCGGCCAAAGGCGTCTATGGCCCCGTCACCGGCGAATATGGCTCGCCGACCTGGAAGCTGATCCCCGAGGACATGCCGAAGCAGCCCAAGCGCATCTACGACTCGGCGAAGTTCATGGGCGAGAACATCTGCATCTACTACAGCGACAACATGGGCCTCGACACGGTTTCGCTGCGCTTTGCCTCGACCTATGGCCCCGGCAAGACCGCGCGCCACGGGCCGATGGCGGTGATGAGCCGCATCGTGGAAAATCCCGCCAATGGCCTTCCCTTCAAATTGGAGAAGGGCGGCGATGACAAGGACGACTTCATCTACAACAAAGATTCGGCGGCCGGCATTTATCTCGCCACCCTCGCTGGCAAGCTGAAAAGCCGGGTGTTCAACATCGGCACCGGCGTCGGCGTCACGCTGAAGGACTTCGCAACCGTCATCAAAAAGCATATTCCCACGGCGCAGATGGACATCGGCGACGGGCTGAATTTCTACGGCTTTCCCTATCCGGCGACTGGCGTCTACGACATCTCTCGCGCGCGGGAGGAACTCGGCTACAAGCCGGAATACGATCTCGAAAAGGGCATCGCGGACTATCTGACGAGCCTGAAACGAATGAAGGCCACGGCATAGCGCGTTCTCCGCATTCCAATCTGAAGGAATCTCATGCGCCCCATCCTCGAACTTCCCCGCCTGTCGCTGAAGGAGCGCGATCGCCGCTGGGCGGCCGTCCGCAAGGAAATGGCGGCGCGCAAGCTCGACGCCATCGTGCTGTGGGGCTGGCCGACGATGTGGGACTTCTACACCGCCAACGCGCGCTATCTCAGCCCGATCGGCGGCAATGCCGAGTTCAACGTGCTGGTGTTCCCCGCGAGTGGCGAGCCCACCTCGATCGTGCAGATGCCGACCTTCCTGGAAGGCTGGCGCAGCGCGCAGAATTGGGTCAGCGACGTGCGGCCGCGCACCAAGACCTGGGCGGATTCGGTCGCCAACCGGCTGAAGGAATTGAAGCTCGACGGCGCCCGCATCGGCATGGACGGCTATGCCGGCCCGCTCGACCCGGATGGCTGGGTGCCGCACGACGTGCATCTGCGCATGACCGAGCTGATGCCGCATGCCCAGATCGTCAACCTCGACGACATGCTGGAAAAGATCCGCTCGATCAAGAGCGCCGAGGAAATCGACACGCTGCGACAGGCCGCGAGGCTCGGCGACCTCATGCTTGGCGCGTGCCGTGACATCGCCAAGCCGGGCGTCAAAGAGTGCGAGGTCTATGCCGGCATGATGCACGCCATGATGGCGAACGGCGGCGAGGAGCCGACGCTGTTTCTCTGGGCCTGCGACCGCTACCCCTACCCGCATCCCTTCCGAGTGCCGACCATGCGGCCGATCGAGCGCGGCGATCTGATCATCTGCGAAATGCACCCGAAGTACGGCGGCTATTTCACCCACGTCGAGCGCACGTTCTGCGTCGGTGGCGAGCCGGAGCCGAAGCAGCTCAAAATCTACGAGGGTTGCGTCGCCGCCTACCGGCGCGGGCTCGAAGGCTTCGGCCCCGGCAAGACCATCTCGACCGCCATGGAGGCCGTGAAGGACGAGATCGTGTCGCGGGGCCTCGCGATTTGCGAGGCCGGCATCCACGGCCACGGTCTCGCCTCGTTGGAATATCCGCGCTACCGCCACCACGCCATCGCGGCCGACCGCGAAGCCATCAAGGTGATCGGTGACCGCTTCGAGCCCGGCATGGTGTTCGCCTTCAACATCGATCTGTTCGATCCGAAATGGAAGGACGGCAAGACCGGTTGCGTGTTCGCCGAGACCATCGAGATCACCGCCGACGGCGCGCAGCGAATGCATTCGTTCTCGACCGACTTCCAGCGCCTGCCGGTCTGACGCGCATGCCGTTGATGCCGGTCAATCCCAACACCACGCGCGCGCGCGTCATGCTGGAGATTGCGTCAGAGTTGGCAGGTACGCCGCTGCAAGGTTTCGCGCAGGCCGAGGTGACGCTGACGCCGTTCGGCCAGAGCAGCGTGCCGCCGACACGGCTGCGCAGCCATTCGACCATCGACAGCATCGAGGCCGTGCTGTCGCGGCAAGCCGATGTCGCGATCATCAATCCAGTCGCCGCATTGAACATGGCCGTTCGCGGCACCGGGCCCTACAGCGCGCCGGTACCGCTGCGCGCCATCGCGGTGATCCCCTCGGAAGACCAGTTCGTGTTCGCGGTGCGCAAGGAAACCGGGCTGACCACAGTTGAGGAGATCGCCGCGCGGCGCATTCCACTGCGCGTCAGCCTGCGCGGTCAGCCCGATCATTGCCTGCACATGATGCTGGACCAGGTTCTGGCGGCCGCCGGTTTCTCGCTCGACGCGATGAAATCCTGGGGCGGCACGCCGAAACGCGAGGGCACGCTGCCGTGGCCGGACAGCGCCAAGTTCCAGGCGTTCGCGAAGGGCGAGATTGACGCGATCTTCGACGAAGCGTCTTACATCTGGGTGGCCGAGGCGCTTGATGCCGGTGCCACCATCCTGCCGCTCAGCGAGCCGACGGTGCGCAAGCTCGAGGCGATAGGCTTACGCCGCGCCATCATCCGCAAGAGCGCATTTCCGAAGCTTCCCGCCGACGTGCTGACCGTCGATTTCAGCGGCTGGCCGATCTTCGTCCACGCCGAAACATCCGATCGGCTGGTCACCCAAATCTGCGCCAGCCTCGATGCGCGCAAGGGCAGCATTCCGGGCGAGGACGGTAAGCCGCTGCCGGTCGAGCGCATGTGCCGCGAGGCGCCCGACACGCCGCAAGACGTGCCGCTGCATCCCGCAGCCGAGCGGTTCTGGCGCCAGCGCGGCTATCTCGATTGATCGCCCCCTAAGGCGAGCAGGCCAGCGTCTCGATTTATCAATATATTCAATAGCTTGAATGCCGATGCCGTCGGCTAGAAAACTGCCCTCCCATTGCGTAGCGTCGGCCGTCATGCCTTCCCCGACACCCTTCATCAAACGCCACGGTCTCTGGACCGACGAACAGCGGCGCCAGGCCGCCGAGGTTAAGCGGCGGGTCGAGAAGGAAAAGCTGCGCTACGTGCGTCTCGCCTGGGCCGATCCGCACGGCTATTCGCGCGCCAAGACGCTGACGATCCCGGCGCTCAACGGCGCGCTGACCAACGGCTTCAACATCGGTGTCGCCGCCTCGACACTCGATTCCGCGGGCGCCCGCACCTTCGCGTCGTTCACCCGCGGCGGCGGCATGGGTCTCGACGAGATGACTGGTTCGCCGACACTTACCGCGGTACCCGATCCCTCGACGTTTCGTGTGCTGCCCTGGGCGCCGGGCGTAGGCTGGATGCTGTGCGACGAATATTTCAGCAGCGGCGTGCCGTTCCATTTCGCGCCACGCCAGCTGTTACGCAAGGGCGTGCGGCGGCTGGCGGAGAAAGGCTACGGCTTCGTCGTCGGCGCCGAGATCGAATGGTATTTGCTGCGCGTCGCCGAAGAGCACCTCACGCTGGAACACGTCGGCGTGCCGGGCACGCGCGGCCGTGCCATCAAGACCTGGCCGATGGAGCCCGGCTATCACTATTATTCCGAATCCTACATGGACATGATGCAGCCGGCGTTCGACGCGCTCGGCGACGCCTACGAAAAGCTCAAGCTGCCGCTGCGCTCGATCGAAAGCGAATGGGGCCCGGGCCAGGTCGAGTGCACGTTCGCGCCGCGCGATGCGCTGGAAGCCGCCGACAACGTGCTGCTGTTCCGCACCGCGACGCGGCAGATCTGCCGCCGCATGGGATTGTTCGCGACCTTCATGTGCCGTCCGGCACTCAGGGGCTATTACGCCAGCGGGTGGCATCTGCACCAGTCGCTGGTCGATACCAAGAAGGGCGCCAACCTCTTCGCCCCGGCGCGCGATGGCGACGTGCTCTCGCCGCTCGGCCGTACTTACCTCGCGGGCTTGCTCCAACACGCCGTGCCGGCCTCGGCATTCTCAACGCCGACCATCAACGGCTACCGGCGCTTTCGCGCCAACTCGCTCGCGCCCGACCGCGCCACCTGGGGCTACGACCATCGCGGCGCCATGATCCGCGTGCTGGGCGGCGTGGGCGATCCGGCGACACGGCTGGAAAACCGTGTCGGCGAGCCTGCCGCCAATCCTTACCTCTATATCCTGTCGCAGATGCTCGCAGGCCTCTCCGGCATCGAGCAGAAGCTGCCGTTGCAGCCGGCCGACGACGAGCCCTATGCGGCCGAGCGCCCGATGCTGCCGAAAAACCTGCCGGAGGCGCTCGATGCGCTGGACAAGGAACCGTTGTTCCGCCGCGAGCTCGGGGATACGTTCATCGACTACTTCGTGAAGCTCAAGCGCAACGAAGCTGGCCGCTATCTGCGCTCGCAGGAAGGCGCCGCCGCAAGCGACGAGCCGACCGAGTGGGAGCAGAACGAATACTTCGACTTCTTCTAGGGAGCGCACCATGACGATCCTGGAAAAGATCAATGCGCCGCCGACCAGGCTCGGCGGCACCGCGCTCTACGATTGGGACGAACTGGTGCAGGAGGATCGCGCGCACCGGCTGATCTACACCGATCCGGCGATCTTCGAAGCCGAGATGACGCATATCTTCGGCGGCACCTGGACGTATCTGGCGCACGAAAGCGAAATCCCGAACGACAACGATTTCATCACGCGCCGGCTGGGCTTACGCCCGCTCATCATCGTGCGCGACATGAATGGAAAGGTGCGGGCGCTGTACAATCGCTGCACGCATCGCGGCACCACGCTTTGCCGCTGGGACAAGGGTAACACCAAGTCGTTCCAGTGCCCCTACCACGGCTGGAACTTCCTCAACACCGGCAAACTGCGCGGCGTGCCGTGGCCGGATGGCTACGCCACTGATCTGCGCGATCCGAAATACAATGTCGCGCAAGTGCCGCGGCTCGAATCCTACCGCGGCTTCATCTTCGGCACGCTCAACATGGATGCGCTGCCGCTGACCGACCATCTCGGCCCGATCGCGAAGTACATCGACGAATGGCTCGACCGTAATCCCGGCGGCAAGGTCGTGGTCTGCGAGGCCAATCGGTTCAAGTACAAAGGCAACTGGAAGCTCGCCTACGACAATTCGTGCGACGGCTATCACGTGATCTATTCGCATCGCTCGATCTTGGAGACCGAGAACCGCTTCGCGGGCGACAACGCCAAGGGCATGGCCTATTACCGCAACTCGCCCGACAGTCTCGCGATGTATATGAAATACACAGGGCACGGCAATCACCTGAAGGACAAGCGGCCGAACCTCGAAGCACGGCCGGGCGGACTCTGGGCGCTGGAGTCAGCGCATCCCGGCATGGAGCATTACGAGGAGAAGTTCCGCCAGAAGTTCGGCGACCGCGCGCTGTCGCTGCTCGATCTCGCCGGATCGCAGCCGGTCAACATCAACGTGTTCCCGAATTTCTCGCTGCTCGGCAACCACATCCAGGTGTTCGAGCCGGTCAGCGTCGGCGAGACCAATGCGATCTGGTACGGCACCATGATCGTTGACGCCAACGGCGACATTGGCGAAGAGGCCGTCAACGACATCAACGCGTTGCGCATGCGCACGCAGGAGGGCTTCCCGAACTTCGGCGAGGTCGACGACATCGCCAACTTCGAGCAGATCCAGCGCGGGCTGATGGCGATCGAGGACGAGTGGGTCTACATGCACCGTGGGCTGGGAATTCCCGGCCGCACTAAGACCCATCCGGACGGCTCGATCACGGCGCCCGCCACCGACGAGGCCTTCATGCGCGAGCACTTTAAGGAATGGAAGCGTCTGATGAAGGCGCGGCCGAACCTTGCCGTGCAGCGGGAGCCCTGAGCATGAACGCGCCTGCTGTACGCGACCCGTCGCGCACCTCGCACTATGTCAGCGATGCGCTCTACGGCGAGTTGGTCGCCAACTTCACCGACTGGCAGCACGATGAGCTTGCCATCGCCGACCCTGCGATCCGCGACAGCTTCCGCCAGTTGATCGAGCGCGAGGCGCGCCTCCTTGACCAGCTCCGCTACGAGGACTGGATCAAGCTCTATGCGCCAGAGTGCATCTATTGGGTGCCGGGCACGCCGAATGCGGGCGATCCGCGCCGCGAGATCGCCGTGATGTTCGACGACCGCCGCCGCCTGGAGGACCGCATCTACCGGCTGCGTACCGGTTTCGCCTGGTCGCAGGCGCCGGCCTCGCGCACCGTGCGGCTGATCACCAACGTCGAAGTGTTCAAGACCGATGTGGATACGGTCCGGATGCTGCGGTCGAACTTCCTGATCAGCGAGTTCTGGGGCGACGAGACCCGCGTGCTCTCGGGCTGGGCTGGCCATCGCGTCGCGCAGAATGGCAGCCGCTGGGAGATCGTGGCGAAACAGGTAAACCTGATCGATTGCGATCAGTGCATCCGCAATCCGAGCATTATTCTGTAGTTGCCGCGGACGCTTCGGGTCACAAGCGCAAAGGCTCACCGGATCGCGACCGGAAAAGCAGCCGTGGTGTATTTCGGGGATAGCGGTCGCCGCCGTTCGACTTTATTCCTATTATTGATTATATTCCTTCAGTCCTATCCAACCGAGGGCGTCCTCATGAGACGTCGTGATGGCGGGGTGGGATGCGGCGCCTGCGGATTGGCCTCGTAACCCAATCCCCGGGAGGCCTCGGGTAACTGTCCCCCCTACTACGAGGGGCGCCCAGTTTTGGGTGACACGGGGACCGG
>CAMDDZ010000006.1 GCA_945893145.1 Rhodoplanes serenus | reverse complement strand
AGACGTCATTTGAGCGGGGTGGGATGCGGCGCCTGCGGATTGGCCTCGTAACCCAATCCCCGGGAGGCCTCGGGTAACTGTCCCCCCTACTACGAGGGGCGCCCAGCTTTGGGTGACACGGGGACCGGATGAACGGCGGCGTAAGCCGCCGGGATCAGGGCGAGCGCGAACTCGCTGCCGGTTTTTGTCAGTCACGGTTCCGAGGGCCAAAAATCGCCGCGATGGAGCGTCGGCCGGCGCGCGCCCCCGAATTTGGGGCGCCACGCCGGTCGTGTCCCCGGCGGAGCAATCCGCCTGCGGACAAGGCGTGATCGAGATGTGGCGTCGACCGGCGCTCCATCCCCTCGGGTTTCCCGAGGGACCAACGAGACGGCGCCCGGGCGCCGAACCAATCCCGGCGGTCGCGCACGTCTGCATCACAACAGACCACGAGGAGCAACAGCACGTGAGGCGGATGAGCGAAGTGCAGCAATCACTGGCTGTCGAGGTACGACACCTGCTTGATCACCGGCGTCGAGTCCGCGCTCTGCAGCACGAAGCCCGAGGCGCGCGCCGCGGTCTGCACGGGCGGCTTCGCCACCTGCGAGACCAGCGGACGGCCCTTGATCTCATCGTGATTGTAGATGTCGTCGCGGAAATGCACGATTTCATCGCGCGTCACCCAGCCGGTGAAATAGACCCAGGCCACCGGCACCTTGCGGGTGAGCCGCGTCGTGGAGCTCGTGGCCTTGGCGATCGTGGCGTCGACCTGCTTGCGATCCCAGCCGCCGTTGTCCTCCAGCAGCCAGGCCGCGAGATCGCGCACATCGGCGACGCGCGTGCAGCCGGACGAAGCGAAGCGATAGTCCTTGCTGAAGAATTCCTTGTGGTTGGTGTCGTGCATATAGACCGAATACGAATTCGGCATGTCGATGCGCAGCGCACCGAGCGCGTTGCCGTTGCCAGCATCCTGGCGCACCGTGAAGTTCGGCGCGCGATCCGAATTCCAGTCCACCGACCGCGCATCGATCTCTTCGCCTCGGGCGTCGAGAACGCGCATGCGCATCCGCCCGACATAGCCCGGGTCCTTGCGCATCTTGGTGACGATGTCCTTCTTCAGGATGCCCAGCGGCACCGTCCATGTCGGATTGAAATTGATCGCTGTGATCGACGTCGTCAGCGTCGGCGACGGCCGGTCGGTCTTGCCGACCACCACGACGTAGCGGCGCTTCACGCCGTCGTTCTCGACCGCCTCGGCGACCGCGGCCGGAATGTTCACCACCACATAGCGCTGGCCGAACGCGAAGTTCGACAGGTTCATCTCGGCCATACGGTCGAGCGTGGCAGCGAGCTGGCGGATGCGCTTCTTCACCGGCACGTTCATCGCCGCGAGCGTTTGCGGGCCGACGACGCCGCTCTCTTCGAGGCCATGCCGCATCTGAAAGAGCTTCACGGCCGCGACGACCGCGTCGTCATAGACGTCGCCCTCGGCCTTCTCGGCCGGCAGGTCGTCGGTGATGGCAAGGCGCTGGCGCAGCAGCGCCACTTCGGGGCCGCTCGAGCCGGGCGCGAGCTTGGCCTTGGCGGGAAGCGCCGGCCAGCCGCCGCGCACCTCGATCACCGTGTAGCTCAGCATCGCCTGGCTGATGCGCTCGTAGGTGTTGGCGTCGAAGGTCGGCGCATTGGCCTGCGAAACCTTGACGATGGCGGGCCTTGCCACAGGTTTGGCGGCCGGTTTGGCCTCGGTCCGGGCACTGGCCGGGGTCGGCTTGGCGGACGGCTTCGCCGGCGGGGTCGATTGAGCCCCGGCGTAAGTGGTTGAAATCAATGCCAATAATAGCGGAATCGCTGCGTAGCGCATCAGATCGCCTCCCAGTCCACCTTCCGCCGCGCGCAGAAGAGCCTGCGGATATGGCAGGATTTGGACAACAACTCGTCAACCTTAACAGTTGGAAGCCGGCATCAACGGTCGGGCGGCGGCATTCGCTGCAGGATCAGCACCGCCAGGTTGCCCTTGGGGGTGAAATCGGTCTTGCGCACCTCGAACTGCGTCGGGCTGATTTTCTTCACGCCCTCCCCGCAGAAGCTCACCAGCCGGTCGGCCCGGCCCTTGTCCACCACCAGCCGGAAGCTCTTGATCGGCCCCGACCAGTTGGCGCCGGTCGCCAGAATGTAATCGATGCGCTGCTCATTAAACGGCGGGTTGGTCGCCTTGGCGGCCTGACGCGCGCGTTCGACCGCACTGAGGAAGTCCTGGTCGATGCAATACTTGCGCTTGAAGTCATCCATCCACGGCTCGCCCTTGGCGAACTCCGCGCCCACCGCCGTCTGCACCGAACCGCCGACGCTCGGCTTATAGCGGTGCTCGATCGCGACCTCGCGTTTGGCGGGGAATGTCTGCTCCCAATGGAAGGTGGTCTGCACGCCCCAACGGGCCGCGAGGTGGCGCTCCATGCCCTTGCCGGCGTCGTATTCCTCGACCTCTGCGAGCCCAAGCCCGACCAACTCGTCCCACTTGTCTTTGGGCAGCAGATCGAGCGCGCGGTTGGTCGCTGCCAGCTGGGGCGAAAGCGGCACCTTGAGGCTCTGCAGCAACGCCGTGTGATCGACGCCCTTCGCCGTCACCCGCTGCTCGACCTGCATCGCGACCCGCTTGCCGTTGACGCTGGTGGTAAAGCCCAGAAAATTCACCGGATCCTCGGTCGGCACCGAGATGTTCTGGTCCTGCTCCGAGATCTCCAACAGCGGCAGCGGGAACGCGACGCGCACCGTCACGTCGCGGCTCGACTTGTTGAAGAAACGGTAATTCACCTTGATCGCGTCCGGCGAGACATAGAGGTCTTCGGAGCGCATCTCGATGTCGTCGTTCTTGACAAAAATGAGCCCGCCGGTGGCGAGCTCGGCGCTGGAATCGTTGGCGAGCACCGGCAAACCGGTCAGCCCCGCAAGCAGGAGGCCGATTGCGACTTTCTTCATCTGTTCACCTCGCGCCCGTCTTCGGGCAATGACAAAATCCGGCAACGCCCGCGCCGCGGGTTAACGCCAAGAATAGCATGGGGAGAGCCACGCCGTGAGCCAGATACCAACGCAGGCCCAGTTCGAATTCCTGCGCTCGATCGACACACCGACGGTCTGCAATCTGCTGGAGGTCGTGGCGCCGGAGCGGCGCGGCTTCGGCTACACGGTGCGGCACCTGCACTGTCCGTTCCCCGATCTGCCGCCGATGGTGGGCTTCGCCAAGACCGTGACGATGCGGGCGCAAGACCGCGTGCCGCTTGGCGAGGCGGGCTACATGAACAAGCGGATGGACTATCTCGATTACATCGCGGCACAGCCGCAGCCCGGCATCGCGGTGATCCAAGACCTCGACGACATCGTGGGCTTCGGCGCGTTCTGGGGCGAAGTGCAGACCAACGTGCACAAGGCGCTGGGCTGCCTCGGCACCATCACCAATGGCTCGATCCGCGACATCCCGCAAGTCGCGCCGGGCTTCCAGATGCTGGCCGGCTCGATTTCGCCCTCGCACGCTTTCGTTCACGTGGTCGATTTCGGCGGCAACGTGAACATCCACGGCATGGCGGTGCGATCGGGCGACCTGATCCACGCCGACCGCCACGGCGCCGTGATCGTGCCGCTCAACACCATCGACGCCATGAAGGATGCCGCACCCAAGCTCGCCGCCAAGGAGGCGCAGATCATCGATGCGGCGAAATCCGGCAAGGGCGTCGAGGCGATCAAGGCGGCGATGAAGTGAGACGGCCTGCGCTCGGATGCCATTGCGGCTGGTAACCTGCCGCCAGCACGGCGAGCGTCGCGGGCGGCGTCAGCACTTCGGCCGCAACGCCCTTCGGCCAGCGCTTGCGCGCATCATAGCCGTCCGGTGTCCAGCGCAGCAGCGAGTTGTCGCGCACCGCATGGGGCCCATCGCCCAGCACGATCATCGCGCCGTCCGGCATTTCGTCGATCTTGCGCCGGTGCGACCGCTTGGCGCGACCGTCGAGCCGCTCCGGGTGGAGCACGTCGTCCATCTCCGGCGCGCTTGGCCGCTTGGGCAGTTTGCCCGCCTTCGCCCAGGCCTCGGCAAACGCCACGGCATCCTTGCGCCGGCATTCGAAGCACGGCCGGTGGCCGGCGGCGAGCGCCGTCACCTCGTCGAGAAAGAACAGCTCGGTGTAGAAGCGGCCCCAGACGTCGCGCTGCCGGCCCTTGAAATCGAGCACACAGCAAATCCATTGCCGCGATACCCAGCGCCTGCGACCGAGCGTGCGGGCGTCGCGATGAAAGCGCCCGCCGCGATTGCCGAACAGCGTCCCGCGCACGGGCGCAGCAAACAATTCACCGAACGGATCGACGCGATTTTGCAGCGGCATAACATCATCATAGCGATGGAAAATCCGCGCGCCATGCGCGATGATTTGCTCATGGCGCAGACTGGCTTGGGGCGAATGATCGTTTGGACGATGGCGATGGCCGGCGCTGGCCTGCTGCCGCTCGGCGCGCAAGCGGCGAGCTTGGGCGACCTGTTCCCGCCCAAGAAGGCGAGTTGCTTTGTCGCGACATACGACGGCGCGCATCTCGCCCGCAATCCCAAGCAGGCGGTCGTCGCCATCCGCGTCGTGACCGTGCCCGAACACGCCAGCGCGGACGGCACCGCCGACATGGTGATGCTCGACCTCGACATAACGCTACGCGGCCGCAAGCAGCCGTTCCGGGCGGTCGGGCTGAATTGTTTCCGCGAAGACGGCGATGCCTGGCGCTGCCAGGAGCGCGTCTGCAATCCGCGTAATATCGAGGTGAAGGCTGAGAGCGCGGATACGCTGCTGCTCGATCTTCACCAGCGTAACGGCGACCAACTCAAGCCCGGCGGGCTAATGCTGCGCTCCGAATGCGGCGCCGCCGACGTCGAGCGCGTCACCAAGCTGACATTGGGCAGCGCAGATCAGACCTTCAAGCTGCAGCGAATGTCTGCGGCCGCGTGCCGCTAGATCAAGCCTGCGGCTGCGGCTCGGGCTCCATCGGGCCGGTGCCCGGCTCCGCGCGCGGGCGGCCCTTGCCGGTCGGTGGCACCGCCGACGTGCGCGGCGCCTGCGGCTCGATCACCGACTCGCGCACCGGCCGCTTGCCGGCGAGCAGGTCCTTGATCTCGTCGCCGGACAGCGTCTCGAACTCCAACAGGCCCTTGGCGAGCGCTTCGAGGTCGGCGCGCTTGGCTTCGAGGATGCGGCGCGCCTCGTCGTGCCCCTCCTCGACCAGGCGGCGGACTTCGATGTCGATCTTCTGCGCGGTTGCTTCGGAGACGTTCTGCTGGCGCGCCACCGACATGCCGAGGAACACCTCGTCCTGGTTCTCGCCGTAAGACACGGCACCGAGTTCCTTCGAGAAGCCCCAGCGCGTCACCATCATGCGGGCCAATCTGGTTGCCTGCTCGATGTCCGACTGTGCGCCCGACGTAACCTTGTTGGTGCCAAACACCATCTCCTCGGCGACGCGGCCGCCCATCATGATGGCGAGCCGCGAGGTCATCTGCTCGAAGCTCATCGACAGCTTGTCGCGTTCCGGCAATTGCATGACCATGCCGAGCGCACGGCCGCGCGGAATGATGGTCGCCTTGTGGACCGGATCGGTGGCCGCGACGTTGAGCGCAAGGATGGCGTGGCCGCCCTCGTGATAGGCGGTCAGCATCTTCTCTTCTTCGGTCATGACGAGCGACTTGCGCTCGGCGCCCATCATCACCTTGTCTTTGGCATCCTCGAACTCGCCCTGCGTGACCATGCGCTTGTTGCGCCGCGCGGCCATCAGCGCCGCCTCGTTCACGAGGTTGGCGAGATCGGCGCCGGAGAAGCCCGGCGTGCCGCGCGCCACGGTCTTGAGATTGACGTCGGGCGCGAGCGGGACCTTGCGGACGTGGACCTTGAGGATGTTCTCGCGGCCGATGATGTCCGGATTGGGAACCACGACCTGGCGATCAAAGCGGCCGGGACGCAGCAGCGCCGGATCGAGCACATCGGGACGGTTGGTGGCGGCGATCAGGATGATGCCTTCGTTGGCCTCGAAGCCGTCCATCTCGACCAGCAGCTGGTTGAGCGTCTGTTCGCGCTCATCGTTGCCACCGCCGAGGCCGGCGCCGCGATGGCGGCCGACCGCATCGATTTCGTCGATGAAGATGATGCAGGGCGCATTCTTCTTGGCCTGCTCGAACATGTCGCGCACGCGCGAAGCGCCGACGCCGACGAACATCTCGACGAAGTCGGAGCCGGAAATCGTGAAGAACGGCACATTGGCTTCGCCTGCGACCGCGCGCGCGATCAAGGTCTTGCCGGTGCCGGGCGGGCCGACCAGCAGCACGCCGCGCGGAATACGTCCGCCGAGCCGCTGGAACTTGCCGGGATCGCGCAGGAACTCGACGATCTCCTGCAGGTCCTGCTTGGCTTCGTCCACGCCGGCCACGTCCTCGAACGTCACGCGGCCATGCGCCTCGGTGAGCAGCTTGGCCCGGCTCTTGCCGAAGCCGAGCGCCTTGCCGCCGGCGCCTTGCATCTGGCGCGAAAGGAAAATCCACACGCCGATCAGCGCGATGAACGGCAGCCACGACACCAGCAGCGAGACGAACCACGGCACGCTCTCGCCCTGCGGACGCGCGGTGATCACAACATTCTTGTTGTAGAGCCGCTGGATCAGGCTCGGATCGTTCGGCGCGTAAGTCTGGAACGCCGTGTTGTTCTGGTAGGTGCCGTGGATCTCCGGCCCCTGGATGGTCACGTCCCGCACCTTGCCGGCATCGACATCGGCCAGGAGTTGGGAGAACGAGATGTCCTGCGAAGACGTGCGCTGGCCCGGGCTCTGGAATAGCGTGAACAAAGCGAGCAGCAGCAGGACGATGATGACCCAGAGGGCGAAATTGCGAAGGTTGGCGTTCATTCCGAAATCTTTCCCCTAGTGGGCTTCCCCACCACCAGCCCGAATGCGCACCGGCGCCTTCGGCTGCTCGCGCGTCACGGCAAACTCCGGGTTAATGTAGGTCTGCGTATGCCCTGTGCCAAGGGAAACGCCCCGCCCGAAACGTCCGCGAATCCACTCATTCTAGCGCGTCCATCGGCCTTCGGGCGATCTTGCCGCAGCGAGCTTTGACTTTGGTTAAGGCCGTTTCGAGGCGCGGCCTCGGCGCGGCGGGGCGCGTTCCACCGTCAAATTCTCATGACTCAGGGTGACAAGTGCGCCGGCGAGCGTCCGGCGAAACGGACCATGGGCAGCCGCGAGGGCCGCATAGAGAGCTTCGAGCTTGCCAAGCTCGACAGGTCCCTCATCGCCGGCCTGCCCGATGGCGCGGCCCAGCAGCCGCAACGCCACCTCGGCGGGCAGGTTTCGGAATGCCCCGCCTTCGATTTCAATCGGGGCGCCACGGGGCTTTGGAACAACAGGCTTGGAGACAACAGGCTTGCGGACACCAAGCTTGGGAACAATCAGCTCAGGCGCGTGGCCGGATACCGCTGCGTCGACGGCGGCCTCCAGCGCGCTATCGGCACGCGCGGCACGGCGTGCCAAAAGCGCCAAACGCTCGGCCGTGAGGCCCTCGCCCGCCAGCGCCGCCATGACGGCGCGCAGCCGCACGCGGGTAAACTGCGGATCGCGGTTGCTGGCATCATCCGCATAGGGGATTTTCGCGGCCTTGAGCGTCGCGATGAGCCGCGCCTTAGGAACATCGAGCAAGGGACGGACCAGCCATTGGTCGCCGTCACCGACCGCCGGCAGCGGCGCGACCGCCTCCATGCCGGACAGTCCAGCGAGCCCGCTGCCGCGCACGAATCGCATCAGAACGGTCTCGGCTTGATCGTCGCGGGTGTGCGCGGTGAGCACATGACGGGCGCCGAGCTTGCGGGCCTCATCGCCGAGCAACCGATAGCGCGCCAGCCGCGCCGCTTGCTGCAATCCGGTTTTGGGCTTGCGTCCGGTCCAGCGCAGCGTGCGGTGCGCAACACCGATCTTACGCGAAAGCTTGTGGACGGCGTTCGCCTCGGCACGCGCCTGTGGCCGCAAGCCGTGATTGATCGTCACCGCGACAAGCTTCGGCCCGCGCTTCTGCGCTTTGCGCCAGCGCGCCGCGAGCAGCAGCAGCGCGGTGGAATCGGGTCCGCCGGAGATCGCCAGGACAAGGGTCGGGAGATCGGAGAGGTTGGCAAACAGCGCAGCCGCCTCGGTTGCCGAGAGCGGCGCCGCGCGCTCAGCAGCCGGCACGCTTTTGTTCCTGCTCCGCACCCTGCCGGACATTGGCGGGCGAGCGCGGATATTTGCGCTTCACCTCGGCGAGCGTCGCACAGGCCATGTCTTTCTGATTGAGGGCGGCGAGCGATTGGCCCAGCCGCAACAGCGCTTCGGCGGCCTTGGGGTGGTTCGCGTTCTTGGTGGAAAGGTCGAGGAACGCCGACGCCGCGGGCTCATACTTTTGGCGCTGGAACATGCTTTCGCCGAGCCAGTACTGCGCGTCCGGCGCGAGCTTGTCGCTCGGGTACTTCTTCAGGAACAGCTGGAACGTGTCCTCGGCCAGCGCATAGTCGCGACGCAGCACGTAGCCATAGGCGAGGTCGTAGTAGCCCTTGGCGGTCTCGGTCGCGGGCGAAACCGGCGGGACCACGCCGGTCGCACTCACCGAACGTGACGGCGGCGGCGGCAACGGCGAATTGCCGGCTATCGGTTGGTTCGGCGAGGGGGTGCCGGTGTTCGGGATGCCGGTCGCCAGCGTCGAGAGGTCGAGCGGCTCGCCCGGAGTGCGCGGACGTGGCGTGCCGGGCTGCGGGTCGGCCATGATGACCGGCGGCGGCGACGTGCCCGGAGCCGGGACGGTGCCGAGCGTCCGCGGAGCACCGGGCGCGTTGGGATTTTGCGTCGGATCAAAAGCATCCGAACGGTGGCCCGGAATAGATCCTGGTGGCCGCAACGTCGGCTCGGCCACGACCTGCGCCTGAGGCGGCGGTTGCACCGCCTGCTGTTGCTGTTGTGGCGGCGGCAGCGGCGTCTGTTGGATGCTCTGGCGCGGCAGCGGCGCGGACTGTTGCGGCGGCAGTGACGCAGGAGCTTGCGTCAAAGGCTGGCCGGCCGGCACGCCGCCCAGGCGCTGGAGTTGCGTCTCAAGCTGCTGGTTGCGGTACCGCAGTTGCTCGATCTGGCCGGTGAGCTGGCGAATCTGCGCCTGCAACTGCTCGACCTGCACCACGAGGTCGGTCTGCGAGTCTTGCGCCACTTGCCGGCTGTCCGGTGAGGGCGCGGCCGGTTCGGGCCTGGAGAACAGGCGATCGAAAATGTTGGGCGAACTGTCCTGCGCCCATGCAGGGGCCGCGGCAACGAGCACGGCCGCAAGGGCCGCAGCCGCGAGCACGCGGGTGTGCAATCTGGACATGGTGCGATTCATGACAGCACGCAATCGGCTTGTCGGTGGTCGGCTACCATATCGATCCGAACAAGACCAAAATGTGACTTCCGGCGAGCCAATGCCAGAGCCCAAACGCCAACCGGCGCCCCTTCAGGCGCCGGCGGAAGATCGTTAAGCGCTGCGTTCAAGACATCCTCAGGACGTGGCGCCGAGCACCGTGACCGCGCGGCGGTTCTGCGACCAGCACGAGATGTCGTTGCAGACCGCGACCGGACGCTCCTTGCCAAAGGACACGGTGTGCATGCGCTGCACTTCGATGCCGCGGGCGGCCAGATAGTCGCGCACAGCCTGGGCGCGGCGCGCGCCGAGCGCGATGTTGTACTCGCGCGTGCCGCGTTCGTCGGCGTGGCCCTCGATGGTGAAGGCGTAGGTGCGATAGGTCTGCAGCCACTGCGCCTGCTTCTCCAGCGTGGCGCGCGATTGGGCTGACAGCTCCGTCGAGTCGCTTTCGAAGAACACGCGGTCACCGACGTTGACCACGAAGTCCTGCTGGCTTCCCGGTGTGGCCGGGTTGTTGGCCGACGCCATGGCGTCTTCGGCGGGCTTGTTGGCGCATGCGGAGACGGCGAGCGCCGCTGCGAGCGCGACGGCCAACCCCACTGCACGGGAGTGACGCATGATACTAAGCATCCCGGTGCCTCCATTTCTCGCGTCGTTGCCGGACCGCCTGATCAGACAAGTCTGATAAGACTTGCTTGATTTATCAGGAGGTTCGTTAAGCGAACGTTCCGTCAACCTTGACGAGGCGTTGTCAGGTCGAGGAAAAATGTCGCGGATGCCGAAACGTCCCCGCGTGGTTAATGCGGCGTGAACGTGTCGGGGATAAGGCATCCGCCCATCAACCATCCGCCCGCAGCGGCAAGAGCGGCGACCAAGCCGGATCGGACGCGAAGCCGGGCGTTGGAACTTTCTGCTCGTTGCGGCCGGAAATATCGATGGAATAGAGCGAGGGCCCGGCGCTGCCGCCCGGATCGCGGAAGAACATGATGACGCGGCCGTTCGGCGCGAAGGTCGGGCCTTCGTTGTGGAACCCTTCGGTGAGGATGCGCTCCCCGGTTCCATCCGGGTTCATGATGCCGATGGCGAAGTTGCCGCGGCCGAGCTTGGTGAACGCGATGGTGTCGCCGCGCGGCGACCACACCGGCGTCGAGTAGGAGCCCTGGCCGAAGCTGATGCGCTGCGGCTCGCCGCCGCTCAAGTTCATGACATAGATCTGCTGCGATCCGCCGCGGTCGGATTCGAAGCAGATGCGCTGGCCGTCCGGCGCGTAGCACGGCGAGGTGTCGATCACCGCACCGTGGGTGATCTGCGTCGGCACCTTCGATCGCAGGTCGAGGATGTGCAGGTTGGTGTTGCTGCCACGGCTCAAGCTCATGATGACGTGGTGGCCGTTGGGCGAGAAGCGCGGCGCAAAGCTCATGCCGGAAAAATTGCCGACCACCTCGCGCTGCATGGTTTCGATGTTGAGCAGCACGACCCTGGGATCGCGCTGGCCGAACGACAAGTACGTGATTTCCTGCGTGGTTGGCGAGAAGCGCGGCGTCAGCACGAGATCATCGCCGCGGGTGAGATTGCGCACGTTGGCGCCGTCCTGATCCATGATGGCGAGCCGTTTGATGCGGCGTTCGCGCGGCCCCGACTCGTCCACAAACACGATGCGGCTGTCGAAATAGCCTTCCTCGCCGGTGAGCTTCTTGTAGACCGCATCCGCCACGATGTGCCCGATGCGGCGCCAATTGTCGGAGACGGTGAAATACTGCTGGCCGGTGAGATGGGACCCCGCAAACACGTCCCACAGCCGGAAATCGGTTTTGACCCGGCCGTCGGACTGCCGGCTGATGCGGCCGGTCGCCAGCGCCTGCGCGCCGATCGCGCGCCAGTCGGGAAACCGCGGCGGCACGTCGATATCGGCGATCTTCTCGATATAGGCGGCCTGGTTGATCGGCGCGAACAGGCCCGAGCGCGCGAGGTTTGCGGTGATGATCTGGGTGACGTTGCGCGCAAGCTCGCTATCGGCCGGCGTGGCGCCGAGAAAATCGGGTATCGCGATCGGTATTGGCTTGACGGTACCCTGCGTGACATCGATCTGCGCCGGTGCTGCCACCGCATGCGACGCGAATCCCGCAAGCGCTCCGGCGGCGGCGCTGCCCACGAGCAAACTGCGGCGCGTCAACAGCCCAGGTGGCTTCATCAAAATGCTCTTGCTCATGCCGCGGTCATCTCCATTGGGCGCCGTCACCCGCGATACATGTCGCGCGGATCGAACGTGATCTCGATTTCTTTCCAGATGTCGTAGGTGCTCGGCGACAGCATGGTGTACGGCTGGCCCATAAACAGCGCCCGGATTGCGTTGTCGCGGGCGGTCTCGAACACCGTACCGCGGCCGCTGGTGAGCACGACGGGCGGACCGTTCAACTTGCCGTCGCGCGTGAGCTGAATGCGGATCTTGACGATCATCTGCTCGGGATTCTGTACGCCGACTGGCGGATTCCAGAGCTCCATCAGTTTGGCACGCATCGCCGCAAGCTCGCTCTGCGACAGCTTCGCGTCGGCGCCATTGCGCGTGCCGAGCGACGGCGGCGCGGGCGCCAGGGCCTCGCCGGTAATCGACTGACGGCTCGGATCGCGCTTGTCGAGCAGCGCCGCGATCTGATTGGGATCGAACCGCGGCTGCGGCGGGATCGGTTTCTGCGGCTGCGCCTTGGGCTTGGCTTCAGAGGCCTTGCGGGCGTCTTCCCGCTTCAACGCATCGGCGATTGGATCGGGCTTCTGCGGCGGCTTCTTGGTCGGTTTGGGCTCGGGCGGTTTGGGCGCCGGCAGCGGCGGTTGCGCCGATGACGTGCGCACCTCGGGCTTCTCGGCAACCGGAGACACTTCTTCGGCGGGCTTCGGATCGCCAACCTTCTCGACCGCGGGCTTCGGCGTTTCCACCGTCGGCGCGTTCTTCACGCCCTTGGTGAGCTGCGAGAATTCGGTGGCTGAGATCACATCGGTCAGCACCACATCCTGCGGCTTGGCGGCCAACGGCCGCGCCGCGAACGAGAACAGCCCCCATGCCAGCAGCGCTGCGTGCATGAAAGCCGATATGGCGAGTCCTGTCCTCATCTGCGGCAGCTTCACGAACCCTGCTCCACCTCCGTCACCAGCGCGACGCGACGGAAGCCGGCAGCTGAAAGCCGTCCCATGACTTTCATCACTGTACCATAATCCACGCTGCGGTCGCCGCGCACATAGATGCGCTCGTCGCTGCCGCTGCGCGCCTCGGCGATTGCCTTCAGCTTAGGCACCAGTTCGTCGATGGCGATTTCGGTTTCTTGCAAAAAGATCTGGCCCTTGCCGTTGACAGAGATGGCGAGCGGCTCTTTGTCCTTGGCGGTATCGAGGCTCGCGGCCTGCGACTGCGGCAGATCGATCGGCACGCCGACCGTCAGCAGCGGCGCCGACACCATGAAGATGATCAGCAGCACGAGCATCACGTCCACCATCGGCGTGACGTTGATCTCGGCCATCACCGGATTGCGGCGATGCCGCCGCTTGCCGAAGACTCCCGAATGTGCGCCGCCGCTGATCGCCATCATCGCACCTGTTGTCGCCGCATGAACCTGTCCGCAAACCGGCACCCGCCGGTCGGGATCAGGATCATGCTCTAAGCACGCTCATCGATCTGCCGCGACAGGATCGCGGAGAATTCGTCGGCGAAACCTTCAAGCCGCTGGGCCTGTCGGTTCACGTCGGAGATGAACTTGTTATAGAAAATGGTCGCCGGTATGGCCGCGACGAGGCCGATTGCGGTTGCAAACAGCGCCTCTGCGATGCCGGGCGCCACCACGGCCAGCGAGGTGTTTTTCGAGACCGCGATCGACTGGAAGCTCGTCATGATGCCCCAGACGGTGCCGAACAGGCCGACAAAGGGGCCCGCGGAACCCACCGTCGCGAGCACCAGCAAACGCCGCTCCAGCCGCTCGATCTCGCGCGCGATTGTCACATCCATCACCTTCTCGATGCGCGCCTGCAGGCCCGCCACCGAACGGCTCGGATTCTCGAAGCTCCGCTTCCATTCCCGCATGGCGGCGACAAACAGCGCGGCCATCGAATGCACCGGCCGCTCCGACAATGAGCGGTAAAGCTCTTCGAGCGATTGGCCCGACCAGAACGCCTGCTCGAACGCATCCATCGCCCGGCGTGTGCGGGCGTAGAGCATGAACTTGTCGATCACGATGGCCCAAACCCAGACCGAGGCGAGCCCGAGGCCGAGCATGACCGCCCAGTTCACAACCCAATGGGCCTGCACGAACAGGCTGAAGAAAGGATTGGTGGTGACTGGTGCCACTTCCATGAATGCGGTCCCCTGCGACTGCACGGCGTCGTCACTGCGGACCGGTCTGGCCCCATCGCAGGGCCAAGGTGTCAATCAGCTGCGCGTCCCTGCGCTCCGCCGCACACCCGCAATTTCGCGAAATCGCCCGGCCGTCCACCCACCGGCGAAGGTCAGAAAATCCCGTGAAACTTGGCCAAACTTGGGCACCCAAACCGCCGTCGGTACCAGCCAGCGTTATTCGGGTTAATGAACCGTTACCGCGCGGCGGGCCGCGGCACTGCTGCGGCCTGATCGGCCTGCATGGCGGCGCGCAACGCCTTCGGAATAGGCCGCGCCCGGCCATCGGAAACGAACGCCACCTGCACCACCGCATCGACCAGAGTTTCGCCGTCGCGCATGACCTGCTGGTGCAGACTGATGGAAGCGCCCTTCACCTCGGCCGGTTCGGTGACGATTTCGAGCACATCGTCCATGCGCGCAGGTTTCAGAAACTCGATCGCCATGCGCCGCACCACGAAGGCAAAGCCCGGCGCCTCCTTTTGGGTCTGTTCGAACAGCGCGCGGTGATTGGCGCCCAAGAGGCGCAAGTAATTGGTCCGGCCGCGCTCCATAAACCGCAGATAGCTCGCGTGATAGACGATGCCGGAGAAGTCGGTGTCTTCGTAATAGATGCGGACGGCCTGCAGGTGCCGGCCGCCGCGGATTTCGCCGTCGAGCGCGCGATCGGTCATGTCGCGCTCACCGCCAAATTACTCAGCGCCACGGCACGTCCTGTTGCATCGCCTGCTCCCAATGCCGGCCGTCGAATTGCTTGGGCTTGATGGACGCAGGCTCGAAGCCGTCGAGGCAGCGTGCGTTGACGTCAATCTTGTCCGGATCGGAGCGTGGCACATAAAACGGATGAATGCCGCACACCTTGCAGAACGTGTGTTTTGCCACGCCGGTGTTGAACGTGTAGGTGGCGAGATCGTCCTTGCCTTGCAGCAGTTCGAAATGCTCCGGCGCCATGATCAGATGCAGAATGCCCTTCTTGGCGCACATCGAGCAGTTGCATTCGGTGACGCCGTCGAGATCGGCGGTGACGCGAAAGCGCACGCGTCCGCAGTGACAGCCGCCTTCCATGGTGCGGGGCATGACGTCGTCCTCAAGCGCTCTTGTTTACGTGCTCTTGGTCTCGCCGCCGAGATCAAGCAAGACGATTTCCGGCGGCACGCCAAACCTGATCGGCGCGATGCTGCAACCGAGGCCTCCGGAAATGATAATATCGCATTGCTCGCGCACGTGACCGTAGGCAAACCGGTTGCCGTAGCTTGACGGCACCACGGGTGACCATCCGAACAGGCGCACCTGGCCGCCATGGGTGTGGCCGCTAAGCATGAGCGAGACCCTGTCCGGCACCCGCACCGCGATATCAGGCTCATGCGCCAGCAGGATGACAGGCGCATCGTCGGTCACCTTCGCGAGCGAACCGGTAAGATCGTCGACGCCCCAGCGGCGGCCGGGATGCGAGCGCCGTGACGGCCAGAACGCCAATTGGTCGCCAAGGCCAACGAGCCAGAACGGCTGGCCCGCGTGGCTCAGCCGGACCGCATCGTTCTCCAGCACCGGAATGCCAACCGCCTCAAGCGCCCGCCGCCCGTAAGTCGGCCCGGTGCCGGACCGTTGTGCGGCCCGGTCGTCCCACCATTCGTGATTGCCGAGGATCGAGTAGACGCCGAGCGGCGCGCGCAACGCCGCAAGCTCCTTCGCCCACACGCCGGAGTGGACCGGCTCGAACGTGTAATGATGACCGGCAGCATAGTCGCCGAGCAGCAGGATCAGGTCGGCGCCGAGCGCGTTGGTGGTTGCGACGATGGAGCGGATGCGCTCAGCGTTCATCCATGGCTCGCAGGCGTGGATGTCGGCGAGCGCCGCGACCTTGAGCTTGAGACCGGACGGCCAGCGCCGCGGCGTCAGCGCGTAGCGGGTGATCCGCGGCGACGACATCGGCTCGAACACAAACGCATAGGCCGATGTCGCGACCCCGATGAGACCAAGGGACGCGAGCCACCGCAAAACTTGCCGGCGCGTGATCATGCGTAGGTGATCATGCCTGGAAATGTTTGAAAGAAGTTACCACCACAGCCGCTCAATAAATGGCCGAGAAATCGAGCGGAAATGCGTTCAGGCGTCCTCGTCCGCGCCACCAAACAATCCGAATTGCGCCGGATCGCGGGCGGGTTCGGCAAGACCGAGGTGCTTGAAGGCGTGCGAGGTGATCAGCCGGCCGCGCGGTGTGCGTTGGAGAAAGCCCTTCTGGATCAGGAAAGGCTCGATGATCTCCTCAATGGCGTCGCGCGGCTCGGACAAAGCGGCGGCGAGCGTCTCGACGCCGACGGGTCCACCGCCGTAGTGCTCCGCGATGGTCATGAGATAACGCCGGTCCATGGCGTCGAGACCCGCGGCGTCCACTTCGAGCTCGACCAGCGCCTTGTCGGCGAGCTTGCGGTCGATCTTGTCGACCTTGTCGAAGTGAGCGAAATCGCGCACGCGGCGGAGCAGCCGTCCCGCGATGCGCGGGGTGCCGCGCGAGCGGCGCGCGATCTCGTTGGCGCCGTCCTGTGTCATGCCGATGCCAAGCACCCGTGCGCCGCGATTGACGATCAGCTCGAGCTCGGCCTCGGAATAGAAATTGAGCCGAACCGGAATGCCGAAGCGGTCACGCAGCGGATTGGTCAGCAGACCCGCGCGCGTCGTCGCGCCCACCAAGGTGAACTTGGAGAGCTCGATCTTGACCGAACGCGCCGCCGGTCCCTCGCCGATGATGAGGTCGAGCTGGAAATCTTCCATCGCGGGATAAAGGATTTCCTCCACGGCCGGACTGAGCCGGTGGATCTCGTCGATGAACAGCACATCGCGCTCTTCGAGATTGGTCAGCAGCGCCGCAAGATCGCCAGCCTTGGCGATCACCGGTCCGGAGGTCGAGCGAAAGCCGACGCCAAGCTCGCGCGCCACGATCTGCGCCAGCGTGGTCTTGCCGAGCCCGGGGGGGCCGACGAACAGCACATGGTCGAGCGCTTCCTTGCGCGACCGCGCCGCCTCGATGAAAACGCTGAGATTGGCTCGCGCCTGCTGCTGGCCGATGAACTCGGCGAGCTTCTGCGGCCGCAATGACGCTTCCGCATTGTCATCCTCGCGGCGCTCTGGCGTGACCAGTCGGCGGGGCGGGGTGCTCACTCAGTTTCGCTCGCGGCTGTATTTGTTCGGCAGCAGTTCGGAGATCTTGACCAACTGAGGACCGTTCGGCCCAGGGACGATCACGCGTGCGGCTCGATCGTAGTCCGAGATCAACTCACGGCAAGCGCCGCAGGGCGAAACGACCGTGATCTCCCTGCTCTTTTCATCCGGCGCCGGATGGCGCACCGCGACGATGGTGTCGATACCGCTCTCGCCTTGCGTCACGGCTTGGCCGAGCGCCACCGCCTCGGCGCAGACCGCCATCCGCCCGAGATAAGCATCGAGGCTGACGCCGGTGAAAATCTTTCCGTTGCGCAAGCGGAGCGCTGCGCCGACCTCCTGCCAATCGTAGCGGTAACGCTTGCGGATCGCGTCGGCTGCCGCCTCGATCAACGCACGATCGGCGTCACTGAGCGCGCTCACTTCGAGAGCTCCTTCAAGCCCAGACGAATGAGCTGCGCGGTCTGCGCGCCATCGCCGGCGTTTTGGCTCGCGGCAGCAATCGCTGCGGCGGCCTGCGGCTGGCCGTAGCCGAGGTTGACCAACGCCGAGACGGCATCAAGCATCGGCTGCGGCGCGCGCTTCTCGTTGAGGTCGCCGGAAAAACGGATCACCGCCGGGTCGAGCGCCGAATAGGCCGGAGCCTTGTCCTTCAGCTCGATGCAGATGCGCTCCGCAACCTTGGGGCCAACACCGGGCGCGCGCCGGATCGCGGCCTTGTCGCCGATCGCGATGGCGGATGCGAGTTCGCCCGGCTTGAGCGTACCGAGCAACGACAACGCGACCTTGGCGCCGACGCCCTGCACGGTCTGCAACAACCGGAACCATTCCCGCTCGAGGTCGCCCAAAAACCCGAACAGCCTGATCTGATCCTCGCGCACGTGCGTTTCGATCGACAGCGTCGCGGCCTCGCCCGGCGCCGGCAGCGCCTGCAGGGTGCGCGACGAGCAATGCACCAGATAGCCCACGCCGTGGACGTCGAGCACGATGAAGTCCTCGCCGTAGCTATCGATGACGCCCTTGAGCTTGCCGATCATGCGAACGTCCGGGGCGCGCGGCTCGCCGCATGGCGCGCCCACAATCCGCCCAAACCGACCAGAATGCCGATGCCGAACAATATCAGCGCGGCGCCGCTCGGCCCAGGTTCGAGGTAGGCGACGCTGGGATCGCCAGGATCGTAGGACACGCGAACCACCGTGTGCTCGCGATAGAGATCGTCCCGCTTGTATGACACCAGCCAGTCCTGGGTGCCGAAATCAAAAGGCTGAATGGCCGTGCCGACATAGTCACGGCCTTTGACCGTATAGGCATAACGAATGTCGCCCGTTTCGATGGCGCGCCGCTCGTCGGTGCTGTGCCCGTCCTGGCGACGGTGGCCCATCGTGGTCGACGTCGTGGGGACAACGATCCGCCCGCCGGTCTGCGGCCAGGTCAAGGATTCGGCGCCTTTCAGGCAGGCCCAGCCGCCGGCGATCAACAGCACGGCGGCGACGATCAGGATGTTGCGGCCGGGATTGCCGTGGTCCTGCGCGATCGTATTCAGCATCACGCGTTGCTGCGGCGGCGCTATCCGTCGTGGCTGCTTCACCCATGGGCTCGGCTTTGGTTTGATCATTGCGCCGCCACCCTCAGAACGACGCTCTGCCGGTGGTGCGCGTGGCACACCGCGATGGCGAGCGCGTCGGCCGCGTCGTGGCTCTGCGGATCGGCCTTCGGCAGCAACACCCGCAGCATGACGCGAATTTGCTCCTTCTCGGCATGGCCCGCGCCGACGATGGTTTTCTTCACCAGATTCGGCGCGTATTCGGCGACCGAAATGCCGGCGCGCGCCGGAATCAGCAGCGCCACGCCGCGGGCCTGGCCGAGCTTGAGCGTCGCGCCAGCATCCTTGTTGACGAAGGTCGCCTCGACGGCGGCCTCGCCCGGCTGGAATTCGTCGATCACACGCACGAGCCCGTCGTGGATTTGAACCAGACGCGCGGCCAATTCGGCCTTGTCGTGGGTCGCAACCGATCCGCAGGCCACGTAGATCAACCGGTTGCCGTCAACGTCGATCACACCCCAGCCTGTGCGGCGGAGCCCCGGATCGATGCCGAGAATGCGAATCGTTCGGCCAGCCATGGCCCGTTGATAAACCCGGTATGCGCGGACGCATAGCCTGCAGGACCGGTGCGCGGCGGCCCCAATCGCCATCCCGCTGGCCGGCTGCTACACAGAGCCGCCGGTAACCCCCAGTGATCGACCTTCCCGATAGTTCTGCCTTCGCCGCCATCCTGGCCGAGCGGCGCTTCATCGCTGCGGCCGCGATCGCGGCGCTGTCCGGCGTGGTGCGCGGTTTCTCCGGCTTCGGCAGCGCGATGATCTATATGCCGCTGATGGCGGCGGTGTACGGCCCGCGCGTTGCCGCCATCACACTGCTGCTGGTCGACTTCGTCAGCAGCACGCCGTTCGCCATCCCGGAATTCAAGCGCTGCGTCTGGCGCGAGGTGCTGCCGGTCACGATCGCCATGGCAGTGGGCGTGCCGCTCGGTACTTGGGCGCTGGTCGCGCTCGACCCGGGCGTGCTGCGCTGGACCATCGCCATCATGGTGCTGGGCCTCGTGGCGGTGCTGGCGTCGGGCTGGCGCTACGACGGCGCGCCGCGGCTGCCGGTCACGCTCGGCGTCGGCCTGTTCTCCGGGGTCGGCGCGGGCGCCGTGCAGATTGGCGGCCCACCGGTCGTGCTGTTCTGGCTAAGCCGCGGCAGCAATGCTGTGACGATGCGGGCGAACCTGATGGTGTTCTTCGCCTTGAGCGAGATCGCGCTGATCGTCTCCTACGCGGTCGAGGGCTTGTTCACGACGCAATGGCTCGCGCTATCGGTGCTGCTCGGCATTCCGTTCGCGATCGGCGTCGCCCTCGGCGCGCGATTCTTTCGCGGCGCCTCCGACCAGCTCTACCGTCGCGTCGCCTACGCGATCATCGCATTCGCTGCGATCGCGAGCCTGCCGGTGCTCGACCCGATCCTGCGGTGAGCGGCGGCCGATAACGGGTGGGCCGCGATAGGACTCGGCAGCTGCCGCGCTGATGGACTAGCATCCGGACTGCCAATGCCGGGACCACAATTGAAGAAGCGACGTGCCGTCATCGTCGGCGGCTCGATGTCGGGACTGTTCACTGCCGCGTTCCTACGCCAGGCCGGCTGGGACGCCGACGTCTATGAGCGCTCGGGCGTGGAACTCGTCGGCCGCGGCGCTGGCATCACGACACATCCGGAGTTGCTCGACGCGCTGGAGAAGAGCGGCGCCGGCACGCGCAATCTCGGGATCGAGGTACCCAAGCGCATCGCCATCGACCGGCAGGGCCGCATCACCGGCGAGCGGCCGCTGCGGCAAATCCTGACGTCATGGGATCGCCTGCAAAGCCTGCTGCGCGCGACCATCGATCCGGCGCATTACCATCTTGGCTGGGCGTTCGAGCGCGTGGAGCAGAACGGCAGCGGCGTGCGCGTCTATTTCAACAATGGCCGCGTCGAGAACGCCGATATTCTGGTTGGCGGCGACGGCGTTCGTTCCACGGTGCGCGGCGAAGTCGCCCCCGAGCTGCAACCCAGCTACGCCGGCTATTACATCTGGCGCGGCGCACCGAACGAGGCCGACCTCGCGCCGAAGACGCTGAAGGACATCTTCCCGTACTTCGTGTTCTACCTGCCGCCGCGGCAGGAGGTCATCACCTATCCGATTTCGGGCTTCAACGAAGACCTGCGCCCCGGCCACCGCCGCTACAACTTCATCTGGTATCGCGTCGCCGATGCCGAGACGTTGCGCGACATGAATGTGGACCAGAACGGCACGCGGCACGAATTCTCGGTGCCGCCGCCGCTGATCCGCAAGGACTTGATCGCACAGATGCACGCCGATGCGCGCGACATCATGCCGGAGGTCATGCTCGACTGCGTGATGAAGATCCGGCAGCCATTCATCACGCCGATCTACGATTTCACCGCGCCGCGCATCGTATTCGGCCGCGTCGCCATGGCGGGCGATGCCGCAGCGAACGCGCGGCCGCACATGGGCTTCGGTGTCGCAAAAGCGGGCGGCGATGCGGAAGCGCTGGCGCGCGCGCTCGGCAACCATGACGACATCGGCCGGGCGCTGGCGGCCTACAACGCCGAGCGCCAGCCGATCGGCAACACCATCGTGATGCACAGCCGCAAGCTCGGCACCCACATGGGCGTCAACCTCAAGACCGACGAGGATCGCCGCATGCACGCGCTGCTGCAAAGCGACGAAGCGATGATGGATTGGATCGCGGTGCCGAATTTCCTGGATGCCTACAGGTGAGCGCTATGAGCGACCTGCCGAAACCGGATTATTCGCGCAACATGCGGCTCGTTGGCTTCAGCGACCAGGGCGGCCGGCCCGATGGCGTGCAGGTGATGGTGCATCGCGGCCATGCCTATGTAGGCCATATGTTCTCCAAGGGCTTTTCGATCGTCGACGTGCGCGATCCGAAGAACCCGCGCGCCGTGAATTATCTTGCCGCGCCGCCAGGCACCTGGAACATCCATCTGCAAACCCACGGCGATTTGCTGCTGGTGATCAATGCCAAGGACATGTTCGCCGCCGCCGAGTTCGCCGACGAGAAGGCCTACTATAAAGGCCAGCTCGGCAAGGTGGTGGGCACCGCAGAAGCAAAACCGAAGGCAGCGCGCGACTGGACCGCGGGTCTGGCGGTCTATGACATCGCCAATCCATCGCAGCCGCGCCGCATCGGCTTCATGCCGGTCGAGGGCGGCGGCATCCATCGCGTCTGGTACACCGGCGGGCGATGGGCCTATGCGTCAGCCCTGATCGATGGGTTTACCGATTACATCTTCATCACCATCGACATGAGCGATCCGGCAAAGCCGCGCGAAGCCGGGCGCTGGTGGATTCCCGGCATGAACCAGGCGGCCGGCGAAGCGCCGGCTTGGCCCGCCACCAGCCGCTTCGGGCTGCATCACGCCATCATCCATGGCGACACCGCCTACGCGGCGTGGCGCGATGCCGGCATGGTGGTGATCGATGTGGCGGATCGGGCCAAACCGAAATTGACGTCACATCGCGACGGCGCGCCGCCGTTCGGCGGCGGCACGCACAATTGCCTGCCGGTGCCCGATCGCGACCTGTTGATCGTGCTCGACGAGGCGGTGCTCGATCATCAAGAGGATGGCGTCAAAAATATCTGGGTGTTCGACAATCGCGACAAAACGAATCCGAAAACGATCGCGACGTTCCCGCAGCCCGCCGAGGCCGATTACAAACATAAGGGCGGCCATTTCGGCCCGCACAACATCCATGAGAACCGTCCCGGCAGCTTTGTCAGCTCGGAGACGATCTTCGCCACCTACCAGAACGCCGGCATTCGGGTGTTCGACATCCGCAACCAGAGCGCGCCGGTTGAGACCGCCGCCTGGGTGCCACCCGCCCCTGCCCGCATGATGGACCATCGGCCGAACCGCGCGCGGGTCATCCAGTCGGCCGACGTGTTCGTGGACGCCGCGGGTCTGATCTACGCGACCGACTACAACGCGGGCCTCTTTATCCTGGAATACGGCGGCTGAGCGAGGCTGTCAGGCGCTCGCCTTGGCGAACATTGCGTCGGACACTTCGAAGTTGGCATAGACGTTCTGCACGTCGTCGTGGTCGTTGAGCACCTCGAGCAGGCCGAACAATTTCTCGCCCTTCTCGTCATCGACCGCCATGGTGTTCTTCGGCTTCCACACCAGCGCGGCTTTGCGCGGTTCGCCGAACTTGCCTTCCAGCGCCTTGGCGACGCCAGCGAGCGAATCCGCCGCCGTGTAGATCTCGTGACCGTTCTCGCTCGACGTCACATCCTCGGCGCCGGCGTCGATCGCGGCCTCCAGCATCTGATCGGCGTTGGCGACCTTGGCGTCGAACTCGACCACGCCGACGTGGTCGAACATAAACGACACCGCGCCGGTTTCCGCCAGATTGCCGCCACTCTTGGTGAAAGCGGCGCGCACGTCACCGGCGGTGCGGTTCCTGTTGTCGGTCAGCACCTCGACGATGACCGCGACGCCGCCCGGACCATAGCCTTCGTAACGCATGTCCTCGTAGGCCTCGACGTCGTTGCCCGCGGCCTTCTTGATGGCGCGCTCGATGCCGTCCTTCGGCATGTTCTCTGCGCGCGCGGCGAGCACCGCGGCGCGCAGGCGGGCGTTCATCGAGGGATCGGGCAAGCCGAGCTTGGCGGCGGTCGTGATTTCGCGTGCGAGCTTGGAGAACAGCTTGGAGCGCGCCTTATCCTGGCGCCCCTTGCGATGCATGATGTTCTTGAACTGTGAATGGCCGGCCATGTTTCAACCTGATGCGTCTGAACCCGATGCGTCTCAACCCGATGCGATCTGCCCACGCCGGAAACCGGTGCGGCAGACCAGCGATGTTCCCATGATGGGCGGGTATATAAATGCGCCCTTCCGGACGGTCAACGAACGCCGCCGACGTTCTTGATCGGCCCGATCGCCGCCTCGAAACGCTTGCGCAGGCCGGTCAGCGCGGCCTCGTCGGTGACGAAATCGCGGTAGCCGTTGGCCACGTTCATCGAGAACAGCGGCTTAAGCTCCGGCAGCGGAGGCGGCACATCGGTGCGCGACGAATAGGTGCCGATGCGGCTCTGCTGTTCGCGCTCGAGGATGAAGCTCATGTAGAGCTTGGCGACGTTGACGTGCGGTGCATCTTTGAAGATGCCGGCGGTGGAGTAATAGACTGGGATCGGATCCACCGTGGAGAACGCATATTCGATCGGCTGCCCGGCCTTTTTCAGATTGAGAACCGTGGAGGTCGTGGCATCGATGGTGACGACGTCCTTCGCAGCCGCGACCGAACGCGACACGCCCAGATGGCCCTGCACCCAGTTCGGTTGGTTGGCGATGTATTTGTCGATGAAGTCGGCGCCATATTTCTGCGCGAGCGTATGGAAAATGTAGAGCGTCGCATCGTCGTCGTGCGGGTAGCAGGCGATCATCTTGCCGCGAAACTCAGGTTTCAGAAAATCCAGCGCCGACTTCGGCACGTCGGCGGCCTTCACGGCCTGCGTGTTGTAGGCATAGGACAAAGTGCCGACGTACCAGACGATGAATGCGCCGTCGGGGTCGCGGAACGACGGATGGACCGCCGCAAAGCTGTCGGGCTTGTAGCCGAGCATGCGGCCCTGCCCTTTCCAGCGCACGAAATCCTGCGCGGTCTGCAGCAGCACCATGTCAGCCAGCAGCTTGCCGTCCTTGAATTGCTGCTCGATCCGCTGGTTCAGCACATTGCTGAAGCCGCCTTCGATCGTGACGCTGAGGCCCGGATATTTCTTTTCGAAGTCGCGGGCGAGCGGCTCGTAATTGGTCACCGGTCCGCCCGCATAGATCACCAGCGACTTTTCGAGCTTCGCCTTGGCATAAATCTCGTCGAGCGTTTCCGCCGACGCGGGCGTGTACGCCAGGGCGAGCGCGGCAATCGCGGCAAGCCCATATGCCGGCAGCTTGAAAAGTGTTGAATTCATCGTCGCCTCCCATGGCCTTTTGCGTCAGTGTGACGCGCCGGGAGGCAGTGTCAATTTGGAATTCGCGCGCCGCGTGGCGCTTAGAAGCGGTAGTTCAGGCCGCCGCGAACCACATTGTCGTAAAGGCGAATACGATCGTTGATCGTCGGCAGGCCGGAAAACGCCCAGGTCACATCGCGGCTGCCGAAGTCCATGTAGAGATATTCCATCTTGGCGCTCCAATGGCGGTTGAGCGCGACCTCAATGCCAGCACCCGCCGTCCAGCCCGATCTCATTTCGTTTTGGCTGACGCTGACCGTGGTCGCGCCGGCGGTCGCGGTCGCGCTGGTGTTCAGGCGCGCATAGGCATAACCGGCGGTCACGTAGGCGAGCCAAGAGTCCGATGCATGACCAACGCGCCCGCGCACGGTTCCGAACCAGGGCATCTTCTGGCCATAGCTCGCGCTCGTCGCCACCGCGCAGGTCGGCGTCGGACACGGCGGCGCGTCGAGGCTGCCTCTCTGATTGGCGAATTGGTAGTCGGCTTCGAAGCCCACCACGGCCGGGCCGTTTTGCCAGTTGTAACCAAGCTGGAATCCGCCGGTCACACCCTCAAGGCTGTTTTTCGCCGACGCGAACACCGGACCGCCGGCGCTGAAATCGGACTTGGCGGTCGCCCATCCGCCGCCGACGTTGGAGCCCACGTAGAAGCCGGTCCAGTTATAGACGGCAATCAGCGGCGGCGGGATCGGGACATATTCGGGTGGCGGCGGAGGCGCCGGGCGCGGCTTGCGTTTTGCCGCAAGCGCAACATCGAAGCACATCGCCAGAAGGATGGCCGCCAGGATCGCACGACGCATGCGAATCTCCCTCGCTCGCCAGAGGTGCGTCACTTATGCCGCCGAATGGTTAATGAACCTTAGAAATGCCGTGCGGTGGTGCCGCCCTGTGGCCAATCGGCTACGGCCAGAACGTCGGCCGCGCCTCCTCAAGCTTGCCGCCGAGCCGGACCGCGCCGATGCGGCGCGCGAGCCCTGTCGCGTCGTCGGTCTCGACCGCGACCCCGCACAGCGTCGCGGGCCCGAGTGCGGGCTCGAATTTCGACTGCGGGATGCGGCGCAGGAAGCGCGACACCGGCTCGTCCTTGTTCATGCCGATCACCGACTCGTAGTCGCCGGTCATGCCGACGTCGGACATAAACGCGGTGCCGCCCGGCAGAATACGGTGATCGGCGGTCGGCGCATGCGTGTGGGTGCCGACCACGAGGCTGGCGCGGCCGTCCACGAAATAGCCTAGCGCCTGCTTCTCGCTCGTCACCTCGGCGTGCATGTCGATGATGATGGCGTCGGCAGCCGATTTGAGCGCGCAGGCCGCAAGCTCGCGCTCGATCGCAGCGAAAGGATCGTCGAGCGGCTCGAGGAAAATGCGGCCCATGGCGTTGATCACCAGCACGCGCGCGCCAGAGCGCGTGTCGATCATGGCGGCGCCGCGGCCGGGCGTGCCGGGCGGATAATTGATCGGACGCACCAGCCGCGGCGCGCGCTCGATGAACACCAGCGCTTCGCGCTGATCCCAGGCGTGATTGCCGAGCGTGATGGCGTCGGCGCCGGCATCGATCAATTCGTTGTAGATCGCTTCGGTGATGCCGAACCCGCCCGCGGCGTTCTCGCCGTTGATGACAACGAGATCGAGCTTCCATTCGGCGATAAGACCCGGCAGCCGCTGCGTGATGGCGGTACGCCCGCTGCGGCCGACGATGTCGCCGATGAACAGGATGCGCATCCTACTTCCTGACGCGACAGTCGATGACTTCGCGCTCGGTCAGCACGTAGTCGAGCCGCGCGTCGCGCGGCGTGATCGGCACCACCGCGACGTGCTGGGCATGATAGGCGAGCCCGATCGCGATCACCGACGAATTGAGCACGCGCGCCCGATGAATCGTCATGTCGTAGTAGCCGGCGCCATAACCGATGCGGTGGCCTTTGCGGTCGAAGGCCGCGAGCGGCACGATCATGATGTCGGGATAGACCTCGGGCGCCTCGGATTTCGGCTCGCGGATGCCCCAGACGCCTTTGTCGAGCGTTTGCCCGAACGCATAGGCGCGCATGATCAGCGGCTTGCCCTTGCCGACCACAACCGGCAAAGCGAGTTGAGCACCGGCATCGGCGAACTTGTGCATCAGCGGGATCGGATTGATCTCGCTTTGCAGCGGCGAATAGCCCGACACGATCATGCCGGGCGTCACCTCGACCGGCAGCGGCATCGTGGCAACCGCCGCCGCGGCTGCCTGCCGGGCGTCAGGAGACAGCTTGTCACGCCGCTGGAGCGAGGTCTTGCGCAGATCGGCCTTGAATTCCTCGGCAGTTGGCATCAACCGATCCACAAACACGCCAGCAAAAAGTGCGGAGCCGCGCTGGCCGTCGGAGCGCTGATCCCGGGAACCTACATAAGTAGGTGGGCGCCATATAACCCGGTCCACGGACCAGGCCAGGGACAGCTCCCTTCAGGATCGTAAGGCCCCGGGGAATTGACTCCTAACAAACCCCGCAGCCCCGCTCGGGCAATGTAGTGGGTCCGGCCGGGACATTCCACCCTGCACGGCATTAACCTTCGATTAGATTGCGTAGCGCGGCCGTAGTTACGTCAGCGGCAAATGCGGCAAAAAAGCTTCTAACATTGACTACCTCGGTATCCTGCTCAGCCGAGAGAGCAATGACGTCGGACATGCGATCAATGCGAAACGTGCGCAGTTCCTCCCGAAACGGGCAATAGCCGCGCACGTAGATGCGGTCAGCGATGCGCCAGCATTGCCAGCACAGCAGCGAGCGGCGCGTCGTTTCGCCTTCTCTACTGTAGTAACGAAAATCAATCACGAGGCCTGCAATGTCGCTCGGATCGTCCTGGCCCACTTTGAGTTCGATCATCTCATCGGTGTATTCGTCGTAGGCCTCGATCGGCCCACGCACGGCCAATCTCCACGCCGTCCGGATGCCCCGATCACGGGATTCGGCGCGGACGACGACTGCCATCATTCCGCGCTTTCGCGCTTTGGCGGTCCTTGCCACCGTCTTTCCCGCCATGACGCAGTCCCAATCACCCAAGCGCGATCTTACTCTCGCCCGCCGTCTGGTTGAGCTTCTTGGCGATGCCCTCGATCCGCTCGGCCGCGGAATGGAAGGCGGCCGCGATGGCGTTCTGATTGACTTCGGCGCGGTCCGCGGAGAGCACGCGAGCCTCCTGCAAGGCCGCGAGCTCATCCTCCAGCCGGCGCACCTTCTTGCCGACCTCGGACAGCTCATCTGCGACGGTCAGCGCCGCCATGATGGTAAGCCGCGCATCGCCGACCTCGCCAAATTTGCCGCGCAATTCGACAATGCGGTCGTCGATCTCCTTGGCGAGCTTGGTCAGATGGCCTTCCTGACCGTCCTCGCAGGCCATACGGAATTGGCGTCCGTTGATGGTGACGTTGACCTGCGCCATTAGCGCTCCTGCCGGTCGAGCACGGAACGGATGTTGTCCATCGCGGCCTCGAGCCTTTGCGCGACGTCGCGATTGGCGGTTTCAAGCTTGCGACCGCGCGCGGTCGCAACATCGAGCTCTGAGGCGAGCCGCGACCGGTCGGTGCCGAGCGCGTGCAATTGCTCGGTCATTCTGGCGCCGCCACGGTCGGCTTCGAGCCTGCGCTCGACCGCAGCATCGAGCGCGTCGAGCGCAAGCGAAAGCCGCCGCGTCGCAGTCTCGATTGCGTTTTGGTCGCTCATCGCTCGCGCATTCCGTTGCGGCGGCCGAACCCCGCTCGCGTCATCGGAAAGTATAGAATCGGCAAGCAATTAGAAGCGAAACCTTATGTGCTGCGCCATATTGGCGTCAACGTTGCGGAGATTCGTTGTCCCTGGTTTTCTAAGTCTGTGCATGGCTCGTCCGCACCGCCCTGGTTACATTGACTCCAAAGGCCTGCGTGCTATCCCCACGCCATCCGCACAGGCCCCCACATGATCGCAAAAGCTTCGACTGTCGCCGTCGCGCCTTCGCAGCGTCACGGCGAGGAGATGCCTATGAGCCGTACCGAACACGACCGCATGGCGAACGCGATCCGGGCGCTCGCGATGGATGCGGTCGAGCAGGCCAAGTCAGGCCATCCCGGCCTGCCGATGGGCGCGGCCGACATCGCGACCGTGCTGTTCACGCGCTTTATGAAATTCGATCCAGCCGATCCGGCCTGGCCCGACCGCGACCGCTTTGTACTCTCCGCCGGTCATGGCTCAATGCTGATCTACGCGACGCTGTATCTGCTCGGCTACGAGGCGATGACGATCGACCAGATCAAGCGCTTCCGCCAAGCCGGCTCGCTGACGCCGGGCCACCCGGAGAACTTCATCACGCCGGGTGTCGAGACCACGACCGGCCCGCTCGGCCAGGGACTTGCGAACGCGGTCGGCATGGCGATTGCCGAACGGCACCTCGCGGCCGAATTCGGCAAGGACGTGGTCGATCACACGACCTACACGCTCGCCTCCGACGGCGACCTGATGGAAGGCATCAGCCAGGAGGCGATTGCGCTGGCGGGTCACCTCAAGCTCGCCAAGCTCATCGTGCTGTTCGACGACAACGGCATCTCGATCGACGGACCGCTGTCGCTCGCCGACAGCGTCGATCAGGTGAAGCGCTTCGAGGCCGCGGGTTGGAACGCATCGCGCGTCGACGGCCACGATCCCGAAGCGATCGCCGCCGCAATCGAGAAGGCCAAGGCTTCCGACCGGCCGACCATGATCGCCTGCAAGACCACCATCGGCTTCGGCGCGCCGACCAAAGCCGGCAAGTCAAGCGCGCACGGTTCGCCGCTCGGCGCCGACGAGATCAAGGGCGCGCGCGAGAAGCTCGGCTGGAGCGAAGCTCCGTTCGTTGTGCCGACCGACATCCTCACCGGCTGGCGCGCCGCCGGACAGCGTTCGAAGAACGCTCGCAAGGACTGGGACAAGCGGCTCGCGGGCCTCGACAACAACAAGCGCGCCGATTTCGAGCGCCGGATGCGCGGCGATCTGCCGGGGACATTGAACGCCGCCGTTCGGTCCCTGAAGGAGACGTTCGCCAAGGAGCCGAAAGAGATTGCAACGCGCTCGGCGTCCGAGTTTGCGCTGGAAAGCCTCGTGCCCGCGGTGCCCGAGATGGTCGGCGGCTCGGCCGACCTCACCGGCTCCAACAACACGCGCACCAAGTCGATGAAAGCGATGAGCGCCGCCGATTACTCCGGCCGCTTCATCCACTACGGCATCCGCGAGCACGCGATGGCGGCCGCCATGAACGGCATGGCGCTGCATCGCGGCATCATTCCCTATTCGGGCACCTTCCTGGTGTTCGCCGATTACTGCCGGCCTTCGATCCGGCTCGCCGCGCTGATGGGCGAGCGCGTTATCCATGTGATGACGCACGACTCCATCGGTCTCGGGGAAGACGGCCCGACCCACCAGCCGGTCGAGCATCTGGCTTCGCTGCGCGCCATGCCGAACCTCAACGTGTTCCGGCCATGCGACACGGTCGAAACCGTGGAGTGCTGGCAGCTTGCGCTCGAGGCGCGCGAGACGCCGAGCGTGCTGGCGCTGACGCGGCAGAACCTGCCGCAGTTGCGCCGAACGCTCGACGAGAAGAACCGCTGCGCCGCCGGCGCCTATGAGATTTCACCAGCCGACGGCAAGGCGCAAGTTTCGCTGTTCGCCACCGGCTCCGAGGTCGCGATTGCGGTCGAGGCGCAGAAGCTCCTCGCCGCCCAGGGCGTCGCGGCACGCGTCGTCTCGGTGCCATGCTTCGAACTGCTGTTTGCCGCACCCGAGGCCACCCGTCGCGCGACGATCGGCGATGCGCCGGTCAAAATCGCGGTCGAGGCCGCAGTGCGCCAGGGCTGGGACGCCATCATCGGCACCGACGGCATCTTCGTTGGGATGAACGATTTCGGGGCCAGCGCACCCTTCAAAGAACTCTACAAGCAGTTTGGCATCACGGCCGAAAAGATCGCAGAAGCCGCGTTGAGCCGGCTGGGCAAAAGGTGATAACAACACGGCCAGCCTAGGTTTTTCTCCGTCATGGCCGGGCCAAAAAGACGCGAGGCGGCGTCTTAAGTTCCGGCCATTCGCGTCTTATCTCAAGGCTGCGGATGCCCTTGCCGGGCGTGACCACATCGAAAAGTGGGAGCGAACATGACTGTCCGGGTTGCCATCAATGGATTCGGCCGTATCGGCCGCAACGTGCTGCGCGCCATCGCCGAGTCGGGCCGCACCGACATCGAAGTGGTCGGCATCAACGATCTCGGCCCGGTCGAGACCAACGCGCACCTGCTCCGCTATGACTCGGTGCACGGCCGCTTCCCCGGCACCGTGACGGTGAAGGGCGACACCATCAGTGTCGGCAACGGCGCCATCAAGGTGACGGCCGAGAGGGACCCCTCCAAGCTTCCCTGGAAGGACCTCAACGTCGATATCGCGCTCGAATGCACCGGCATCTTCACCGCGAAGGACAAGGCATCGCTGCACCTGACCGCAGGCGCCAAGCGCGTGCTGATCTCCGCGCCGGCCGAAGGCGCGGACCTCACAGTGGTGTTCGGCGTCAATCACGACAAGCTCACCAAGGATCACAAGGTCGTCTCCAACGCGTCGTGCACGACCAATTGTCTCGCCCCGGTCGCCAAGGTGCTCAATGATACGGTCGGCATCGACAAGGGTTTCATGACCACGATCCACTCGTACACCGGCGACCAGCCGACGCTCGACACGATGCACAAGGATCTCTACCGCGCGCGCGCAGCGGCGCTGAATATGATCCCGACCTCGACGGGCGCCGCCAAAGCCGTCGGCCTCGTGCTGCCGGAACTCAACGGCAAGCTCGACGGCGTCGCCATCCGGGTGCCGACCCCTAATGTCTCGGTGGTGGATTTCAAATTCGTGGCGAAGAAGGCCACCAGCAAGGACGAGATCAACGGCGCCATCAAGCGCGCCGCCGAACAACAGCTCAAGGGCATCCTCGGTTACACCAACGATCCGAACGTGTCGGGCGACTTCAACCACGATCCCCACTCGTCGGTGTTCCACATGGATCAGACCAAGGTCATGGACGGCACGTTCGTGCGGGTGATGTCCTGGTACGACAACGAATGGGGCTTCTCCAATCGCATGGCCGACACCGCCGTCGCGATGGGCAAGCTGATCTGATCCTCAGGTCTCGGCGCGCCGGATACCGGGAGCGAACCCATGGACATCTTCGCAGCCGAATGGGTCGGTGTCTTCGTGCTTGGCGCGGTTGGGCTGATCGCGGCCGTCGCAATCTACTTCATGAGAAGCGACCCCGAGACGCGCCGCTATTTGCCTGGCAGTGCCGGGCTGTTCAACCTCGGGCGGATGCGGGTGAATCCCGATCCCGATCACGAGCGCGACAAGGACGGCAAATTTATAAAAACCGACACACCGGACAAGCAGTAGGCCGTGCCTACGTTTCGCACCCTCGATCAGGTTGAGGTGAAGGGCAAACGCGTCCTTCTCCGCGTCGATCTCAACGTGCCGATGGACAACGGCAGGGTCAGCGATGCGACGCGCATCGAGCGCGTCGCGCCGACCATCGCCGAGATCGCCGGCAAGGGCGGCAAGGTCATCCTGCTGGCGCACTTCGGACGGCCGAAAGGTCCCGACCCGAAGGAATCGCTGAAGCCGGTCGCCGCCGAAGTCGCCAAGGTGATCGGCCGCAAGGTCGCGTTCGCCGAGGACTGCATCGGCGAGAAGGCCGAAGCCGCCGTCGCCGCCATGAAGCCGGGCGATATCCTGTGCCTGGAGAACACCCGCTTTCACAAAGGCGAAGAGAAGAACGATCCGGCCTTCGTGGCCGCGCTGGCGAAGCTCGGCGACATCTGGGTCAACGACGCATTTTCGGCCGCGCACCGCGCCCATGCGTCGACCGAGGGTTTGGGCCACAAGCTGCCGGCCTACGCCGGCCGGACCATGCAGGCCGAACTCGATGCTCTCACCAAGGCGCTGGAAGCACCGCAGCGGCCGGTGGCGGCGATCGTCGGCGGCGCCAAGGTCTCCACAAAGCTCGAGCTGCTCGGCAATCTCGTCGCCAAGGTCGATGTGCTGATGATCGGCGGCGGCATGGCCAACACCTTCTTGCTGGCGCAAGGCAAGGCGGTCGGCAAATCGCTGGCCGAGCGCGACCTTGCCGCGACGGCCCTCGACATCCTCGCCAAAGCCAAGGCCAAGGGTTGCGAGATCGTGCTGCCGGTCGACGCCTTGGTGGCGCAGAAGTTCGAGGCCCATGCGCCGTCCCGCGCGGTTAGCGTCGATGAGGTCGGCGCGGCCGACATGATCCTCGACATCGGGCCACGTAGCATCGAGCACGTCGTTTCGGTGCTCGCGCGGGTCAAGACCCTGGTCTGGAACGGGCCATTTGGCGCCTTTGAGCTGGAACCGTTCGACACCGGTACGGTCGAGGCCGCCGAAGCCGCGGCGGAACTCACCGCCGCCGGCAAGCTCGTTTCGGTTGCGGGCGGCGGCGACACGGTTGCTGCGCTAAATGCGGCGGGCGTGGCGGACCGCTTTACCTACGTGTCCACAGCCGGCGGCGCCTTCCTGGAATGGATGGAGGGCAAGCCCTTGCCCGGCGTCGAGGTGTTGAGGCAAAAATGACGCGAATCTCCGGTGACGTGACGAGTTGGGAACACGACCGGGCAGATCTCCCAGGGAGAGGGCGATGAATCTGGCAGAGCTCAACAAGGTGGCCGTGGCAATGACGACGCCCGGCAAGGGCATTCTGGCGGCGGACGAATCCACCGGCACGATCAAGAAGCGCTTCGACGGCATCAACGTCGAGTGCACCGAGGACAATCGCCGCGACTACCGCGAGATGCTGTTCCGCTCGACCGAAGGCATGAAGCACATCGCCGGCGTCATCCTCTACGACGAGACGATCTGGCAGAAGGCCAAGGACGGCACGCCGCTGGTCGACATCATCAAGAGGTCCGGCTCGCTTCCCGGCATCAAGGTCGATGAAGGCACCAAGCCGCTGCCGAACTGCCCGGGCGAAGTCATCACCATGGGCCTCGACAAGCTCGCCGACCGGTTGCCGAAATATTACGAGCAGGGCGCGCGCTTCGCCAAATGGCGCGCGGTGATCGACATCGGCGCCGGCATCCCGACCTACTCCGCGATCCACACCAACACGCATGCGCTCGCGCGCTACGCCGCGCTCTGCCAGGCGGCCAACATCGTGCCGATCGTCGAGCCGGAAGTGCTCATGGACGGCGACCACGACATCGACCGCTGCTTTGAAGTCACGCAGTGGGCGCTCAAGACCCAGTTCGAGGAGCTTTATCACCAGCGCGTTGCGCTCGAAGGCATTGTGCTCAAGCCCAACATGGCGATCTCCGGCAAGAAGGCCGCCAAGCGCGCCGGTGTCGAAGAGGTTGCCGAGAAGACCGTGAAGATGCTGCGCAACTGCGTGCCCGGCGCGGTGCCGGGCATCGCGTTCCTGTCGGGCGGCCAGTCGGATGAGGAAGCCACCGCCCACCTCGACGCCATGAACAAGCTCGGCCCCCTGCCCTGGAGCCTCACCTTCTCGTACGGCCGCGCGCTCCAGCACGCGCCACAGAAGGCCTGGTCGGGCAAGTCGGAGAACGTAGCGGCGGCGCAGCGCGTGTTCTCGCACCGCGCCCGCATGAACGGGCTCGCCTCCATGGGCCAGTGGAAGCAGGACCTGGAGAAGAAGGCGGCGTAACCGCCGCTTGCTGCCAGCGTTTCGATCGGCATAGGCTCCCGGTGGTCCACGATCGCCGGGAGCAATCATGTCGGGAGCTTGGCAACGGATTTCGCTCGCATTTGCGCTGATGGCGCTTGCGTCGCTCGCGCGGGCCGAGACCTATCCGTCACGGCCAATCACCATCATGCCGCTGCTCGCGCCGGGCACCGGGCTCGACATCACGGTTCGACTCTACGCCGAGAAGCTGTCACAGGCGTTCGGCAAGCCAGTGGTGATCGAGAACAAGCCAGGCAGCGCGGGTCTCACCGGGATCGCGTCGCTCAAATCGGCTCCCGCCGACGGCTACACGTTGATGGTGGCGACCAGCGCCGTGATGGCGATCCGGCCGACGCTGCTCAAGCAGACGCCCTATGACGCGCAGAAGGACTTCGTGCCGATCGCGCTTTACGTGAAATCGCCATTCATCCTCGTGGTCGACCCGAAGCTGCCGATCCACTCCGTTCCGGAGCTGATCCAATATGTGAAGGCGCGGCCCGGCCAGATCAGCTTCAGCTCGTCCGGCGTCGGCGGCGCGCCGCACCTCTCGGTCGAATTCATGAAGCAGAAGTTTGGCCTCGACATCGCGCACGTGCCCTATCGCAACAGCCCGCAGTCGATCAGCGATGTTGCGGCCGGCCATGTCGCGATGGCCTTCGCCGAGGCCGGCGCATCGCTACCGCTGATCCAGGCCGGCAAGCTGCGCGCGCTCGCCGTGACCGCCGCCACGCGCCTGCCCAGCGTTCCCGATTTGCCGCCGCTTGGCCAAGCCGTCGGCATGCCCGACTTCGAGGCGGTGTCCTGGCATGTGCTACTGGCGCTCGAGGGCACGCCCCGGGACGTCGTCGACAAGCTGCACGGCGAAATGACGCGCATCATGGCCGAGCCGGAAGTGCGGCAAAAGGTCAGCGCGCTCGGCCTGATCCCGATCGACATCGCCTCAGTCGAGGGCATGCGCGGCTACATCAAGTCGGAGGGCGAAAAATGGGGTGCGCTGGTGCGGCAACTCGGACTGGAAGGCTCACAGTGAGGCCCGATCGCTCACCGCCCGCGCCGCGCGGTTGACAGACCGCAGGCGAATCGCCCCCATTCCGCCCGATTGCGGTCGCAAGCGAGCACCATGCCCCAGCCGCCCCGGGACAATACCAAGCGTGCCAGCCCGCGCCTCTACCTCCTCACGCCTGTGATCGAGGATGCGGCGCGCTTTGCCCGTGAATTCGCCGGCCTTGCGGACGGCTCCGATATCGCGGCCGTGCTGCTGCGGCTGAAAGCCGCCGACGAGCGCACCCTGATCAATCGCGTCAAAGCGCTCGCGCCCGCGGTGCAGAATGCCGGTGCGGCGCTCGTGCTGGACGGCCAAGCCGATCTCGTTGCGCGCGGCGGCGCCGACGGCGCGCACATCTCCGGCGTGGAGGCGTTCGTCGCTGCGGTCGGCAGCCTCAAGCCTGAGCGGATCGCCGGCTGCGCCGGTCTGCACACGCGCCATGACGCCATGACCGCGGCCGAGAGCGGCGCCGATTACGTGATGTTCGGCGAACCGGACGGCGGCGGACAGCGGCCCTCCACCGAAGCGATCGTCGAACGCATCGAATGGTGGGCCGAGGTGTTCGAAGTCCCCTGCGTCGGCTACGCCGCGAGCCTCGATGAGATCGGCACGCTGGTGACCGCCGGCGCCGACTTTGTTGCCGTCGGCGATTGCATTTGGAATGCGCCAGTCGGTGCTGCGGCCGCGCTCGCCGCCGCCGCCGAACGCCTCGCCCAGATGGAGGCGGCAGGCTGATGGCCATACGCCCCCTATGGATCGCGGGTGGCGCGACTGCGAGCCTCGTGTTGGCGCTCGCAGGCGTCGCCGCGTGGGTGTTTTGGCCAGATGCCGACGAGTTCGCCCCGCCACCCACCGCCACCACCACCCAACAAGACGCCCCGGCGCAGCCGCGACCCAATCGCGGACCCTCGGTGCAGACCGTTGCGGTGCCGGTTTTGGCCACCCAAGCGGCGCTGAACCCGCCATCGACCGCGCCGGGCAATGTCGATGCCGCCTTCGCGGCATTCCAGCGCGGCAACTATCTCACCGCCTTCAAGGAAGCCACGCGCCGCGTCGAGGAAAAGCGCGACGCCAAGGCGATGACACTCTTGGGCGAGCTTTACGCTGAAGGTTACGGTGTCCCGCAGGACGACAAGAAGGCGGCCGAATGGTATCGCTTCGCCGCCGACCGCGGCGATCGCGAAGCGATGTTCGCGCTTGCCATGTTCCGCATGGGCGGCCGTGGCGTGCCGCGCGACCGGATCGCCGGCGCGAAGCTGCTCGACGCCGCCGCAAAGCTCGGCCATGCCGCGGCGGCTTACGATCTGGCGCTGCTCTATCTCGAAGGCCAGCTGTTCCCGCAAGACTTTGAACGCGCCGCTGCGCTGTTTCGCGTCGCGGCGGATGCCGGCAGTCCGGAAGCGCAATACGCGCTCGCGACCTTCTACAAGGAAGGCCGTGGCGCGCCCAAGGACCCGCGCGAATCGACACGTCTGCTCGGCGCCGCCGCGCGTGCCGGCAACACCGACGCCGAGATCGAATACGCCATCGCGCTGTTCAACGGCACCGGCGTGGAGAAGAACGAGGCGGCAGCGTTCGACTATCTCTACAGGGCCTCGCGCAAGGGCAGCCCGCTTGCGCAGCGAAGGCTCGCGTTCATGTACGCCACCGGCCGCGGCGTGAAGGCCGATCCGGTGCAGGCGGCACGCTGGCACCTGATCGCGCGGGCCGGTGGTGACAACGACCAGTTCCTCGACGAATTCCTGCGCACCATGAAGCCGGAAGACCGCGCCGCCGGCGAAACCGCCGCCAAACCCTGGCTCACCATGATGGCGAAGCTTGCCGCCGCGCGGGAGGCTCCGATGGCCAACCCTCCGGCTGGCCCGCTGCAAGGGCCACCAGCCGCCACGCCGCAAGCCCGCCGCCCTTGACGGACATTCCGCCAGCGGGCCATCTGACCCCCGCGAGCAGGCATCGACTTAACGGGCAGGCAAATGGCCAAGATCAACGGCGGCGATATCCGGCCCGGCATGGTGATCGAGCAAGACGGCTCGCTCTGGGCCGCGGTCAAAACCATGGCGGTGAAGCCCGGCAAGGGGCCCGCCTACAACCAGGTCGAACTGAAGAACATTCTTGACGGCCGCAAACTCAACCAGCGCTTCGGCGGCTCCGACCGGGTCGAGGAGACCGAAGTCGAACGCCGGCAGTTTCAGTTTCTCTACCGGCAGGGCGATCAGCTCGTGTTCATGGACACCGCGACCTATGACCAGATCGAGCTTGCCGAGGAATTCGTCGGCGAGCGCGCGTCCTTCCTGCAAGATGGCATGAACGTACAGGTGCAGCTGCACGACAACCGCCCGATTGGCATCAAGCTGCCCGAGCAAGTCGTGCTCGAAGTGGTCGAGGCCGACGCTCACATCAAGGGCCAGACTGCCAACTCGTCCTACAAGGGGGCGAAGCTCGAGAACGGTCTGCGCGTGATGGTGCCGCCGTTCATCTCGGCGGGCGAAAAGGTGGTGGTCAGCACCGACGAAGTCACCTACGTGCGGCGGGCGGAGTAGCGACAGATGCTCAAATCCGCACTCATCAATGTCATGGTTGCCGCCGCGCGAAAGGCTTCGCGCTCGCTCAAGCGCGATTTTGGCGAAGTCGAGCAGCTTCAGGTTTCGCTCAAAGGTCCGGCGAATTTCGTCACCGCCGCGGATCGCCGCGCTGAGGAGACGCTGCGCGAGGAACTCGCCAAGGCGCGGCCGGGTTACGGCTTCCTCGGCGAGGAAGGCGGCCACCGCAAGGGCACCGACAAGACGCACACCTGGATCGTCGATCCGCTCGATGGCACCACCAACTTTCTGCACGGTCTGCCGCAGTTCGCGATCTCGATCGGACTCCAGCGCGACAGCACGATCGTCGCCGGCGTGATCTACAATCCGATCACCGACGAGCTTTTCGTCGCCGAACGCGGCAAGGGCGCGTTCCTCAACGACAAGCGGCTCCGGGTGGCGGCGCGCCTGCGCCTCACCGAGGCGGTGATCGCGGTGGGCCTGCCGCATTACGGCCGCGGCGACCTCGAACTGGGATTGCGTGAGCTGGCCGCCGTGCAAAAGAGGGTCGCGGGGCTGCGCCGGTTCGGCTCGGCGGCGCTCGATCTGGCCTATCTGGCGGCCGGGCGATTCGACGGCTACTGGGAGCGCAATCTGAAACCCTGGGATATCGCAGCCGGGTTGATCATCGTGCGCGAGGCCGGCGGCTTCGTCACCGACTTCGAAGGCCGCGACGGCATGTTCACGACCGGCCATATCGTGGCCGGCAACGAGACGATGCACCGCGAATTGCTGACCCTGCTGCAAGGCGCCGCCAAGGAATAGGCGTTTTCGGCAGTTCCGCCCACGGCGCCGCGTGCCCATTTGCGCCGCAAACGCGACAAATAACATGCGTTTGCTTTCGCCGGGCCTGTGCCATATTCAGGCTTCGGTGACGAAAAGGCCGGCTATGGCGCAAGACATCGATCCCTTCAAAGTTTCCTCGCCACGCATCTTTCTGGTGCGGATGCTGGTCTTTCTGATTTTGTGCGGCCTCGTCGTCGTCGTCATCCACCAGCCCATCATGGTGGCCTTCAGGGCCAATCCGCCGCTCAACTCCTTGATCATCGGCGTGCTGTTCATCGGCATCGTGCTGTCGTTTCGACAGGTGATCCGGCTGTTTCCCGAAGTCTCCTGGGTGAACGGTTTCCGGCTCGCCGATCCCGGCATCACGGTGGAAAAGCCGCCGGTGCTGCTCGCCCCGATGGCGGCGATCCTCGGCGACCGCATCGGCCGCATGCAGATGTCATCGCTGACCATGCGCGGCCTGCTCGATTCTATTGCGATCCGCCTCGACGAGGCGCGCGAAATCTCGCGCTACATGACCGGCCTGCTGATCTTCCTCGGTCTGCTTGGCACCTTCTGGGGCCTGATCGAAACGGTGAGCTCGGTCGGCAGCGTGATCGAAAACCTGAAGGTTGGCGGCGATGCGGGTTCGGTCTTCGACTCCCTGAAGGAAGGGCTGGCGCAGCCGCTGAAGGGCATGGGGATTTCGTTCTCATCCTCGCTGTTCGGCCTCGCCGGCTCGCTGGTGCTCGGTTTCCTCGACCTGCAAATGAGCCAGGCGCAAAACCGCTTTCACACCGACCTCGAAGACTGGCTTGCGACCTCGGTGCGCGATCTCGGCGGCGAGCCGATCCCCTCGAGCGCCGGTGTGCTGGCCGGTCCCAGCGTCTCCACCGAAATCCGGGGCTCGATCGAACGGCTGCGCGAAGCGATCACCGACGGCGGGAGCAACAAGGCGGCGACCACCGCCATGGCGAACCTCGCCGAGGCTATTCAGGGGCTGGTTCATCACATGCGTACGGAGCAACAGATGATCCGCGACTGGGTCGATTCGCAGGCCGAGCAGCACCGCGAGATCCGCCGCCTGCTCGAGCACCTCACGCGCGAACACGTCGACAAGTAGCAAGACGAGCATCGGACCATGGCCCTCGCCCGCAGCAGCCGCCACCGCGGCATCGACTATTGGCCGGGATTCGTTGATGCGCTTTCGACGCTGATCCTCGGCATCGTCTTCATGCTCACGCTGTTCGTGCTTGTGCAGTTCTACCTGTCGCAGGAAGTGACCGGCAAAGACACCGCACTCTCGCGGCTCTCTGCCCGCATCGCGCAGCTCACCGAATTGCTCTCGTTGGAGCAGACCGGCAAGCTTTCGCTCGAAGAGCAGATCGCGCAACTGCGTGCGAGCCTCTCCGCAAGCGAAGGCGAACGCGACCGCTACAAGGGCCTCTACGAGGAACTCGGCACCGGGACCGCGACCGCGCAAGGCAAGGTCACCGAACTATCGAGCCAGCTCGACTCCGAGAAACGCATCTCGCTGCGCGCCCTGGCCCAGGTCGAGGTGCTCAATCAGCAGCTTGCGGCGTTGCGCCGTCAGCTCGGCGCGCTGGAAGCCGCGCTCGAAATCACCGAACGGCGCGAACAGGAATCGCAGTCGCGCATTGCCGACCTCGGCACCCGGCTCAATGTCGCGTTGGCACAACGGGTGCAGGAGCTGTCGCGTTACCGCTCCGACTTCTTTGGACGCCTGCGCGCCATTCTCGGCACTCGGGCCGACATTCGCGTGGTCGGCGACCGTTTCGTGTTTCCCTCCGAGGTGTTCTTCGACACCGGCCAATCGGTGCTCAAGGCCGAAGGCCGCACCGAGCTGGACAAGCTCGCGAGCGTGATCCTCGAACTCGACAAGCAGATTCCGCAGGAGATCGCCTGGGTGATGCGCGTCGATGGCCACACCGACGTGCGGCCGCTACCACCGCCGCGCAGCAACTGGGAGCTGTCGGCTGCGCGCGCCATTGCGGTGGTGCAGTACCTGATCAGCAAAGGCGTGCCGCCGCAGCGCCTGGTCGCCGCCGGCTTCGGCGAATTCCAGCCGATCGATCCGGACAAGACCGAAGAAGCCTACAGCCGCAACCGCCGCATTGAGCTGAAGCTGACGGAGCGGTGACGCAGCCCGTCAAGCTCCGCCCCTACGTCGCCGCCGACGAGGATGCGGCGATCGAGCTGTGGCGGCGGACCTGGCAACAGGCCTATCCCGGCATCGATTTCGCGGCCCGCCTCGACTGGTGGCGTGAGCGCTGGCGGAACGAGCTCGTGCCTCATGCGCAAATCGTGGTTGCGGAAACCGATGGCGTGCTCGAAGGCTTTGTAACCATCGATCCGGCGAGCCACTATCTCGATCAGATCGTGGTCGCGTCGGAATTCTGGGGCAGCGAGGTTGCGGCGCTGCTGCTCGATGAGGCCAAGCGCCGCTCGCCTGCCCGCATCGAGCTATTGGTCAACACGGACAACGACCGCGCCATCCGCTTCTACGAAAAGCACGGCTTCGCGCACGCGGGCGATGACGTCAATCCGGTGTCCGGCCATCCGGTGTTCCGGATGCGCTGGCGGCGTTGATGAAATCAACCGCCGTCAGTTGCCCTTGTCTTCGGACTTGCCGCCGAGCTGCTTGAGCTTGGCGAACACCGCGTCGACGTTGAGCTCGTCCTTTTGCTTGGACTTCGGCTGCACCGGCATGTCGTCGCCGGTCGGCTGCGCCGGAGCGGTGGTGACACCGGCGGGCAGCAACGTCACGCCGGTATCCGCCGGCACGGGCTTTTCCTTGGACGCGCGCTGCACCTCGAAGTCGAGGTCGATCTGCGAGCACAGGCCGAGCGTAACCGGGTCGAGTGGGCTCAGGCTCGCAGCGTTCCAGTGGGTGCGCTCGCGGATACCCTGGATGGTCGTTTTGGTGGTGCCGACGAGGCGCATGATCTGCGCATCCTTCAGCTCCGGATGATTGCGGATCAGCCAAAGGATGGCGTTCGGCCGATCCTGGCGGCGCGACACTGGCGTATAGCGCGGACCCTTTTTCTTCGGGCCCTTGGATTCCGGCAGCGCTACCTTGGGGTTGGACAGCTTGAGCTTGTGGTCCGGGTCGGCGACGCCCTTTTCGATCTCCTCGCGGGTCAGCTGGCCGGTCTGGATCGGGTCGAGGCCTTTAATGCCCTGGGCCGCATCGCCGTCGGCGATGGCCTTCACCTCGAGCGGATGCAGTTTGCAGAAGTCGGCGACCTGATCGAACGACAGCGCGGTGTTTTCCACCAGCCAGACGGCAGTCGCCTTCGGCATCAGCGGCGCTTCATGCATGACAAATATCTCCTCTACGCCCCGCCCGCCCTCTCGGACGAAGCCCCTCGTCATCACAGATGACCGGAAAGTGGTCTGAATATAGGCAGTTAACCCCTATTTGTCCAATGGCGGACCCGCATCCTTGACAGGCCGGTAGCCCGAACGCCATGTCTTGGCAATGAGAGGCCATGACCGCCGCTATGACCGCTGAAAATTCAAGCAATTCCGCAAAGCCTCAGCTCAAAGTTCTGCTGTGCTCGCCGCGCGGCTTCTGCGCCGGCGTGGTGCGCGCCATTGATTCGGTGGAACAGGCGCTCAAGCGCTATGGCGCACCGGTCTATGTGCGCCACGAGATCGTGCACAATCGCTACGTGGTCGAAAGCCTCAAGGCCAAGGGCGCGATCTTCGTCGAGGAACTCGACGAGATTCCCGACACCCAGGCCCCGGTGATTTTCTCCGCCCACGGCGTGCCGAAGTCGATCCCGGAAGAATCCAAGCGCCGCAATTTCTTCTCGTTCGACGCCACCTGCCCGCTGGTGACCAAGGTCCATCGCGAGGCCGAGATCCACTACAAACGCGGCCGCGAGATCGTGCTGATCGGTCATACGGGCCATCCCGAAGTGGTCGGCACGCTCGGCCAATTGCCGGACGGCGCGATCACGCTGGTGCAAACTGTCGAGGAAGCCGAGGCGTTCCAGCCGCGCGACGCGAGCAAACTCTCCTACGTGACGCAGACCACGCTCTCACTCGACGACACCGCCGAGATCGTCGCCACACTGAAGCGCCGTTTCCCCAACATCGTTGCGCCCCACAAAGAAGATATCTGCTACGCCACCACAAACCGCCAGGAGGCGGTCAAGCGCGTGGCGCCTCAGGTGGATGCGCTTGTGGTGGTCGGCGCGCCGAACTCGTCGAACTCGCGGCGCCTGCAGGAGGTGGCCGAACGCGCCGGCTGCCGCTACTCCGTGCTGGTGCAGCGCGCGGCCGAGATCGACTGGTCGAAGTTTGACGGGGTCAAGACGCTCGGCGTCACCGCCGGTGCCTCCGCCCCCGAGGTGCTGGTCGAGGAAATCCTCGATGCATTTGCGGCGCGCTACACGCTCGATGTGGAGACCGTGTCGGGTGCCGACGAGTCCGGCATGTTTTTCCCGCTGCCGCGCCAGTTGCGCGGCGAAGCCGCAGCCTGATCCGACAGGCTAGTGTCCCGATTCCGAAGTTCGCAAACACTCGCGGCACATTCTCATGCGAACTTCGGAATCTAAGGGACACTAGCAAGCATATGATTCTAGTGCCCCCTTGACGGAACCGGCCGACGCAGTGCCGTAGTACGCCCATGGCCGTCTATACCGACGTCTCAACCGAAGATCTGAGCCGCTTCCTCGAAGGCTACGAACTGGGCGAGCTGTTGTCCTACAAGGGCATCGCCGAGGGCGTCGAGAATTCGAACTTCCTCGTCCACACCCGCAGCGGCCATTACATCCTCACGCTGTACGAAAAGCGCGTGGCGGCCGGCGACGTGCCGTTTTTTCTGGCGCTGATGGAGCACTTGGCGTCGCGCGGCATCAACTGTCCACAGCCGGTCAAGAACCGCAAGGGTGAGGCGCTCGGCAAGCTCTGCGGCAGGCTCGCCGCGGTCGTGACCTTCCTCGACGGCATGTGGATCCGGCGGCCCGACGCCTGGCACTGCGGCGCGTTGGGCGCGGCGCTGGCGCGGATGCATCTCGCCGGCGCCGACTTTCCAAAGAAGCGCAAGAACGCGCTGTCGGTTTCCGGCTGGCGTCCGCTGTTCGAGAAAGCCGCGGATCGCGCCGACACCGTGCAGCGCGACATGCGCGGGACGATCGAGAAGGAGCTGGTCCACCTGGAAAAGACCTGGCCGCAGGGCCTGCCGCAGGGCGTGATCCATGCCGATCTTTTTCCCGACAACGTGTTCTTCCTCGGGCAAGAACTTTCCGGCCTGATCGACTTCTATTTCGCCTGCACCGACACGCTCGCCTATGACGTGGCGATTTGCCTCAACGCCTGGTGCTTCGAGCCCGACCGTTCCTACAACGTCACCAAGGGACGCGATCTGCTCAATGGCTATATCGCGACGCGACCGCTTTCCACCGCCGAACTTGAGGCCCTGCCGCAGCTCGCGCGCGGCGCGGCGCTGCGGTTCCTGCTGACCCGGCTGGTCGACTGGCTCGACGTGCCCAAGGGCGCGCTGGTGCAGCCGAAAAATCCGCTGGAATACTTCCGCAAGCTGCGTTTCCACCAGAAGGCGACGAGCGTGCGCGACTATGGCATCCAGCCCGCGAAGGATATCGCGTAGAAAAACGGCACGTTGGTTGCTTTATAGGGGCTGCGCTGGTAGGGGCTGTGCTGTATCTTCAGCCATTCCTCAGTCTGATTTGGAACGGTCGTGCTCGACACGGTTGCATCGACGGCCTCGCGTAGCGACCGGAGCAGCCTACTGCCGCGCCGATTCCAACTCGTTCTGATCAAGCCATCGCATTATGACGACGACGGCTACGTCATCCGCTGGTGGCGCGCCATGATCCCATCGAATTCGCTCGCGGCGGTGTATGGCATTGCGGCCGATTGCGCCGAGCGTCAGGTGCTCGGCCCCGACGTTGCCATCGATATTTCGGTGATGGACGAGACCAACACGCGCGTCGATGTGCCCGCGCTGCTGGCGCAATTCCGCAAGCACGACAATTTCGGCTGTATCGCTCTGATCGGCGTGCAATCGAACCAATATCCCCGCGCGCTCGACATCGCGCGGCCGTTCCGCGCGGCCGGCATTCAAGTCGCCATGGGCGGCTTCCATGTCTCGGGGTGCCTGTCGATGCTGGATGGCCGGGCCATCGAGCTCGACGCGTGCCGCGACATGGGCATCGCCATGTTCGCCGGCGAGGCTGAGTGCCGGCTCGAAATCGTGTTGCGCGATGCCGCCGCGGGCCAGCTCGCCCCCGTGTACAATTTCATGAAAGACCTTCCGGGAATTCAGGGTACGCCGGTCCCGTTTCTGCCGAAACGATTGGTCGAGCGTACGCTGGGCCTGAGCGCAAGCTTCGACGCCGGTCGGGGCTGTCCCTACCAATGTTCGTTCTGCACCATCATCAACGTGCAGGGCCGCAAATCGCGCTTCCGGTCACCGGACGACGTCGAGCATCTCGTGCGTCTCAACTGGGCGCAGGGCATCCACAAATTCTTCATCACCGACGACAACTTTGCCCGCAACAAGGATTGGGAGGCGATTTTCGACCGCCTGATCGAACTGCGCGAAAAGGATCGCATCCCGATCGGCCTGTTGATCCAGGTCGATACGCTCTGCCACAAGATTCCAAACTTCATCGAGAAGGCGAAGCGCGCCGGCGTCACGCGCGTGTTCATCGGGTTGGAGAATATCAACCCGGACAATCTCGCGGCCGCCAAGAAGCGCCAGAACAAGATCACCGAATACCGCAAAATGCTGCTGGCCTGGAAAACCCAGGGCATCATGACGCTCGCGGGCTATATCCTCGGATTTCCGGCCGACACGCCGGAAACGATCCGGCGCGATATCGCGATCGTGCAAAAAGAGCTGCCGCTCGACGTTCTCGAATTTTTCTGCCTGACACCGCTCCCCGGTTCCGAGGACCACCAAACGTTGTGGACCAAGGGGATCGCGATGGATTCCGACCTCAACAAATACGACACCGAGCATGCCTGCACGGCCCACAGCCGCATGAGCATGGCGGACTGGGAGGCGATCTATCACGAGGCATGGTCGCTCTATTACACGCCGGAACACATGCGAACGCTGCTGCGCCGCACGGCGGCGACTGGCGGCCCCTTGGGCAGCCTGGTCAAGCTGTTGTTCACGTTCGCCACGACCGACCGCATCGAACACGTTCATCCGCTGCAAAGCGGTATTCTACGCCTCAAGCATCCGTCCGAACGCAGGCCGGGCCTGCCGCGCGAGAACGCGCTGGTGTTTTGGCCGCGTTTCGCCTGGGAGACGCTGGCCAAACACGTGGCCATGTTGGGTACGATAGGCCCGCTATTGGCATGGAAGTTTGTCATCGCACGCGATCCCGCGAAGCGGCACTACATGGATCAGGCGCTCACGCCGGTCGGCGACGATGGCGACGAGACGCTCGATCTGCTCACCAAGACCGACGGTGGCAAGGCTGCCGTCGCGCATCAGCGCAAGGTCGATCGCCTGACGCACCACGCGATCGCTGCGGAATAATATTTTCCGCGCATGACCGCCGGTCCGCATGTCATCATCCACACCGACGGCGCCTGCTCGGGCAATCCCGGGCCGGGCGGCTGGGGCGCGATCCTGACCTTCGGCGACAACGAGAAGGAGCTGAAGGGCGGCGAGGCGCACACCACCAACAACCGCATGGAGTTGATAGCCGCGATCTCGGCGCTGGAGGCTTTGAAAAAACCATGCACCGTCGAGCTGCACACCGACAGCAAATACGTTCAAGACGGCATTTCGAAATGGATTCACGGCTGGAAGCGCAACGGCTGGAAGACCGCCGACAAAAAGCCCGTGAAGAACGCCGACCTGTGGCGGCGGCTCGAAGCCGCGGTGCAACAGCACGAGGTGCACTGGCGCTGGGTCAAAGGCCACGCCGGCCATGAGCTGAACGAACGCGCCGATCGGCTCGCCGTCGCCGCGATCGAGGACATCCGCGCCGCGCAAAAATGAAAACCCTCTCCCCGCCGATGCGGAGAGAGGGTTTCAAAGTTCAAGCTTGGAACTTAAAGGCTCTTGAGCAGATTATCGGCGCCGGAAACGTCAGCCTTGCCGGGCGCATCCTCGACGTTCAGCGTCTTCACCACGCCATCGTCCACCACCATCGCGTAGCGCTGCGAGCGCACGCCGAGCCCGCGCGCGGTCAGGTCGGTGTCCAACTCGATCGCCTTCGCCCAGGCAGCGGAACCGTCAGCAAGGAACTCGATCCCTTCCCCGTTAGAGGCCTTCTTCCAGGCGTTCATCACGAACACATCGTTGACGCCGGTTACGGCGACCGCGTCGATACCCTTGGCCTTGATGGCGGCGAGGTTCTTCACGAAGCCCGGCAGATGATTGTTGCTACAGGTCGGCGTGAAAGCGCCCGGCACCGCAAACAGCACGATCTTTTTGCCTTTGAAAATTTCGTCCGTCGTCTTCGGCTTCGGCCCGTCCGCGGTCATCGTGGTGAATGTCGCATTGGGGATGCGGTCGCCGACCTTGATAGCCATGATCTCAATCCTCTCACAGGGTTATGGTTGAACTGTTTTCTCGGCGGACACGTTAGAGCATGAGCCCGCAAAGGGAAACCGGGTTTTCGGAACGGGTTGAGCCCGCGTAGGCCGATCAGTCGAGACGATAGAACGCTTCGACGGCCTCGGAGCCGATCGTCGCGGTGAGCCGCAGCGTCGCCCCGTTCGGGTTGACGCCGGGCGGCATGCCGTCGAGCTCGAAGGCAAAGCGCTGCATTCCGGCCGGGGCGCCCGCCATCGGCTCAGGCAACGGCAGCGCCCAATCCGGCGTCGGGCCTTCGGCAAACAGATCGATCGCGGTGCCGGCCGCGGCTGCGACATCGACCACAATCCGCGGCTTGCCGGGCCCATTCTCGCGGCGCACCACCGTAATCGATAGCGGCCGGCCATCGCCGACCTTGCCGGCCTTCGGCACATGCGCCTCGGCCGAGCCGAGCGCCGGTTCGTTCGCGGTCGCCTCGCCACTCACGATGAGTTCGGCCTTGGCTTTGGCCGGGATGCAAGATTTCTCACACACCGCGTATTCGAGTTTGAGGCGAAGCGTCACCGGCTTGCTGGCGTCGCGCGGCACGATGCGCAGCGGCAGGATGATCTCGCCCATGTAACCGATGGAGTTGCCGCCCGCGCCGTCGGGAAAACGCTTCGGTGCCGGAAACAGAACGGTCACATCCGCAACATTTTCGGACGCGGAGAAATCGAACACCGGCGGCACGCCGGAATCACCCGGATACCGCCAATAGGTTTTCCAGCCCGGCTGCAATTTGATCTCGATGCCGGCGCGCACAACGCGGCTGCCTGATTCGCCGACCGTGCGTGCGGCAATCAATCGCGCTGCGGAACGCAGATCGTTGTCCCACGGCGATGACTCCGCCGCGAAGGCAGGCGCGGACGTGACACCGAAAAGGCAAACTGCGGCAAATAACGGCAAAACATAGGCGCGGCGGATGTCGATCAGCATGACCGTTGATCTAATTGAGGCAGACCCAGCACGCCATTGAATTCGTCGTGAACGTGATGGCCGGACCCAAGTTTTGTTTTACAAGGCGACAGGATGGGGTAGCCTTACAGCATGCGAATGACACGCAAGGCATTGGAAAAGACCCCTCGCGACCGCGGCTATCTCGATGGCCAGATGCTGATCGCGACGCCCACCATGCAGGATGAGCGCTTCGCGCACAGCGTGATCTACGTGTGTGCCCATTCGTCGGAAGGCGCGATGGGCATCGTGGTCAACCAGGCGGCCGCGCATATTACATTTTCGGATTTGCTGGTGAAGCTCGACGTGATCCCCGCCGCCGACGCGATCCGGCTGCCGGCGCGCGCGGACGTGGTCAAAGTGCTCAAAGGCGGGCCGGTCGAGACCGAGCGTGGCTTCGTGCTGCATTCGGCCGATTTCTTCATCGAGAACTCGACGCTGCCGATCGACGAAGGCATCTGCCTGACCGCGACGCTCGACATCCTCAAGGCGATCGCCCGTGGCAAGGGCCCGGCGAGCGCGTTGCTTGCGCTCGGCTATGCGGGCTGGGCGCCGGGCCAGCTCGAGAACGAGATGCAGCACAATGGCTGGCTGCATTGTACCGCCGATGCCGAATTGATCTTCGGTACCGAAATCGAATTGAAGTACAATCGTGCGCTGAAAAAGATCGGCGTGACCCCCGGCATGCTCTCCAGCGAAGTCGGTCACGCTTGAGGGGGTTTGGCAATGACTCGTGCAGCGATATTGGCGGCTGCGGCCGCGCTTTTTGCCGTCCCGGCCATGGCCACTGAATTGAGAGTCATATCCGCGGGCGCGGTGCGCGGCGTGGTCGCCGAAATGATCGACGACTATTCGCGCAAGACCGGCCACACATTCCAGTTCACCACCGGACCGACCGGCTTGCTGCGCGACACCATCGCGTCCGGCAAGCCTGCCGATCTCATCATCGCGTCGGCGCCGCTGATGGCGGAGCTGGAAAAGACCGGAAAAATGATTCCCGGCAGCCGCGTCGATCTCGGCCGGCTTGGCCTTGGCGTCGTGATCAAGGTCGGCGCGCCGGTGCCGGACATCTCGACGCCGGAGAAGCTTAAAGCCACGCTGCTCGCCGTCAAATCAATCGCCCACACCGACCCGAAGCTCGGCGGCACCTCGGTGCTGCACCTGATGAAGCTCGCCAAAGACTTCGGCATCGCCGACGAGGTGACCAAGAAGGGCATCCACGCCACCGGCGGCAACGACGCGGTCGAGAAAGTCGCGCGCGGCGAGGCTGAGATCGCCGTGGTGCTGATCAGCGAAATCCACGACAAGGGCGCGCGGCTTGCCGCCCCTCTGCCCGAGCCGGTGCAACTCTGGACGGTCTATTCGGCGGCCATTCCGGCGAACAGCAAAGAGCCGGACCACGCGCGTGCCTTCGTGGCGGCGCTGTTGAGTCCCGCGCTGCGCGAGCGCTGGATCGCGGCCGGCTGGGAGCCGATGGCGAAGTAAGCGCGCTTCCGTCGTTCCGACTGTCAAACAGTACATAGCCAACGCTTCGCCGCCCTTTGGCACTCTTGTCGATAGTATCATGGTATGATACGTATGACGATAGATGATCCGCACCTTCAAGGGAAAACTCGCCGAAGCGATACTGCGCGAGCGGGAGGTGCCAAAAGGCTTTTCAACGCCTCTTGCGAAGGTCGCCCGCCGCAAGCTTGTGCAACTGAATAGTGCAGTGGTGTTAGGCGATGTGGCGGTTCCGCCAGGCAACCGGCTGGAAGCCTTGAAGGGAAACCTCGAAGGGAAGCACTCGATCCGCATCAACGATCAGTGGCGGATCGTATTTCGTTGGACGAGGGCCGGGCCCGAAGAAGTCGAGATCATGGACTATCATTGAAGGAGCCAAGCATGGCCAAGAAACTCCCTCCAATCCACCCTGGCGAAGTTCTGCGCGAGGAATTCCTCGTACCGATGAAGCTTACTCCTTATGCGCTGGCGGAGGCCTGCGGCGTGCCGCGCACGCGCATCGAGCGCCTCGCGCGCGAGGAGACACCCGTCACGGCCGACACCGCGTTGCGGCTGGCGCGCTATTTTGGAACGACTGCCGAGTTCTGGATGAGCATGCAGGCGCAGTACGAGCTGGAGCGCGCACAGGATTTGGCTGCTGCGGCGTTGCGGAAGATCAAGCCGAGGCAGAAAGACGCGGCTTGATGTCATCGCGCGTGCGCTTGCCGCTTCGCGCCTTTCCCCACCCTCCCGCCGATGGGAGGCAGGGTGGAATTCAACGAAACTACCTTGCCGGCTCGAGCTGATCGGCCATCAGGCGTTCGCGCGCCGCTTCCGCCGTCATGGGCTCGCCAAAGGCAAAGCCCTGCGCGTATTCGCAGCCCAGCTGATAGAGCTCGACCGCATCCGAATCCGTCTCCGCGCCCTCGGCGACCACGTCCATGCCGAGATCGTGCGCCAGCGCCACGATCGAACGCAGCAGCACCGGCCGCGTGCCCTTGTTGTTGGTGCGCACGAAGGACTGATCGATCTTGATGGTGTCGAACGGGAAGCGCTGGAGATAGGACAGCGACGAATGGCCGGTGCCGAAGTCGTCAAGCGCAAGCCCCGCGCCGAGCTCCTTGATCCGGGTGAGCAGTTGCGCCGCGTGCTCGGGGTTCTCCATCACCATCGATTCGGTCAGCTCAAGCTTGAGCGTGCCGCGCACCAGCGAAGAGCGCGACAGCACGGTGCGCAGATCGTGGATCAGATCGTGCCGCAGCAGCTGCCGCGATGACACGTTGACGCTTGCGAAGATCGGATGGCGGGTGCGCACGCTGCGCTGCCACGAGCCAAGCTGACGCGCCGTGCGTTCCAGCACGAACAAGCCGAGATCGACAATCAGGCCGATCTCCTCGGCGATGCCGATAAACTCCTGCGGCGACATGCGGCCCATCTTGGGATGGTCCCAGCGCGCCAGCGCCTCGAAGCCCGCGATCGAACGGTCCTCGAGCCGGATAATCGGCTGATACAGGATGGTGATTTCCTCGCGCTCAAGCGCGCGCCGCAATTCGGATTCCAGCGTCAGGCGATCGGTCTTGCGCGCCCGCATGGCCGCCTTGAACACCTCGATGCGGTTGCCACCGATGCGCTTGGCGTGATACATCGCGAGCTCAGCGTCCTTGAGCACCTCCTCGGTGCGGTGCGGCTGGCCGTCGCCAAGCGCGAGGCCGATCGAGGCGGTGAGGAAAATCTCGCGGTCGTTGAAGGTGATCGGCGCGCGCAATGTCTTGCGGACACCTTCGGCAAGCGCAATCAGCTTGTTGGGATCCTTCTCAGACAGAATGATCATGGCGAACTGGTCGCCGGTCAGGCGAGCCAGCGTGTCCTGCGGCTTGAGCAGCCGCCCGAGCCGGCGCGCGAGCGTCAGCAGGATCGAGTCGCCCACCGCCATGCCGACCGAATCGTTGACCTGCTTGAAGCGGTCGAGATCGACCACCACCACGGTCGGCCGGATCGAGGTGTCGGACTTGGAAAGTCCCAGCACGGATTCGAGCCGGTCGATGAAAAGCTGCCGATTGGGCAGACCGGTGAGATTGTCGTGCACCGCGTCGTGGAGCAGCCGCTCCTCGGCGGTCTTGAACTCGGTCACATCGGTGAGCGTGCCGACAAGCCGCACCACCTCGCCATCGGAGCCGACGACCGGGCGCGCCTTCAGCGCAAACCAGAGATAGTTGCCGTCCGGCGTGCGCAGCCGGAAGTCCTGCATCAGCCGGCCGCGGCGCTGCTCCAGCACGCTGTCGAGCGTGGCGCGGAAACGGTCGCGATCGAGCGCATGCAGCACTTCAAGCCAGCGCGAGGCCGGCCCCTCCAGCGCGCCGCGCTTGAGACCCAGCAGATGCTCGGTTTCCGGACTGGTGTACACGCGGTCAGCGGACACGTCCCAGTCCCAGATCATGTCGCCGGCACCGGTGAGCGCCAGTGCGCGGCGTTCGACGTCCGACACGATATTGTTGGTGATGCCGCCCGCAAAGGCGTGCTGCATCACGGTGAAGCCGATCAACATCACGATCAGAACCAGGCCGCCGAGCAGCGCCGGCCCGATGATGTCGTTGGTGACGAACCCGGTAACGGTCAGGATCGCCGCGATTGCCCAGACCACCAGCAGGAACCAGGTTGGGATCAGCAGCACGGCGCGGTCATAGCCATGCGTTGAGAGATAGATCACGACCGCCAGGCCTAAGAATGCGACGCCGGCCAGCGACACACGCGCGATACCTGAAGCAATGTGCGGATAGAACAGTGCGAGCCCGACCAGCGCGGTGAGCGCCGCGAGCCAGACGATCGTGACGTGCATGTAGCGCACGTGCCAACGGCCGAGATTGAGATAGGCGAACAGAAAGACCAGCAACGTGCCGGCGAGGATCGCTTCGCCCGAAGCGCGCCAGATGCGCTCGGCGGACGTCGACATGTCGAACACCTTGCCCCAGAAGCCGAAGTCGATGCCGATATAGATCAACACCGCCCAGCCGAGCGCCGCCGCTGCGGGAAACATCACGCTGCCCTTCACCACAAACAGGATGGTCAGAAACAGCGCGAGCAGTCCCGCGATGCCGATGACGATGCCGTGGTAGAGCGTGAAACTGTTGATCTTGTCCTTGTAGGAATCCGGCTCCCACAGATAGAGCTGCGGTATCTTGTCGGTGCGCAGTTCCACGATGTAGGTGACGACCGTGCCGGGATCGAGCGTGATGCGGAAGATGTCGGCGGTGGCGCTGTCCTGCCGGTCCGGACGTTCGCCGGAGCTCGGCGTGATGGTGACGACGCGCGATAGTCCGAGGTCGGGCCACAGAATGCCCGAGCCGACCATGCGGTAATGCGGCACGACGATCAGCCGGTCCATCTGCTGGTCGCCGGAATTGGCGAGCGCAAACACCGCCCAGTTGGTCGAGCCCTCGCGCGCGGGCTGCTGCATACGGCGCACGATGCCGTCGGCGCCGGGCGCAGCCGACACCTGGATGCGGTCGGAGTCGGTTTTGACGATTTCGGCGGCGCCGGTGAGGTCGATGGCCGAAGCGTCGCTGGGAACGTTCACCGCCTCGATGGCACGGCTGGGCGCAGCCCATGACAGGGCGGCAGCCAGCACAGCCGCGAACGATGCCGCGCGCCAAAGTCTCAAGCGACGCCCTCCGCGTCCGATCCCAATTCTGCGGCCTCAAGCCCCGAGCCAGGCCGCAGTAAAGCCGTCAACAATATGCCGATTTCACGGCTGGCGTCGCGGCTCCCTGCTCTTCGCAGAAGGGGCCATGAGTAGCCTTAGGGGTCTGAACTTGCAAGGATTTCGGGCTGGTAACGGCCGCCGCCCAGGCTTGTCGTTAACGCGCTTCGGGGACCGCGGCCGTAATCGCGGCGCCAGACAGCCGACGATCACTGATTTCAAGCATGTCCCGGCGCAAAGCGCCCTTTTCCTCAGCCTGCATCAGCGCCTGCATGACCACGTAATATTGGTCGGGGTCGAACGCGAGCAGAATGAGGTCGATGCCGGAGTTCAGCGCGGTCACGCTGGCGACGCTCAGCCCGCCTTCAGCCCCGACCGCAGCTTTCATGGTGAGATCGTCGGTCACCAGGATGCCGTTGTGCTTCCACTGACCGCGCAATAGGTCGGCGATCACGGCCGGCGACGACGAAGCCGGGCGTTTGGGATCGATCTCGGGGATCCGCGCGTGGCCAATCATGGTTAACGCGCCAGATTGGTGCATCAACTCGCGGAACGGCACCCAGTCGGTCTGCGACAGCGTCTCGACCGGAACGTTGACGTTGGCATTCTGAATGTGGGTGTCCTCGAAGACGCGGCCGAGGCCAGGGAAATGTTTCAGCGTGCAGCGCACGCCAGTCTCGCGCAGGCCAGCGCAATATTCGCGCGCGACGATTGTGATGATCCGCGGGTCGGGGGAAATCGCGCGCTCGCTGATGCGCGTGTAGAGGTCGTAACGGTTCCAGATGCCGTGGTTGAGATCGACCACCGGCGAGAAATTCAGATTGAAGCCAAGCTTGGCTAGCCCCTGACCCTTGTCGGTCGCGAAGGCGCGAACCGCGGCCAGCATGACGTCTTCGTCCCGATTGTGCTTCACGATGTCGGCGAGCGTTCTGAAATAATGCAGCGGTGGCGACATGCGCGACACGCCGCCGCCCTCCTGGTCGGTCACCATCAGGAGCGGCGGCAGGCCTTGCTGCTGGCGGATCGCCTGCAAGGCGTCGATCTCGCTGCGGATCTGCTCGGCGCTTTTGCGCCAGACATTATGCGCCGCCACGAATACGCCGGCGATGGCGCGACGTTCGATCAGGCGGCGAATTTCTGCAGGGTCGCGATAACCGATGATGAAGTGCCGGCCAAGCCGTTCCAATTGTACCGGATCGGCCTCCAGCACTTGTTGGCGGATGGTCAGAAACTGACCTTCGCGCGCCACCGTCGTCCCAAGCGACGCAAAGGCCACCAATCCGGTCGCGATGCACAACACCGACAGCAGCCCAGTGCGCATGCGCCGCCAGACCGCAACCTCGATTGCAATCAGGCCGAGCGACAGCAGAATGAGAGCGGTCAATGCTTGCATGCCAAAGGTGACAAAGAGGGGCGAACGCCATTGCAACGCGCAGTTCAGCAACACAAACGCGAAGCTTAGGCGAACGACAACCAGCGCCAGGTTCAGCTTTTGTGCCACGAGCTGCTTGCCGGTTCGTTTCGACAAGTCCGCAAGTGGTCACCAGTTCCGTGGCCGCTTTATGTCACATACCGCGAGATCAAACAGATACCGCGAGGTCAGATAGACAACACGATCTTACCGATGTGCAGGCTGGTCTCCATGCGGGCTTGTGCCGCGCCGGCATCTTTTAGTGGAAAAGTCGAATCAATCACTGGTTTGATACGGCCTGCGGCCACCAAGGGCCAGACCCTTTCCTCCAAACCGCGCGCAATTGAGGCCTTTTCGGCGATCGAGCGCGGACGCAGCGTCGAACCGGTGTGGATGATTCGCTTCTGCATCAGCTTGGCGAAGTTGGCCGTCGCCTTCGGCCCGGCGCTGAACGACACCTGCGCGATGGTCGCGTGCTCCGCCGCGGCGTCGTAGTTCCGGTCGATGTAATCGCCGCCGACGATATCCACAATCAAGTTCACACCAGCGCCACCGGTCGCAGCCTTGGTGCTGGCGACAAAATCCTCGGTCTTGTAATTGACCGCGACATCGGCGCCGAGCTTTTTTGCGGCCGCGCATTTCTCCGCCGACCCCGCGGTGGTGATGACCTTCGCGCCGAATGCCTTGGCAAGCATGATCGCAGTCGTGCCGATGCCCGAGGTGCCGCCATGCACCAGCACCCAATCGCCGTCCTTTACGGAGGCGCGCATGAACATGTTCTGCCAACAGGTGAAAAACGTTTCCGGCATGGCGGCGGCTTCGATCATCGAAAGGCCGGGTGGCACCGGCAACGCGTGCGTCTCATGCGCGAGGCAATATTCGGCATAGCCGCCGCCCACCACCAGCGCGCAAACCTTGTCGCCAACCTTCCAGCGTTTGGTATCGGGACCGAGCGCCACCACCTCACCGGCAATCTCGAGTCCGGGGATGTCGGTCGCGCCCTTGGGCGGCGGATAGGTGCCCTGGCGCTGGCGCACGTCCGGACGATTGACGCCGGCGGCCGCGACCTTGACGAGAATCTCGCCCGGCCCCGGCACCGGCATCGGCCGCTCTTCGGGCACCAGCATCTCGGGCCCGCCCGGCGCGCGAATAGCGATGGCAATCATGCGTGACGGCAAAGCCATTTCGTCCTCGTTTGGTGTATCGGTGGCAACGAATAGTCGGCCACGGCCGATGTGACAACTGCGTTGGATTTTCTTAAGTGGTCGCATTTTCTACGGCGAACCGGTATCCACTTCGCCGGAAAATGCTCCGGCACCGATATGTTTCGGCAAGATGAGGAGATCCACGATGCCTGCGATCGATGACGACGACCGACCGAAGAAAAAACTCGCGCACGAAATCGGGCAGGATCTCACACTGATGTCGGCCGGTGAGCTGGCCGAACGGATCGCTTTGTTGAAGGAAGAGATCGCGCGGCTCGAAGCCAACATGGCGAGCAAGCAGGCCTCGAAATCGGCCGCCGATTTGTTTTTCAAAAAGTGAAGACCCGACTGGCTGCGCCGCCGATGTTTTGGGCCGCGCACGCTAAACCGAGCGGCATTAACTATATATTAAGCTTTCTCGATCATTACTTATAGCTGTCCATCTTCATGGACATTGAGTGGCTCCTGTCCACTCTGTTTGACGCCTCCCTGTTATCACCTTCGAGCCGCCGGCAACGGCGGCTCCTTTTTTTGTGCGATTTCAACGGTGCGCGCGTTTACTACGGTTACCGTTTCGTAAACTTTGGGCGGCCGCGCCCTTTACTCCCCCACCCGCTCCGGGCAAGTTAGCCGCGGTTGGGTGAGGCGTATCAGTATGAATGAAAAGTCCGCTGACGAAGCGGCGCCTGTGTCGTTCGGCGAAAAGCTCGCTGGATCGGCGGCGTTTGCCACACTGTTCCGCGACGGTATGTCGCTGGTCGAGGAGACCGCGGCCTATCTCGATGGCCCTGGGCGGCAGGAATCCAAAAAGCTCGAACGCAATGCGGCGTTGTCCTATGCCACCGAGAGCATGCGGCTGACCACGCGGCTGATGCAGCTCGCGTCGTGGCTGCTGCTGCACCGCGCGGTGCGCGAAGGCGAGATGTCGCTCACGCAAGCCAACAAGGAAAAGGCCAAGGTCAAGCTCGCGGTCGGCGAGCCGGGCGATCCGGAGACCATCAAGCTTTTGCCGGAGCGCCTGCGCGATCTGATCGATCGCTCTAAGCGACTCAACGATCGGGTGCGCCGGCTCGACGCCAATATCTACGCACCGCCGCTCGCGCCGGATCAGCCGCGCGGCAGCAGCCCGATCGAACGTCAGCTCGGCCTGTTGAAGGCGGCGTTCGAGACCGACGGCCGCTGAGACGCCGCACGATTTCAGAAAAGCAAAACCCCCGCTTGCGCGGGGGTTTTCGTTTCGACAATGACCGCTGCGGCGGTCTATTTCGTGTCGACTTTCTTCTCGTCTTTCGTCTCGCCCTTCTTGGCGAAGCCGAGACCCGCAAACTTCTTCTCGAAGCGCGACAGGCGGCCGCCGCGGTCGAGCAATTGCTGGTTCCCGCCGGTCCAGGCCGGGTGCGACTTCGGATCGATATCGAGATGCAGCACGTCACCCCTCTTACCCCAGGTGGTGCGGGTGGTGAACTCGCTGCCATCGGTCATTTTGATGGTGACGCTGTGATAGTTCGGGTGCGTATCGGGCTTCATCGTCAAGGTCCTGATCGGAAAGGTGTTGCGCGGAACTTCAAATCGGCGGCACCAGCCGTGCGATTGGAATTTCGCTGGAATTGCGCGGTTCTATACAGGACCGGGATGGGGCGGACAAGGTCCCGCTGCATTGCCATACGGCAGGGACCGGAGCATTGTCCGCCCGCAAAAGAGGGCGGCCGGTAGGTGCCCCGTGCGGGCTCCCGAACAGGTCATTGGATGAACGACGCCAGCGCAGGCCGGGAACTCAGCGGGCAGCCGCAGCCGCCCGTGGCGGCCCCCGCGGCTGCGGCGCCGGCAGCGCCCAAAGCCAAGCTCAAGCCGCTCCGGCTGCTGGTGCCCTTCGTGGCGCGCTACCGGCTGCGCGTTGCGGCAGCACTTGTCGCGCTGGTGACCGCAGCGGTCGTCACCCTCGTGGTGCCGATCGCGGTCCGGCGCATGATCGACTTCGGCTTCAGCACCGAGCGGGTCGCGCTGATCGATCAGTATTTCGGCGTGATGATCATGATCGTGGCGTTGCTCGCAGTCGCCAGCGCCAGCCGCTACTACCTCGTCACCACGTTGGGCGAGCGCGTGGTGGCCGACCTGCGCGCAGCGGTGTTCGATCACCTGACCGCGCTATCGGCGCCGTTTTTCGACACCGCCAAGACCGGCGAGCTGATCTCACGGCTGACCGCCGACACCACGCAGATCAAATCCGCGGTCGGCTCATCGGTGTCGGTCGCGTTGCGCAACCTCGTGCTCTTCACCGGCTCCGCCACCATGATGGTGGTGACGAGCCCTCGCCTGTCCGGTTTCGTGCTGATCGCCATTCCGGTGATCGTGCTGCCGCTTGTCGCCTTCGGCCGCGCGGTGCGCCGCCGCTCGCGCGCCGCGCAGGACACGCTCGCCGACGCGTCGGCCTATGCCGCCGAACTGATCGGTGCGATGCGCACGCTGCAAGCCTTCACCAACGAGCGGCTCGCCAACACGCGCTTTTCCGCAGCGGTCGACCGCGCCTACGACGCGGCGCTGCACTCGACGCGCGCCCGCGCCTTCCTCACCGCGATCATCATCTTCCTCGCGTCGGCGAGCGTCGTGATGATCCTTTGGGTTGGCGCACAAGATGTGCTCACCGGTTCAATCAGCCCCGGCCGGCTGAGCCAATTCGTGCTGTTCGCGGTGTTCGCCGCAAGCGGCCTCGGACAATTGAGCGAGGTGTGGGGCGAGCTGTCGCAAGCCGCGGGCTCGGCTGAGCGGCTGGCTGAGTTGCTCGGCATTCCGCCCGCGATCCGCGCGCCTGCGCAGCCGGTCGCGCTGCCGCAGCACCCGCGCGGCGAGGTTGTTTTCGAAGACGTGCATTTCGCCTACCCAACGCGCCCCGAGGTGGATGTCCTCGATGGCGTGTCGTTTCGCGTGGCGCCGGGCGAGAAGGTCGCGATCGTCGGTCCGTCCGGCGCGGGCAAGAGCACGATCTTCCATCTGATCCTGCGCTTCTACGATCCGAGCCGCGGAGCGGTGCGGTTTGACGGCGTGCGCCTGCCGGAAGCCGATCCAGCGGAGTTGCGCCGCCACATCGCGCTCGTCCCGCAGGACACCGCGATCTTCGCCATGAGCGTGCGCGATAACATCCGCTTCGGCCGGCCGGACGCCTCGGACGCCGAGATCGAGGCGGCAGCGGAAGCCGCCGCTGCGGCGCTATTCATCCGGCAACTGCCCGAAGGCTACGAAACGCAGGTCGGCGAGCGCGGCATCACGCTGTCCGGCGGGCAACGCCAGCGCATCGCAATCGCGCGCGCCATCCTGCGCGCAGCCCCGCTGCTGCTGCTCGACGAGGCCACCTCCTCGCTCGATGCCGAGAACGAGACCCTGGTGCAAACCGCGCTCACGCGACTGATGACCGGGCGCACCACGCTGGTGATCGCGCACCGGCTCGCAACGGTGCTGTCATGCGACCGCATCCTGGTGCTGGACCACGGCCGCATCGTCGAGCAAGGCACGCACGAGACGCTCGCTGCCGCGGGCGGCCTCTATGCGCGTCTTGCTAAGCTGCAGTTCGAACGGGTCTGAAGCTTCTTGTTTGAGCATGATCTTTTCCGACCTGCCTTCGCCCGCCGAAGCATCCAGCCACAAGATGAGAAAGTGCCAGGGCTTCGCGCAGGCGGGAAACCGGTGCCCACCCCGGATCAAGTCCGGGGCAGGCTTTTTCAGGATCATGCATTAGCGTCAGCGCGGGCTGCCCGGATCGCCAAGCCTCGCGCTCAGCAGTGTGTGCATGTGGACCAGTTCGGCCAACGCTTCGTCGTAGATCTTTTTGCGCTGCTCAAGCCGTTCGACCAGCTCCATGCAGCGCTCCTGACCGCACTCGGTCAGCGGGCTCGCAGTATCCTGGTCGGCCGCCTCGATGATGGGCCTGATCTCGGAGAGCCGCAGCCCGGCGCGCCGGCATTTGAGGATAAACGCAACCCGGTCGCAGTCGGCCCAGCCATAGACCTGAGTGCGGCCGATCCAGTGACGCCGCCGGATCAGCCCGCGCAGCTCGTAATAGCGCAGCGCGAGCCGGCTGACGCCGAACATCTCAGCTACATTTTCGATGGAGAGAATCTTATCCGCCGGGGACTTTTCCCCTTCGGTCAAAGAAGGATCGTGTTTGTAATCAGCCATTGCCATATCTCATTGCCTCGCACGCTGCGCAAAAGTGGGCACCGGTTTTGCGGTTGAACGCGCGCCTTGAAGGTTCAAAAGGGCGCGCTTCCGGAGGGGCTGACCGAAACACCACTCAGCCTGTAAGCGCTGCGAGCCCCATCGCGGAGCAGGCGGGCCGGTATGTGTGGCGGCCGGGCCGGAAAGGAAAGCAAATTACGGTAATTTGCGGGAAATAGCGCTGCAGCGTCAGCGTGTTATGTGGTGAGGATAAGATTGCGTCAGGGCCGGCGGGGCAAGCCGGCGGCGGCCAGATCCTTCGCCAACCGGTCCACGATCCCCGAATCTGGGATGTGCCGGACGAGTTCGGCCCTCGGATCATCGCGCCAGCCCGGCGCCAGCACCAGCAACCGATCGATCGCCTGCCGCTTGCGGATGTCGTTGCCGGCGGCTGCGGCCACCAGCGCCTTGGCGACCAGCCCCAAAACGTAATTCTCGGCCGCGATCTGATTGGCGTATTGCGCCGCGAGCTTGGCGTTTCCGGTGAGATGACTGCCGAGGAACAGATAGAAATAGTGCCAGTTCGGCCGGATCGAACCGTACTCGCCGGCGCGCTGCATCAACTGCAGGCCTTTTTCGACCTGGCCGAACATGATCAAGCGCCCGCCGTACTCGCCCATGGCGAGCGTGTCGTATTTGTTGAGTGCCAGCGACTTCTCCGCGGCCGCAAAGGCCAGCGCAAATTCGCGCTGATTGTAGCGGACGACGAACAGCGACAGATAAGCGCGCGAGTCTTCCGGCTGCAATTCGATCGCGCGTTGTGCTGCTTTCAGCGCCTTGTCGAGCGCCTGCGGATCGCGCACGCGATCGCCGTACTCCTGGGCAAATTCGCGATTGTAGGTGATGGCCAAGAAGGCGAAGCCGACCGCGAAGCTCGGATCGAGCGCGGTGAGACGCTCGAGACAAACGCGCGCGCGATCGCGAGTCGCCGGGTCGTTGGAGCGGATCGCATCGGCCGCCTCCAGGATGCAGCGATAGCGCGGATCGCCCGCGCTCGACGTCAGATGCTTCGCGCGATCATGGGAGCGGATCGCGCCGTAGGATTGCAGCAGCGCGTTTGCCAGCGCGACAACGACGAAGTCCTCGGCCTCGCCTTGCGCCCGGGATGGCGGAATGCGGTCGAACGTCCGTGACCACACGACCTTGCCCTGGGCCACATCGATCACACGGAACAGCGCGTTGGTTTGCACATCTTGATAATCCAGCACGCCCGCCAGCCGGTAATCCGAATGCGGCTCCGCTGGGTTGACCGCACCGGCCGGATTCCCCGGACTGCTGGCTGGAGCGCGATAGACCACGTTGATGGTGTCGAAGCGGGCAAACGCATCGTTGATCTTTTCAAACAGCCGAGCGGCAGCGATACCGCCTGGGCCCTGCGTACCAGTGATGCGGAGCGGCTCGATATAAACCGAGGGCATGCCATTGCCCGGCGGCAACTGCGCCACGTCGGGGCGCGAGCCTGCGAACGATTGGGTCGCATGCCGGCGGAGCAACACGCCGGCCACCACCACCGCGGCCACAAGGCTGACCGCAATCAACACCGAGAGCGCGGGCTGCGCGCGCGCAAATTCGTTCAACCATTCGAGCGCGCTGGCGGCCGGCGCCATACGGGCGGCCGCGATCTCGCGGTACCGGAAGATCGGCACGTAGGAGCCGCGTGGCAAATCGATGATGACTCGGTCGGTTGCACCCGGACCCGCGTAGTAGCGCTCGATGGCGCGCCGCAGCCGCGTCGCCTCAACCCGCACGATCGGATCAAGCTGCGGGTCGAATTTGATGTCGCGGCGGAGCACCTCGACGCCGATGGTGTAGGCCTTGATGCGATCGGCCTTGCCGTGCAGCACCGCCTCGACCACGAAACGCACGAACGCGCCGAGTTGGGGCGAGCGGATAAAAACGTCGCTCGTCACCATACGATCGACCGCAGCCCGGATATCGTCCGGGGTGGGGACGTCAATGGTGGCTGCCTGCTCGGACATTGCGACGGGTCAATACGCCGGAATCGGACGCGACAGCGCAATTGCCGTCCGCCGCACGGCCCTTACCGCGTTCATCATAGCGGACCGAGCCTTGCGCACGCGATCAAATCCGCGGCAATGGCTCCCGCCCTAACGTCGCACGGCCGCTACGGTCCAGCCCTGGTCAGCCCTTGCGCCGGAACATCCAATCGAGCGAATAGCGCCCGGCGCCGGTGATGAACAGCAGCACGGTGCCGCCCATCATCGAGACGTTTTTCCAGAAATGGCTGCTCTGATTGGCCATTTGCGCTTCCGGCGCGCTCCAATAGCGGTGCGAGCTGAACGTCGCGATGATGATGAACAGCAGCGTCACCAGCGATGCGTAGCGGGTGGCGAGCCCCAACACCAGACAGATGCCGCCGATGAATTCAACCGGCGGGGCGACGTACCCTAGGAAGACCGGCAGGTCGCGCCGCGGCATGGTGCTGGCAAACGCCTGCATGTCCATCAGCTTGCGCCAGCCGCTGTTGATGAAGATGAAACCGACCAGCACGCGGCCGACGAGCAGCAGGAAATCCTGCCACGTCGCGACCAGGCGATCGGTGTGCGAGAAAATCGATGGCGATCCGGATGTCTGCATTGTCATGGTTTCCCCCAGCGATGTTGAGAACTAAAGCTCGATGCCGCGACCAGCATAGCACCAAGAAAAGCACCGAGAAAAACAGCTGCACGCCCCCTGTTGCGCGCATTGCCGCTTAGCCATGAATTCGTTTAAGAAAAAAGGCCTGACGTGAGCCTTTCCTGACGTGAGCCTTGGGAGAATGCTTTGCCGAGCCGCACCGGATCGATGCGCGAACGCCTGGCGATGTACAACGCCAATGCGCTCAAGATCGGCATGTTCGGCGCCAATTGCTCGTCCGGCCGCTCCGCCACCACAGTGCCCGAGCGTTGGTCGGCAAGCTGGCCGGATTGTCTCGCTCTCGCCCAGATGGCCGACGAAGCTGGTATCGACTTCATGCTACCGATCGGACGCTGGAAGGGTTACGGCGGCGACACCGATTTCCATGGTGAGACGCTCGAAACCATTACCTGGGCGACCGGACTATTGGCGGCGACCGAACACATCACCGTGTTCGGCACCGTGCACGCGCCCCTGTTTCATCCGCTGATCGCCGCAAAGGAGATCGTCACCGCCGATCACGTCGGCCAAGGCCGCTTCGGACTCAATATCGTGGCCGGCTGGAATGAGGGCGAGTTCGAGATGTTTGGCGTCCAGCAGCGCGATCACGAGCAGCGCTACGCTTATGCGCAAGAATGGATCGACGCCATCAAGCAAGCCTGGGGGCCGCAGGACGACTTCGATTTCGACGGACAGTTCATCAAGCTCAGGAAGATACGCGCCAAGCCCAAGCCTTATGGCGGCGCGCGGCCGCTCATCATGAACGCCGGCTCGACGGGAACCGGCCAGGCCTTCGCGCTACGCAACTGCGATGCTTATTTCACCGCGACCTCCACCTCGCGTCTCTCGGTCGATGCCACCGCCAAGATGGTCACGGACATCAAGAGCGATGCCGAGAAGGTGGGCCGCGAGATCGAGGTCTATACGATCGGCCAGGTGACCTGCCGGGCGAGCCAGAAGGAGGCGGAGGAATACTACCGACATGCCATCATCGAGAGCGCCGACTGGGGCGCCATCGACAGCATGCTGAAGAACCGCGGCATCACGCGGCAGAACACGCCCGCCGAAGAGTACGACGCCAAGCAGCGCTATTTCGCCAGCAACGCGATCGGCGGCTATCCGTTCGTCGGCACGCCGGACAAGATCGCGGAGGAGTTCGCAAGCCTGGGCCGCGCCGGCGTGCGCGGCATTGCGGTGTCGTTCGTAAATTATCTCGACGAACTGCCGTATTTCCGCGACGAGGTGCTGCCGCGGCTCGAACGCGCGGGCATGCGCGAAAAGCACTAGCGCCGCGCACCACAGCCGGCCTGCGGCGCAGGCGCCACCAATCGGCAGTCCCTTCCAGCCCTGCCCTCAATCCGGTTATGATGCCAGCCTGCAAAAGACGCCGGCACGGGCCGGCCCAGCGCGTGGGAGCACATCATGCCGGTCGAGAACATCCGCGGCGTCAACATCAACTACCAGATCATCGGCGAACGCGGCCCGTGGGTCGCGCTGATCACCGGCGGACGGCGCGCCTATAACGAATTCATTCCGCTCGCCACGAAGATCGCCGCCGGCGGCTACCGCGTGCTGCTGCACGATCGCCGCAACACCGGCACGTCTGAAATCCTGCTCGACCGCGACGAGGTCGAGGAGATCACCTGGGCCGACGACCTCGACATTCTGTTGAAGAAACTCGGCGCGAGCCCAGCCTTCATCGGCGGCTCGTCCTCGGGCGCGCGCACCTCGATTCTGTTCACGCTGCGGCATCCGGAATCGGTGCGGGCGCTGATGCTGCTGCGCGTCACCGGCGGCGCCTTCGCGGCGGCGCGGCTTCCGGAGAACTACTACAAGCAATTCATCCGCGCCGCCGAGCAAGGCGGCATGGCGGCGGTCTGCGCGACGCCGGAGTACCAGGAGCGCATCAAGGGCAGCGCCAAGAACGAAAAGACTCTGATGGCAATGGATCCGAAGGACTACATCGCCAAGATGAAGCGCTGGTGCGAGCTGTTCGAGGCCGGCGCGAACTACCCGGTAATGGGCGTGACGCCGGAGCAGATGGCCTCGATCAAGGTGCCGGCCATCGTGATCCCAGGCAACGACCTGACCCACGCATCCGCCAATGGCGTGATCGCTCACCAGCAGATCAAGGGCAGCGAGTTGCACCGGTTGCCGATCAAGGACGAAGAGGTGCCACTCATCCCGTTCCCGGACTGGGCGCCGCACGAGCCCGAGATCGCGCGCGTGTTTCTCGATTTTATGCGCCGCAAGGGACAGGCAACCACGGGCGCGGCCGCCAACTGACGGCGCGCCGTCAGTCCTCGTCGATCTCTTCCAGCAGCAAGGGGCTGGAGTCGGCATCTTTGTCGTCGCCGTCCGCCGTCTCGGCTTTCTCGTCCTCGCTATCCAGCGCGGCCGCGACAGGCGCCATGAACGGCACCACAACGGGCACGGGGCCGGGCATCGGCTCAAACGCGCGCCGCATCGGCCGGGCGGGCGCGGGCTTCGGCAGCACGAAAACCGCTTCGCACATGGGGCAGACGATCGAGGGTTTGTTCAGATCGTAGAATTTCGCATTGCAGCCAGCGCAAAGGCGCTTGGTGCCGAGTTCGGGCTTTGTCACGATGTTTCCTAGGGCCGGGAGCTGAGGGATGCCGCAGCGGTCATCCGGCCGGGATGGCATATACGGTTGCGGGGCAATCTCCTAATCGAAATCGGACGGCCCAGCGGACCTCGGCAAATCACACGCCCACGCCCTTGCTCTTCATCGCCGCGCCGATCTCCTCGAGCACGGCTGGGTCATCGATGGTGGCCGGCATGTTCCAGGGTTCGTGGTCGGCCATCTTCTTGATGGTGCCGCGCAGAATTTTTCCCGAACGCGTTTTGGGCAGACGGTTGACCACGATGGCAAGCTTGAACGCCGCGACCGGTCCGATCTTGTCGCGCACAAGCTGCACGCATTCGCGCTCGATCTCCTCCGGCGGCCGGTTGACGCCAGCCTTGAGCACGATAAAGCCGCACGGCACCTCGCCTTTGAGATCGTCCTTGATGCCAAGCACCGCGCACTCGGCGACGTCCCGGTGCGCGGACAGCACCTCCTCCATGCCGCCGGTCGAAAGCCGGTGCCCCGCGACATTGATGATGTCGTCGGTGCGGCCCATGACGAACACGTAGCCGTCCTGGTCGATGAAACCCGCGTCCGCGGTTTTGTAATAGCCGGGAAACTCCGCGAGATAGCTCTCCTTCATGCGCTCGTCTTGTTGCCACAGCGTCGGCAGACACGACGGCGGCAGCGGCAACTTCACCACCAGCGAGCCCATCTGGCCGCGCTTCACTTCTTGGCAGGCATCGTCGACCACGCGCAGGTCGTAGCCCGGCATCGGCACAGTCGGCGAACCGAGCTTGACCGGAAGCTGGCCGAGGCCAACCGGATTGCCGGCGATGGTCCAGCCGGTTTCGGTCTGCCACCAATGGTCGATGACCGGTTTGTTCAGAAGATCCCGGGCCCACACAATGGTGTCGGGGTCGGCGCGCTCGCCGGCAAGAAACAGCGTGCGGAATTTCGACAGGTCGTATTTCGTGAACAGCTTACCCTGCGGGTCTTCTTTCTTGATGGCGCGGAACGCGGTCGGCGCCGTGAAAAAGGCCGCGACCTTGTGCTCGGCAATCACCCGCCAGAACGCGCCGGCGTCGGGCGTGCCGACCGGCTTGCCCTCGTAGAGCACCGTGGTGCAGCCGTGAAACAGCGGCGCATAGACGATGTAGCTGTGGCCGACCACCCAGCCGATGTCGGAGCCGGCCCACCAGGTTTCGCCCGGATCAATGTCGTAGATGTTCTTCATCGACCATTTGAGCGCGACCAGGTGCCCGCCATTGTCGCGCACCACGCCCTTCGGAATTCCGGTCGTTCCCGACGTGTAGAGGATGTAGAGCGGATCGGTGGCGAGCATCGGCTCGGGCTCGAGTACGTTGCGCGCCCACACCAATGCATCGTCCCAGGCCTTCTGCCAGTCATGATCGCGACCGGGCGTCAACTCGCAAGCGAGCTGCGGCCGTTGCAGGATCAGGCAGGCTTCCGGCTTGTGCTTTGAGAGATTGATCGCCTCGTCGAGCAGCGGCTTGTAGGCTATGACGCGCGCGCCTTCGAGGCCGCAACTCGCCGACACGATCACCTTGGGCTTGGCGTCGTCGATGCGGGTGGCGAGCTCTTTCGGCGCAAAGCCGCCGAACACCACCGAATGCACCGCGCCGATGCGCGCGCAGGCGAGCATCGCGACCAGCGCCTCCGGCACCATCGGCATGTAGAGGATGACGCGGTCGCCCTTCTTGACGCCGAAGGTGTGCCGCAGGATGCCGGCCAGCGTCTCAGTCTTGGTCTGCAGCGCCGCGTAGGTGATGGTCTGCTTGGAGTTGGTGACGGGCGAGTCGTAGATGATCGCCGCCTGCTCGCCGCGGCCCGCCTCGACGTGGCGATCCACCGCGTTGTAACAGGTGTTGCAGACGCCATCGGGAAACCAGCGCCCATAGACCCCGGCGTTCGGATCGAACACGGTTTTTGGTGGCTTGATCCAGGCGACGTCGCGCGCGGCCTCGCCCCAAAAGCCCTGCGGGTCGCGCTGCCAGCGCGCGTAGACCTCGGGATAGCGGCTCGTCGCCGCGCTTGTCTTAACGTCCATCGGGGCTTTCTCCGATCTGCGGACCGAATGTGCAGCCAGCGGTGAATTTAGCAAGCGGCAACTCAGTGCCGCCATGCGCAAATTGCCCTGGCGCGCGGCGCGCTTCTCCGCTCTCATGCGCCCGCTCTACCCCGCACCCTCCGCACCCCGAGCTCCCGTGGACCTCCTCACCGATCCCACCTTCATGGCCGTTGCGGTGATCGGCGTCTGCCTGCTCGGCATCTCGAAAGGCGGCTTCCTGGGCATGGGCGTGATGGCGCTGCCGCTGATGTCGCTGTTCGTGCCGCCGTTGCAGGCCGCCGCCATCATCCTGCCGACCGCGCTCGCGCAAGACGTGCTCACCTTGTGGGCCTATTGGCGGCAATGGAGCGTCTGGAATCTCAAGCTCATGTTGCCGAGCATGCTCGTCGGCATGTTTTTCGCCTGGCTGATGGCGGCATCGCTGTCGGCCGCGCATATTCGGCTCGCCATCGGCATCATTGCGACCCTGTTCGTGCTGCGGCATTGGCTGAGCGGGCGCTTTGAGCGCTATACGCCGAAGCCGAACGCCGCGACCGGGATCATCTTCGGCGTGATCGGCGGCTTCACCACCATGCTGGCCAACGCCGGCGGCCCGGCCTGGCAGATGCATCTGCTGCCGCAGAAGATCGACAAGATGCCTTATGTCGGCACCGTCGCGATCCTGTTTGCGACCAGCAACATCTTCAAGGTCCCAGGCTTCGCCACGCTGGGCTTCATCACGCGCGAGAACATGCTGGTCGGTCTGGCCCTGGTGCCCATCGCGATTGCCTCCAACTACGCCGGCATCTGGCTGGTGCGCCGCACCTCGAACGAGATGTTCTTTCGCATCGCCTATGTGCTGATGTTCTTCATAGCGGCCGAACTGATGCGCAGCTCGATCGTCGAGCTGTGGTGGCATTGAGAGCTTTGCGGATTTGTCGCGCTGGCCGCTGCATGACGCCATGCGCGAAACCGGGTGGCGCCGCGAACGCACATCGGCTTTAACTCGCGCAGCCCTCCCCGCACGGCGCCCATGACCTTCTTCACCGATCCGCTGTTCTACGCCTTTGCCGTGCCGGCGGTGGTTTTCCTCGGGCTCTCGAAAGGCGGCTTCACCGGCATCGGCATGGTGGCGACGCCACTGCTCGCCATCATCCTGCCGCCGTTGGAAGCTGCCGCGATCTTGTTGCCGATCATCCTGCTGCAGGACGTGATGTCGTGCTGGATCTACCGGCGCGACTGGGATCCTTGGAACCTGAAGGTGATGCTGCCCGGCGCGGTGATCGGCGTCGGCGCGGCCTGGTTTTTTGCCGCCCACGTCTCCAATGCCGCCATCCGGCTGGTGGTCGGGCTGATCGCGCTGGGCTTTGCCCTGAATGCCTGGCTCACGCGCAACATCAAGCCCGAGGACCTGCCGAAGCCGCGGGCCGGGCTCGGCGTGATCTGGGGCGGGGTCGCGGCCTTCACCTCGACCCTGGTGCAAATCGGCGGGCCGCCCTACTTCGTTTTCGTGCTGCCGCAGCGGCTGCCGAAAATGCTGTTCGTCGGCACCACCTGCTGGTTCTTCGCGCTGGTCAACCTGATGAAGGTCGCGCCCTATGTCGGGCTCGGCCAGTTCACCAATTCCGGACTGGTGACATCCGCGGTGCTGTTTCCGGTCGCGATCGCCAGCAATTTCCTGGGCGTCTGGCTGGTGCGGGTGACGCCCGAGGCGCTGTTCTTCCGCATCACCAACGTGCTGGTGCTCGTCCTTGGGCTCGAATTGACGCGCCAAGGCTTGATGGACCTGTTCGGACATTGATCGCCGCAGGCTTCCTTCGCTAACGTGGCGGCGGCCATGAGCAACAGCCCCTTCGACACCGATCTCGACCGCAATCCGGCGAACTTCCAGCCGCTGACGCCGCTGACCCTTCTGGAGCGCGCGGCCTCGGTGTTTTCCGACCAGACGGCCATCATCCACGGCTCGCTGCGGCGGAGCTACGCCGAATTCTACGCCCGTGCGCGCAAGCTCGCCTCGGCGCTGGCCAAGCGCGGCGTCAAGCGCGGCGACACGGTGTCGGCCGTGCTCGCCAACACGCCGGCGATGCTCGAATGCCATTACGGCGTGCCGATGATGGGCGCCGTGCTCAACACCATCAACACCCGGCTCGACGCCGCCGTCATCGCGTTTCAGTTCGACCACGCCGAGACCAAGGTGCTGATCGCCGACCGCGAGTTCTCCAAGGTGGTGAAAGAGGCGCTGTCGCTCTGCAAGGTGAAGCCGCTGCTGATCGACTACGACGATCCGGAGTTTTCCGGCGCGGGCGAGCGGCCCGGCCAGATCGAGTACGAGGACTTCATCAAGGACGGCGATCCGAATTTCGCCTGGCAAATGCCGGGCGACGAGTGGGACGCCATCACGCTCAACTATACCTCCGGCACCACCGGCGACCCCAAGGGCGTCGTCTATCACCACCGCGGCGCATATCTGCTCGCCATCGGCAATGTGCTGACCGGCGCCATGGGCCGGCATCCGGTCTATCTGTGGACGCTGCCGATGTTCCACTGCAACGGCTGGTGCTTCCCGTGGACGATCTCGGTGGTGGCCGGCACGCACGTCTGTCTGCGTCAGGTGCGGGCGCACGCCATGTACGACGCGATTGCGACGCATAAGGTGACGCACCTCTGCGGGGCGCCGATCGTGATGGCGACGCTGCTTAATGCGCCCACCGAAGAGAAGAAGCCGCTGCCGCACGTCGTCGAATTTTTCACCGCGGCCGCGCCGCCGCCCGAGGCCGTGCTGGCGGCGATGAAGTCCGCGGGCTTCAATGTCACTCATGTTTATGGCCTGACCGAAACCTATGGGCCCGCCACGACGAACGAGTGGCGCGCGGCCTGGGACGCGTTGCCGCCGGCCGAGCAGGCCGCCAAGAAGGCGCGCCAGGGCGTGCGCTACGTGCCGCTCGAAGCGCTCGATGTGCTCGATCCCGACACGATGAAGCCGGTGCCGCGCGACGGCGAAACGCTGGGCGAAGTCATGTTCCGCGGCAACGTGGTGATGAAGGGTTACCTCAAGAACCGGAAATCGACCGATGCGGCCTTTGCGGGCGGCTGGTTCCACTCCGGCGATCTCGGCGTGATGCACCCCGACGGCTACATCCAGCTCAAAGACCGCTCGAAAGACATCATCATCTCGGGCGGCGAAAACATCTCGTCGATCGAAGTCGAGGACGCGCTCTACAAGCACCCGGCCGTGCAGGCCGCAGCCGTGGTCGCCAAGCCCGATGACAAATGGGGCGAGACGCCCTGCGCCTTCGTTGAGCTCAAGCCTGGACAGAACGCGACCAGCGATGAGCTCGTGACGTGGTGCAAGCAGAACCTCGCGGGCTACAAGGTGCCGCGTTACGTGGTATTCGCCGAATTGCCGAAGACCAGCACCGGCAAGATTCAAAAATTCAAATTGCGCGAAATGGCGAAGGGCGTGTGACGCTGGCTAAAGAGTTACGCGTCTCGGAAAAACTTGAAGCAAAACAGAAACACACCCTTGTGACGGCGGACGCGTTCGCTTGATCGAACCCCGTCCGCCCTGCCCCGTTGCCCTCCCGACAACCAGCGACATCCCCGGAGGAGCGACATGACCGACAAGAAAATACGTGAACAATATCGCGGCATCCGGACGCTCGCGCTTGCGCTCGGTGTCACCACCAGCACCATCGCACTCTGCGCCGCAGCCAATGCCGGCCCGATCGGACGCACGGTCGGCACCGTCACCAGCGGCGTCACCGGCAACATCGGCAGCGGCGTGACCAGCGGCACCGTGGGCGGCATCACCGGCCCAGGCGGCATCACGGGCATCAGCGGATCGACGTTCGGCTCCAATATCGGGGGCCTGACGGCCGGCGTGGATCGCAACGGCGTCAACACCGGCGGCACCTTCATGCCGAGCTTCCAGAGCGGCGAGAACTTCTTCTCCGGCGCCGCCCGCTTCGACCGCTACGGCTCGGTCGGATCGGCCGTTCCCAACACCACAAGCCGCGCCCCGTCCGGCGTCGTTTCGAGCCGGACGCCGGTCGTGCGGCAGCAGGTCCGCAACGCCACACAGTCCAATCGCCAGATCACCACCACGGGCCTGCGTGACCCTGGGGCGAAGACGGTCAATTTCGGCGGGACGAAGGGCACGACCGTAAAGTTCAATCCCGATCCGGAGGCGAGCGTCACCACCGGCGACGGCAACGACGGCGGGATCGCCGCCGGCACGGTGATCACCGACAATCCGGCCGCGGACGGCAATGTCGCCAACACCAACGTGAGCGTGCTCAACCAGCCGGGCACCACGACAACCAACAGCCCCGATAGCACGTCCTCGACCAACGTCAGCGTGCTGAACGCATCGGGCACCGACACCGGCAATAGCACCGACACCGGCACCGCCTCGAACAATGTGAGCGTGCTGAACGGTCCGGGCGCCGACACCGGCAACACCGGCACGAGCAACAGCACCACCGGGTCCACCAATGTCGGCGTGCTGAACACCGATAGCACGACCGGTAGCAACGGCACCGACGGCTCGACGACCGGTGCCAACGTCGGCGTGCTGAACACCGGCAGCAACACCGGCAATACGGGTGATAATACCGGGCTTGCCGGAGCCAATGCCGGCATTCTCAACTCCGACAGCACCACCGGCTCGAACACCAGCGGCAACAACTCGACGATCGCGAGCGTCGGTGTGCTCAACACCGGCAGCGACACCGGCAACACCAGTGACAGCAGCGGCGCGGCCGCGAACGCCGGCATTCTCAATGACGGCGGCACGACCGGGAACACCGGCACCGGCAGCGGCCCTGCCGCCAACGCCGCGATCCTTAACGAGAACAGCACGACTGGCGACAGCGGCCCCGGCACTGGAGCAGCGCTGAACACCGGCATCCTCAACAGTGACGGCAGCAGCACCGGCAACACCGGTCCCGGCGACGGCTCGGCGGTGAACGCAGGCGTGCTGAACGCACCGGGCGCGACCACGGGCGATAGCGGTCCCGGCGACGGCACCGCCGCCAACGTCGGCGTGCTCAATGGCCAGAACAGCAACACCGGCGACACCGGTTCGGCCAACAGCCCCACCGCGAACGCGGGCATTCTCAACGGCGCCGACAGTTCGACCAGCGCCGGCGACGCGACGTCATCGGGCGCCGCCAACATCGGGGTGCTGAACGCCCCTGGCAGCAACACCAACTCCGGTAACACCGACGGCACCGCGCTCGGTTCAGTTGCGGTGCTGAGCAACGGCAACACCAACGGCACAACGCCGCCCGGGACCGACCCTGGCACAAATCCGGGCACCAACCCCGGTTCGACCGACAACCCGCCCGCCTCTGATAGTTCTTCGTCCGGCGGTGGCAGCGCGGTTGCCATCGGCGGCTTCAGCGGCACCTATACGGACTCGGCGAACGGTGCGGATCGCGTCGCGCTCGGCGAATATTGCTGGCGCGTGCTCCATGATCCGAAGCACTACATGAGGCGCGTGGTGCTGAACTGTACGGTCGCGCTCCAGCGCCTGCGCCGCAATTCGCAAGCCCGCATGTGAACGATCCGGACTTCTCCTGCCACCGGGGGCTCACCGGACTTGCAGCGAACACCGGCCCATGCGGCCGGTGTTCGCGCGTCTGAGAGCTGCTGATGTTGAGTGATTAAAACTCGACCACGACCTGCTTTTTTCAGTTTAGGTCGCGGGGCCGCTGGGGCTGCTTCATCTGAACAGCCTCGCCAATCCACGGACCATGAGTTGGGCGTGCTCTGGATAGAGCAACATGTAGGCGGCGACCCCGCCGGGGATCAGCATAAATAACCAGTCGCGGCGCAGCATGGACGGCAGTTTACGCGCTTGGGTTCCATTGGCGAAGGCCCTGGGGAGCCTGCCTATTCAAACGGGACCACCACCGGTTGTCCAGCCGGACCGATCCATCAACGTTTTGATTCATTGAGGCTTTTCATTATCTTCTGATAGCCTAAAGATATATCTTGCGTTACATCATTTGGCGATCTATCTAAAGATATATCTTACCAAAGGAGAAAAATGAGATGTTTGGAATGCGACGATTTGAATCCGACGGCCACGAATGCGGCCCGGGCGGCCACCGCTGGGGCGGACGTCACGGCCGGCACCGGCGCGGCCATCGCTTTGGCGGCGGTCATGGCGCCGGCGGCGGTGACGACATCCGCGCCGGGCGAATGCTGGCGCAAGGCGACCTGCGGCTGATCCTGCTGGCGCTGATCGCAGAGCAGCCGCGGCACGGCTACGAGATCATCAAGCTGATCGAGGACAAGACCGAAGGCTGGTACTCGCCGAGCCCCGGCATTGTCTATCCGACGCTGACGCTGCTCGAGGAGCTGGGCTACGTCACCGCCCAGACCGAGGGCGCCAAGAAGCTCTTCACGATCACCGACGAGGGCCGTGCGGACCTCAAGCAGAACGATGAACTCGCCAAAGCCGTGCTCGACCGGCTCGGCGCGGTGGGGGCGCACTTCGAGCGCATGCGCGGCCGCGGCGGCGACCGTGAAACCGGGCAGCGCGACACCAGCGTTCCGCAACTGGTGAACGCCGCGTTCGACAATCTGCGCAGCGCCACCCGCGAGCGGCTCGACCGCGACCCCGAGGCGGAGCCCAAGGTGGTCGAGATCCTGGCCCGCGCGGCAGCGGATTTGCGCCGCAGCTAACGCGATCTCGGCAAGCAACCTCAACGGCGCGATTGTTCGTGTCGCGCCGTTGGCCTACCCTTGCGGCATCTGTGCCTATTCGGGGAGGTGCCGATGCCGCTGTCAGGAAATGCCAGCCTCGCCGCGTTTTGCGCGGCGCTCGCCGTGGCCGCGCCGCAGCCCGGCTTCGCCGCCGAGTATTACGCCGGCAAAACCGTCGAGATGATCGTCGGCGCAGGTCCCGGCGGCGGTTACGACATCTACGCGCGTGCGGTGGCGCGCCATCTCGGCCGGCACATCCCGGGCGAGCCGACCGTCGTGGTCAAGAACATGCCCGGTGCCGGCTCTGCCAAGGCCGCGCAGTACATCAGCAACATCGCGCCCAAGGATGGCACCTCGATCGCAGGCATCATGCCGGGCGCGATCATGTCCGCCCTGCTCGACGACCGCTCGGCGCCGCCGTTCGATCCGACCAAGGTGCTCTACATCGGCACCGCCAACAACGGCGTGCGCGTCTGCGTCACGCTCAAGGGCACCAAGATCGCCAACATGGACGACGCGCGGCGCGTGAAAGCCAAATTCGGCAGCAGCGGTCCGAACGACTCGACCTACGAATACGGCAACCTGCATCGCCACACTTCAGGAGCGCTGTGGGACATGGTGACCGGCTATCGCGGCACGCCCGACATGGCGCTCGCGATGGAGCGCGGCGAGGTGGACGGCGTCTGCGGCTGGGACTGGTCGAGCTTCAAATCGCAGAAGCCGGATTGGCTGCGCGACGGCAAGGCCAACGTGTTCATGCAGGTCAGCTTGGAGCCGCATGCGGAATTGACCCGGATGGGCGTTCCGACGGTGTTCAAATATGTCGATAACGACATGGACCGCAAAGTGGTCGAGCTGGTGATCAGCCAGACCATCTTCCATCGCTCCTACATCGCGCCACCCGGAACCTCCGCGCAACAGATCGAAGTCCTGCGCAAGGCGTTCGATGCGACGATGGCCGATCCGGTGTTCCTCGCCGACGCCGAGAAAATCCGCATCGACATCGATCCGCTGCCCGGCGCCAAAATCCAAGACGTGGTGGCGCGCCTGTTCGCCACGCCGAAGGAGATCGTCGAGCGGGCTCGGCGCGCGATCCGCTAAATTGCGCTGCTATTCCACCTTCAGATTGAGCTTGCGGATCAGCGGCTGCCAGAGGGCGTCCTCGCGCACGATCTCGGCGGCGTACTCCTCCGGAGACGACGTCAGCGGAATGCCCGCCTCCTGCGCAATGCGCGTCTTGACCTCGTCATTGCCGACCAGCGCACGAAGCTCGCGGTTGAGCCGCTCGACGATCGGCTGCGGCGTCCCGGCGGGCGCCAGCAGCCCGTAACGCAGCACGGCTTCGAATCCCGGCAGGCCGGACTCCGCAACCGTCGGCACATCGGGGAGCGTCGCAATCCGCGCCGTGCCGGTCACCGCAAGGAGGCGAAGCATTCCGGCGCGCACGCTGCCGAGCGCCGGCGCCACCACGCCGAACACCACCGGCACATGGCCGCCCAGCACATCGTTGGTGAGCGCCGCGGTGCCCTTGTAGGGCACGAGCGTCACGTCGATGCCGGCGCGGGCCTTGAACAATTCGGTCGCCAGGTGCGAGCCGCTGCCCGGCGCCGATGTGCCGATGCTGAGCGTGCCGGGCTTTGCCTTGGCAAACGCAATCAGTTCGGCGACCGACGTTGCCGGAAACGACGGATGGGTGATGATCCCGATGCCCGCGGAAGCCAACATGCCGATCGGCGCGAAGTCCTTGTGGGCGTCGTAGCCGACATTGGGGTTGAGCGCGGGCGTGATCGAGGTGTTGCTGGAATTGACGAACACCAATGTGTAACCGTCGGGCGCCGCGCTCTTCGCCGCTCGGATCGCAATCACGCCGTTGGCACCGCCGCGATTGTCCACGATGACCTGCTGGCCGAGCGCGAGCGACAGCTTGTTGGCAACCAGCCGCGCCAGCGTGTCGTTGCCGCCGCCGGGCGGGAACGGCACGATCATGGTGATGGGCTTGGTCGGATAATCGTCGGCCGACGCCGCACCGAAGCTGAGCAGCAATGCCGCAAACGCCGCCAACATCGCGCCAAGCCCGCGCATCACTCGACCTTGAGGTTGAGCTTGCGGATCAGCGCGCCCCATTTCGCGTCCTCGCGCTCGATGTCGGCTACGTATTCCTCCGGGGTCGATGGCATCGGATCGCCGCCGTCCGCGGCAATGCGCGCGCGCACCTCGGCACTCGCGACAATCACGCGAAGCTCGCGGTTGATGCGATCGATGATCTCGCGCGGTGTGCCAACCGGCGCCAGCAGGCCGTAGTTCAGCCCAGACTCGAAACCCGGCAGGCCCGCTTCCGCCGTGGTCGGCACGTTGGGCAGCAGGCTCGACCGCTTGGCTGCCAGCACGGCGAGCGCCTTCAGCGAGCCGGACTGCAGATTGCTCATCGCCGGCGCCAGCACGTTGAGCGCAAGCTTGACGTGGCCGCCGAGGAGATCGGTCGTCAGGGGTCCGGTGCCGCGATAGGTCACGATGGTGTAGTCGATGCCCGCCATCGACTTGAGCAACTCGCCCGCCAGCTGCGCGCTGGTGCCGGGCGGCGGCGTGCCGATGTTGAGCTTGCCGGGCTCGCGTTTGGCCGAGGCGATCACATCGGCGAGCGAGGTCTGCGGCGCCGATGGGTGCGCCATCAGCACAATCGGCGTCGACGAGATCAGCCCGATGGGGCTGAGATCCTTCAACGTGTGATAGCCGGGATTGACGTAAAGGTTCGGATTGATCGCGCTCGTTCCCGAGGTCGCCATCACCAGCGTATAGCCGTCGGGCGCCGAACGCGCCGCAACGCGTGTGCCGACCACGCCGGCGGCACCGCCGCGATTGTCGATCACGATTGGCTGGCCGAGCGCAGCTGAAAGCTTTTCGGCCACGATGCGGCCGATCACGTCAACGCCGCCACCCGCCGGGAACGGCACGATCATGGTGATCGGCTTGTTGGGATAGTCCTGCGCGGCAGCGGGAGAGACAGCCAGGCAAAGCGCAGCAAGCAGGCAAACAGGCAAACGCATCGCTACTCCATTTTCAGATTGAGGCTCTTCACCAGCGCCGACCATTTCTTTTCCTCGGCATCGATATCGGCGGCGTATTCCTCCGGAGTGCTGGCAACCGGTTCGGCGCCTTCCCGGGCGAGCCGTTCACGCATGTCATCGGAGAGGACCGCCGCGCGCAGCTCCCGGCTCAGCCGGTCGATGATCGGGCGCGGCGTGCCGGCTGGCGCTGCAAGTCCGTAGCGAATCGCGGCGCCAAAGCCCGGCACGGCGGATTCCGAGACGGTCGGCACATCGGGCAGAATTTTGGAGCGCGTGGCCGTGGTGACGGCGAGCGCGCGCAAGGTGCCTGCCTTGACGTTGCCGATCACGGTCTGGATCGACAACACCATCATGGTGATGTGGCCTCCGATCAGATCGCCGATCGCGGCGCCGTTGCCCTTGTAGGGCACGCGGGTGATCTCGAAGCCCGCGCTTCGGGTAAACAACTCGGTGGTCATGTGCCCGATCGTGCCGGGCACGAAGCCGCAGTTGATCTTGTTGGGATTGGCCTTGGCATAAGCGACAAGCTCGGCGGTCGAGTGGACCGGCAAGGACGGATGGATCGTCAGCACGCTCGGCTGCGTGCCGATCAGACCGATTGGCGCAAAATCCTTGCGGGGATCGTAGCCGGCATTCGGATAAAGCGTCGGGTTGACGGCCAGCGTGCCAGTGTAGGTCAGCAGGATCGTGTAGCCGTCGGGCGCAGCTTTAGCCGCTTGGCGCGTCGCGACGGTGCCGCCAGCGGCCCCAACACGGTTCTCGACCACGACCTGCTGCCCGATGGTCAGACTCATCCGCTGCGCCACCGCGCGCGCCAGCGCATCGTTGCCGCCACCGGCCGGGAACGGCACCACCAGCGTGATCGGCCGGTTCGGATAGTCCTGCGCCGCAACCGGCGCGGCGGCGAGCGCCAACGCCGCAAGCGCCGCTCCGAGCAATGCAACGACGCGCGACATCATTCGACCTTGAGGTTGAGCTTTTTGATCACTGCCGCCCACTTGCCCTCCTCGCGCGCGATGTTGGCGGCGAACTCTTCGGGCGTGCTGCCAATCGGCTCACCGCCATCGGCGGCGATGCGCTGCTTGCCTTCATCGGAGGCCACGATCTGACGCAGCGCCGTATTCAGTTTCTCGACGATGGGGCGCGGCAATCCGGCCGGAGCCATGATGCCGTAATAGATCACCGCATCGAAGCCCGGCAGCCCCGACTCGGCGGCGGTCGGCACATCGGGCAGCACGCTGGCGCGCCTTTGCGCCGCGACCGCAATCGCCCGCAGCTTGCCGGCCTGAATGTTGCCGATCGACGGCGCGATGGTGTTGAAGCCAACCGCCACATGGCCGCCAATCAGATCGTTGGTGAGCGGGCCGGTGCCGCGGAAGGTCACGATGGTCGCGCTGATCCCCGTCATCAACTTGAACTGCTCGACCGCAAAATAGTTGAGTGTCGGCGCCGGCGGCGTGCCAAACGTGACTTTGCCCGGCTCCTGCTTGGCAAGCGCCACGATCTCCGCGATCGACTTCGCCGGAAAGGCCGGGTTCGACATCAGCACGATCGGCGTCGACGAGATCAGGCAGAGCGGTGTGAAGTCCTTGATGAGATCGTAGCCGAGGTTCGACGGCAGGCTCATGCCCGTGGTGGTGACGACGAGCGTATAGCCGTCAGGCGCGGAGCGTGCTGCCGCACGCATACCGATGACGCTGCCGGCCCCCGGGCGGTTCTCAACCACGACCTGCTGGCCAAGCGCCGTGGTGAGCTTGGCTGCGACAATGCGGCCGATCGCGTCAACGCCGCCGCCAGGCGGATAGGGCACGATCAGCGTGACCGGCCGGTTCGGGTAATCCTCAGCCCATGCGGGCGCTGCCACAACGAGCAGCGCGGCGGCGCAAAATGCCGCGGCAATCAGTCGGCCCGGAGATTGAGCTTCTTGATGAGAGCACCCCATTTGCGTTCCTCCAGATCGATATCGCTGGCGTATTCTTCGGGCGACGAAACCAGCGGATCGCCGCCCTCGTTGTGGATGCGCGTCTTAACGTCGTCCGTGTTGACCAAGGAACGCAATGCGGCATTAAGCTTCTCGACGATCGGTCGCGGAATGCCGGCTGGCCCGATCACCCCATAGTGCAGCGAGGACTCGAAGCCCGGCAGGCCGGACTCCGCCGAGGTCGGCACGTCGGGCAGCAGACTGAAGCGGCGCCTGTCGATCATGGCGATCGCGCGCAAGCTGCCGGCCGAGAGATTGCCGAGTGCGGGCGGCAGCACGCCAAACGCAACCGACACGTGATTGCCGAGCAGATCGTTCATCAGTTGCGCCGTGCCCTTGTAGGGTACGATCTGCGCCTGCACGCCGGTGATCGATTTGAACAGTTCGGCCGTCATGTAGCCGCCGGTGCCGACCGCCGAGGTGCCGATGTTGAGCTTGCCGGCCTGTTGCTTCGCGAGAGCGATCAACTCGGTGAGGTTCTTGGCCGGGAACGACGGATGCGCCAGGAGCGCAACCGGCATCGAGGCGATCAGCCCGATGGCGGTGAAGTCCTTGCGCGGGTCGAAATTGGCGTTGGCATAGAGCGTCGGATTGATCGAGATCGAGCCGGTGTGGGCGAGCATCAACGTATAGCCGTCGGGCGCTGACTTGATCACCGAGCGCGTGCCGAGCAGCCCCGAGCTGCCCTGACGATTTTCCACGATCACCTGCTGACCGATGACGCCCGACAACTTCTCGGCGATGACGCGCGCCAGCACATCGACGCCGCCACCGGGCGGATAGGGTACGACCAGCGTTATGGTGCGGTTGGGAAAATCCTGCGCCGCAAGCTGTGCCGGCTGGCAAAGCAGCAGCAGCGCCATCAGCACCAATGCGAGCTTCGCTACGAGCTTCGTTACTCTTGCCATCAGATTCCTCCCGTCAGGTGCCATCAGGCCTTCCGGCCGGCAAAATAGCACCGCCGGCTCTCATAGCGAGAGCCGGCGGCAGGCCTCGTGAAATCAGACCGGACGACGCTTCAGTGGATGCTGCCACTGCCCCCATACTGGAGGCGCATGATCTCGTCCTTCACTAGCAACTTGCGCCGTTTCAGCTCCGCGATCTTGAGATCGTCCATCGAAGGATGAACCATCGCTTCGGCGAGCTCGTTCTCGAGCGCGCGGTGCCGCCGTTCCAGTTCCGCAAGATGCGCTTGGATGGTCATATGTGATGTCTCCATCGGATTAGACACACACCCCTGACTCGGAAAGTTTGCCACCAGATCGGTTACAAGTCGATTGACGATTTTTGTGCACCGCAGCAAATCCCCAGGCTGGTCCAATGCGGTTAACCGCTCGGCTTGAAGCGGGCTTGAGAAAGGCGCGATAATGCCCACCTGTGGCGGGAGGCCGGAGGCGGGGCAGCATACCCAGCCGGCTGCGGTTCCGTGTGGTGCAGGCCGAGAAAATTATGCGAATTCAAGATTTTGTACTTCTCGATGGTTTTGCTTCGGCGCCAAGAAATCCGGCAAAACCGGCCCCAGAGACGCTCCGTGCGGCGGCCGCCATGAATGAGCAGGACGAGAGCGAACTGAAGACGCAGCTCGAGCGTCTGCGGCAAGAGCATCGCGATCTCGATGCCGCGATCGAGGCACTGCACAACGCTCCGGGCTCCGATCTCCTGCAGGTGCAGCGGCTGAAAAAGCGCAAGCTCCACCTGCGCGACCGCATCATTCAAGTTGAAGATCAGCTCACGCCCGACATTATTGCGTGATGCTTGTTTGATTGCGTGACGCTTGCTTGCTGACGATGGAACCGGGGCGCGCCGGTTCCGGGGGGACGACCATGATCCGAAGGCTGCTGCTCGCCGCGATACTGGGTTTCGCCCTGCCCGCGCTTGCGAGCGCACAACCCAGCGAATCGACCAAACAACCCACCGAATCGACCAAACGGGCGGTGCTGGACTTCGGCTTGATCGGGGTTTGGGCGGGAGCCTGCGACGAACCGGCGACCCCCATCAACAATCACGCGACCTATGCGCTGTCCTCCTCCGGGGCGATCACGCTGACCTACGACGCCGGTGGACGGTACGAGCCGACGCGGTATGCGATCGTCAACGCGGAGATTCTGGCAGATGACAAGATCGCCCTGCGCGAGGACTACCTGAACGAGAAGCAGGCCCTCGAAATCCTGGTGCGCAAGGACAAGGGTCGGATTCGGGTCTGGATGTCCAAAACCACCGACGGGCGGGTCCTGGTCCAGGACGGGGTCATCACCAACAACCGGGAAACCCTCTGGCTGCAGCGCTGCCGCTAGCCCATTTCGTTAGGGCGGCCGTTACCAGCACTGTGGGAACAGGCGGAAATCCGCCGAAAGCCCATGCCCTCGATAGACTTTTAGCCCCCGATCTGCTACCGACGCCCCACTTGGAAGGCTATTCGACCTTCCGTGCATTCCATTCACCGCAAGCAACGGCTTTAGAAGGATCACTGCGTGCAGGTTCTCGTCCGCGACAACAACGTCGATCAGGCTCTCAAGGCGCTCAAGAAGAAAATGCAGCGTGAGGGCATCTTCCGCGAGATGAAGCTTCGCGGCCATTACGAAAAACCATCGGAAAAGCGGGCTCGTGAGAAGGCGGAGGCGGTACGCCGCGCCCGCAAGCTGGCGCGCAAGCGCATGCAGCGCGAAGGCCTGATCCCGATGAAGCCCAAGCCGGTGTTCGGCCAGGGTGGTCCGGGTGCCGGTCGTACCGGCGGTCCCGGCCGCGGTGGTCCCGGCGGCGGCCGGAGCTTCGGTGGTGGCGGCGGATTTGGCGGCGGCGGCGGGTTCGGCCGCTAACATCAAGGCCGTATCGGTTATCCACGGCGCGGGCGGAAGCAACCTTCCGTCCGCGCTATCGTTTTGGCAGGGGCCGCGATATCGTCGAACGATTGCCGTATTTCCTCGGCTGAAAAGCCGGTCGCCAATGGGGGCGAGGCAGCCCGACCCGTCATGAGCAAGGCCAACAGCAGCGTGGTGCGTCCGGCCCGGCCGCTTCGGGCGCCCCTCCTCCGCACCGCCCTCCTGATCGCCGCCGCAGCGCTGACCGGCTGTCAGACCGTCAGCAGCAACCCGCCGGCCGAGAACGAGGACAATCAGCTCGCGGGTTCGCCCTCCAACATCGCTTCGCTCACCAGCGTCGTGCAGCGCAACCCAAGCGATCCGCAGGCCTACAACATGCGGGGCACGGTATTCGGGCAAGCCAGCCGCAATCAGGAGGCACTCGCCGATTTTAACAAGGCGATCAGCCTCGATCCGAATTACTCCCAGGCTTACGCCAACCGCGCGCTGATCTATCGCAAGACCGGCCAGGCCGATCTCGCGCTCGCCGACTACAACAAGGCGCTCCAGCTCGACCAGAATTACGCTGTCGCCTATCTCGGCCGTGGCATCGTCTATCGCCAGAAAAAGCAGACGCTCGAAGCCTTCAACGACTTCAACAAGGCGATCGCGATCCGGCCGGACAATGCGGAGGCTTACTACAACCGCGGCCTGCTCTATCAGAGCCAAAAACAGCACCAGTTCGCCATCGACGATTTCTCGACCTCTATCGGCCTGTCGCAAAACCAGGCCGAGCCGTTCATCGGGCGCGCGCTGAGCTATATGTCGATCAGCGACTTCAAGGCTGCGGCGAACGATCTCAACGATGCGGTCACGGCCGAGCCACTCAACCTCCAGGCCTGGACCAGCCGCGGGCTTGCCTACGAGCGGCTCGGCGACAAGGAAAAGGCGGCTGGCTCCTACGCCAAGGCGCTCAACATCAACAAAGACCACGAACCGGCGAAGCAAGGCTTCGCGCGCGTTGGCGGCGAACTCGGCAGGTCGTATCAGACGTTTTAGATAGTCCTGTTAGATAGTCCTGCGCGCGCCGCTTCGGTCGCGGCGTTCAATTGACTGAGCGCGCTAGCGCTCGATCACTTTCCAGTTCTGATAGAAAATCCAATTGAAGCTGCGGGAGACGATCCTGATCACCGTGACGCAGGCCCGCATGACGGCCGGCACATAAGATGGCCGGAGAATATCGACAAACAGGCAGTAGCGCGGGTTGCTGGATTCATTGAACGACTGGTGCATCAGCGTGTCGTCGAAAATGAACAGCTTGTCTTCGCGCCAGTAACTCGTCGTGCCACCGACCACGATGTAAGCCGAGTGGTCCGCCATGTCGTTGAGATTGTAGAGAACCCGCAACGTCACCCGCATTGGCCCGAAGTGCTTGGAGGTCGACACCTTCTTGTTGAAGATCGAGACCCCGATGGTCTGGATGTATTTCCAGTCGGCATGGAAGCCCGGGACATTCAGAAACGTATCGACGTTCACGCCATACCACTTGAAGAACACCATGGTGCGCGGGAATTCCTTGGAGCGCTCTTCCAACTGACGGACAAGGTCTTCCTTGCGCGACACTTCGATCAGGCGCGAGACCTCTTCGCGATAGGCGGGCGGCAGGTCCTCAAACCGGTACACGCCCTTGTTGATGAAGGGCAGCGTCAACAGATCCATCAGGATGTTGAACGGGGACAACAGCCAGGTCGGAATGCCATTGCCGAGGAAATACTTCCGCACCACCTCGCCATTGAGCGCGGTGTTGCGAGCGACGTCATAGAGGCCGCAGACCGCGTAGAACAACGCGAGCTGCGGGAAGAAATAAGCAACCGGTCCAAATGCCACGATGGGAAGAGCGATGCGCTTGAGCGCGAATTTGACAATGCCCGACGAATGACGGGCCCGCCAAATGCGATCGACAAACATGCTCATGGAACGCCCCCACCCTGACCCGGATTTTCGTGTTCTCCGGACGACCGTACCGACAGACAGATAGCATGTCGGAGCCGCCGGAGGCTATGCACAAGTTGTCCACCCAAATGACCGAGCGCGCCGGTTGCGCGGCGCGGCCAACGACCGGGCCAACGCGGCAGCGTGCGGCGTCCCCGGTGGGCTAACGGTCTCTGTGGAACTAACGATCCGCGCCCGCAACGAACGGCCGCGTCACCGCCTGAGCGCCATAGGAATCGAGATTGACGTGGCCGCCCTCGGGAAAGCGCACGAATCGCTTGGGCTCGTTGGCAAGCGCAAAGAGCCGCTCGCCAAAACCAAATGGCACCACGGTGTCGCGGACGCCGTGCAGAATGAGCACCGGCGCCCGCACCTTGCCGATGCGCAGGTCGGAGCGGAACTGGTCCTTCATCAGCAGCCGCACCGGGAGATACCAATAGACCCCAGCGCCGACGTCGGCGGTCGAGGTGAACGGCGATTCCAGCACGACACGCGCGACCTTGCGCTCGGCCGCAATCGCAACCGCCACCCCGCTGCCAAGCGACTCGCCCCAAAGCACGAGACCCTCCGCAGGATATCGCGCGACAGCAAAATCGTAGGCCGCGTTGGCGTCGGCGATCAGGCCTGTTTCGGTCGGACTGCCGGTCGAGCCGCCATAGCCGCGGTAGCTCAACGCCACGAGGCCCGTACCATCGGAGGTGATCGCGCGAAAGCGCTCGACGCGATAACGCAGCGAGCCGCCGTTGCCGTGGAAGTAGAGCACCACCGGACGCGCCTCCCGCGGCGGCACATGCCAGGCGACCAATTTCTCGCCGTCGGCGGAGTCGAGCACGATCTCCTGCGCCTCCGGGAGACCGGCCTGGGCCGGCGGAATGCGCAGCTTCTCGGGGAAATACAGCAGCGAGCGCTGCGCGACATACATCAGCGCAACGAAGCCGCCGAAGACGACCAGCGCGCCGATCAGCCATTTGAGGAGCGTCATGGCGCGTTGATAGCACGCCGGCGAACTTGGGTTGCGCTGCGCCGCACCCAATGCAGACAATTTTAGCGATCGTGCCAACGCGCCCGACACCACGATCCGAACTCGCGCGGACCGATCTGTTGCCATAAGCGACTAACACATAGGTAAAACGAAAAGGGCGTGTCATGCGTGAAGGCAAGCATCCCGAGCCGCCAGTGGCGGCGTCTGCAAAGACAATCCCATTCCCCGCAGCACCGCGTCGCGGCGCCAAGAACCATAGAGAGCACGATATCGAACCCGAGGACTTTGCAAGTCTTTGGGAGTGGGTTGTCGATGACGCCTCGCTGAACGCGCGCGCCCCAGCGCCGCGCGATTGCATGTGGGACTGGGTCGTCGACGACGCCGTGCTCAGCACAGCGGCGCGTAGACACTAGGCGCGATCAGCGCTTGTCGGCAGCGCCCGGCACGCCGTTGTCCGCCAAAAACGCCTTGAGGCGTTCCGCCACCATCGTGTGGCCTTCCGGATTCCAATGGTTGTCGCCCGGAATGATCGGCGCGCCCTCGAAGCGGATGTAGGGAATTTTTTGCGCCGTGAGGAACGGCTCGAGATCCGGGTCGGCCTTTTGCAAACCGACCAGGAATTTCGCGCCGCGCGCCTCGGCGAAATCCCGCATCATCGCGACGAGCTGATTGGTCGGGTCCGGCACGTCGATGGCGGGATAGCGCAAATATTTGAACGCCTCGATCGCAAGACGAACGATGGCCGAATGATTGGCGAACCAGTTGTTGTAGTAGTACCAGGTGTGGCTGCGCGGCACCGGCTGGCCTTGAAACTCCCACTTGCCGCCGACGTTCGCGAGATACGGTTTGAGCGTATGGCCGTGCCGGCTGTTGGTGGAATTGTCGTCATGGTCGTTATCGACGCAGACGATCAGCACCACGACATTCGGCTCGATCTTCGGCCATAGCCGCCGCAGCATCAGGAATTCCTGATCGGTGCCATAGGCCGCGACGCCCGCGTTGACGATGCGGGCGTCAGGGAGTTGTGCGCGCAGCTTCTCGGTGAACCGTTCGTCGGTCTGGACGCCAGCGCCGTACACAAAGGAATCGCCGACGAACATGATGGTCGGTTTGCCGGCGCTTGGCGCAAGCTCGATGTCGCGCAACCCGATGCTGTTGATGCGGATGCCGGTGGCCGTGACCTTGCCGGGAACCGGAAACCAGCCGAGCTCGCGGTCGTGGTCGTAAGGCAAGCGAATTTCTTCCGGCGTCACGCGCAGATCGCGGAAATCGGCGACGCGCAGAAACGCCTCGAACAACATCAGATTGAAAAGAATGAGAATGGAGTGAAACGCGATCGCTCGCAGGCGGCGGCGCGGCCGCGCCGGTGCGCTTGCCTCATCCGGCGTCTTGGTTTCGCCTTCGGTCGCCATCGTGCCTCAGGCCCGCTGCCGCAGGCGGATCGGACGGCCTGGCCGGCCCGCCGTCACATGCTTTTGACGATGTTCTCGCTCATCTTCTTGGCATCGCCGAGCAGCATCATGGTGTTGTCGCGGTAGAACAGCGGATTGTCGATGCCGGCATAGCCCGACGCGAGCGAGCGCTTGATGAACATCACGGTGCCGGCCTTCCAGACTTGCAGCACCGGCATGCCGTAGATCGGCGAAGTCTTGTCATCCTCCGCCGCCGGATTGGTCACGTCGTTGGCGCCGATCACGAAGGCGATATCGGCCTGCGCGAATTCGGAATTGATGTCCTCGAGCTCGAACACTTCGTCGTAGGGCACGTTCGCTTCGGCCAGCAGCACGTTCATGTGTCCGGGCATGCGGCCCGCCACCGGATGGATGGCGTATTTGACCTCGACGCCCTCCTTCTTGAGATGGTCGGCCATCTCGCGCAGCGCATGCTGCGCCTGCGCCACCGCCATGCCGTAGCCCGGCACGATGATGACCTTCGAGGCGTTCTTCATGATGTAGGCGGCGTCCTCGGCCGAGCCGATCTTGACCGGACGCTGCTCCTTGCCGGCGCCCGGACCCGCGACTTCGCCGCCGAAGCCGCCGAGGATGACCGAGATAAAGCTCCGGTTCATGCCCTTGCACATGATGTAGGACAGGATCGCACCGGAGGAGCCGACCAGCGCACCGGTGATGATCAGCGCGGAATTTCCGAGCGTGAAGCCGATGCCGGCCGCGGCCCAGCCGGAATACGAGTTGAGCATCGAGATCACGACCGGCATGTCGGCGCCGCCGATCGGAATGATGATCAGCACGCCGAGCGCAAAGGCGACGCCGGCGACCAGCCAGAAGTCGAGCTGGCTCTGCGACACCACGAGCCCATAGATGAAGAACACCAGCGCGAGCGCCAGCACGATGTTGATGATGTGCCGGCCCGGCAGCGTAATCGGCGCGCCGCTCATGCGGCCGGAGAGTTTCAGGAACGCGATCACCGAACCGGTGAACGTGATGGCGCCGATCGCAACACCGAGCGACATTTCGAGAAGGCTCGACTTGTGGATGTTGCCCGCGGTGCCGATGTCGAAGGCCGAGGGCGCGTAGAAGGCGCCGGCCGCGACCAGCACGGCCGCCATACCGACCAGCGAGTGGAAGGCAGCCACCAGTTCGGGCATCGACGTCATCGGCACCTGGCGCGCGATCACGGCGCCGATGCCACCGCCCAGTGCAAGACCGACCACCACCAGCACCCAGGCGCCGATGCCGACCGGCGGATGGGCGGCGAGCGTGGTGCCGACCGCAATCACCATGCCGATGATGCCGAACAGATTGCCGCGCCGGCTCGATTCCGGGTTCGACAGTCCGCGCAGCGCCAGGATGAAGAGGACGCCCGAGACGAGATAGAGCAGCGCCGCGATGTTGGCGTTCATGGCGCGCTACTCATTTCTTCTTCTTGTACATGGACAGCATGCGCTGGGTAACCAGGAAGCCACCGAAGATGTTGATCGAAGCAAACACCAGCGCGACGAAGCCGAGCGCACGCGCCCAGATGCGGCCCTGGTCGTTGGTCACGAGCTCGACACCGACCGCCAGCAGCGCGCCGACCACGATCACCGACGAGATGGCGTTGGTCACCGACATCAGCGGCGTGTGCAGCGCGGGCGTCACCGACCACACCACGTAATAGCCGACGAACACCGCAAGCACGAAGATCGACAGCCGGAACACGAACGGATCGACGGCGTCGAGCGCGGTACCGGTCATGGCAGGACTCCTTCTGCGCGCATCACGCCGCGCTCTTCGGCATGAAATTCGGATGGATCACGGCGCCGTCGCGGGTGAGCGCCGTGCCTTTGACGATCTCGTCGTCCCAGTTGATCGCGAGCGCCTTGGTCTTCTTGTCGATCAGCGATTCCAGAAACGTCAGCAAATTTTTGGAATAAAGCGCCGAGGCTGAGGCGGCGAGCCGGCCCGCCATGTTGTTGTGGCCGACGATCTTGACGTTGTTGGTCTCGACCACTTGGCCGGCCTTGGCGCCTTCGACGTTGCCGCCGCGCTCGACCGCGAGATCGATGATCACCGAGCCGGGCTTCATCGATTTCACCATGTCGGCGGTCACGAGCCGCGGCGCCGGACGGCCCGGAATGAGCGCCGTGGTGATGACGATGTCCTGCTTCTTGATGTGTTCGGCGACCAGCGCGGCCTGCTTGGCCTGATACTCTTTCGACATTTCCTTGGCGTAGCCGCCGGCGGTCTGGGCGTTCTTGAACTCTTCGTCCTCGACCGCCAGGAACTTGGCGCCGAGGCTCTCGACCTGCTCCTTGGTCGCGGGGCGCACGTCGGTCGCGGTGACGACGGCGCCAAGCCGGCGCGCCGTGGCGATCGCCTGCAAGCCCGCAACGCCGACGCCCATGATAAAGACGCGCGCAGCAGGCACCGTGCCGGCGGCGGTCATCATCATCGGGAAGGCGCGGCCGTATTCGGCCGAAGCGTCGATCACCGCGCGGTAGCCGGCGAGATTGGCCTGGCTCGACAACACGTCCATCGACTGCGCGCGCGTGATGCGCGGCATCAGTTCCATCGCGAAGGCGATCACGCCGGCATCCGCCATCGCTTTCAGCGCGGCATCGTTGCCGTAAGGGTCCATGATCGCGACAACCAGCGCGCCCTTCCGGTAGCCCTTGAGTTCGGCCGCGCTCGGGCGGCGCACCTTGAGCACGATGTCGGCATCCGCTGCGACGTTGGTGCCGACACTGGCGCCCGCCGCCGTGTAATCGGCATCGAGAATGCCGGACTTGACGCCGGCGCCCTGCTCCACCGCGACCTGCGCGCCGAGACCAGCCAGTTTCTTGACGGTTTCGGGGGTCGCAGCGACGCGCGGTTCGCCGGAATCGGCTTCGGCGGCAATCGCGATCTTCATTAAGTCCTCCAACGGCTGCCAGCCTGAAACCGGCCAGCGAGCGGCGTCGCCCCGCTGCCCCTCAGCCGATCAGACCAAAAAATAAGCCATGAGGATGAGGAGGATCACGTTGAAGATGACGCCCCACTTCACGAGCCCGATGAAGCGCTCGTATGTGCGCTCGTGCTCGGCGTAGTCGTTGCCCTCCGCGGTGGAATATTCGGGGGTGCCGTGGGCAGCCATCACGCGATCCTTTCCGTCCGAAGCTTGGTTCGGAGCAAGCCTTTAGCGGAAACGTAAACGCCGGGCAATGCTGCGAAAGCAGCTAGCGGGCAGCCATGCGGCAAGGCCGCATCCGGCTATCCAGCCTAGCGGCACTCCGACTTGGAGGTGGTTTTGGTGATGGCGGCGAGATCGTCTTCGTGGCCGCGCACGATATCCGCGATCATCCGGCCGACGCTCGGATCCCGGCTGCAGCCGGATTGTTTCAGCGCTGCGATCTGATCGGCGAGTCGCGGCCCGAGCTGCCGGGCGATCCGGCACTCCTCAGCCACCAGGCCGGGGTTGCGGCCTTTCTGCCCGAGCTGACGCGACACGCGTTCGTACCGCGTCGCGAGCACCTCGGTGTCTTTCGACATCAACCGGCTGACTTCCGAAGCGCAATCGGCGCGCGCCGAAACCGGTGCAAGCACTGCGGCAGCCAACACAACACCACACGCCAAACGGACGAGCATCACGCCCCCCATGCCATCGTTATGCAAACACGCACCAGACGGCGCGCGCCATGCAGCTGAAATTTGAGGCAACCCCAACTCCCCTGTCCCATTTGCCCGATCCGGCGCGCAAGTGCAACATCGCGTTGGGATTCTTGCACAACGGTGGAAAAGTTTTGGCGCCGCAATCAAGACCGCGCAGGCATCGATGAATTCGCATTGTGGCGCGCGTGAGTAGGCCTTGGTGGCCTGGTTAACGCCGGCAATTTACGTTTGCTTCCGGTAGAACGTCCGCCGCGATTCAACGCGTGGGCGCGAGTCCCGCAGCGGCAAGGGCCTTGGCCTGACGATCGGCGACTCGCTTGACCGAGAACTGCTCCATCGCATCCTCGAACAGGCGATGGAAGTTCAGCTCGGCGCGCAGATGCAGGAACACGCCGCCCAGTCCGATGGCGGCGCGATCCATCAGTACGAATTCGCGCGGCACCGTGACCGGGCCCTTTTCGCGCAACGCCTTGTGAACTTCGAACGCCTGCTTGCGGCCGTACTCGCCGGGCTTCACGCCATCGGCGATCGAGCGCACGCGGTCCTCCATCAACGGCCCGTAGATGAAGCGCGCCCAGATGTTGAGGATGTCGATCACCTCGCGCGACAGGCCACGGAATCCCCAGATTTCGTAGGCGTGGACAACGAGGTCATGGTTGCCCTTGCGCAAGCCGTTGTAGAGATCGACCACGCCGCCGACGAACGAAGGCGGGAAAACGCGGATGCAGCCGTAGTCGAGCAGGTTGATGCCCGCTGGCTTGCCGTTGTCGTCGAAGACCGAATAGTTGCCGAGGTGCGGATCGCCATGGATCGTGCCGAAGCGGCTGAACGGCAGCCACCACGCCGTGAACATCGCGGTGGCGAGCCGGTTGCGGACCGCGAGCGGATCGTCCTTGTGATCGAGCAGGCGGTGGCCTTCGAGCCACTCGAGCGTGAGCAGGCGTCCGGTCGAGAGCTCGGGCCAGACCTTCGGCACGCGCACCGCATCGGCGCCTTTCAGCACGTCGCGATAGAACGCGACGTGCTTGGCCTCGCGGCGATAGTCGAGCTCTTCGCGCATCCGTTCGCCGATTTCCTTGATGATCTCGCGGGTGTCGATTGCGGGATCGAAGCGGCGGCGAATGGCGAACAGCACTCCGAGCTGCCCAAGATCGGCTTCGACCGCCGACTGCATGTCGGGATATTGCAGCTTGCAGGCCAGGTCCTGGTCGTCGAGCGAACGGGCGCGATGCACTTGGCCGAGCGAGGCTGCGGCAGCCGGCTGGTGCTCGAAGGTTGCAAATTTCTTCTGCCAATCGGCGCCAAGCTCGGCCTGCATCCGCCGCTTGACGAAAGCCCAGCCCATCGGCGGGGCCTGGCTCTGCAGCTTGGTCAGTTCGGTGATGTATTCCGGCGGCAGCGCTTCCGGGATGGTGGCGAGCAGTTGCGCCACCTTCATGATCGGCCCTTTAAGACCGCCGAGCGCTGCGGCGAGCTCAGCCGCGTTCTTGCCTCGATCGAGATCGATCCCCAGCAGACGCGCACCGGCCATCCGCGCCGCCACGCTGCCGACGTTGGCGCCGACGCGCGCGTAGCGCTTGGCGCGGGCAGAGAAGCGGTTCTTTTCGGTGTCGGCCATGTCGGGTGTCAGCCACACGTGCGCGGCTGGTTCCTGTTACCAGGCCAAAATACGCATTCCTGTCCGGAACACCAGACGCGCGGCCGCGCTTACGAGAAGCGGAACTTGTTTTGGATCAGTCGCGCCTGGAGCATGATCCCGAAAAGTGGACACCGGTTTTCGGAAAAGATCATGCTCACCCAAAAGTGAGGCGATCAGGGCGCCGCGCCAGGCAACCGGGTCGGCGCGCCGGGGAGCCGGTTCAGATCGCCGAATGCCGCCGCATCCGTCGCATCGCGCTGTTTATTCGAGCGAGACCACCAGCCGCAAACGGCGAAGAACGCGATCATGATCCAGAACGAATAGCCGATCACGTAAGTCCAGAAACCCAGCTTATAGCGCGGCAACGGACTGGGCAGCATGCCGGCCTTCTGATGGCGAGCCAATGTTTCGGCGTCCGGCATCTGCATGTAGCGGCCATACATCCCCGGACCCTGAGGGATGAGCACGTAGCCTTCATCTTTCACGTAAAGACCGGCAAGGAAAAACTCGGTCCGTGTCATGTAGCCGAGCACGAGCGGCGTGTCGTTCGGACCCTTGAGCTTGACAGCGCCGATGACGTGCGTGTCCTGCTGCGTGCCGAACCGCCAGGCTCCTGCGTCGCGCGGCGCAAGCAGGAACACAGCACCCAGAATGACAGCAAGGATCGACGCTCGACGAAACACGGTCCGCCCCATTGTGATGTGCGGCCCCTATAGGCGAGCGCGCCGCGAGCGGCAATCAAGGCCGGGCGCTATGCCAAACGCGCGGTTTACGGAACCCGACGATCAGCGTTGCTTGCCGTTATCCAGGGTTTCCAATTCGCTAATCATCCGCTCGATCACGCTCAATCCGCCCTGCCAGAACGCCGGATCGCGGGCATCGAGGCCGAACGGCGCGAGCAGCTCGGAGTGGTGCTTGGTGCCGCCGGCTGCGAGCATTGCAAGGTAACGCTCGGCAAAGCCCTTCTCGGATTTCTCGTACACCGCGTAGAGCGAGTTCACCAGGCAATCGCCGAACGCATAGGCGTACACATAGAAAGGCGAATGGATGAAGTGCGGGATGTAAGTCCAGAACGCCTCATAGCCGGGGCGTAGATCGATCGAGGGGCCCAGACTCTCCCTCTGCACCTCAAGCCAAATGTTGCAGAGTTGCTCGGAGGTCAGTTCGCCGTTGCGGCGTTCGGCGTGAACGCGGCGCTCGAAGGTATAGAACGCGATCTGCCGCACCACCGTGTTGATCATGTCCTCGACCTTGGCGGCGAGCATGGACTTGCGCTGCTTCTTGTCCTTGGTCTCGGAGAGCAGCTTCTTGAACGTCAGCATCTCGCCGAACACGCTCGCGGTTTCCGCGAGTGTCAGCGGCGTCGGCGCCATCAGCGCGCCGTTGGGCGCGGCCAGCACCTGATGCACCCCGTGGCCGAGCTCGTGCGCGAGCGTCATCACATCGCGCGGCTTGCCCTGGTAGTTCAGCAGCACGTAGGGGTGCGCCGACGGCACGGTCGGATGCGAGAACGCACCCGGCGACTTGCCCGGCCGCACCGGCGCGTCGATCCAACGATCCTTGAAGAACTGCTCGGCGATTGCCGCCATCTTCGGCGAGAACGCGCCATAGGCGGTGAGCACGGTCGACTGCGCCTCCGGCCAGCGAATGGTGCGCATCGGCACCTGCGGCAACGGCGCGTTGCGGTCCCAATGCGCGAGCTGCTTTTTGCCGAACCAGCTTGCCTTCAGCGCGTAGTACCGGTGCGACAGCCGCGGATAGGCGGCGCGCACCGACGACACCAGCGCCTCCACCACTTCGGGCTCGACGCGGTTGGCGAGATGGCGCGAGGCCGCGACATCCTTGAAGCCGCGCCAGCGGTCGGAAATCTCCTTGTCCTTGGCGAGCGTGTTGGTGATGAGCGTGAACAGCCGCAGGTTCTCTTTGAACGTGCGCGCCAGCGCCTCGGCCGCGGCGCGGCGCTTCTTCTCGCTCACGTCCTGCATCAGCGCGAGCGTCGGCTCGATCGCCAGCGACTTGCCCTCGACCCGAAAGCGCAGGCCCGCCATGGTCTCGTCGAACAGCCGGTTAAACGCCGAATAGCCGGTCACCGACTTCTCGTGGAACAATTCCTCGACGCGATCCTCAAGCTGGTACGGCCTGTCCTTGCGGATGTCTTCCAGCCACGGCCGGTAATGGCCGAGCGCCGGATCGGCCATCGCGCGCTCGACCGCCGAATCGTCCAACCGGTTCATTTCGAGCGTGAAGAACAACAGATGCGTGGAGGCCGCGGTGATGCGCTCCTGCATGTCGCCGTAAAACTTGGAGCGCGCCGGATCGGTGGTGTCGCCGGAATAGACCAGGCCCGCGTAGGAAATCAGGCGGCCGATCAGGTCTTCCAACGCCTCGAAGCGCTTGACCGCTTCCGCCATCGCCCGGCCGGGGTTCGGGCCGGCGATCATCTTGGCGAGCGCGCCCTTGTAGTCTTTCTCGAAGGCGTTGCACTCGGCATCGACCTTTTCGAGGTCGCGCTTCACCTCCGGCGCATCGAGCGCGGGGTAAAGATCCGCCAGATTCCATTCCGGCAGCTTGCCGAGATCGGCCCGGCCGGCGGGCTTGGCGGTCTTCTTCTTCAAGTTCTGGGAGGCGGGCATGTCGCGCCAATCGCTGCAAAGGTCTTGTTCAACATATCGTCCGGCGGCATGGCCGCAACTGCGCTGCGACACGGAGCCGCCATGCAGAGCATGACGCTGTGGATTGAGGCTGTGGCCGAAATATGGGCGGCTGGGGCCGCCCGAAGCCCAGACGCCTGAAGCCCAGACGCCTGAAATCCAGACGCCTGAAATCCGCGACAAATTCTGCAAAGTCGAGTATGAGATTGTCAATAATTCTGCATACCAGAACGCCGCCATGCCCAAGCCCCTGCAAATCCTGCTTGCGATCGTGCTGCTGCTTGGCGCCGGCGTTTCCATCCGCGCCGAGACGCCGGAGGAATGGGTCAAGCTCGGCGCTCGCGTGCACGGCGGCTTCGGCTCATTCATCCCGGTCGGCATTCGCATCGGCGAGGACGCGATGCGCCGGCTCAACGCGCAACCGCGCAGCCTGTCGGTCGTATTTTATCAGGGCCCCAACACGCCCTGCCCGTGCGCGCTCGATGGCGTGATGCTGGCGGTTGGCGCGAGCCCGGGCCAAGGCACCGCCCAGGTCGCGACGGAGAAATCGCCGCCTGGCACCTTCGCGGTGGTGGTGATCCGGCGGCGCGACGGCGGCGAGGGATTGCAATACACCGTGCCGATGTCGGTGATGCCGCGGCTCGGCGAGATCAACCGCACCGTCCAGGAGCCGCTGGCGCGTTACGACGCGGTGATGGCCATCGCCGACCTGTTCACGGTCGAACCGGTCGCGAAGTAACGCGCCGAGCCGCAAGCCACATCAGCGGCTCCCACCGCCCGCGGTCCGGTGCTAGCCTCACGGGGATTTACGAAATCCGAACCCGGGAGAACCACATGGCACGCATCGCAACCGTCGAACGCGCCGACATGAATGCCGATCAGGCGCGTGTCTACGACGCGGCCAAACAAGCCAACAGCCCCGTGGGCGGCCCCTACACGGCCTATATCCGGCTGCCGAAAGTGTTCGAGGCCTGCCAGAACCTGCGGATCACAATGTCATCCGGGCCGCTGTCGCGCCGCGAGCAGCAGATCGTGAATCTGACCGTGGCGCGGCATTGGAACGCGCGTTATCCGTGGTTCGCGCAGGTGCGGGCTTCGCTCACCGTGGGCATCGACCAGCCGACCATCGACGCGATCAACGCGCGCAAGGATCCAAAACTCGCCGACGCCCGCGAGCGGACCTGCCACATCGTCGCGCGAGAGATTCTCGCCAACAAGGGGCTGAGCGACGAAACCTACGCCGCCGCCGAAAAGACCATGGGCACCGACAGCCTGGTGGCGCTGGTAACGACGACGGGAAGCTTCTCGATGACGTGCATCACGGCCGGCACGTTCCGCGTCGAGCCGCCGTCGCCCAATCCGACGCCGCTCGCCGAATAGCGCCTGAGCATGATCCCGAAAAGTGGACACCGGTTTTCGGAAAAGATCATGCTCAAACAAGAAGCTAGAGTCTGATCCGATCTAATCGGATCAGACTCTAGAGAGACTCGGCGAAGAAATCGCGCATCAGCATGTAGGACGTGCGGCAGAGTTTCTCGTCGTACTGCGTCGCCGCCGGATTGTTGGCGGTCGGGTCGCAGAACGAATGCACGCCGCGGCCGAACGTCACGATATGCCAATCGACCTTGGCCTTGATGAGCTCGTCCTCGAGCGCATCCATCATCGGCCTTGGCGTGACCGGATCGGCGCGGCCGTGGATCGCAAGCACCCGGCCCTTGACGTTGCAGGGTGTACCGGGAACGACCGGATTGGGGTTGGTGACGTGGAACACCACGACCGCCTTGAAGTCGGCGCCGGCGCGGGCCTGCTCCAGCACGAAGCCGCCACCCGCGCAGTAGCCGATCGCGGCGCGCTTTTCCGGATCGATCAGGCCGAGCTTTTCGGCCTCCGCCATCAGCGCCGCGTGGGCCGCGTTGCCGCACGCGATGGTGAACGGCAGATCGTTGTGCACGGCCTTCATGCCGGCTGCGAGTTGCTCGCGCGTCTTCGGCTTGTCGCCGTAGCCAACGCCGAACATGTCGGCCAACAGCACCACATAGTCCTTACCGGCGACGGCGCGCGCCTGCGCGATGGTGTCGGCGCAGACGCCCTTCCAGTCCGGCTGATCGAAAATGGCGGGACGTTTCGTCTTCACGCTGTCGTCATAGACGATCACGCCCTCGAACTGCCTGCCGTTGACTTGGTACGGCACCTTCTTCTCGACCATCGCGCTCTCCTGTCTTTGCTGCTGCAATAATACTAACCTAAAACGCGGCAACACGAAGCGGCCGCGGAGAGACGATCATGCAGCGCGTGACGATTACGCTCGACGATGACCTGATGGCCGATCTCGACCGCATCATCGCGGCGCGTGGCTATCAGAACCGCTCGGAGGCGATCCGCGATCTCGCCCGCACCGGCCTCGAACAAGCGTCGGTCGAGGTGGCGCGGTCACGCCATTGCGTCGCCGCGCTGGTCTACGTCTATGACCACCACGCGCGCGACCTGCCCAAGCGCCTGACCAAGGGCTTTCACGACCACCACGATCTGTCACAGGCCACGCTGCATGTTCATCTCGACGAGACGAACTGCATGGAGGTGACGGTGCTCAAAGGCAAAGGCTCCGAGGTGCAGGCCTTCGCCAACCACGTCATCGCCGAGCGCGGCGTGCGCCATGGCCACGTGGTCTATGTGCCGGCGACCGAGGGCATGAAGCACGCCCACATGCATTCTCACGGCATCGGCCACCATCACGACCAGGCCCGCGCGCCCAGGCGCCGCAAGCGATCGGCGTCTTAAGCGTCGGCCTGGCGCGCAGCCTTAACAGCCCATTAAGCCAACTCGGCGACAGTGCCCCGAAACGGCACATGTGTTGCGTCCCCGAGGTTTGTGATGTCAGAGCGCGTGCTTATCGTCGATGACGATCCGGTCCAGCGTCGCCTGCTCGACAACATGGTGCGGAAGTTCGGCTACGAGCCCGTCGTCGCCGAGAGCGGCGACGCAGCCGCAACTCTGCTGACCGGCGCGGACGCCCAGCGCTTCGACTGCGTCGTGCTCGATCTCGTCATGCCCGATCTCGATGGCCTCGGTGTGCTGGCGCGCCTCCGCGCCGACGGCAACGGCGTTCCGGTCATCGTGCAGACCGCGCACGGCGGCATCGACAATGTGGTGTCGGCGATGCGCGCCGGTGCCGTCGATTTCGTCGTCAAACCGGTCGGCGCCGAGCGGCTGCAAGTCAGCTTGCGCAACGCCATCGACAAGAGCGCGCTGGAGGATGAACTGGCGCGCATCAAGCGCAGCCACGCCGGCACGCTCACGTTCAAAGATATCCTCACCCGCAGCGACGCGATGCAGCGCGTGCTGCGCACCGCCGAGAAGGCCGCGGGCTCCAACATCGCGGCGCTGATCGAAGGCGAATCCGGCGTCGGCAAGGAATTGATCGCACGCGCCATCCACGGCACCGGCGAGCGGCGGAGCAAACCCTTCGTAGCCGTGAACTGCGGCGCGATCCCCGATAACCTCGTCGAGTCGATTCTGTTCGGCCACGAGAAGGGCGCCTTCACCGGCGCGACCGACCGGCACACCGGCAAGTTCATCGAAGCCACCGGCGGCACGCTGTTCCTCGACGAGGTCGGCGAGCTTCCGCCCGCCGCACAAGTGAAGTTGCTGCGCGCCATCCAGGAGGGCGAGGTCGAACCGGTCGGCGCGAAAAAGCCGGTGAAGGTCGATGTGCGGCTGATCTCCGCCACCAACCGCAACCTGATCGCCGACGTCAAAAGCGGACGCTTCCGCGAAGACCTGTTCTATCGCCTGCACGTCTTCCCGATCTCGGTGCCGCCGCTGCGCGACCGCACTGAAGACATTCCCGATCTGGTGCGGCATTTCCTCGCCCGCTTCGCAGCCGAGGAAGGCAAGCGCATCCGCACCATCAGCGGCGAGGCGCTGACGCTGCTGCGAAGCTGCCGCTGGCCAGGCAATGTGCGCCAGCTCGAGAACGCCGTGTTCCGCGCCGTCGTGCTGGCCGAGGGTGACAGCGTCGGCACCGCCGAGTTCCCGCAAGTCGTCGCACAGGTCGGCAGTGCGCCGCTCGCGCCCACAATGGACAGCGTGGCGGTTCCGGACACGATCGAAGTGCCGCCGCTGCTTGAGATCGGCCCGACGACGGTACCCGGTTCCGCGGCGGCTTCCTCGGGCCCAGGTCAGCTCGCGCTGCTGGACGGACAAGGCGAGGTCCGCGCGCTCGAAGAACTCGAATCGGAGACCATCCGATTTGCCATCGCGCATTACCGCGGGCAGATGTCGGAGGTGGCCCGGCGGCTGCGAATCGGACGCTCGACGCTCTACCGCAAGCTCGAACAGCTCGGACTCAGCGAAAAAGACGGCTCAAATCACGATGAGCCCGTGTCCGCTGGGTAACAACCCCCAGAAATCACCGGCAATCCAGTAGCGAGTCGGTTGCATTGGCGGTCTAATGGCCGCCACAAGCACGGCCGATAACAACAGGCCGCTCCGCCCGATTTTTGGCGCGACGGCCGGGCTCTGGCTCGTGGCGTGTGGACCGGGAGGATTTCGATGCGTGTCGCGCGACTGGGTGTCCTCGCTGGCACCGCGCTGGCCATCGTTTTTGCAGCCACGAACGGGGCCAACGCCTCAGCCGATGAGCTGGTCCGGTCGATCGGCCCGGTAAAACCGACCCGCGCGACGCCGGCGGCACAGACGCCGCGCAAGCCGCAAAGCCAAACCGCGACACCACACTCGCCCGCTGCAGCTATCGAGGATCGCCGGCCTGCGCTGAACGTCAGCATTCCGCCTGGCCCGCTCGATTCACCGCGCGCCGAAAAGATTCGCGAGCTGCTCGCCAACAAGCAATTCGATCGCATGCTGCCACGCAGGAGCGACCGCGACTCGATCATCGTGTTCTACAAGACGCGCGACTTCGCGCCGCAGTGGGTGGTCGACGGTGCGCCGAGCCAGACCGCGCGCGCTGCCATCGCCTATCTTCGCACCGTCGAGGCCGACGGACTCGATCCGAACGACTACCCGGCGCCAAATCTCACGAACACCAACCCCGATGCCCAGGCCGAAGCGGAAGTCCGGTTCACCGCCACGTTGCTGAGCTATGCCCGCCACGCGCTCACTGGCCGCGTTCATTTCAGCCGCATCAGCCCGACCATCGACTACAAGGACCGGTTCGATGCGGTCGATGTGCTGAAGGAGCTCGCGGACTCGCGCGATATCGCCCGCACGCTCGATTCCTTCGAGCCGCAGCACAATGCCTACAAGGCGCTCAAGGCCAAGCTCGTCGACTTCCGCCGCACCCGCGCCGACACGGGTCCAACGCCTATTCCGAGCGGTCCGGTGCTGCGCTACAGCAAGGACAAGAAGGGCAAGGAAGTTCTGATGTCCGACCCGCGCGTGCCGGCGCTGCGCGAGCGGCTTGGCGTCGCGGCCCAAGACGGCACCAACTATGACAGGACGCTGGCCGAAGCGGTCGCCAAGTTCCAGAAATCGAAGGACATCAAATCTGACGGTGTGCTGGCCGCGGCGACGGTCGACGCCATCAACGGCCCGACCCACGAAACCAAACTCACCGCCATCCTGTCGACCATGGAGCGGTGGCGTTGGGCGCCGCACGAGCTCGGCAAAGCCCACGTCATCATGAACATCCCGGACTATCACCTGCGGGTCTACAACGAGGGCGCGCAGATCTGGATGACACGGGTCGTGGTCGGCAAGCCGTCGCAGGCGACGCCGCTACTCACCGAGACGATGAAGTTCATCACCGTCAATCCGACTTGGAACGTGCCGCAGTCGATCGTCTATCAAGAGCTGCTGCCGATCTACGAAACCTCCGACCCGGCGATCTTCGACAAGATGGGACTGAAAATGTCGAAGGAGCCCAACGGCCGCATTCGTGTCTATCAGCCGCCGGGCGACAAGAACGCGCTCGGCCGCATCCGTTTCAATTTCCCCAACAAGTTCCTGGTGTACCAACACGACACGCCGGAGAAGAACTACTTCTCGCTGGAGCGCCGCGCCTACAGCCACGGCTGCCAGCGCGTGCAGGATCCAGTGAAGTATGCCGAGGTGATGCTGTCGCTCGGAGCGCCGGGCCGCGGCTACACCCAGGACAGCATCCGCAAGATGATCGGCGGTAACGAGGAGAAGCAGCTCGACTTCCAGACGCAGATCCCGATCCACCTCACCTACCAGACCGCGTTCGTGGACGATTCGGGAATTCTACAGTTCCGCGATGATATTTATGGCATCGACGCCAAGATGCAGGCCGTTCTCAAGAGCAACGAGCGGCTGGTGGCGGACGCGGGCATCGAGCGGCCGGCGGACCCGAATTTCCAGCCAAGCCCGCAGCACGTCGAGCGCATGCAAAGCGCCGCCCGCACTGGCAGCACACCGTTTACGCTCTTCAACGAACTTTTCCGCTAAATTCGAGGGGTTTTCGGGGGGATTTAGCGGGATCCAATGGGGCCGGGGGGCCAACCCCCCGGCCCCATTAACTTTTTTCCAGTCTGCCACAATTTGCCCCTGGCTATTGTTGGCGTTTTTTCGCCATACTCGGCCATTAGGGGTTTGGTAGGTGGACTGGGGGACGGGGCGTAAGGCGTAGTTAACCCTTCCCGATAACACTGCGTTAGCCATGTCACTGCGGGTCAAACCGCGGCGGCAACGTTCGTTGAGCGACCCGTAAACGCGAGATCGCATGCGAGTATGTTCCGCGCCCAAGGCTGGTTTTGAGTTTAAACCCTGGTGCGCGGCGAGCCGCATCGGGTTCGCCGTGACCCTGCTGACTCTTGTGTTTGGCGGCCAGAACCTCAACAACGCCAACGCTGTCAGCGACACGCGCACCATTTCGCTCTTCCACATTCACAGCAAGGAAGAGCTCACCATCACCTACAAGAAGAACGGCGCGTACGACGAAGAGGCGCTCAAGAAATTGAACTGGTTCTTTCGCGACTGGCGCAAGAACGCAGAAATCAAAATGGACCCGCACCTGATCGACATGATCTGGGAAGTCCATCGCGAAACGGGCTCCAAGCAGCCGATCCACATCGTTTGCGGCTACCGTTCGCCCGAAACCAACGCCATGCTGCGCAGTCGCACCAGCGGCGTCGCCCGCTTCTCGCAGCACATGCTCGGCAAGGCGATCGACTTCTCCATTGTCGACAAGCCGGTCGAAGAGGTTCGCATCGCGGCGCTACGCTTGCAGGGCGGCGGCGTCGGCTACTATCCAACCTCCGGCATCCCGTTCGTTCACATGGATATCGGCAGCGTCCGCCACTGGCCGCGCATGACCCCGCAGCAGATGGCGCGCGCGTTCCCCAACGGCCAGAACCCGCGCAAGCAGAACAGCATCATCGCGGCGCTCTCAACCAGTTCGGACGATGAGGACGCCACCGAATCGCAGAGCGCGAAACCGCAGATCGCGGCTCTGACGCGCCGTCTCGCGCGGGCCACCGTGCCGCCCGCAACGGCCGCGGCTCCTGCGCCGGCCCCTGTTGTGGTGGCGGCTGCGCCTGTTGCGGCTCCTGCGCCGGCTGCTGCTCCTGCTCCCCAAGTTGCTCCTGTCCAGGTCGCAAGCGCAGCGCCCGAGGCGAAGCCGGTGCCGCTGCCGCCGTCGCGGCCGACCTTTGAAATCGCCTCCGCCGAGACCCGACTGGTTCCCGCGCCGGCGCGCCGCGCCAACACGGGTGCCATCAATCTCGCTTCGCTCTCGGCGAACGACGTCATCAGCGCGCGCGGTTATTGGCAGGGCCTGCCCGACGCCACGTCTGAGGCTTCGGCTGCTCCTGCGGCTCGCCGCGTTCCGGCACCGGCCCAGCAAACCGCTTCCGCCGATCAGACCGGCACCGTTGGCCCGTTCCAGCGCGACGATCGCGTGCCGGCGATGGCCTACGCGCCCACGAACGTCGACCCGCCTGCCCTGCGCACCACGGTTCCGGCCGCGCAGCGCGCAGCCCCTGCCGCAGCGACGCAGCAGACCGCTGCCATCGCCCCGAAGCCGGCACCGTTTGAAGCGTCCACCCCGGCCCGCCCGACGGCTGGCAACACCGCCCGGATGGACGATCCGTGGATCCGCGGCGTGATGCTGGCTCCGAGCGTGCAGACCGCCATGACGACCACAGTGTTCGGCGCCCCCGACTTCCGCAGCCTGCGGCCGTTCCTGCAGAAGCCGGCGTCTTCGGTCATGATGACCTTCTCGGCCGATCCATATCTGGGCATGACGACCGACCGCTTCACCGGCAGCGCGATCGTGTTCCAGGCGACCGTCACCTACGGCATGCGGACCGCCGGCCTGCAGTAAGCCAATCGCTCCATCGCGATCCGCAATTTTCAACGCCGAGGCTCACGCCTCGGCGTTTTGATTTTGGCTTGTTGGTTTTAGCTTGGCCGCGCTGACTTACTGAGCGCCTACTTGGCCGCCCCGATCTGCTTGACCAGATCCGCCCAGAGCGTGGTTTCCTCGCGCAGCATCTTGGCGAACTCGGCGGGCGTGTTGGCGACGGCGACCGAGCCGAAATTCGCCATCTGCTTTTGTACCGACGCGTCCTTCGCGATGTCGGCGGCGATTTGCGCCATGCGGTCGACCACCGCTTGCGGCGTGCCCTTGGGCGCGAACAGCGCGTTCCAGGATTCAGTGTGGTAGCCGGCGACGCCCTGCTCAGCCAGCGTCGGCACGTTGGGCGCCGCGGGACTGCGCATGCGCGTGGTGACGGCAAGCGCCCTCACCTTGCCGCCCTCGATCTGGCCGACCGCGTCCGACATGTTGGTGAACACGAGCTGGACCTCGCCGCCGATCACCGCCGTGGTGGCGGGCGCGCCGCCGCGGTAGGGCACGTGAGTCATCTGCGTGCCGGTCTTGGCCTTAAACAGCTCTGCCGAGAAGTACATCAGCCCGCCGAGGCCGCTCGACGAGTAGTTCAAGCCGTTGGGCGAGGCCTTGGCGAGCGCGATCAGCTCCGGCACGCTGTTCGCCTTCACGGCCGGGTTGACCAGGAGGATCAGCGGATTGGTGTTGAGCAGGCTGATCGCGACCAGGTCATCGAGCGGGTCGTAGGGCAGCTTCTCGGTCGCCGGCGAGATGGTGATCGCACCGATGCTGCAAACGCAGAACGTATAGCCGTCAGGCGCGGCTTTCGCCGTCGCGTCGGTTCCGACGATCCCGCCGGCGCCGCCGCGGTTCTCGATCACGACATTGACGCCCAGCACCTTCTGCATGTGGACCGCCGCGATCCGCGCCACCGCATCGGTGTTACCGCCGGCCGCGAACGGCACGATCAGCTTGATCGGACGGCTCGGCCAAGTGTCCTGCGCGAGCGACGGTTGCGCAAACGCCGCGAGCGCTGCGAGGGCCAGAACGAGTTTTTTCATGTCGCCTCCGTGAGTGCTGCCGACGTATGATCTTTGGATCATGCGCGGGGGTTCGATTTGACTATACCGAATTCGGTCCTGGATACGCGCTTCCGCGCGGCGCTCGGCCGCATGGCAGAGCAGGGCCGGTTGCAGACCTACACCGCTCCGGCCGATCCCTATCTCGAAGTCGCGGGCTTGATGAAGAAGCTCGACGGCGGGCCTGCGCTGCTGTTTTCAAAGGTGAACGGCTACGACATGCCGGTGATCGGCAATCTGCTGTCTTGCCAGGCCAATGTTGAAGCCGCTTTCGGGGTCGATTTTCGCAGCGTGCGCGAATTCGTCGGTCGCGCGCTCGGCGATCCGAAGCCGCCCGTGCTGGTGGAGCGCGCGCCGGCGCAGGAAGTGATCCATCGGCAGAACATCGATCTCGGCAAAATGCTGCCGGCGCTGCATCACACTGCAGCCGACGCTGGCCGCTACGTCACCGCCGGCATCGTCATCACCCGGGATCCGGAGACCGGCGTTTACAACGCGTCCTATCACCGGCTGATGCTCGCCGGCCCGAACCGCGCCGGCATCCAGCTCGACTACGGCCGCCATCTGCGGGCGGCGTTCGAGCGCGCCCAGAAGAAAGGCCAACACCTGCCGGTCGTGGTCTGCATCGGCGCGGACCTCGCGCTGCACTACACCGCCGCCACGATGGGCTCGCAGATGCCCGAGAACGCCGACGAGCTTGCGGTCGCGGGCGGGTTGTGCGGGCGGCCGCTCCCGGTGGTGAAAGCGATCTCCCAGGACCTCCTGGTGCCGGCCGAGAGCGAGATCGTGCTGGAGGGCGTGCTGAAGTGCGACGAGGAGGTGATGGAAGGCCCGTTCGGTGAGTTCGTCGGCTATCTGGCGCCAGCCGATCCGGGGCCGGTGCTTGAAGTCACGGCGGTCACCCATCGCACCAATCCGATTTACCACGCCATCAACGGCTACGGCCGCGAGACCGTGGTGCTGCGCAAGTACGTGCTTGAGGCGAGCCTGCTCAAGGTGCTGCAAGCCGCGGTGCCGATCGTGACCGACGCCGAAATGACGGCCGGCGGCCTGCACCGCTTTCACGCCATCGTGCAGGTGAAGAAGGCCGGCCCGGCCCATGATGGCCTGCAGCGCAACGCCATCATGGCGTCGTTCGGCGCGCTGAAAGACCTCGACATGGTGATCGTGGTGGACGACGACATCGACATCCGCGACCCGGCGGACGTCGAATACGCGCTCGCCACCCGCATGGAGGCGTCGAAGGACATTTTCATGATGCCGGCGGCGCGCGGCCACGAATATGTCCGGGTTTCCGATCGCGGCATGCGGACCAAGCTCGGCATCGATGCCACGGTGCCGTTTGCCGACAAGGCGCGCTTCACCCGCTGCGAGTTCAAGCCGGTCGACGTCGCGGCGAAAGACCTCAGCGCCGACCCGGTTGCGATCCGGAAACGCCTGGGATTCTGACGCCTTAGTGCACCGCTGACGAATGCTTTACATCTGACTGGCACGATCTCCCGATTCGGAGATGACCATGCGGATGGAAGAGACCCGGCTGTTGCGGAACCGGCAGGCGCTCACGCGCCTGAACCGGGCGCTGCCCGAAATCTTTCCCGCAACGGTGCTTCGGCACGCACTCGAACGGCGCTGGACGCCGCCGATGCCGCGGCTCGCGGTCGATGGCTACTGGCGTGCGCACGTCATCCGCGCCGACCGGCTCTCGCGCGCGCTGGCGGCCCGCAGCGGCGCGCCCAAGGGCTGGACCTGGCGCATCGGCGCGAAGGGACTGCCGGCCACGTTCCGCGCGCCGCCCGCGCCCTACCGCGAGAAGAAATATTCGCTCGGTCCTGGCTTCTGCTGCGTGTGCGGCCAGCCGGTCTATCGCTTCGGCTGGCACGCCGACCTGTGGGACCAAGGCCCCAACCGCAGGGCCGCTTGGCACACCGCCTGCGTGGTGGCGTGGCAGTTCTGGAGCGCGCCGAGCGACCACGACCGGATCCTGCGGCGCATTCAGGCGCGGCGCTGCGCACAGACCGGCGGACGGCTCTGGAAGACCGCCGAGATCGACCACAACGTGCCGCTGTTCCAGGTCTGGTCCGAGCGGCGCGATGAGCCGTGGCCCGCGCTGCTCAATTACTGGGGCCTGCCCAATCTGCGCGCCATCAATCGCGACGCGCACGCCGCCAAATGCGCCGAGGAGGCGACCTATCGCGTGCGCCGGCGGAAGGACACCGCAGATAGCGCTCCGCCGACGCGAAGCTAAGCCGCCAGCATGCCAAGCGCGTTGAGATAGGTCTCCAGGATCGCCTGCTGCTCCTGGCGCTCGTTGACGTCCTGCTTGCGCATGCGCACCACCACGCGCAGCGTCTTGACGTCGAAGCCATTGGCCTTGGCCTCGGCATAGACGTCGCGGATATCGTCCGCGATCGCCTTCTTTTCTTCTTCGAGCCGCTCCACGCGCTCGACGATGGCCTTGAGCTGATCCTTGCCGAAACGGGCAGCGGGCTGGTCGTCCTTCTCGGCGGCGGCGGTGGCCATATTGTTCCTCCGGTCACTGATTCCAATGTCTGGAGCAACCATTCGAAGCGCGGGCACGCCCGGTCAAGGCGCGCCGCAGTTCATCCCCGGCATACACAACGGCAGAAATATTGCTCTTGCGCACCGAACGCGCGCCGAATGCGCACCGAATGCGCGCCGAACGCGTGCGACCCGCCGAAACCAGCGGAACCGGCGCGGTTGTCAAAGCTGCGGGATACCCGCGTCCGCGATGATCTTCTTGAACTTCGGGATTTCCGTGGCGATGCGCTCGGCGTGGCCCTTGGCGTCCTTGGCGGTGACGTCGAAGCCGGCCGTGATCAGCTTCTGCTTGTTCTCGGGCTTGGCCAGAATGTCCAGACAGACCTTTTCGAGCTTGGCGACGATCTCGTGCGGCACCTTGGCGGGCGCCAGCAAGGCGCAGTAGGTGTCGAACACGAAATCCTTGTAGCCCTGTTCCGTCATGGTCGGCACATCGGGCAGGCCGACAAAACGCGACGGCCCGGTTTGCGCCAGCGCCTTCAAGGTCCCGGCCTGAATTTGCGGCAGCGCCGGTGCAAGCGTGCCGGAGTTCAGCTGCACCGTGCCGGCGAGCACGGCCTTCACGGCGTCGCCGCCACCGTTGAACACGACCGTCGCCATCTTCTGAATGCCTTCGCGCAGCTTGAGCACCTCGGCCTGGAGTTGCGGCGTGGTGCCAATCGGCGGCGTGGACACGTTGAACTTGTCGGGGTTCGCCTTCACCAGTGCGACGAACTCCTTCATGGTCTTCGCCGGCAGATCGGCCTTCACTGCAAACACGTGCGGGGTCACCACCGGCTCGCAGATCGGCACGAAATCCTTGAATGGGTCATACGGAATCGACTTGTAGAGGCTCGGGTTCACCACATAGGCGCTGGTGGTGAGCAGGATGGTGTGGCCGTCGGGCTCCGAACGTGCCGCATAGCCGTAGCCGATGTTGCCGCCGGCGCCGCCGCGGTTTTCCACGAACACCGAGCCGCCCATCACCTCCTGCATCCAGCCCGCCATCATGCGGGCGGTGATGTCGGACGGACCGCCGGGCGTATTCGCGACCACGATCTTGATTGGATGGTCCGGATAGGCCGCCAGCGCCGGGCTGATGCGCAGCACGAACGGCGCCGCGAGGCCTGCGGCGAGCGCGCCCTTGATGACGCGGCGGCGCGACGGCACGCCCTTGGTGCGATCCGAACTGGTCATAGGATTCTCCTTGGATGAATTTGCGCCATGCTAGAAACTAAAGGTATGCGCGGCAACTGAGGCGGCTCGCCGCATTAGGAGACAGGATATGGTTCTGGAAATCGCACAGATCGACGTGAAGCCGGGCCTTGAAGCCGAATTCGAGGCCGGCGTCGCCAAGGCCGCGCCGTTGTTCAAGCGCGCCAAGGGCTGCACCGGCATGGAGCTACAGCGCGGCATCGAGAAGCCCGGCCGCTACCGGCTGTTCGTGAAATGGGCGACGGTGGAGAACCACACCGTCGATTTTCGCGGCTCGGCCGATTTCCAGGAGTGGCGCAAGCTCGTCGGCCACTGCTTTGCCTCGCCGCCCGAGGTCGAGCATGTGCGCGAAGCCGTGAAGGGTTTCTGAACGCGCCAGCGCGGCCACTAAAACCGCGTCCGTTGTTGTTCCAATTGCGGACGAAAATCGTATGTCCGAGAAGTGCCAGCTCCAGACGTTTCGCACGCTCGCATGATATCGACTACCTGCAGATTTCAGGTTACCGTTTCTCTAGTCGATAAATCTCGCTTGACTCTGAGACATTTGAGAAATTTCTGGAGGAAAAAATGAGACGAAAGTTAGTTGGCTTGTCAATGATGATCATGCTCGGCATTTTTTTGCTGGGTCTAGTTGACCAAGTCAGGGCGCAGGCAACTCAAAACGATTTGCAAATCTGTAGGCAAGAATTCGGTGACGTTGCCATTGCTGCTTGCACACGGTTGATTGCTTCGGGCCGTCTCACGAAGCCCGGCCTCGCCGAGGCTTATAACAATCGATGCTACGTGCACGCAATTGCAGGAAACTTGCAGACTGCTCTCGTGGATTGTTCGGAGTCTCTGCGCCTCAATCCCAACTCTCATTCGTCCCTTGATAGCCGGGGGTTTACTTATTTGAAGTTGGGCAAGCTTGACCTCGCGATTACAGACTTCGATGCCGCACTTCGATTGGAACCAAAGAAATCGAATTCCTTGTACGGACGCGGGGTCGCCAGGCTCAGATTGGGTGACGTTGGCCGAGGCAACGAAGACATTGCTGCTGCAAAATCAATCAACCCAAAGGTTGCCGAAGAGTACGCTAAGTATGGAGTCCGTTGACGCACGTGATTGACTGGGTTGGTTTGATCAGCGGTTTACGGTTGTTTGTCCGTCGTCAGGCAATTTGAGACTGATCAGGCGTTTCGAGAAGAGAGGCTCTGGCTCATCAGGGTTAGAGTTTAGGCGGCCTGCAGTCGGTGCTGCAAGCGGCGGTTTGCGATAGTTGCATGTTTGATGCGTTTGCGTTCTGCGAG